>NZ_JAVIIY010000017.1:0-102220 GCF_033977345.1 Mesorhizobium dulcispinae
TCGAGCAGGCCTTCGCCAAGATCAAACACTGGATGCGCCAGGCGCAGAAACGCACCGTCGAGGACACCTGGCGCCACATCGGCCACCTCGTCGAAACCATCGAGGCAGCCGAATGCATGAACTACTTCGCAAACGCCGGATACGCTTCCGTCAAAACGTGAAAGACTCTAATCGTCGAAGTAGTCGCCTCCATCAGACCAGCAAAGCTGATCCGACAACTTCCGTATCGAGCAACTATCGCGCCAACGCAAAAATCGCGTCACAGTCGAGATGGCTCTCCAGCTCGGCCGCGACCTCGTCCAGCGCCTTCTCGACCTCGGCGCGGTAGTCGATGCCGCCGCCGCTGACGCCCAGGCTCTCCAAATACGCGGTGCGGAAAGCGTCGGCGGAGAACAGCCCGTGCAGATAGGTGCCGATCACCTTGCCGTCGGCGGAAACCGCACCGTCCTCGACGCCGTTGATGATGGTCGACGGCCTTGCCGTATCAGGCCCCGTGGTGCGGCCGAGGTGGATCTCGTAGCCTTCGAGCGGCAGGCCGAACTGCACCGAACGGGCGCTTGAATTGCGCACCGTTTTTTCCGGCTCCATCACCGTTTCGATATCGAGCAGGCCAAGGCCTTCGGTCTCGGTGACGCTGCCCTCGATGCCATCGGGATCGCGCACCATGCGGCCGAGCATCTGGTAGCCGCCGCAGATGCCGACGACATGGCCGCCGCGCTTGCGGTGAGCGATGAGGTCGCGATCCCAGCCATTGTCGCGGATTTTCAGGAGATCGCCGATCGTGGATTTCGAGCCGGGGATGACCACCAGCCCGGCATCCTCCGGCAGCTTCTTGCCCGGCGGCACGAACACCACCTCGACCTGTGGCTCGGCCTTGAGCGGGTCGAGATCGTCGAAATTGGCGATGCGGGCCAGCATCGGCACCGCCACCTTCAGCGCCCGCTCATCGCCTGAGGCGAGGCGCTCCAGCACCACCGAATCCTCCGAAGGCAGCCGCGCGGCAGCCTTCAGCCAGGGCACCACGCCGAAGCACGGCCAGCCGGTGAACTTCCCGATCGCCTTTATGCCGTCGTCGAACAGCGAGACATCGCCGCGGAACTTGTTGATGAGATAGCCGGCGACCATGCGCCGGTCTTCCTCCGGCAGGATCAGATGCGTGCCGGCGACCGAGGCGATGACGCCGCCGCGGTCGATGTCGCCGACCAGGATCACCGGCACATTGGCGCGCGTCGCAAAGCCCATATTGGCGATGTCGCGGCTGCGGAGATTGATCTCGGCCGGCGAGCCGGCGCCCTCGACGATGACGAGGTCTGCCCCCTCCCCGACCTTCGCCCAGGAGTCCAGCACCGCGTCCATCAGCCTGGCTTTCATCGCCTGATAGTCGCGCGCCCGCGCCTCGCCGAACACCTTGCCCTGCACCACCACCTGCGAGCCGATATCGCTCTGCGGCTTGAGCAGCACCGGGTTCATGTGCACGGTCGGCCTTACCCCACAGGCCAGCGCCTGCAGCCATTGCCCGCGGCCGATCTCGCCGCCGCCGGCCCTGTTGTCGCCGGGGATATCGGCGACGGCGGCGTTGTTCGACATGTTCTGCGGCTTAAACGGCCTGACCTTCAGCCCGCGTTTTTTCGCCGCGCGGCAAAGGCCCGCCACCAGCACGGTCTTGCCGACATCCGAGCCGGTGCCCTGCAGCATGATCGCCTTGGCCATCAGTTCCTGCCCTCAGTGCCGCCGATGACCGACTTCTGTGCCAGCGGCCCATCACGCCAGATATAGAGCGCCATCAACGGTTCCTTGCCCGTACGCATGGCGTGGCTGACGTTGGATTCGTGGTGAATGATCTCGCCGGCCGCGCGAAGGTGAAAGCCGCCCTCGCCCATGCGCCATTCGGTACCGCCGGTCAGCGGGATGTAGATCTCTTCGGCGATATGGTGATGGTCGGGATAGACGATGCCGGGCCCAAGCACCAGCAGGCCGGCCGCGACCTCGTCATTGGCGAAATGGCCGCGCGTGCCGAACACCTCCAGCCAGCCATAATTGTCGATGAAGGCCTGGCCGAAATCGGCGGCTGTATAGGTCTGCCCCCAGCGCAGCTCATTCCGATGCTCGGCCACGAATCGCGCCAGCGGCCTGGCGCCCTGCGGCGCAAGTTCCGCGATGCGATCGAGATGGCGAAGGCAGTCGAGAGCGCGTGGTTCAAGCGGGCGAAAAGGCATGTGCCAATCGATGCGCGCGACCGAGTCCGCGACCAGATCGCTGTCGACGCCGGCGAGATAGAAGTGGAACCGGTCCAGCAACGCATCGAAAATTGTCGGCACGCAAAGGCTCCGTTGATCAAACCATGCACAGCCGGTCCGCAGGAGGCCGGGTTGCGCGGCGGCATCATTGGTCTAGATTGAACGGCGCGCAAAGCCAAAAACGACAGGCCACAAGGCCTGAAACGACAGGGAGCACGCCATGGACGCGGCAGTCGATGCGGGCACTGGCCAATTCGAACTCACCGAGGAGCAGCGCGCCATCCAGGAGATGGCTCAGGCCTTTGCGGCCGACCGCGTCGCGCCAAACGCGCTCGACTGGGACCGGGCAAAGCACTTCCCCGCCGATGTGATCCGCGAAACAGGGCCGCTCGGACTCGGCGGCATCTATGTCAAGGACGATGTCGGCGGCTCGGCGCTCGGCCGCCTCGATGCGGTGCTGATCTTCGAGGCGCTCGCCCACGCGGATCCGGCCTTTTCGTCCTTCATCTCCATCCACAACATGGCGGCCTCGATGATCGATCGCTTCGGCAGCGATGAGCAGCGCCAGCGCTTCCTGCCGAAGCTGACCTCGATGGAATGGCTGGCGAGCTATTGCCTGACCGAGCCCGGCTCAGGTTCCGATGCCGCGGCGCTGAAGACGCGGGCGGTGAAGAGCGGCGGCGACTATGTCTTGAACGGCGCCAAGCAGTTCATCTCGGGCGCCGGCGACAGCGATCTCTACGTCGTGATGGCGCGCACCGGCGGCGATGGGCCGAAAGGCATTTCGGCCCTCGTCGTGCCGAAGGACGCGCCCGGCCTTTCCTTCGGCGCCAACGAACACAAGATGGGTTGGCACATGCAGTCGACCCGCCAGGTTATCTTCGAGGATTGCAAGGTTCCGGCCGAGAACCTGCTCGCCAGCGAAGGCGCCGGCTTCGGCATCGCCATGGCCGGGCTCGACGGCGGCCGGTTGAATATCGCCGCCTGCTCGCTGGGCGGCGCGCAGTCGGCGCTCGACAAGGCGCTGGCCTATACGGCCGAGCGCAAGGCTTTCGGATCGAAGATCAACCAGTTCCAGGCGTTGCAGTTCAGGCTGGCCGACATGGAAACGGAGCTGCAGGCGGCTCGCATCTTCCTTTACGCCGCTGCCTCGAAGCTCGACCGCAAGGCGCCGGATGCCGGCAAATGGTCTGCCATGGCCAAGCGCTTCGTCACCGATATCGGCTTCGACGTCGCCAATGAGGCGCTGCAGCTGCATGGCGGCTACGGCTATCTGCACGACTACGGCATCGAGAAGCTGGTGCGGGACCTGCGCGTCCACCAGATCCTCGAAGGCACCAACGAGATCATGCGTGTCATCATCGCGCGTGCTCTGATCGGCCGCTGAAGCAAAGATTCTGGAGAACGACGATGACCACCATCGCCTTTATCGGCCTCGGCAATATGGGCAACCCGATGGCCGCCAATCTGGTCAAGGCGGGGCATACGGTGCTGGGTTTTGATCTCATTCCCGAGAACCTGACTGTTGCGACAGAGCATGGCGTCACCGTCATGGCCAATGCCGTCGCCGCGGTGAAGGACGCCGAAGTGGTCATCACCATGCTTCCCGCCGGCAAGCACGTCCTGTCGGTATACGAGGACATCGCGCCCAAGGCCAAGAAAGGCGCGCTGCTCATCGATTCCTCGACCATCGACGTCGAATCGGCGCGCAAGGCGCACGCCATTGCCGCAAGGCACGGCCTGCCGTCGATCGACGCTCCGGTCTCCGGCGGCACCGGCGGCGCCACCGCCGGCACGCTGACTTTCATGGCCGGCGGCTCGGACGCGGCCTTTGCCGCCGCCGAGCCGATCCTGGAGCCGATGGCCGGCCGCATCGTCCATTGCGGCGGCGACGGCGCCGGCCAGGCCGCCAAGATCTGCAACAACATGATCCTCGGCATCTCGATGATCGGCGTCTCCGAAGCCTTCGTGCTGGCCGAAAAGCTCGGCCTGTCGCATCAGGCGCTGTTCGACGTCGCCTCCACCTCCTCCGGCCAGTGCTGGTCGCTCACCGCCTACTGCCCGGTGCCAGGCCCTGTTCCGGCATCGCCCGCCAACCGCGACTATAAGCCGGGTTTTGCCGCGGCGCTGATGCTGAAGGACCTGAAGCTGTCGCAGGAAGCCGCGCAAAGTGCCGGCGCGGTCACGCCTCTGGGCGCGGAGGCGACGCAGCTCTACGCGCTGTTCAACGCGCAGGGGAACGCCGGCGTCGATTTTTCCGGCATCATTAGATTCCTGCGCGGCGATAAAAACTAAACGCCTGCTTTCAAAGGGTTATTAGCGGACTTTTTCGACAGAAAGCCGGCAAATTTAGATTTGCTTAAGGTCTCGATAACCCACCGGTAACGATGTGCCTTTAAAACGGACTGCGAGGCGGACATCGCAACCGCCCGGCGCTCCGGATCAGGTCTCGCGTACCGGAGCCCGTAAGTTTCGCAAGTCTCTCGTAGCGAAACGCCATGCGTATCTGGCAAAGCCGCGTTCCCGTTGGGACGCGGTTTTTGCGTTTCGGAATGGCTTCGCTGCACTCCGAATATTTCGAATAGCCGGGCGCCCCTCCCGCGAAGGGCGCCCGAGCGCGTTTCCTACCGCTTCCGCAGATCCGCCTCGGCGAGGTCGAGCGCCTTGGCGATGCGTTCGCAGGCCATGTCGATGGTGTCGCGCGTCCAGATCAGCGGCGGCGACAGGATCATCGTGTCGCCGGTGGCGCGCAGCATCATGCCTTGCGAGATCGCGTGGTCGCGCACGACTACGGCGGCACTGCCCGACGGCAGGTAGCGTTCCTTCGTCGCCTTGTCCTTGACGATCTCGATCGCCCCCATCAGGCCGATCGAGCGCACCTCGCCGACCAGCCTGTGGCCGGCGATGCGCTCCTGCAGCGCCTGCGCGAAATAGGGACCGGTGTCGGTCCTGACGCGATCGACCAGGCCCTCCCGTTCGATGATCTCGAGGTTCTTCAATGCCACCGCACAGGCCACCGGATGACCCGAATAAGTGTAGCCGTGATAGAACTCGCCGCCTTTCTCGACCAGCGTCTTGCTGATGCGGTCGCCGACCAGCAGCGCCGACAGCGGCTGATAGCCGGAGGTCAGCGCCTTGGCGGTGGTGATGGTGTCGGGCACCACGTCGAAGGTTTGCGCCGCGAACCATTCGCCGGTGCGGCCATAGCCGGTGATGACCTCGTCCAGCATCAGCAGCACATCATATTTCCGGCAGATGCGCTGCACCTCCGGCCAATAGCTCATCGGCGGGATCTTTACGCCGCCGGCGCCCATCACCGGCTCGCCGATGAAGGCGGCGACCTTGTCGGCGCCGGCTTCCAGGATCGCATCCTCGACCGCCTTGGCCGCGCGGATGCCGAAATCATGGTCGCTCTCGCCGGGCAGCGCGAGCTCGTACGCGTAGGGCATCATCACATGGACGATGTTGGGCACGGCGCCGCCGAGTTGCTTGTGCATCGGCTCCATGCCGCCGAGCGAGGTGCCGGCGATCGTCGAGCCGTGATAGCCCATCTTGCGCGAGATGACGCGGTTCTTCTCGGGCTTGCCTTCGAGCGCCCAGTAGTGGCGGACGAGCCGCAACGCCGTGTCGTTGGCTTCCGAGCCGGACGAACCATAGAAGACCTGGCTGACATGCTTGGGCGCCAATTCGGCCAGCTTCTTCGACAGCAGCACCGGTGTCGGCGTCGAGCATTTGAAGAAGGAGTTGTAGTAAGGCAGTTCCTTCATCTGGGCATAAGCGGCATCCGCCAGCTCGTCGCGGCCATAGCCGACATTGACGCACCACAGGCCGGCCATGCCGTCGAGGATCTCCGATCCTTCCGAATCGTAGATGAACGGGCCGTCGGCGCGCGTGATGATGCGCGAGCCGATCTCACGCAGTTCCTTGTGGTCGGTGAAGGGATGAAGGTGATGCGCGGCATCGATCTGCTGAAGCTGCTTCAGCGAATAGTTCTGATAGGTCATGGATTTGATCTTTCCTCTTGAATCAATCCGGCAGCGGCCGGGGCGGATTCGTCAGAGGAAACTGGGCGGCGAATAGCCGATGCGGGCGCACAGCCGCAAAAGCTCGGCACGCAGCGTGCGCGGTGACGGCGTCACCGCGACCCCGAAGGCGCCAGATGTGCTGATGCGAACCATGACGGCAGCTTATGCTGCCTGAGGTCCAAAATTCAAGCCGTCCCGGTCAAGCGGCGTTACCAAGCGCGCGCTGCAGAAACATGTAACGCATCGCCGTCTGCGCGGCCTGCGGCCGGCGGTCGCCCCGCCCGCCATGTCCGCCCTCCGTCTCCTCGAAGAACAGTGCCTTGCCGTGACCGGCTTCCTGCAGCCGTGCCGCCATCTTGCGCGCATGTCCGGGATGGACGCGGTCGTCGGCGGTCGAGGTCATCAACAGCACTGGCGGATAGGCAACCTCCGCCGCGACATGCTGATAGGGCGAATAGGCGCCGAGCCATGCCGCCTCCTCAGGCTTCGAGGGATCGCCATATTCGGCGATCCAGGAAGCGCCGGGCGGCAGTTCGGTGTAGCGCAGCATGTCGAGCAGCGGCACGTCGATGATGACGGCGCCGAACAGCTCCGGGCGCTGTGTCAACGACACGCCGGTGAGCAGGCCGCCATTCGAGCCGCCCTGGATGCCAAGCTGGGCAGCCGTGGTGATGCCGCGCCTGACGACATCCTCGGCCACGGCCGCGAAATCGTCGAAGGCCTTCTGGCGTTTTCCCTTGAGCGCGGCCTGGTGCCACGCCGGGCCGAACTCGCCGCCGCCGCGGATGTTCGCCTGCACGTAAGCGTTGCCCTTCTCCAGCCAGAGCCTGCCGCGAATGCCGGCATAGCCGGGCAAGAGCGGCACTTCGAAGCCCCCATAGCCATAGAGCAGCGCCGGCACCGGCCCTTTCTGATCGCGCGGGCGCACGACGAAATATGGGATCATCGTGCAGTCCTTCGAGCGCGCTTCGAACTGCTCCGAAACATAGGGCGAGGCGTTGAAGCGGGCCGGCTGTGATTTCACTGTCGCTAGCGTCTCGCCATCGTCGTCCGACCAGATGATCGAGCTCGGCGTCAGGAAATCGGTGAACGAGAAGGAGACTGTTGCGCCGAAATGCTCGGCATGGCTGATGCCGACATTGCCGTTGTCGGGCAGGCCGACCGGCTTCAGCGACCAGCCATTGGCCGTGCGATCGCAGGCGACGACCTTGCCGCGCACATTGTCCATCAGGTTGATGAACAGCCGGTCCTGCGTCCTCGCCAGACCCGCAATGGAAACGCGATGCTCCGGTTTGAGCAGCGTCTCGATCGGCTCGAACATGCCCGTTTCAATCCAACGGTCGAAATCCACCGAATAGAGACCGTCGGGCAGGCAGCGCGTGCCGTCGGGCGCCTGCCAGGGGCTGCGCACACCGAAGACGAGCTGCCCCTTGAAAATCGCGGTATCAGTCGCGTCGTCCGGCAGCGGGATGCGTCGGTTCTCGCCCGAGGCCAGGCGCAGGAAGCTGTGCGAGGTGAAGAAGTCGATGGTCCTGCCAAGCAGCACGTGCCGCTTGTCGCCATCGAACTCCACGCCGCCGCCGACCGCGAGATGATGCTTCTCGCCTTCGAAGATCGGCGTTGCGTCTTCCAGCTTCGTGCCACGCCGCCAGAGCTTGATCACGCGCGGATAGCCGGATTGGGTCTTGTCCTCTTCCTCGAAGGCCGCCGAGACGATCACCGTGTCCTTGTCCAGCCAGGAAAAGCCCGACTTCGAAGCCGGCGCGCGAAAACCGTCCTCGACGAAGGATTTCGTCGCGATGTCGAACTCGCGCATCTCGCTGGCGTCGCCGCCGTCCGGCGACATCGAGAGCAGGCAGCGCTCGAAATCCGGATAGAGTCGGCTCGCCCCGCCGAACACCCACTTCACGCCTTCTTTGACCGAGAGCTGGTCGAAATCGATGATCGTTTCCCAGTCCGGCCTGTCAGTCTTGTAGGAAGCGACCGGCGCACGCCGCCAGAGGCCCAGCGCATTGGTCTTGTCCTGCCAGAAATTATAGACATGGCCGGCAAGTGCTGCCCCAATCGGCATATTGTCCTCGGCCGTCATCAGGTCGAGCGCGGTGTCGAAGGCAGCCTGGTAGGAAGCATCGCCCTGCAACTCGGCGACCGTCACCGCATTCTGGCGATGAACCCAGTCGAGCGCTTCCTTGCCGTTGCGGTCTTCCAGCCAGAGGAACGGATCCTCGGCGGCGAGTTCGGGCTGGGTCTTGGTCATTGTGCTAGTCATGCAGGTCTCCGGGGTCTGGGCCATGCCTACATCGCGTTCGCAACGCCAACATTCAAGAGCCGGCTCGACGGCTTCCCGGCCTTACACGATCCGCCGGCGAAAGACAGTCGTGACGGCAAGCGCCGCGCAGATGATGCCGAGCGTCGCCGGCAGGCCTGCCGCGCCGATCACGTCCATCACGCTGCCGGTGAGAGGTGGCACCACGATCCCGCCGACGCCCCACATCAGCGAGAAGGCCGCGTTGCCGGCGACCAGCGTCGAGCCGCTGAAGCGCTCGCCGAGCTCGATGATCGACATCGTGTAGATGCCGTAGGAGACGGCACCCCAGACGAACACGCAGGGCCAGATCAGCGGCGTCTCGATGAGAACCGGCAACAGCAAGCATCCGAGGATCGTCACCGAAACACAGCCGAAGCGCACCAGGCGCGCCGTCAGCCTTTCGGCGAGCAGGCCGAGCGGTACCTGCATGGCGATATTGCCGGCAATCATCATCGACAGCAGCGCCGACATACGCGCCTCGGGAATGGCGTAATGCGTTCCATAGACGGGAAGCAGCGCCAGCACCGACTGCTCGAAACCGGCGGCGACGACGACCGACGACAGGAGCAGCCAGGCGAGCGGCATGAAGCCCAGCACCGAAACATTCTCGCCGGCCTCGTCGACCTTGGGCAGGCGCTTCACCACGACAGCCAGGCAGCCGCCGCAGAAGAGGAAGGCAAAGATGCCGACCAGGAATGGCGGCCAGCCTTCGGTGCCGACCGCAAGCAGGCAAAGCGGCCCGGCTGCGAAACCGGCCGAGATGATGGTCGAATAGATGCCCATGACGCGGCCGCGCCTCGACGGCGGCGCCAGCGCGATCACCCAGATTTCGCTGAGCACATAAAGCGGATTGGTCACCGCGCCGATCAGGAAGCGCAGCGGAAACCACAAATAGACGTCTTGCGTCCAGCCGATCAGCGCCAGCACCAGCGCCGACAGCACCGCGCAGGTGAGCGCGGTGCGCCCTGCTCCGAACCGGCGCGCCAACCCCGGGATCAGCGGCGAGGACAGGATGAAACCGATCGGCGTCATCGCCGCCGACAGGCCGATCACCGCAGGCGAGACGCCCTGGCGCTGCAGGATGAAGCTGAGCAGCGGATAAGAGAGCCCTTGCGCGATGGCGAACACCGACACGGTCGCGATCACGCCGGTGATCGCCGCCCACTGCACCCGTTCGCCGGTCTCCGATTTCGCCAGAGCCATCATTCCTGCTCCAATCGCCCGGAGCCTTAGCCGTTATGGCCGATGGCCGTAAGGCCCACCGGCGGCGAAAGCGCATGCTCCAGTCAGGACCTGTCAGGAGCGCTGCGCTTCAATCGTCTGTGCGCATTGTCGACCGGAACGGCGCACGGACGCCTCAGCAGCGGCAATTCGGCGATCCAGCCTGCCGTTCCGTCATGTCGCTTCCCTCGCCCTAGTAGTCGCCGCCTCCTCACCGGCAGCATTGCCGGCGGTCCATTATGCCGGCCACTTTCGCATCCTATGAGGCTTCTCATGACCGCCGCCCTTCATCCCGCCGAACCGGCATTGGCAACAGATCGCGCCCGCCGCGGCGGCCGTGCAGGAAAGCGCGCCGGCGGATCGGCGGCCTTCGAGCAGCCGGCCTTCCGGCAGCTGAAGAACCCGCTGACGCCGACCAAGCTGGTATCCGACGACGAGCTGGAATCGATCCACCTCGCCTCGCTGCGGGTGCTGAAGGAAATCGGCGTCGACGTGCTACATGAGGAAGCCCGCCGCATCATGAAGGCGCATGGCGCCGACGTTAGCGAAGGCAGCGAACGCGTGCGCTTCGACAGCGACATGATCCTCGAGCTCATTGCGCATTGCCCGCCCGAATTCACGCTGCATGCCCGCAATCCGGCGCACAATCTCCGCTTCGGCGGCAACAACGTCATCCTGTCGATGATGGCTTCGGCGCCCAATTGCTCCGACCTCGATCGCGGCCGACGCCCCGGCAACCAGGCCGACTACCGCAACTTCCTGCGCCTGGCGCAGATGCATAACATCCTGCAGTGCACCGGCGGCTATCCGGTCGAGCCGATCGACATCCATCCCTCGGTCCGGCATCTCGAATGCATCCGCGATCTCGCCATGCTGACCGACAAGGTCTTCCACATCTATTCGCTCGGCAAGGAGCGCAATGTCGACGGCATCGAGATCGCCCGCATCGCCCGCGGCATCAGCCGCGAGCAGCTGATGCAGGAGCCGTCTGTCTTCACCATCATCAACACCAATTCGCCGCTCAAGCTCGACGTGCCGATGATGGAAGGCATCATCCAGATGGCAAGCATGGGCCAGGTGGTGATCGTGACGCCGTTCACGCTGTCGGGTGCCATGGCGCCCGTCACCATCGCCGGTGCGTTGGTGCAGCAGAATGCCGAGGCGCTTTCCGGCATCGCCTTCGCGCAGATGGTGAAGAAGGGCGCGCCGGTCGGCTATGGCGGCTTCACCTCGAACGTCGACATGAAGTCCGGCGCGCCGGCCTTCGGCACGCCAGAATATATGAAGGCGCAGCTCGTCGGCGGCCAGCTCGCCCGCCGTTACAACATCCCGTATCGCACCTCCAACACCTGCGCGGCCAACACGGTCGACGCGCAGGCCGCCTATGAAAGCGTCTTTTCGCTGTGGGGTGCGATCCAGGGTGGCGGCAATCTGATGATGCATGGCGCCGGCTGGCTGGAAGGCGGCCTGCGCTGCTCCTACGAAAAGACCATTCTCGACATCGACCTTCTGCAGATGGTGGCCGAGTTCCTCACCCCGCTCGACATGTCCGAAAATGCGCTCGGCTTCGACGCCATCCAGTCGGTCGGCCCGGGCGGCCATTTCTTCGGCACCCAGCACACGCAGGAACGCTACAAGACCGCCTTCTATTCGCCGATCGTCTCAGACTGGCGCAATTTCGAGACCTGGACCGAAGCCGGCTCGCCGACGGCGCTGGAGCGGACCAACAAGGTCTGGAAGGAGCGCCTTGCCGCCTACGAGGAGCCCTATATGGACCCGGGCATCCGCGAGGAACTCAACGACTTCGTCGACAAGCGCCGCGCCGAAGGCGGCGCGCCGACCGACTTCTGATTTTCTGGTTGCTGATGAGCAGTCGACACCCACTCCGTCGAGCTGCGCTCGACACCTCTCCCCCGATCGACGGGGGAGAGGAAAGGCGCGAGGCGATTCCAGCTGGCGCCCTTCCTCTCCCTCCGGAGGGGGGACCCCGCTCACTCGATTCAATCTCTACAAGAACGGACCTATCTTCATGAAATCCCACGTAAAAGCGGTTGTTATCGGCGGCGGCGTCGTTGGCTGCTCGGTGCTCTACCACCTCGCCAAGGCCGGCTGGACCGACATCATGCTGATCGAGCGTTCGGAATTGACCTCCGGCTCGTCCTGGCACGCGGCGGGCGGCTTCCATACGCTCAACGGCGATCCGAATGTCGCCAAGCTGCAGGCTTATACCGTCCAGCTCTACAAGGAGATCGAGGAGCTTTCCGGCCAGTCCTGCTCGCTGCATCTGACCGGCGGCGTGATGATGGCGGATACGCCCGAGCGCATGGACTTTCTGCGGCTTGCCCACGCCAAGGGCCGCTATCTCGGCATGGACACCGAGCTGATCACGCCTTCGGAAGCGAAGGCGATGTTCCCGCTGATGGACGAGAAGAATTTCGTCGGTGCGATGTGGGATCCGGTCGAAGGCCATCTCGACCCGTCCGGCACCACGCATGCCTACGCTAAGGCGGCGCGAAAGCTCGGCGCCGAGATCGTGCTGCGCAACCGCGTCGTCGAGCTGACGCAGGAAGCCGACGGCACCTGGAACGTCGTCACCGAACATGGCACGGTCAAGGCCGAGCATGTCGTCAACTGCGGCGGCCTGTGGGCGCGCGAGATCGGCCGCATGGTCGGCGTCGAGCTGCCGGTTCTGGCGATGGAGCACATGTACCTGCTCACCGAGCCGATGCCGGAGGTCGAGGAATTCAACAAGTCGACCGGCCGCGAGATGATCGGCGTGCTCGACTTCAAGGGCGAAATCTACACCCGCCAGGAGCGCAACGGCATCCTGCTCGGCACCTATGAGAAGGCCTGCAAGCCGTGGTCGCCGGTCAACACGCCCTGGGATTTCGGCCATGAATTGCTGCAACCAGACATCGACCGCATCGCGCCGTCGCTGGAGATCGGCTTCAAGCATTTCCCGGGCATCGAGAAGGCCGGCATCAAGCAGATCATCAACGGCCCCTTCACCTTCGCGCTCGACGGCAACCCGCTGGTCGGCCCGGTGCAGGGCCTGACCAATTTCTGGTGCGCCTGCGCCGTCATGGCCGGCTTCAGCCAGGGCGGCGGCGTCGGACTCGCGCTGTCGAACTGGATGGTCCACGGCGATCCGGGCTTCGACGTCTGGGGTATGGATGTCGCGCGCTTCGGCGAATGGGCGACGCTGCGCTACACCAACGCCAAGGTGCGCGAGAACTATTCGCGCCGCTTCTCGATCCGTTTCCCGAACGAGGAACTGCCTGCCGCCCGGCCGGCGCAGACGACACCGCTCTACGACACCATGCTCGCCAACAACGCGGTCATGGGCGACTCGTGGGGTCTCGAAACCCCGCTCTGGTTCGCGCCGAAGGGCACCGAGCCGAAGGACATCGTCTCCTTCCACCGCTCCAACGATTTCGGCCCGATCGGCGAGGAAGTGCGCGCGACGCGCGACAAGGTCGGCGTCACCGAGATCGCCAATTTCGCCAAATACGAGGTGTCGGGTCCAGCGGCCGAGGATTTCCTCAACCGGCTGATGACCAACCGCATGCCGAAGACCGGCCGCATCGTGCTGACCCCGATGGTCAACGAGTTCGGCAAGCTGATCGGCGACTTCACCATCGCCAAGACCGGCGAGGACCGCTTCATGATCTGGGGCTCATCGGCCGCGCAGAAATATCACATGCGCTGGTTCGAGAAGCACCTGCCGAAGGATGGTTCGGTGCGCATCCATCGCTTCGACCAGACGCTGGTCGGGCTCTCGATCGCAGGACCGAAATCCCGCGACCTGTTGCAGAAGCTGGTCGATGTCGATGTCTCGACCAAGGCCTTCCGCTTCATGGATTTCCGCGAGATGGCGGTCGGCGGCGCGCCCTGCATGGTCAACCGCATCACCTATACCGGCGACTTGGGCTATGAGATCTGGATGGCACCTGCCTACCAGCGCCTGGTCTACAAGGCGATCAAGGAAGCCGGCGAGGAATTCGGCATCGTCGATTTCGGCATGCGCGCGCTGCTGTCGATGCGTCTCGAAAAGAACTTCCCGACCTGGTTCCGCGAGCTGCGGCCGATCTACGGGCCGTTCGAGGGCTCGATGGACCGCTTCATCAAGCTGGAGAAGAACGATTTCATCGGCCGCGAGGCCGCTGCCAAGGAGCAGGCGCAAGGCCCGAAGCTGCGCCGCGTTTCCTTCATCGTCGATGCCGCCGACGCCGACGTGATGGGCGACGAACCCATCTGGGCCAAGGTCAGCAAGGACTACGGCACGGTCGAAAAGCCGCATGGCTACGGTGCGCCGCGCTTCGATGAGACCGGCAAGGAAGTGCGCGGCTCCAAGGCCGCCGAAGGCGCTTCGGCCGTGCGCGGCATTGTCGACGGCGAATGGCGCGTCGTCGGCTGGGTCACATCCGGCGGCTACGCGCATTACGTGCAGAAGTCGATGGCGCAGGGCTATGTGCCGGCAGCATTGGCCGAGGACGAAAGCGCCGGCCTGTTCGAGATCGAGATTCTCGGCCACCGCCGCCCGGCCCGCATCAATATCGAGCCGCCCTTCGACCCGAGTGGCGAAAAGATGCGCACATAAGGTCCGGTACCGCTTTCGGATCGTGTGGGTGGTCGGCTATATAGCAGCCGGCCACCAACCCACCAGAAGAGACGACGACCCCTTTGCGGAAGCTGGAAAAATGGACCGACTGGCTCTGCGATGAACGGGTCGGCCCTTTCAGCGCCGCGATCGCATTTGTCCTTGCCTATTGCCTAGTCCAGATCGTGGTGATGACGTTCTCGTCGCACTTCGTGGGCACCGCTGTCGGCGTCGACGACTCCGAGCAATTGATGGCGATGCGCTTCCTCGCGGCCGGCTACGGCAGCTCGCAGCCGCCTTTATACACCTGGCTTGGCATCCTCACAGCCTCGCTGGTCGGAACCAATATCCTTGCGCTCAAGATCGTCAAATACAGCCTGCTGGCCGGTGGATTGACCGCGTGCTTCGCCGCGGTGCGCCGCCTGGGCTACTCGAACCGCGCGGCGACCGCCGCCATGTTCGGCCTGCTGCTTTTTCCGCAGATCGTGTGGGAGATGCAGCATGCCCTCACCCATTCGGTCGCGGTTTTTTGTTTTTCGTCGCTGCTGCTCCTGGCGGTGGTCGAGTTGCAGAAGCGGCGCTCGACGGCCGCTTATGTGCTGCTTGGCCTGGCGGCGGCCGCCGCCATGCTCTCGAAATACAATGTGGTAATCTTTCTCGCCGCGCTGTTCCTTGCGGCGCTGTCGCTTCGCGAAACGCGCGAAGCGATCTTCGATCGCCGTTTCGTGATCAGCGTGGTTGTGGCGATCCTTGCCTGCCTGCCGACATTCTACTGGAGCTTGATGCATCTGGCCGATCTGCTGGCGCATAGCGGCGGCTTGGGCGTCGCCGAGGGCGGCAGCGCGGCAAAGACCTTGTCTCGCGGCATCCTCGGCCTGGGCAATGCGATACTCAACTTCGCCGGGCTTCCGGCCGCGATCTTTGCCGTCGCGTTCTTCCTGGCGCGTGGGAAATCCGCACCATCGCCCGTGGCGGCACCGTGGCCGGAGAAGCTGGTCTGGCGGGCGATCGCCTTCGCCTTTCTGATCACGCTCCTGGTGGTGCTGGCGGGCGGCATCACACAGTTTCGCGACCGCTGGATGCTTCCCGTATTTGTGCTGCTGCCGGCCGCCCTTGCCATGCGCTTGGACGCGATGGGGGAACGAGGCAGGAAGACGCAAGCGACGATCGTCTTCGTCGGCGCCGTGATCGCCATCCTGGTGCTGCCGGTAAGCTGGTACATGCACGTCCACGGCGGCGACAACCGCGGCAGCATCGTGCGGATGGACTACGCTTCGCTCCATCGCCAGCTGACCGCCGACGGGCCCGTCGACACAGTGGTGTCGAGCTGGTTCTGGATCGGCAATCTCCGCCTGGTCGATCCCGGCCTCGTCGTGCTCGATGACGAGATCCCCGATTTCGCCAAGTCGATCCGCGAGCCCGCGGTGCTTCTCCTGGCGGACGATGAAGAACCAGCTTCGCTCATTTTCGACAGGATCGCCAAAGCCGGCTATGTGATGGACACCGCCCATCGCAGCATCGCGGTGCCGCAGCTCTTCGGAGGCATGCCGCGCCAGGTGACCGTCACCAGATTGCACAAGATGAAAGCGCCGTAGAGCGCCCGGGGATCCATGCACACACAACGCTTCGGCCGCCACCGCAAGATCATGCCGTTCGAACCGGGCTCGGTCGAGGCGCTGCGCGAGGCTTCTCGCGAGAAAGCCGCCGCGCTCAACCAGCATGTGCTGGGCTACGGCACGCAGGCCGAAGCCGAATGGGCGGCGGCAGGCATCGCCGCGCCCGACCTGCCGGCCATGCGAAGCTACCGGCTCGAGCGCATCCGCGCCGAGCTCAAGCGCCGGGGCTATGCCGGAGCCCTGCTCTACGACCCGGTCAACATCCGTTACGCGACCGACTCGACCAACATGCAGCTCTGGGTCGCACACAATCCGACCCGCCACTGTTTCGTCGCCACCGAAGGCCCAGTGGTGCTATTCGACTATTTCTCCTGCGAGCACCTGTCGGATCACGCTGGCATCGTCGACGAGGTGCGGCCGGCAGTGTCGTGGATGTATCTCTACAGCGGCGAGCTGACCGACAAGAAGGTCCGCCGCTGGGGAGCCGGCATCGCCGAACTCCTTGCCGAGCACGGCGGCGGTAACCGGCGCATCGCCGTCGACCACATCAACCCGGAAGGCGTCGAAGAGCTCGCCCGCCGCGGCATCACGGTCGGCAATGGCGAGGCGGTGATGGAGAATGCGCGCCTCATCAAGTCGCCCGACGAGATCCTTGCCATGCGCCGTGCCATCGTGGCCTGCGAGGCCGCGATGGGCGATATGGAAGCGTCGCTGAAGCCGGGCATTTCCGAGAACGAATTGTGGGCGGAACTGCATCGCAGCAACATCGCGCGCGGCGGCGAATGGATCGAGACCCGGCTTCTGTCGTCGGGGCCGCGCACCAATCCCTGGTTCCAGGAATGCTCATCCCGCATCATCGAGGACGGCGATCTCGTCGCCTTCGACACCGACCTCATCGGCCCCTATGGATTTTGCGCCGATCTTTCGCGCACCTGGCTTTGCGGGGATGGGAGGCCATCGAACGAGCAGCGCGACCTGTTCCGCATCGCCGCCGACCAGATCGCGCACAACACCGGCCTGATGCGGCCGGGCATCTCGTTTCGCGATCTCGTCGAGCGCGCGGCGGTGCCGCCCGGCGACTGCTTTCCGGCGCGCTACGGCGTACTCTACCACGGCGTCGGACTGGCGGACGAGTATCCGACCCTGCCGCATGCCGGCGACTGGACGGACGACACGCCGGACGGCGTGCTCGAACCCGGCATGGTGCTGTGCGTGGAAAGCTATATCGGCCGGCTGGGCGGCCGCGAGGGTGTCAAGATCGAGGAGCAGATCCTGATCACCGAGACCGGCAATGAAAAGCTCTCAGCCTACCCGCTCGACGACAGGCTGCTTGGCAACTGATCCTTCGAGGCCAAGCTCGGCGATGGCCTCACGCATGGACGCGACGACATCTGGCGATGTGGTCCTGGCGGTAATGAACGGCAAGCCCTTCCGTCTGGCCGTCCAGCCGACCACCTTCACCTGCCGCGCCGCCGGTTCGAAACGCTGCGCCAATGCCCAGCTTTGGCAGTCGATGGTGGCGATATCGGCCCTGCCCTCGGCGATAGCGACGATCGACGACCGGTGGCCGCCGCTTTCGCTGCGCGAGGCGAAGATCTCGAGACCTTCGCCGATCGCCTCCAGGTCGCGTGTCAGCCCGAGCAGCCCGGACATCGAATCGGGATTGTTGAAGGTGAACCGCTTGCCACGGATGAGATCGAGCGGAATGACGGCCTTGCCATCATCGGGGGAGAGAACCGATGGCCCGCCATCGGCAAGCGTCACCAGCGCGCTGGAGTAGAGCTCGCCCTGCCCGCCCTCGAATTCGTCGTAGCTTGGCTGGGCAATAACCTGCACATGCCGGGCCAAGCCAAGTTCCATCGGCCCCCAGCAGGTTTGCCCGAAAAGCAGCGTCGGGCTCAGCCAGAGCTGGTGAAAATCGAACTCGTCCGGGGGCAATGTCGCCGGGTCGGGCGCGATCAGCTTTCCGGCGCCGTCGCGGATGCCGCCGGGCACTGGCGGCAGGTCGCGATTGCTGCGCACCACCGCTTCCGGCGCATCGATACCCCTCTGCCGGAAGGCATCGCGGAGCCGCACCCACTGCGCGTCGACGTCGCCACGCACCTCGGGCCAGTCATACATAGGCAGGGCGGCAACCAATTTACTCATGACGAACAGCTTTCAAAAACAGGCGGCCATCGGCGCCTGCGTCCCGCGGCGAAAAAACAGTCGCGGAAAGTCGAAATTATTCCTTGGGCGGCTCAGCCGGCACTGGGGCCGTTCCAAGTCCATTCACATTACGCGCTCTGATGCGCGGTTTGAAGGCGCGGCCGGGTTCGGGCGCGCGGCGCAGCACCGGATGCACCACCGGTTCCTTGGCCTTGAAGGCAAAGGATTTGATCAGCGCGAAATAATTCGGATAGACATAGCCGTTGTTCATCCGCAGCCATTCTTCGCGGCGATCGCGAAACATCTTCGGCAGTCTGTACCAGGCGACCGTCGGGCTCTTGTGGTGCACGAAATGCAGGTTGTTGTTGAGGAACAGGAAGGACAGCGGCGACCGCTCGACGATGATCGTGCGGCCCTCCGGGTGTTCCGACCATTGATGCTCGGCATAGGTGCGGACAGAAATCAGCGACTGGCCAAGCCAAACCGGCACCAGAATATAGAGCCAGAGCGGGATGCCGAAGCCGAAGGTAACGATCGGTATCACAACGGCAAGGCCTATGGCATGCAGCAGCCAAGCCTTGCGGATCGTCTTGTCGCCGGCGGCCATCTGCCTGGCGTCGTCGATGAAGAAGCCGATCGACGACAGCCACGGGCCGAGGATGAAGCGGCCGACCATGGCGTTGTTGATTTTGAGCAGGAATTTCATTGCCGGCGGCATTTCTTCATGCATCCAGAGCGCCTGGTAATAGCTTTCCGGATCGTCGAGCGGATCGGTCAGCCGCTCGTCGGCATGGTGGCGAAGATGGATCGCCTTGAAGCGGCGGAACGGCCAGACCAAGCCGATCGGGAGGAAGACGAAGGCTTCATTGATGCTGCCGTTGCGGGTCGGATGGCCATGCAGCACTTCGTGCATCAGCGAGGATTGCAGGGCCAGTATCAGGGCAAGGATTGCGAGCGCCAGCAGCGGATAGGAAGGCCAGAGCAGGAAGCCGGCGGCGAGCCAGGCGCCGTAGCAGAAGAGTGTGAGGAATACCGTCGGCCATTCCACGGCCGGTGTGCTGCTGCGTCTCTTGCTTATGCCAGTCATGCTATCGACCACTGCCCTCCAGTCGCCGGAACCAGTTTGATTCCTGACAAGATTGTGTCAGGAGCCTGCGGTTACATCAACGCGACAAAGCGCACAAACTGTTGCGAATGCGCATTTTTGGCTGCATATGTTATACTTTGTAAACAAACTTGGGGATTCATTTGCGCTCTGAGCAGCCATTGGAACGGCCGCAGCGCAAATTTTTCCTCCTCGGGACAGGAGTGGCGTGATGGACAAGCGTGATCTGTCGACGATCTTCCGGGAGCGCCTGAAATTGCTCTTGACACGCTCCGACCTGAACCAGTCAGCCTTCGCGACGGCCGTCGGCATCGACCGTTCGGCGCTGTCGCAATTGCTGTCCGGCGCCTCGACGCGCCTGCCCCGCGCCGAGACGCTTCTCAACATCGCCGCCGAGTTCAAGGTGTCGCTCGACTGGCTGCTGGGCCTGAGCCAGGACGAAGGCGTCACCGGCGAGATTCGCGAAAGCCTGGAGATCGAGGAGGCGCCGGACGGCTTCGACCGCACCTTGCTCGCCAAATGGCACGCCGAGGCGGCAGGCACCAAGATCCGCTACGTGCCGGCGGGCATTCCGGACCTCCTGCGCACCGAGGCGCTGGTGGAATACGAGGCAGGCATCGCCAACAAGAGCCGCGAGGCGCAGGCCGGCGAAACGCAATACCGCATCGACTATAACAGGCGGCCCGAGACCGACATGGAGGTCTGCATGCCGCGCCATACGCTGGAGATCTTCGCGCGCGGTCTCGGCGTCTGGGACCGTTTCCCGGAAGTCGAACGCCGCAGGCAATTGCTGCATATGGCAACGCTGCTCGACGATCTTTACCCGACCTTCCGCCTGTTCCTCTACGACGGCCGCATGCGCTATTCGATCCCCTACACGATCTTCGGCCCCTACCGCGCCGCGATCTATGTCGGCGACATGTATCTGGTGCTCAACGCCACCCAGCCGGTCCGCACCCTGACCAGCCATTTCGACAATCTGATCCGCGCCGCCGACATCAACGCGCACGAGGCGGCGAGCTTCACGCAAAAGCTGGCCGGTATGTCCTTCCCTTCAGGCTCTGTCTGAACGCTGCGATCGTCGTCATCCTGGCATGCGGTCAGCAGTCTGGCCGACCCATCGTTTCAGGGAAATCCATGCAAGAACCACGTCATATTGTCGTTCCTCCGCAATCCGGCCGCTCCTTTCGCGTCAAGGCTGGCGACCGCATCCGCATCATCGATCCCAAGGGCCAGCAGGTCTCCGACCTCTGGGCCTTCTCGACCGACGGCAGGCTCGACTGGCTGAGCACCTCGCAGACCCGCGACATCACGGAAAGGCTGTTTCCGAAACCCGGCGACCATTTCTACAGTGCCGCCGGCAAGCCGATGCTGGCCTTGGTCGAGGACGCCTCGCCCGGGCCGCACGACATGCTCTACCCGGCCTGCGACAGCGCGCTCTACGAGCGGGCCGGATTGCCGAACCATCCGAACTGCCGCGACAATTTGATGAAGGCGCTCAACGCCGAAGGCATCGAGCTGCCCTTCGCGCCCGACCCCGTCGACCTTTTCCAGAACTCCATGCCGCAGCCCGACGGCACGCTTGTGGTCGAAGCCTCGATCAATCCGCCGGGCGCCTATGTGACGTTGCGGGCCGAACAGGATCTGCTCCTCGTCGTCACCGCTTGCTCGGTCGACCATCATCCGACCAATGGCGGCGTCTGCACCGAGATCGAGGTCGAGATCATTCCCAGGCCGTAAAGTCGGTTGTTCGACACGTCGCTGCGACCGCAAGTTCATTGACTAGATATAAAGACTTCTTTATATCGTTATCCGAATTCAGGATACGAAAGCCAAAGCCATGACCGCGACCAATCCGATCGACGCATTGCTTGCCGAAAAGGGCGTGCTCTTGGCCGACGGCGCCACCGGCACCAATTTGTTCGCCATGGGCCTCGAGGCCGGCGAAGCGCCCGAGTTGCTCAATGAGACGTCGCCCGACACCATCGCCACGCTGCATCAGAATTTCGTCGATGCCGGCGCCGATATCATCCTGACGAATTCCTTCGGCGGCACCCGCCACCGGCTGAAGCTGCATCACGCCCAGGACCGCGTGCACGACCTGAACAAGCGCGCCGCCGAAATCGCCCGTTCGGTCGCCGACAAGGCCGGCCGCAAGGTCATCGTCGCCGGCTCCGTCGGCCCGACCGGCGAGCTGCTGATGCCGCTCGGCGCCATGACATATGAGGATGCTGTCGACGCCTTTGCCGAGCAGATCGAGGGCCTCAAGGCCGGCGGCGCCGAAGTCGCCTGGATCGAGACCATGTCGGCGCCGGACGAGATTCGCGCCGCGGCGGAAGCGGCGATCCGCGTCGGCCTGCCCTATACTTACACCGGCTCCTTCGACACCGCCGGCCGCACCATGATGGGGCTTTTGCCGAGGGACATCCATGGCGTCGCCGACGGACTTTCACAGGCTCCGCTCGGCGTCGGCGCCAATTGCGGCGTCGGTGCCGCCGATATCCTGGCCTCGCTGCTCGACATGACCGACGCGAAGCCGGAAGCGACCGTGATCGTCAAGGGCAATTGCGGCATTCCGGAATTCCGCGGCAGCGAGATCCACTATTCCGGCACGCCCGAGCTGATGGCCGACTATGTCCGGCTGGCGGTCGATGCCGGCGCGAAAATCGTCGGCGGCTGCTGCGGCACCTCGTTCGCCCATCTCGCCGCCATGCGCAAGGCGCTCGACGCGCATGAAAAATCGGCGCGTCCGACCGTCGAGACCATCGTCGAGCGCATCGGCCCGATGCGCAACAAGCTCGCCTCAGCCGGTTCGGCCGAGGCCGGCGAAGGTCGCCGCGAGCGCCGGCGCAGCCGCGCCTGACGCGCTTTTCTATTCGCTGTTTTCGGCGTAGCGCGACAGCGCCGTATTGAGGTCGGTAGCGGCGCTGTTGTTGCTGTCGGCGCCCATCGTCATCAAGGCGCCGGACGCGCGCGGGTCGCTGATCTGTTCCAGCATCACGCGGAAGCGGTCATTGTTGAGCGCTGAGAGCGCCGTAGTGCGGGCCGCGTCGACATCGTTTCTGATACGCGCGGATTCGGCCGACGAGGTGGACGGTGCTCGCGCCTGAAGCTTACCCGCGGTCGACGTCACGTTCCCGGTGATATTCAATTCCAGTCCCTCAAACCTTCTATCAGCTTTGACTAACAGGAGGGCATTGCGACGAGGTTCCGGAAAAGCCACGCAATTTAACGATCGGCAAAAGGCCGGCGGGTTCCGCGCCGGCCTTTTGTCTAAGGTGAGCGTCCTATTTGGTGCCGCCGAGCGACGAGGCAAGCCGCACCAGCGACAGGAATTCGGCTCTGTAGCCGAACGGATCGGCGCCCCTGGCCGCGTTGGCAATCTCCAGGATGCGGTCGTAGCCGAAATTCGCCGTCTGGTCCTCGTCGCGCAGCTTCTGCCCGAAGGCGGCGACGGCGACCGAGAAGCGCTGGTCGCTTCCCGCCTCGGCGAAGGACGGCACCTCGTTGGCCGCGGTCACCGGCGTGGCGATCAGCTTGGAGACGTCTTCGTTGGGCAACTTGTAACGGATCTTGACGAAGGCATATTCGTCCGCATTGGCGACGCCGCCATTGTCGACCTTCGCCTCGCCGTAGCGCAGCGGATCGACCTGCTCGGCGCCGCTGCCCTTGGGCGTGATCTCATAGACTGCCGTCACTGAATGGCCGGAGCCGATGTCGCCGGCATCGACACGATCATTGTTGAAATCCTCGCGCTTCAAGGCGCGGGTCTCATAACCGACCAGGCGATATTCCGAGACCTTGGCCGGATTGAACTCGACCTGGATCTTGACGTCCTTGGCGATGGTGAACAGCGTCGATGAGGCATCCTCGACCAGCACCTTCTCGGCCTCGGCAAGCGTGTCAATATAGGCCGCCGTGCCGTTGCCGTTCTGGGCGATGGTCTGCATCATCTGGTCGTTGAGATTGCCGCGGCCGAAGCCGAAGACCGACAGGAACACGCCGGTCTTGCGCTCCTTCTCGATCAGCTGCTTGAGGTCGTCGTCATCGGTCTGGCCGACATTGAAGTCGCCGTCGGTCGCCAGCATCACGCGGTTGACGCCGTCCTTGACGAAGGACTGCTGCGCCAGCTTGTAGGCTTCCTTGATGCCCGCCTCGCCGGCCGTTGAGCCGCCGGGCTCGAGATTGTCGATTGCCGCAAGGATCTTCTGTTTTTCAGCCGCCTTGGTCGGCATCAGCACCGTGCCGGCATTGCCCGCATAGGTGACGATGGAGACGGTGTCGTCGGGCTTCAGCTTGCTGACCAGCAGCCGGAAGGCGGATTTCAGCAACGGGAGCTTGTCCGGCTCGTCCATCGAGCCGGACACGTCAATCAGGAACACCAGATTAGCCTTGGGCGCCTCGGCCGGCTTCACGTCGAAACCCTTGATCGCGACGTGCATCAGCTTGGTGCGCTCGTTCCAGGGCGTTGGCATGACGGTGACGGTCGAATTGAACGGCGTTGCGGCCGAGTCCGGCCCCTTCCAGTCATACGGAAAGTAATTGATCATCTCCTCGACTCGAACCGTATCCGGGTCAGGCAGGGTACCTTCCTTCAGCGAGCGCCGGACGAAGGAATAGGACGCGGTATCGACATCGATCGAGAAGGTCGAGACGGGATTTTGGGCGGCTTCGTGCACCGGATTGGTTTTGAAGGTCTCGATGCGGTCGCGGTTCTCCTCCTGCGGCTGCATCTGATCGGCGGGTATCGGCGCCGGCTGCACCATCAGCTTGGAATCGGCGATCGCGCCAGCGGGCATCTCGGCAGACCGCATGGCGGCTGCCGGCGCCTGAGCATTCGCGCGCCCGCCGGCAGCAAGCTGGCCGCTCTCTGCCGGCGCAGGCGGCGGTGCTGGCATAGCCTCCGGCGCCATCTCCTGTTTGACCAGGCTGTCGACCTCGGTAGCCGGCTTCGGCGGCGATGCCGGCGCGATCTGCGCCTCGTCTTCGACACGCCTCTCACTGTCAGCGTCGGCCTTCTTCTCCTTGGCGGGCGCAGCCGCCAGCGGTTCGTTGATCGCGGGCTGGTTCGGCGCAGGCTTCTGCGCCACCGGCTTGTCGGCCACCGTCTCGGTGACCTTCCCGTTTGAAATAACGGGCGGCTGCTCCTTCAACATCTCAAAAGCGGCATAGCCGGCAATAGGCAGCGCGACCAGCGCGGTGATGGCCGGCGTGGCAATGAGTTTCCGTTGCATGATCTCTCTCCAGAGCGTTCTTGCTCGCTCCGTGAGACGAAGACCTGTTGCCGTTCCTTGGGGGGCGGTCGAAATATTTTCTTGCGCATCGAAGGCGTGCATCGCCGCGGCGAAGGCGCGCGCTTTCGCGTCGCCGTCGGGGGCCGGAACGGCGAGATCGCGCAGCCTTTCGAGTTCGTTGTCGTCGACCATGGTCACACTTCCCCGGCTGAACGCATGAGCACCTTCAGCCGTTTCTTCGCTTCATGGATGTGCCAGGAAACCGTCGTCTCCGAGATCGCCATCACCTCCGCCGCCGCTGCGTGGCTGAGCCCTTCGCCGTAGACGAGCAGCACCGCGTCGCGCTGCTTGTCCGGCAGCATGCGCACCGCCACCCACAGCGCCTCGATTGGGTCCTGGCCTTCCGCCGAGCCCTCTTCGGCAATCAGGGCGTAGATGCCAAAGGCTTCGGTCTTGGCGGTGTCCCGCGCCCGCTTGCGCATCATGTCGCGCGAAGCGTTCAGCGTCATGGCATAGAGCCAGGTCGTAAAGGCGCCGTTGCCCTGATAGTCGCGGATCGCCCGGCCGAGCCGCACGCAGACATCCTGGGCGATGTCCTCGGCGTCGGCCTTCCTGCCGCACCAGCGATAGGCGGCGCGATAGACGAAGCCATAGTGCCTTTCGAGCAGTTTGCCGAAAGCCCCTCTGTCCCCGCCCCTCGCCCGCCCGATCAATTCGGCATCGGAGGCTTCGCTGTCGTCCAGCATCATCGCCGTCATTTGCCTGTTGGACGAAGGCTAATGGCCAATCCTTGGGACGATGGAAAGATTTTTTTGCGGAGCCATCTTCCTTCTCCCCGTTCACGGGCAGAAGGTGCCCGAAGGGCGGATGAGGGGCAGCGCAAACATACGAGGCTCGCGCCAGGCGCGCCCTCCCTGCAATCGGCGAGCGAAAGCCTATCCGAGTGTTTCGTTGAACAACATCGTCAGCCGCTTCCAGTGCCGCTCGGCGCCGGCTTCGTTGTAGACGCTGTGGTCCTTGACACACCAGCCATGGCCGACGCCGACATAGTTCTCGATCACATGATCGACCTCGGCGACCCTGAGCGCCTCGGCCAGCCGCGCCGATTGCTCTGGCGGAAAGCTGCGATCGACGCCGGCGGTGCCGACATAGACGCGCGCCTTGATCGAGGCTGCCTTGCGGTACGGACTGTCGGGCGCATCGCTTGCGAGATTGCCGCCGTGGAAGCTTGCCGCCGCCACGATGCGATTGGGATAGCTCGCTGCGGCGTTCAGCGCACGCGCTCCGCCCATGCAATAGCCGACGACGCCGACCGGCCCGTCAACGCCTTCAGCGGTGAGCGCGTCGAGGAAGGCCTCGCTGTCGTGGATGGTCATGTCCTGCGTGGTGCCCGAGACCAGCGCCATCAACTTGGTCTTGGTTTCCTCTACCGTGAATGCGGTCTTGGCGTCGAACGGGCCATAGGGCGCATTGCGATAAAAGAGATCGGGCACCAGGACGGCATAGCCGTCGCCGGCAAGGCGTTCGGCCATCTCGTCTAGCACCGGGCGCGGCCCGAAAGCGTCCATATAAAGGATGACGCCGGCCCTGGCTGTGCCGGCCGGCCGGAAAAGCCCCGCTTTGGCTCGGCCGTCCTTGGTCTCGATCCCGATCTCTTGCTTGGCCATGATGCCCTCCGTCGGTTGACGCGCGATAGATATCGGCGCGGGCCGCTCCGGCAAGACAATCCCGGAGCCTAGCGTTCAAGATTTCGTGCGGACGACCTTGCTCCTAGAGGCGAGCAAAGGCCGCCATGTGGAAGGCCTGCGCCTCCGGCGGATAGCGATAGTCCGTGCCATACGGACATGCGTTGCGGTCGAGGCAGCCGCCGGTGCGGCACGGCCCGCCTCGGGGACCGCGCACATGGCCGAGGCAGGCTTCATGGGCAAAACCCTGCTCGGAATAGGCATCGACCGGACAGGATTTCATGCAGGGTTTTTCAGCGCATGTGTCGCACAGATGAATTGCTTTGTGAGGTTCGGGGAGAAGTATCTCCTCCTCGAACAGCAGCGCACCGCGATAGGCATGCCAGAGCCCATACTGAGGATGCATGAGGATGCCGAGCGGCGAAGGTTTCAGCCCTTCGGCCCGCATCGCCCATTGCTGGAACGGCAGATAGGGCCGATCGGACGGCGACACGGCGCGGGCGCCGAACTCCTGCGCGACGGCGCCGAGCACCTCCCGCGACCATGTGTCGAGCGGATTGGCTATGGACTGCGGCTGCCGCTCTAGCCAGTGTTGGAAATACGGCCAAGGCGCCGCGCCAGCCTGCCCGACCAGGAGGGCGGACTTCGCGGGCGAACCCGAAAGCCCCGCAGGCGCGGCTTCATCGCTGGCGAAGCGGAAGCCGCCGCGAAGGATCAGGCCCTGGACGGCAAGCGCGGCCGCGATTCCATCGATCGTGCCGCGCGAAAGAATCATCCCTTCCGGTCCGGGTCGGAGAACGCGCTCCGCCAGACTTCCTTGTGGATGATGTTGGCGACTTTAGCCCGGCCTGACTCGGGCTCCTTTCAAGTGAAGGCGTCGGCCATCGAGGCTTTCTTCGTGGCGATGAAGTCCTTCAGCGCCTCGTCGATCGCCGGATCGAGATGCGGCGCCTCGTAGCTTTCCAGCCAGCGGCGCGCAAGCTCGTTGGCGCGCTGCGGCGCAGTCTTCTCGCCCTCGGCCAGCCACTGCTCGTAGGAATTGTTGTCGGCGATGTTGGAGCGGTAGAAGGCGGTCTGGAAATTCGCCTGCGTGTGGTCGCAGCCGAGATAATGGCTGCCCGGACCGACCTGGCGGATGGCATCCATCGCCTGGCCGTTTTCCGACAGGTCAACACCTTCCGCAAACTTCTGCTGCATGCCGAGCTGGTCGATGTCCATCATGAATTTTTCGTAGCAGGAGGCGAGACCGCCCTCGAGCCAGCCGGCCGAATGCAGCACGAAATTGGTGCCGGCAAGGATCGTCGAGTTGAGCGTGTTGGCGCTCTCATAGGCCGCCTGCGCATCCGGGATCTTCGAGGCGCAGAGCGAGCCGCCGGTACGGAACGGCAGGCCGAGCCGTCGCGCGAGTTGTGCCGCGCCATAGGAGACCAGCGACGGCTCCGGCGTACCGAAGGTCGGCGCACCCGACTGCATCGAGATCGACGACGCGAAGGTGCCGAACAGCACCGGCGCGCCGGGCCTGATCAACTGCGTGAACGAGGCCCCGGCGAGCACTTCGGCCAGCACTTGGGTCAGCGTGCCGGCAACCGTCACCGGACTCATCGCGCCGGCGAGGATGAAGGGCGTGACGATGCAGGCCTGGTTGTGGCGCGAATAGACCTTCAGCGCGCCGAGCATGGTCTCGTCGAACACCATCGGCGAGTTGGCGTTGATCAGGCTGGTCAGCACCGTGTTGTTCTCGACGAAGTCGTCGCCGAACACGATCTTGGCCATCGCCACCGTGTCCTCGGCACGCTCCGGCGCGGTCACCGAGCCCATGAATGGTTTGTCCGAGTACCGGATATGCGAATAGACCATGTCGAGATGGCGCTTGTTCACCGGCACGTCGACCGGCTCGCACACCGTGCCGCCCGAATGGTGGATCGACGGCGCCATATAGGCGAGCTTCACGAAGTTCCGGAAATCCTCGATCGTCGCGTAACGGCGGTTGCCGTCGAGGTCGCGCACGAAGGGCGGGCCGTAGACCGGCGCGAACACCGTCGCGTTGCCGCCGATCTGCACCGAGCGCTCGGGGTTGCGCGCATGCTGGGTGTAGATCGAAGGCGCGGTCTTGAGCAGCGAGCGGCAGAGCCCCTTGGGGAAATGCACGCGCTCGCCCTTGACGTCGGCGCCGGCCTCCTTCCACAGCGCGAGCGCCTCGGCGTCGTCGCGGAAGATGATGCCGATCTCTTCCAGCACCGTGTCGGTGTTCTTCTCGATCAGCGCCAGGCCTTCCTCGTCGAGGACCTCATAGACGTTGATCTTGCGCTTGATGTAGGTGAGCTGGGTGCCCGGACCGCCGCCGGCGCGCGCCGCGCGCCTGGCCGCCGCGCCGCCGCTGGCGCCGCGTCCGCGTCGTCCACCCGACGCTTCCTGTTCGACTGCCGCGTTATCGCTCATGATCGTTCTTCCTATAGATTTTAGATTTGGCCTGAATTGGCTCGCGGCCGGTTTGCCGCCGCTTCTTCTCGGATCGTAGCCATGCACCCTATTGGAAACGGCCCGCCAGCGCCAACGCCTGTCGCAAAATCGACAAGAAAAGCGCCAACTTTTCAGTCGCTTTCCTTTTGCGGGAAGTCGCAAATCAGCTATGGCTACCTTGCCCTCGCGGGTTAGGTATTGGCCCATTGATTTTTAGGCTGCCGCAATCACTCCGAGCAGCAAGGAGCCCGAGAAAAAATGTCCGACGACGAGATCATCCTTTCCGAGCTTTCCGACGAGGAACTCGTGCAGCAGATGCACGACGACCTCTATGACGGGCTGAAGGAAGAGATCGAGGAAGGCACGCATATCCTTCTCGAGCGCGGCTGGCAGCCCTATACAGTGCTGACCGAAGCGCTGGTTGAAGGCATGCGCATCGTCGGCGAGGATTTCCGCGACGGCATCCTGTTCGTGCCGGAAGTGCTGCTTTCTGCAAACGCCATGAAGGCCGGCATGGCCATCCTGCGCCCGCTGCTCGCTGCCACCGGCGCGCCCAAGCAGGGCAAGATGGTGATCGGCACCGTCAAGGGCGACATCCACGACATCGGCAAGAACCTTGTCGGCATGATGATGGAAGGCGCCGGCTTCGACGTCATCGACCTCGGCATCAACAACGCCGTCGAGAAGTATCTGGATGCGATCGAGCAGCATCAGCCCGACATCATCGGCATGTCGGCGCTGCTCACCACCACCATGCCCTACATGAAGGTCGTCATCGACACGATGAAGGAAAAGGGCATCCGCGACGACTATGTCGTGCTGGTCGGTGGCGCGCCGCTCAACGAGGAATTCGGCAAGGCCGTCGGCGCCGACGCCTATTGCCGCGACGCGGCGGTGGCCGTCGAGACCGCCAAGGATTTCATGAAGCGCAAGCATAACGTTCGCGCTTCCGCCTGACCTAAGGCATCAGGATGGACCGAAAAAAGCCGCGCCTTGCAGCGCGGCTTTTTTGTTCCCAGATGATGGACGAGACTGAAGATCAGTTGGCGACAGTGTCTTTGACCGCCCTAGCCGTCGATTTGACATCCTTGCCGACGCCCCGAATGGTGTTGGCGCAGGCCGTGAGTGCAAGCGCGCAGGCAAGGATGGCCATCGGCGCGATGCGTAGCAGTTTCATGGACGGTGTCTCCTTCGACAGATATTAGCCCCGCAGCGAAAGCCGGCTCGACTTGGTCAAAACGCAAAAAATGGAACCGAATCAAACAGACAGGCTGCTCGTCATCGCCTGCGGGATGATTGCGCGCGAAGTTTTGGCCGTCAAGCAACAGCTAAAGCTCGACCACCTCGAACTGACCTGCCTGCCGGCGGAGTTCCATTTCTATCCGGACCGCATCGCGCCGGCCATGGACAAGGCGATCGAGAAGGCCAAGGCGGAAGGCTATCAGCACATCTTCGTCGGCTATGCCGACTGCGGCACCGGCGGCCTGCTCGACCGCGTGATCGAAAAGCACGGCGTCGAGCGCATGGCCGGCCCGCATTGCTTTGCCTTCTACCAGGGCATGGACGCCTATGCGAAGGTCGCCGACGACGACATGATGTCGTTCTACATGACCGACTTCCTCTGCCGCCAGTTCGAGGCCTTCTTCATCAAGCCGCTCGGCCTCGACCGGCATCCCGAGTTGATCAAGGACTATTTCGGCAATTACGAGAAGCTGATCTATCTGGCGCAGACCGACGATCCGGAACTCGACAAGGTCGCCGAACACGCCGCCCGCCTGCTCGGCCTCGCTTATGAGCGCCGCTCGACCGGCTATGGCGATCTGACGGCCGAGTTGGCGCGGGCGGCAGCCGGCGCCTGACCGCCTTCACGCCTCCGCTTCGAGCGCCGCCAGCACATCGGCAAAGCTCGTCTTGCAGACAAAGCCCAGCCTCTCCCTCGCCCGCGACGGATCGTAGACGCGGTCGATAGAGGAGAACATCGCCCAGCCCTTCCTCGCATAGAGCCTGGGATAATCGGGGAAATAGCGCGCGACGACGGCCGGCGCGTCGGCGATCAGCTCGGCGCAATCCTGCGGCCGGAACGGCGTCGGCGCCGAGACGATGAAGATGTCGAAGCCAATGCCCGGCGCCTTCTCCAGCGCCGCGACATGGGCCTCCGCCGCATCCTCCACCGTCAACCGCCTGAACAGCAGCTCGTTGGCCTTGGTGTTGGCATCCGACTGCTCGATCGCATGAGCCATGTCGTCGGCCTCGGGAAAGAAGCGCGCCGTGCGCAGCACCGCTACCGGCAACCCATGCTCGATATGATAGAGGCGGCAGAGATGCTCGGCCGAAAGTTTCGTCACGCCGTAGATGTTGCGCGGCTCCGGCGACATGCCTTCCGTCAGCCAGGCGGCCTTGCGCGCGCCGCCTTGGAAGCCGGCGCGGATCGCTCGTGAAATCATCAGCGATGTCGTCGAGGTGAAGACGAAACGCTGGACTCCGCAGGACACTGCAGCATCGAGCAGGTTGATTGTCCCCTGCACGTTCGTCGCGACGAAGTCCGAATTCTCATAGTGCTCGATGTTCGGCTTGTGCAACGCGCCGCTGTGGATGATGGCCTCGATGCCGTTCTCGCCGACGGTCCGCAGCACGAGCTCGCGATCTGCAACCGAGCCGACCACCTGGGTCTGCGCCGACGGAACCGGGTCGAGGCCGATCACCTCATGGCCAAGGCCGCGCAGCCTCGGCGCGAGCGCGCTGCCCAGCCAGCCTGATGATCCTGTAAGCAAGATACGCATCGATCAAACCGCCATTTCCGCTCCCACGCTGTTAAGCACGGATGACAGCAGCCCGCGAACGGGTAAGTTGTACGCCACACCGAGAAACCGCTGTTCCAGCCACCGATCCGAGAAATGCATCCATGACCCCTCGCCTGCTGCTTGCCGCCCTTTGTTTGATCGGCTTCGCCGTGCCGGCCCATGCCGATGGCGAGGTGCAGAAGCTGATCACCGCCGCCGACAAAGCGCGGCTCGACAAATATGGCGAGACGCGCAAGGCCGCCCTCGAGGAGGCGAAGGCCGGCGACCCCGCCGAGGTCAAACAACTCGATGCGCTGCTCGCCAAGCCGCTGGTCGCCTTCTCCGACAAGGACCTGACCGGCAACTGGAAATGCCGCACCATCAAGGCCGGCGGCTTGAGCCCGCTGGTCATCTACGGCTGGTTCAAATGCAAGGTGACCGATGACGGCTCTGGCTGGCGGCTGCAAAAGATCAGCGGCTCGCAGCGCACCGCGGGCCGTTTCTTCGACGATGGCGAGAAGCGCGCCATCTATCTCGGCTCGTTCTCGGTCAATGACGACAAGGCCAGGTCCTATGGCAGCGGCCCCGAAAGCGACCAGGTCGGCTATGCCTTCCGCAACAGTGCCACCGAATGGCGCATCGAATTCCCCGCGCCTTATTACGAATCGAAGCTCGACATCATGGAATTCAAGCGCTGACGGCTCACCAAAGGTTAACCCGCTCGCCCTAGCATGCGCCCGATTTTTGAGAGCGGGTGCTTGCCATGGCAGCGTCGGAATCCAGTCCGCGATCGATCGTGGTCGTCACCGAAGGCGGACCGCATATCTGGGCCATCGTCAACGCCGTCGCGGATCGCGTTGGCCCTGTCAGCGTCATTCTGGAAACTCCTGAATCCAAAAAGCGATTGCTGCTCGGCCGGGCGCGGCGCCAGGGCTGGATCTCGGCCATTGGCCAGCTCGGCACAATGGTGCTGACCAGGCTCGGCAAGCGGTTCTTCGCCGGCCATGCCGCGCGCCTGATTGCCGAGGAGAAGCTTGAAACCGAGCCCCGTCCAAGCCAGACGGTCATCCATGTCCCGTCCGCCAACGGGCCGGAATGCCTCAAGGAGATTGCAGACCTCAAGCCGGGCGTCGTGCTGCTCGCTGGCTGCCGGCTGCTGTCGAAAGACACCCTCGCGAAAATACCCTGCCCGGTTCTCAACTATCATGCCGGCATCGCCCCGAAATATCGCGGCATGAATGGCGGCTATTGGGCGCTGGCCTCCGGCGATCGCGGGAATTTCGGCACCACCGTGCATCTGGTCGACGCCGGCGTCGACACCGGCGGTGTGCTGAAGCAGGCGCGTGGCAGACCGAAACGCGGCGACACCATCGCCACCTACGCGCTGCGGCAGGCCGCGTTCTCGCGCGACATCTGCGTCGAGGCGGCGAGCGATGCACTGGCGGGGAAGCTTACGACGATCGATCCCGGCTTGCCCTCGAAGCAGTGGTTTCACCCGACGATCTGGTTCTATCTCTGGACCGGCCTGACGAAGCGCGTCTGGTAACCATCTGTCAGCCAAGCGATTTGTATGCTATTGTCATACAGAAAAGCGAGACAGACCATGTCCAATATGGCTCCCCTCAGCGTGCGCGTCACGCTGGACGAACGCGAAATACTTGAAGCCGCAGCCAGTCAGGCCAACACCAATCTCAGCGACTTCATCCGCCGCAAGGCCGTCGAAGCCGCCGAAATGGAGGTGCTGGACGGGCGTATCGTAACGATTCCGGCGACCGATTGGGAGAAGTTCGAGGCTTGGGCGAAGTCACCGCCAAAGGCACTGCCAGGTCTGCGAAGGCTCGCTGCGTCTCGGCCCGTATGGCAGGACTGACGCCGCCTCGACCGCTTGCGGCGGACGACGACAGGGACGCTTTCGACTGCGGTCGGGAGTCGCTCAACAACTGGCTTCGCCGCCATGCCTGGCGCAATCAGCAAGACGGCGTCTCACGCACCAGCATCATCTGCGATTCCGCGAGCGGTCTCATTGCCGCTTACGTTACCCTCAGCGCCGGCCAGATCGAGCGGGCATATCTGCCCAAGTCTTCGCAACGCAATCGCCCCGATCCGGTCCCAATGATACTGCTTGGCCAACTTGCTGTGGGTCACCACTATCAGGGTCGAGGCTGTGGACGCTCGCTCCTGTTGTTCGCGCTCAGAACTGCGGTTCGATTCTCCACCGAGATCGGCTGCTTCGGCGTCCTGACCCATCCGCTCGACGATGCTGTGAGAGCCTTCTACCGCAGCTTCGATTTTGAAGAACTGCCATTCGATCCCAAGCGAAGCATGATCGTTCGCATCGCCGACCTGAGAGAAAGCGGCTTCGGAAACGAATGAGGGCTTGACCGGATCGCTTTGGTAGGGGGCGCGATCGCCAATTTGAACCTTCCTTCCGGCGATAAGCAGCGTCGCTTTTGAAGGCGCGCGCGTCGTCCCATAACAAGCGGCCCAAGGGCGCATGCGGCAATGCTCCAAGCATCGAGGAGTGAGAGTTCATGGCCGATCTGATCGTCGTCTACTGGCGCGACATTCCAGCCCAGGTCATCGTCAAGAGGGGCCGGCAGAACGCCAAGCGCGAACTGCCGCTGCGCTTCACCGAGGCGATCGATATGTGCGCCATGCGCACCGGTGCCGGCGGCACCGACGACTATCTCGCCGAATGGCGCAAGGCCGATCCGGTTCCGGTCGGCGACGACATCGAGGCCGAGGTTGAGAAGGCCTATCAGGAACTCGACGCAAAATACGACCGTGAGCGGCTGGTCGCTCTGGTCAAGGCTGGCGGGAAAGAAAATGTCTGAGAAGCAGCCGGCGGTTACCCAGGCCACATTGGTCAAGAAGGCAGCGCCGAAGTCCGACTACAAGCCTGCCGACGTGTCGCCGCAGCGGCGCGTCCAGCGGACTTTTGCCGTGAGATTGTGGTCGATCCGCCACTCGCGATTGCTCGAATGGTTCTACAGCAGGTTCGCCGACGTCTTCCTGCTCCTGCATCCGCTGTGGAAGGGCATCGGCTACGGCCGTGTCGAAGCGCCGGTGAAATTCGTCGAGAAGCGCGTCAAGGGCTTCATGTTCGACTGCCGCATGTGCGGCCAGTGCGTGCTTTCCTCCACCGGTATGTCGTGCCCGATGAACTGCCCGAAGCAGCTGCGCAACGGCCCGTGCGGCGGCGTGCGCGCCAACGGCAATTGCGAGGTCGAGCCGGACATGCCCTGTGTCTGGGTCAAGGCCTGGGAAGGCTCGCGCAACATGGTGCACGGCGACAAGATCCTCGACGTGCAGAAGCCCGTCGATCAGTCGCTGCGCGAAACCTCTGCCTGGCTGCGGGTGACCGCGCAGGCTGCCGCCGCGCGTGAAACGAACAAGAACCCGGGAGCTTCGGCATGAGCGTCCGCCAGCGCGACGAGAACCCGGCCGGCATCCACCTGCCGCTCGATCCCCTGCCCGGCCACACTTCGCGCGGCCGGTTGGAGCGCGTGCTGCGCCGCGGCGAGTTCGCGGTGACGACCGAGCTCAACCCGCCCGACAGCGCCGATCCTGAAGACGTCTATAACCGCGCCAAGATCTTCGACGGCTGGGTCGACGCCATCAACGCGGTCGACGCGTCAGGCGCCAACTGCCACATGTCGTCGGTCGGCATCTGCGCGCTTTTGACCCGCATGGGCTACGCGCCGATCATGCAGATCGCCTGCCGCGACAAGAACCGCATCGCCATCCAGGGCGACGTGCTGGGCGGCGCGGCGATGGGCGTCGCCAACATGCTCTGCCTCACCGGCGACGGCGTTCAGGCCGGCGACCAGCCGGGCGCCAAGCCGGTGTTCGACCTCGATTCCATGTCGCTGCTCGAAACCATCCGCATCATGCGCGACAACGGCAAGTTCCTGTCCGGCCGCAAGCTGACGACGCCGCCGCAGGTCTTCCTCGGCGCCGCCGTCAACCCCTTCGCGCCGCCTTACGATTTCCGTCCGATCCATCTCGGCAAGAAGATCGCCGCCGGAGCGCAATTCGTGCAGACGCAGTATTGCTTCGACGTGCCGATGTTCAAAACCTTCATGCAGAGCGCGCGGGACTTGGGGCATACGGAAAAAGTCTTCATCCTGTGCGGCGTCGGCCCGCTCGCTTCCGCCAAGACGGCGAAATGGATCCGCTCCAACGTGCCGGGCATCCATATTCCCGACGCGGTGATCAAGCGGCTCGAAGGCGCGCAGGACCAGAAGAAGGAAGGCAAGCAGCTCTGCATCGACATCATCAACGAGGTGAAGGAAATCCCGGGCGTCGCCGGCGTCCATGTGATGGCCTACCGCCAGGAAGAGTATGTCGCCGAGATCGTCGATGAATCCGGCGTGCTGAAAGGCCGCCAGCCCTGGAAGCGGGAGATCCGCCGCGACGACCAGATCGTCGCCGAGCGGCTCGACCACATACTGCACGACGAGATTACCGAAACCCAGGTGGACATGGTGAAGACCGCGCATTGATGTATGTCGCCCAAAAGTGGGAACCGGTTTTGGGGCAACGACATACATTAACTTAGAGTCTGGGTGCGCGGCCGGCACCATTCACTTGAACGAAATCAGATAACGATATAAAGAACTCTTTATATCCCGACGGAGAGATCGCATGACCCGCACCATCGTCGCCTCGGCGACCCGAGAAATCGTCATCGGCTTCGATCAGCCCTTCTGCGTGATCGGCGAGCGCATCAACCCGACCGGCCGCAAGAAGCTGGCCGCCGAGATGGTGGCCGGCAACTTCGAGACCGTCATCAAGGACGCGCTGGAGCAGGCCGCCTGTGGCGCCACCATGCTCGACGTCAATGCCGGCGTCACCGCCGTCGACCCCAATGCGACCGAGCCGGCGCTTTTGGTGCAGACGCTGGAGATCGTGCAGAACCTCGTCGACCTGCCGCTGTCGATCGACTCTTCGGTGACCGCCGCGATCGAGGCGGCGCTGAAGGTCGCCAAGGGCCGCCCGCTGGTCAACTCCGTCACCGGCGAGGAAGAGAAGCTCGAGGCGATCCTGCCGCTGGTCAAGAAATACAACGTTCCGGTCGTCGCCATCTCCAACGACGAGACCGGCATCTCGATGGATCCGGACGTCCGCTTCGCCGTTGCCAAGAAGATCGTCGAGCGCTGCGCCGACCATGGCATCCCCGCGCATGACGTCGTCGTCGATCCGCTGGTGATGCCGATCGGCGCGCTGGGCGATGCCGGCCGCCAGGTATTCGCGCTGCTGCGCCGCCTGCGCGAGGAGCTCAAGGTCAACACCACCTGCGGCCTCTCCAACATCTCCTTCGGCCTGCCGCATCGCCACGGCATCAACGCCGCCTTCATCCCGATGGTGATCGGCGCCGGCATGACGAGCGCCATCATGAACCCGGTGCGCCCGCAGGAGATGGAGGCCGTGCGCGGCGCCAACGTGCTCAACGGCACCGACGAGAACTGCACCACCTGGATCCGCACCTACAAGGACTACAAGCCGGCTGAAGGCGGCCATGCGGTCGCGGCTCCGGTCGCGGTCACCGCCCCTGGCGACGGCAATGCTGCTGCCGGCGGTCGTCGCCGCGGCGGCCGAGAGGCCCGCATGGCGAGGGCATAAGGTAAAGATTGTGACTGTTTCGACAGAGGGAGGTATTCGCCTATGAACCCTCCCCCAAACATAACCGACCCGCTCGTGCTGTTCATGCCGTCAGGCAAGCGCGGGCGGTTTCCCGTTGGCACGCCGGTGCTTGATGCCGCGCGCCAGCTCGGCGTCTATGTCGAAAGCGTGTGCGGCGGCCGCGCCACCTGCGGGCGCTGCCAGATCGAGGTGCAGGAAGGCAATTTCGCCAAGCACAAGATCGTCTCGTCCAACGATCACATCTCGCCCAAGGGCGCCAAGGAAGAGCGCTACGAGCGCGTCCGCGGCCTGCCGGAGCGCCGTCGCCTCTCCTGCTCGGCGCAGGTTCTGGGCGACCTCGTCATCGACGTGCCGCAGGACACGGTCATCAACGCCCAGACCATCCGCAAGGACGCCGACACCAGGGTCATCGCCCGCGATAGCGCGATCCGCATGTGCTATGTCGAGATCGAAGAGCCCGACATGCACAAGCCGCTCGGCGACCTCGACCGGCTCAAGATCGCCTTGATGAAGGACTGGGGTTTCAAGAACCTCGAATTCGATTTCTATCTGCTGCCGCAGGTTCAGGGCATCCTGCGCAAGGGCAACTGGACCGCCACCGCCGCCATCCACAAGGATGCCGACAGCGACATCGCGCGAGTCATCGCGCTTTGGCCCGGCCTGAAGAACGAGGCCTATGGCCTGGCCTGCGACATCGGTTCGACCACCATTGCCATGCATCTGGTGTCGCTGCTGTCGGGCCGCGTCGCCGCTTCCTCCGGCACATCCAATCCGCAGATCCGCTTCGGCGAGGATCTGATGAGCCGCGTCTCATATGTGATGATGAACCCGGACGGCCGCGAAGGCATGACGGTCGCCGTGCGCGAGGCCGTCTCCGGCCTCGTCGACAAGGTCTGCGCGGAAGGCAATGTGCAGCGCAACGACATCCTCGACGCGGTGTTCGTCGGCAATCCGATCATGCACCATTTGTTCCTCGGCATCGATCCGACCGAGCTCGGCGGCGCGCCGTTTGCGCTCGCCGTCTCGGGCGCCGTGCGCATCAAGGCCTCCGACCTCGGCCTGAAGCTGAACCAGGGCGCGCGCCTCTATATGCTGCCTTGCATCGCCGGCCATGTCGGCGCCGATGCCGCCGCCGTCACTCTCTCGGAAGGCCCACACCGCCAGGACGAGATGATGCTGATCGTCGATGTCGGCACCAATGCCGAGATCGTGCTCGGCAACAGCACGCGCGTGGTCGCCGCCTCCTCGCCCACCGGCCCGGCCTTCGAAGGCGCCGAGATCTCCGGCGGCCAGCGCGCCGCCCCCGGCGCAATCGAGCGCGTGCGCATCGACCCCGATACGCTCGAGCCGCGCTACCGCGTCATCGGCTCGGAGCTCTGGTCCGATCAGCCGGGCTTCGCCGAAAGCGTGCAGGCAACCGGCGTCACCGGCATTTGCGGCTCCGGCATCATCGAAGTGGTAGCCGAGATGTATCTCGCCGGCATCATCTCGGAGGACGGCGTCGTCGATGGTTCGCTGGCCGCGCGCTCGCCGCGCATCGTCGCCAACGGCCGCACCTTCTCCTACGTGCTGAAGGACGGCGAGCCGAAGATCACCATCACCCAGAACGACGTGCGCGCCATCCAGCTTGCCAAGGCGGCGCTCTATGCCGGCACCAAGCTTTTGATGGAAAAGCAGCACACCGACCATGTCGACAGCATCCATTTCGCCGGTGCCTTCGGCTCCTTCATCGATCCGAAATACGCCATGGTGCTGGGGCTGATCCCGGACTGCGACCTCGACAAGGTCAAGGCCGTCGGCAACGCCGCCGGCGCCGGCGCGCGTATGGCGCTCCTCAATCGCGGCTATCGCCGTGAGATCGAGGAGACGGTGAGCAGGATCGAGAAGATCGAGACCGCGCTGGAGACGAAGTTCCAGGAGCACTTCGTCTACGCCATGGCGCTGCCGAACAAGGTCGACCCGTTCCCGAAGCTCGCGGCTGCGGTAAAGCTGCCGCCACGCAAGGCAACGAGCGAGGATGGTGCTGCCGGCGACGCCACCCCGCGTCGGCGCTCGCGCGAGGAGCGTGCGGCGCGGCGTGGACGCGAATAGGCTTCTTGCCGCCTCCCACCTTTCATTTTTCATTTGCATGCAAATGTTTCCGGATCGACCCGATCCGGAAACCGAAACGCTGTTTTCGTGAAATCCATCCGATACACGCGTGAGACATTTAACGGCCCATCGAACGGCGGCCCGGAATAGTCCTCAGCCGCCGCTCTTCAAGGGAGATGAAAATGTCGATGTTCGAAAACCTCGGCCGCTTCGGCGTGACCATCAGGCAAGCCCATGCACGGAGCAAGGCGATCCGTGCGCTCAACGACCTGCCGGTGCATGTCCAGAAGGATATTGGCTGGCCGGCCTCGCCGCCGAGCGACCCGCAGGCAGCCCTTCGCAAGCTGCTGCTCGGCACGCCGCGCTGATGACCTTCGCCGACAAATGCAAGCTACTCGGCAGGCGCCGGGACCGGCAGGCGGCCTCGGCGACCGGCGACAACAGGCTGCGCGCCGCGCTGCTGCCGGGGCGACGGTGACGCGCCTGTCATCGAACCGGGGCACCGGCATCACGCCGATGTGCCATGGCGCGCCTTGACATTTTTAACGGAGCTACGATCTTCGTTTAGCGGGGGGATCTCTCTTAGTCGGCTCTGCCGAAGTCCGTGTATCCGCATGCCCAGTTTGAAAAGCCACGTCGTCTCGTTCATTCTCAGGCACAGCCGCAAGAAGGCCTTCTCCAGTCCTGAGAATCTGCAGCGCTGGATCGCCTACGCCCGCAAGACCGAAGACTATCATCCGCCGGCCCTTCTGAAGGCGCGGCTCGACATCGCCGAGACCAGCGTCGACGGTTTTCCCGTCTATGAGATCGCGCCGAAACCCGGTGAGCGCCGCCGCATCCTCTATATGCATGGCGGTGCGTTTGTCTTTCAGATCACATCCTATCATTGGGTGCTCATCGCCGAGATGGCGGAGCGGCTGGGTTTCGGCGTCACCGTGCCGATCTATCCGATCGCGCCGGAGTACAATTTCCATGACATGTTCGGCATGGTCGGCGACGTCTACCGGCGCATGCTGGAAGAGACCGATGCCGAGGACATCGTGTTCATGGGCGATTCCGCCGGCGGCAACATGGCCGTCGTGCTCACCATGATGGCCGCCGAGGAAGGCCTTCCCTCCCCGTCGCGCCACGTGCTGATCTCGCCCGGCCTCGACATGTCGCTGTCCAATCCGGAGGTGTTCGAGGCCGAGCGCAACGATCCCTGGCTCGGCATTCCCGGCGGGCTCGAGGCGATCCGGCTCTACAGCGCCGGCATCGACCGCGCCGACTGGCACATCAGCCCACTCTACGGCGATCTCTCCGTGCTGCCGAAGACGCTGCTGCTCACCGGCTCGCACGACCTGCTCAGCCCCGACAATCTGATCTTTGCCGAGCGCGCCCGCGCCGCCGGCGTCGAGGTCGACGTGGTCTATGAGGAAGGCATGTTCCACGTCTGGCCGCTGATCGAGATGCCGGAAGCGCGACGCGCGCGCAACAGCATCGTCAACTTCCTTACCAGCGAGCTGGCGCCAATCCGCGCCCCTGCGCGGCGGAGGACAAAGGCCACGGTGGCAGCCAGTCCCGCGCCGGCGGCCGAATAGCTTAAAGCGCGTCGCGTCGAAACGGATTCGAACCGACGCGCTTTAAATCTTTGTTTTTATGCATGTCGTTCTCCCAAAACCGCTGCGCACTTTTGGGCGACATGCATCAGAACTTGCCGGTTTCCCGGAACAGCTCGAACGTCGCGCGGATGTGATCGGCGACGGCCTTCACCGGCGCGCTGGCGTCGGGCGCCACCACCATGGCGAGATTGTACGTGCCGATATCAGGCATGCCGTCCTTCTGGCCTAACTCCACCATATCATCGCCGAGGAAGGATTTTGGCAGCGGCGCGACAGCGAGATCGGCCATGATCGCGGCGCGCTGGCCGGCCGTATGCGCGCTCATATAGGCGACGCGGTAGTTGCGGCCCTCGCGGCCGAGCGCCTCCAGGGCGCCCGCTCGCCAGGCGCAGCCTTCTTCCCACAGCGACACCGGCAGCGGCTCGCGCAGATGCGCGCAGCCGCCCTTGGCGCCGGCCCAGACGATCGGCTCGGTCAAAAGCACCTCGGCGCCGAGCGCGCTGGTCTTGTAGGAATTGGTGAGCAGCGTGATGTCGAGCGCGCGGTCGTCCATGCGGCGGCGCAGATTGATGCTCTGGTCGATGGTGACGTCGACGGCAATCGACGGATGCGACTGCGCAAAGCGCTTCAACACATGCGGCAGGATACGCTCGCCATAATCGTCCGGGGAACCCAGCCGCACCACGCCGACAATGTCGGGAATGATGAACTTCGACACCACTTCGCGGTTGATCGACAGCAGCCGCCGGGCATAGCCGAGCAGCATCTCGCCGTCTGTGGTCAGCGTCACCGAACGCGCGTCGCGCGCGAAGACGGAGCGGCCGAGAATGTCTTCCAGCTTCTTGATCTGCATGGAGACGGCCGAGGGGGTGCGGAACACCGCATTGGCTGCGGTGGTGAAGCTGCCGGTCTCGGCGATCGCCACGAAAGTGCGCAGCACGTCGAGATCGAGCAGGGGCAGAGGATGGTTGAGCGGGGCGTTCATCGGGGCTTGCCTTCAATTTTTCTGATGCAAACGATCATCCCATTTCGTTTGATTGAACCTTACTTCGGGCGCATAGTCAACTCGATCGATGCAGTATGCTGCCAAAAGCAGCCACCAGACGACCACGACACGGACCTGCAATCGACATGAAATGAAGCTGAAACAGACCTGACGTAACGCATTGCCGGGCGCCTCCCTGCCCGAGTCATAGGAGAAAGAAAATGACCATCCTGTCGTCCATCGGTCGGCTTGCGACCGAATTCAGCGCGGCCCGCGCCCGCTACCAGACCGAACGCGCAATCCATGCGCTGCCGATCGAACTGCAGAAGGATATCGGCTGGCCGGAAGCCGCCGACGCCAAGACTGGTGTGCGCCTCGGCGTCGGAACGTGGGCCGGAGCCAAGTAGCTGAGTGTGTATCAAGTTCTGAAGGCCTGCCGTGGCGTCAGACAGGCAGGCCTTTTTGTTTGTACTCAAATGACTTTTCCAGCCATGCGGCCGCTGCATGACGCATATGAACCACTCGCATAGCGGCTTAGGCTGCGAATTAAGGCACTGTAAACAATAGTCAATTTCGGGCACACTGCCCAAGAATGTCGCAATCGATGTCGCTTTTCATATCAAGCGCTTCGCTTTTGCGATTTAGTTTTCGCTGAAGCAAGCCTATATCACGGCCAGCCAAAACGAGCTGCCCCACTCCATTAAGCGAAGGCGACCCGTCTGAGCAACCAAATGGAGATGATGATGAAGCTGTTTGCCCGCCTTTTCACCCGCCGCGAAATGAACCTGACGACCGCTCTCGAGCGTCAGCGCCTTGCCAAGACCATGCCCGGTCAGACCGGCGCCATGGCCGCCGCTCGCCTCGGCTTCGTTGCCTGAGACAGCCATTGCCGACGGCATCTGATGCCGTTGTCTTGTATGGAATTCGACGCCGCCCGGCTTCGCCGTGGCGGCGTTTTTATTGTGGACGTCGCCTTCTTTGGGTACCTCAAGTGGTAATCTCCAGGCGCGCCCCATCGGCGATTGCCCATTTGCGACCCGTGTCGCAAATTTAATCTTCGCTTAGCCGTCTACCCGATTGACAGGAATGATTTTTCCTGATGTCGCTATGCTATTAGCGACATTCTGTTCGCGTCATAGCCGCGTGAGGTTTACCGTGAATGCCGTAAAGCACCCGATCAAGAGATCGTTTGTATTCTTCCTCATCCCCGATTTCACCATGATCGCCTTCGCGACGGCGCTCGACCCGCTGCGTTCGGCCAACCGGATGCTCGGCTACGAGGCCTATAGCTGGCGGCTGGCCAGTATCGATGGCAAGCCGGTGCGCGCCTCGAACGGCGTCGAATGCGCCGTCAATACCTCGCTCGAGGAAGAGCGCAGGAAGATGGCCGGGCCGGATAGGCCGAACATGGCGATCGTCTGCAGCGGCATCAATGTCGAGCGCTACCACAATAAGTCGGCCTTCGCCTGGCTGCGCGAGGAATACAACCGCGGCGTCGCCGTGGGCGGTCTGTGCACCGGCGCGCATATCCTGGCCGCCGCGGGCCTCTTGTCCAACAAGCGCTGCGCCATCCATTGGGAGAACCTGCCGGGCTTTTCGGAGGCCTTCCCGAAGGCCAATGTGTTTGCCGACCTCTTCGAGGTCGACCAGAACGTCTACACCTGCGCCGGCGGCACCGCCGCGCTCGACATGATGCTGAAGCTGATCGGCGACGATTTCGACGAGAGCCTCGTCAACCGCGTCTGCGAGCAGGTGCTGACCGACCGAGTGCGCAGCCCGACTGATCGCCAGCGTCTGCCGCTGCGTGCGCGCCTCGGTGTACAGAACTCCAAGGTGCTGACCATTATCGAATTGATGGAGGCGAACCTTTCCGAGCCGCTGTCGCTGATCGAGATCGCCGACCATGTCGACTTGTCGCGCCGGCAGATCGAGCGCCTGTTCCGCACCGAGATGGGCCGCTCCCCCGCCCGCTACTATCTGGAGATCCGGCTCGACCGCGCCAGGCACCTGCTCATCCAGTCGTCGATGCCGGTGGTCGAGGTGGCGGTGGCCTGCGGTTTCGTCTCGGCCTCGCACTTCTCCAAATGCTACCGCGAGCTCTATGCCCGCTCGCCGCAGCAGGAACGCGTCGACCGCAAGCAGCTTCTGGCGGCCTGAAGCAGATAGACCGCAGGCCGCGTCACGAAGCGCCTTAACGCCTGACCGGTTGCAACCGCTCGCCGGGGCTGCCGCCGGCGTTCAATACCGGTCGCAATAGCACTCCGCCGACGAGATGCGGTCGTTCCAACCGGAACCTCCGAAATCACGGACCCTGCGGCTGAGCTCGATCGAGCGGCCGCGCATCCCGGAATGCTCATAAGCGACGAGCGTACAGCCTCGACGAACGAGCACCGAGGAAACGCGGTCGTTCCAGAACCCGGCCCGGAAATTGACGGAGTCGTCAGGACCCATTTCAAGCGAACGTCCGCGGAAGTTTGCATGCTCGAACAGCACGCAGGCTGCCTCGCCGTAAAATTGGGCGCTGGCGCTTCCGGCAAATATTGTCGACGCAAGTGCGGTCAGGATGACCAGACGTTTCATGTAATGTTTCCTCATTTGATCGCGTTGCGCGATGGCGCCGGCCCACTGCATTTTGCCATCGTGCCGCACGAGGAAGCAAGTCCACGGCCGCCGCTCCGTTCGACTATTGCTTGTGGTTAGTGGCTGTCCAGCATCCAGCCGCGATTGCGCCACATCTTCTCGCCGGCCAGGCAATCGGCCGCCGGCCTGTCGTCGGCGAGCACCACCGGCGGGTGGGCCGCCTCGTCCGCCGCCCATTGCGGCGAGGCCGGACCGGCAAGCTCGAGCACCAGCTTGCGGCGGATCGCTTCCGGGAACTGCGTCCAGTCGTTGACCGGGATCATGAAGGCGCCCGGCCCGCCGATGACGCAGTCGCTGTAGTAGCGGTCGAGATTGTCGACATCGAAGGCGCCGCCGAAACCGCCGCGCGTCATCAGCGGCAGCCCGTTGATGGTGATGCCCTGTCTCACCACCTCGTCGCGCGTGATATCGACCGGCGCGCCCTGGTTGTTGGGTCCGTCGCCCGAAACGTCGATGACGCGCTTGGTGCCCTCAAAGCCGCTTTCGGCGAAAAGGTCACTGCCGAAGGCCAGCGCGCTGGAGATGGAGGTGCGTCGCGCGCTGTCCGGCGGACTCGCATTCATCTGCGCGACAACCCGTTCGGCATCGGCGCGATTGGCGATCACCGTCCACGGCACGACGACCCGCTGCCATCTTGTGCCGGCCCATTCGACATAGGTGACCGCGATCTTGCCATAGGCGCCGTCGGCGATGGCCTTGAGCACATTGTCATGCGTCAGTGCCGCGGCATAGCCGTGGCGCTGGATCTCGAGTTCGGCCGGCGACATGGAGAGCGAAACATCGACAGCCAGCACCAGCTCGACATCGACCGGCTCTATTGCCGTCGATCTCGCGGTCAGGGTGAGGAGCAGCGCCAGCGCGGCGGCGCCCGAAAGCCAATGCCCTGTTCGACGGGAAGCGGACATGACGCAACGGTAAGCGATAATTGAGCATGAACAAAGCAAAAAGGCCCGGCGTCGACCGGGCCTTTTGGCAATGCAGACAAACCCGCGTTTAGCTGCGCGGCTTGAGGTTTTCCGGGTCGTAGAGCGGCTTGTAGCCGACGCCGGCCACCTCGACCGGATAGGTCTCGCCGAAGTACTCCACCTGCAGCTTGCGGCCTTCCTGGCAGTAGGCCCAAGGCAGATAGGCGAGCGCGATGTTCTTGCCGATAGTCGGGCCGTAGGCGACCGAGGTGGTGAAGGACCGGCGGCCGAGCTCGTCGACCAGCGTCTCGCCGGTCGCCGGATCCTGCACCGGCATCGTGCCGACCGGGTAGCGCGCGACGCCCTTGGAATCAGTGTTCTCGGTCATCACCAGCGTGCAGAGCATGGCCGGCTGGTGCTCGCGAGCGCGATATTCCAAGTGCTTGGCCTTGCCGCAGAAGTCGTTCTCCTTGACCTTCGGGCGGGCGAGATCGGCTTCGAGCAGATTGTACTCGGTCAAGAGATCGGCGTTCTGCAGCCGCAGGCTCTTCTCCATGCGGCGCGTGTTGGCATAGGTCTCGACGCCGAAAGGCATCACACCGGTCGAGCGCAGCGCGTCCCAGACGGCGAGCCCGTCCTCGTAGCGCATATGCAGTTCCCAGCCCTGCTCGCCGACATAGGAGATGCGGAAGGCGGTGACGTCCTTGCCGGCGATGCGGATCGGCTTGATCGCGGCGAACGGGAAATTCTCCGGCGAAAGCCCGTTCGGATCCTCGACCACTTTCTGCAGGGTGGTGCGCGCGTTCGGGCCCCAGATACCGATGGTGACGTATTTTTCGGTCACGTCCGTGACGGTGGCATCAAAACCTTTGTCCTGCGCGGTGCGCTGCATATAGCGAAAGTCGCGCGGACCGGCGTCGGCGCCGTCGATCACCCGGCAGCGGTCGGCCATGCGGATCACCGTGAAGTCGGCACGCACCATGCCTTCCTCGTCGAGGAAGTGGGTATAGATGCCCTTGCCGATATTGTTGTCGCCGCCGATCTTGGCCGCGCACAGCCATTCCAGCAGCGCGACATGATCCGGACCTTCGACATCATACATCGAGAAATGCGAGAGGTTGACGATGCCGCAATCCTCGCTCATCGCCAGATGCTCGGCATTGGAGACGCGCCAGAAATGGCGGTTGTCCCACTCGTTCTCGCGCACCGGCACACGGTTGCCGTATTTTTCGAGCAGATGCTCGTTGGCGGCATAGCCGTGGGCGCGCTCCCAGCCGCCCAGCTCCATGAAATATCCGCCGAGCTCCTTCTCGCGTTCCCAGAAAGGCGAGCGGCGAATGTTGCGGCCCTTGGAGAAGGGCTCGCGCGGATGCACCGCCGGATTGTAGACCTTCATCGCCGTCTCGGTGCAGCGATCCCAGATGAACTCTTCCTTCGTCTGGTGCGGATAAAAGCGCGAATAATCGATCGCGTGATGGTCGATCGACGTGCGGCCGTCGGTCATCCAGTCGGCAATCAGCTTGCCCATGCCGGGGCCGTCCTTGACCCAGATGGCGACGGCGTACCACAGCCCCCTCACCTTCTGGCTCTCGCCCATGGACGGGCCGCCATCGGTGGTGACCTGTAGCAGGCCGTTGAAGGAATGGCCCTCATTGTAGCCGAGCTCGCCGAGGATCGGCGTCAGCTCCATGGCCCGCTCCAGCGGGGCCATGATCTGCTCCATGTCGAGGTCGCGTTGCGAGGGCGACAGTCGCGCCTGGTCCTTTTCGAGCAGGTCGCGCGGATGGCAGAGACGCGGGTTGGCCTCCTCGTAGTAGCCCCATTCGATCTGCCCGCCCTCGGCGGTCTTCGGATCGCCGGTATCGCGCATATAGGCGGAGTTGCCCTGGTCGCGCAGCAGCGGCCAGCCGATCTCCTTGCCGGTGCCGGCGAACTCGTTGTAGGGGCCGAAGAAGGTGAGCGGATGGTCGATCGGCATGACCGGCAGGTCCTCGCCGACCAGCGCCGCGGTGAGCCGGCCCCAGATGCCGGTGCAGACAACCACATAATCGGCTTCGATCGTGCCACGCTCGGTCACCACGCCCTTGATGCGGCCATTGTCGACGATCAACTCCTTGGCCGAGGTGTTGGCGAAAGCCTGGAGCTTGCCGGAGGCTACGCCCTGGTCGACCAACTTGCCGGCCACCGTTTGCGAGCGCGGGATGACGAGGCCGGCGTCGGGATCCCACAGACCGCCCTGCACCAGATGCTCTTCGATCAGCGGGAATTTTTGCTTGATCTCGGCCGGCTCGATCAGCCGCGCGCGTGTGCCGAAGGCCTTGGCCGAGGCGATCTTGCGCTTGATCTCGTCCATGCGCCCGTCGTCGCCGACGCGCGCGACCTCGAGGCCGCCGATGCGCGCGTAATGGCCCATCTTCTCGTAGAAATCGATGGAATAGAGCGTCGTCCAGCAGGACAGGAAATCGTGGCTGGTCGTGTAGCAGAAATCGGATGCATGCGCCGTCGAGCCGATATCGGTCGGGATGCCCGACTTGTCGATGCCGACAATGTCGTCCCAGCCGCGCTCGATCAGGTGATGGGCGACCGACGCGCCGACGATACCGCCAAGACCAACGATGACGACCTTCGCCTTTTTCGGAAACTCTGCCATGGCCCGCGACTCCAAATGGATAAAGCGGGCGGGACTATAGGGCGGAGCGGTGGGGCGATTGAAGCCTGTTTGCGACATCGGCAAAAAGCCGTGCGACGAACTGACAGAACGGCCCCGGTAAGGCGGTCAGGACGCCAGGAGCCATTACCCCCATTAGATTCTGATGCTAGCATTCGACTATTCATAATTTATCCGCTGATTCTTAAAATCACTCGCGGCACATGGCAAAACGGGAACATAAGCCACCAAGATCGCGACCGGACTCGAAAGGTTTCGATTTTGGTACTCCGGCGCCATACATCGGCGCCTTCAATCTGGATTGGGTCGATCATCTTACACGATCGGAGGTAGTAGGTTGTGCTTACGCCTGGGCCGAAGCATCAACTGTACGCGCCGCCGTGCCGACAATCTCACTGGTTGTCAGGGATGGAATTCTAGCGAAAAAAGCGTTCGATGAATTTGAACGGTGGGCAGAGAAAAGCGATGATGATGCTGTCGAGCTAACGGTCGTTTTTTTGCAATCTGGCGGATATCTCTTGGGTCTTTCACCGGAACCAAAAAGACGACTCGCCAAGACGGCAATTCCGGCAATCTTTGATCCTTTGATGATGGTAGAAGCCTGGATAAAAACCCTTGACACCACGAGTCAGCCGATAAGGGATTTAGAAGTCTATAGCAGAAGCCTAATCGCTCCAATTATTTTTGAGGCTGTTACTTTACCTTCTGGTGTTAATCAAATTTCTCAATACACCCCTTTTGAAGCAGTACCTGGAACGAGACCGTTTCTAAAGTTCTGCACTGAGTTCGCGCACGAAGGTGACGACAAGATGTCGCCCGCAGCAGAGATGGTACTTTATAGCCATCTTAACCGTGATCGACCGAAGCGGAAGTCTGCATTCAAACCAAATGGCGCCCAAACGGACGCCCGGCAGTGGGTTCAAAAACGCCGAAATGTCCTTTATGAGTTGTTCCCGATGACAATTTTTCGAGCTCGCAACTCTGGATTAATTTCAGCTGTATCAGAGAAATTTTCCAAGCATAATATACCAAAAAGACATATAGAGCAGGCAATATGCAACATAGTCTTGAGTAAAGTAATTGACGGAGAAAACCCTCATTATGACCAAATAGATCGAAATAGCCTCCTCAAGCGAATAGTTGAAGGCTCAATACAATACACCGAGAATACCGGAGAAGTCAAAAAGGTTGCGGAAATTTCTGTCGACGACGTCGTTAGTCAGATACGCCTTGATGTGGCATATGTGACAGATGTCATTGGAGAAAGGAAGCACAACAATAGTCTTGGTGCTCAGCTCACTATCTTAAAGCGGCGGGGTTATCTTGACAGCGCGTGACCACTCTCAAGTGCTGGCGCCTTTCGACAAATTGAGCATATTTGTCAGTTCAACGATCGGAGAATGCGCCGCAGAGCGAAAACATGCTGCAGCGGGAATCCGAGGCACCAACCATGAGCCTGTCGCATTCGAAAAACTTGGCGCTCGGCCCTACCACCCAAGAGAGGTTTATCTTTCTAGATTGCGCCAGTCGCACATAGTTGTAGCGATCTACAAGGATCAATACGGCTATATCGATGCTGCCAGCGGCATGACGATCTCAGGCCTGGAGGACGAATACCGACATACAAGAAACTGGGGATTGCCAATCCTTGTGTATATCCAGAAAGACGCAACTAACAGAGCTCCACGACTGCAGGCGCTCATAGCCGAGATCATGTCATCGGGCACCACAGTAGCGTTTTACGAAAGCCCCGCTGAACTCGAAACGCAGATCAAGGATGATGTCACCGCGCTGACGACCCAGCGCTTTTTCGATGCCGATGCTTTGAGCAAGGCTCTTAGAGAAAGATTGGACATCGCTTCTGCTCCGCCCGGAGGCCTGATACCGCGCGCGGATGTGCTTCAAGCTCTCGATGAACAAATAAGGAGCAGCAAGCTCGTGCGACTCGCTGGAGCGCCGGGTTCAGGCAAAACGACGTTGCTTTCAGAGCTAGCGAAGGCCCGCGGCTACAAGCTGGTCTATGCAAGCCAGTTATCACCAAAAGAAATATTTGCCGTTCTTGCCAATCAACTTCGTGGCGTTTCGGCTGATGCAGCTCAACAGTTTGCAACCTTTGAAGGCGCAAAACACGCTTTTGCGTCCGCATGGGCCGAGGCCAGCGAACTCACGTTAGTTATCGATGATAGTCCGTACATAGATGACATTATTGAGGTAGCGTGGAGCAAAAAATCGACCCAAAATCACCAAGGTCGCATACTCTACTCGACGCGTGATTTGGATCCAGTGGACAGTCGCGTAGAGTCGATCTTTCATCTACCACCAATGAATCTCGAACAGACGGCGCTAATGCTGAAGTCTGTAAGGCAAGATCATACGCAAGAGGAAGCCATCCGCCTTTGGGAGGTTACCAAAGGTAATCCACTTCGAATTAGGCAACAACTGGTTTCCTCGGGGCGGTCAACGAAACAAGTGTGGCAAGATCTTAACCCCTCGCAGCGAGAAATTGTTACGTATTTGACCATCGCGAGGTCTGGTCTGGCCGTTGAAGACTTGCTTTCATTGCGCAATGATATTTCGTACGGCCCGGAAAATTTGTTTGCCGATGTCGACCTGTTGCCTGAACTAACCGTTGGCACAGGAGTGGGATTCAGGATCGTACATGAGGAAATCCGAGACGAACTCTGGAAGCTTATCGCGGCTAGACCTGAGCGAATTCAATTTGCTGCCGGCCGGCTAAGCAAATTCCTAGAAGCCGAAGGTCGAGTTGTCGAGGCGTATTTCGTTCTCGCCAAATCTGGTCATAAGGACGCTGGACGCCTTTTAGGCAAAGCAGCTTTTGAAGCGGCAAGATCGGGAGATTGGAAGTCGTCAATCTCGATTCAGGAAGAACTGCTCAAGCGGGCCGAGCGCCGCAAAGACATCGACGATGCTATTCATACCCGTCTGGCGTTGGCGCAAGCTTATCAGATAAGTGGCAATGTGAACGTCGCCCGTGAGTTTCTGGAGCGCGTTCGCCAGGATGTCACGAAAGCCAGTAAAGAGATTCGGCTGTTCGTGGAGCAGTTCATTCTCTCATCTACGGCGCTGTTTGAGCTAACGCCGAAATCTGTTTCTGACCTTGAGGCACTCAAATCTCAACTAAAGACGGCAGGGCGAGAATGGCATGCAGCACGGATTTCGATCGATCTGAGTGTCGCCTACATTCATGCGCACAATGCTCCCGCAGCTGAGCGTGAAGCGCGTGAGGCACTTGTAGTCTTTGAAGCGGTAGACGACGGCTACGGATTCGAAATCGCGCGAAGAAATCTTGCGTCGGCTCTCTATGCACAGGGTGGCAGAGATCAAGAGGCAGATCGACTTGTACGTGAAATCGAGTTGGCTGAGCCGGATCAAGACGGTCGTCGTTCACGTGCTTGGCTCTGCAACATGCTGGTGCGTAAGAATCGAAAAGTCGGAGCGCTTGGAGAAGCGGAGGAAAACGCCCTTGAAGCGATCAATATCGCCAGGGAACTGGGCGACGAAGCGCTCGTTGCTGTTAATCAGATTTGCCTTGGCAACGTGCTCAGCGACAAGAAGCAATTCGCCGAGGCAATAAGGGCCTACGACACAGCAGCCAATTTGGCTCAGAAGTGTGGTCGCCATGAAGTTGAAGCGCAGGCGTCTTACCTAGCAGGAGATACCTACAACAGCATCCCAAACGATCATCCGGATCGAAAAAGCGATTCTGCCGAACGAGCGGAGTTGCTTTCGAGGCACGCCATTGGGCTGATGCGGGGCACCATTGCTTACGATCATATGTGGAGGGCATACGACACCTTGGCTGACGCACTCTACGACCAAGGCAGAAAGAAAGACGCCGTCGATGCGCAATTTCAGTCCGCCACTTATCTTCTAAAAATCAGAGACTGGGATAATTTTGAGCGGCTGTTTATGACTGCATGCCACAACGCTGCTGATATCGGTCCCTTGATATATTTGAAGGGTATCGGAGCCACCTTCGGCCTTGATACCACGTCTAAGGAAGATAGTACCCTCCTGGAGAGACTATACGAACCGCTTGATGTGATTTTCAGAGAGCTTCCGCCAAACGTCTTGTTACCTTTCTTCGGACTTCACCTGCATCTGATGTCCCGGCACCTGCCGGCTCCCGTTACCCGGCGACTAGTCGATCTGATCTTCGATCTGCTCCGCTCTGTAGCCAAGGAGCGGCCGGACGAACCTTGGCGGGTAGTTTATCCCGCGATCACTTTGGCTGCGGGTTGTTCAGCTTCCTTGACGATTCAGGACTTCGTTCGGATCGCACAAAATGTCTCTGAGTTTGTTCCCGATCTGCATATTCGCCAAATGCGCGAGGGCGACTGTCGTTGGACCGTTGTCCTATCGCTGCCTTCACCTGTTGCGATCAGCATCTCTCAGATCGACGACGAGAAGCCAACTGTTCTCGCTTGCCTTGTTTTGTGGCTGTTTCTAAAGGGTTTCGAGGCGGCGCTGGCGTCCGAATTGCTCGGAGGCGTCACACTACTCAATGAAATAGCTCTCCAGATAGCCAACGGTCCAACAATGCCACCAGACCTTCAAAGACACGTCGCAGCTTCGCTAAAGGAGACGCCCTGCGTAGTCTCCCGCCCGGCTAATATTGAGGCCGACGACGTCAAAGATCCTACCCTAGTCTTTCTCTCTGAGACATTCCTCGCTGACCTCAGCATAGGTCAAGGACGTGGAGGGGCTCTCCAGATTTTGTTTGGCCTCACTGCGATCGAACTCGCTTACCGCCTATTACGTGGAACCGTTGATATTGAGGCTCTGGGGCCCAAAGTCACGGCTGTCGTAAAGCAATCCATCTCTTAAACGATTTGGCCTTGCTAACGTCCGTCATCGATCCCACGGATAGTATTCTGAAACAAACAAGAAAAGAGTATTCCGACACTGAAGGGCTCGCTCAGGCGAAGGCCCAGATGTCCTCGGCCTGGAAGCCGACCTGGTAGCGGGCGGTCTTGAGCTTGACCACGACCTGGCCGATCTCGGCCGCCGGCAGCGCGCCGACCTCGATCTTGATCATGCCGGGGCGGTAGCGCTGGAGGTCGAGCTGGTCGAACACTATCCAGTCCGCGCCCTCGCAGTCTACCAGGAAGGCGTCGATATACCCGATGGCGTTGCGGTCGAGCAGCGTCTGCAACGTCTCCGACGGCACCTCGATGTCCTTCAGATGCGGCGCGAACTTGTTGAAGTTGGCATCCGCCTCGCCCCAGGCGTTCTTGCCAGACATAAGATTGGTGTCGGTCACCGACGAGCAGCCGATGAACTCGATCGGCAGCGTGCCGGCCTCCAGCGCTGCGGCATCGAACGTATGGACGGTGATGGTGCCCTTTGTCCTGGTCACCGCCACAGGCTCGATGACGAAGCGGCCAGTGTCCGGATAGTTGGCGCGCAGCCGCTTCTGGTTGTAGGGGATCGGCTCGACAAGCATCGCCCGAGCACCCCTGATGCGATGCAGCCACGGCGTCACATCGTCGAACAGCGCGCCGTCGCAGGCGCCGACATTGACCATCTGGAACGGCCGGCCACCACCGAAGCGCGCCTTGAGCGCCGCCTTGGCGAGGAACTTCGTGCCGCGCAGCGCGGGCCCGCGATCGAGCAGGCCGGCGGGCAGACCGAGCGACAACAGAACGCGCGCGAGGCCGGAAACCGAGTTCATGACCTGTCTCCAGGAATGGCCGGTGGCGCGGCGCGCTGCCCACCCTGGCTCGCCGATGCCCACAACGCCATCAGCGGCGCGGCCAGCAGCAGGAAGGGCGGCAGAAGGTTGGGGAAATAGATGCGGGTGTCATGGATCGGGAAGACCGTGAACTTGGCGAGCACGCCGAGCACCAATGCCGCAAGCAGGATGCCGGCGCGGCGCTCGAGCCGGAAGCCGGCGCGGTCGAGCCCGTACCAGCCTGCCAGTGCCAGCACCGAGACGCCGACCCAGCTGTCGACGTCGATGGCGCGCACCACCGAAGCGGCAAAGGCCTTGAGATAGGCCGCCACGGAGAACGGCGGTTCGAAACCGTCCATGTTGTAGTGCTGCTCGACGCTGGAGAACCACAGATGCGGCCACCAGCCGGGATGCTGCGCCCAGTGCGAGATGGCGAAATAGGCGACGAAGGAGGCAGCGAAACCGGCCAGCGCGCCCCATGCCTTCTGGCGGAACGCGACGAGCAGCACGGCGAAGATGGCGAGGAAGACGATGTTATCCGGCCGCGCCATGAAGGCGAGGAAAAGCAGGACCGCCGTCGCGACCTCGCGTTTGCGGACATAGGCGAACAGCCCGCCGAGGAACAGCGCCGAGCAGAGGAGGTCAGGCGTCGAGGCTCGCGCGGCATCGCCGAAATCGGCCATGATCAGGATGGTGCCGGCGACCGGCGCCAGCGCCAGCGCACCTTCCGCCCGCAGCCAGGTGAGCGTGACGGTACCGAACAAGAGCACCGAAAACACCTGCACCAGCCGCATCGCCTCGACCGGCGAGACGACATGACTGAGGCTGGACAGGATCTCGGCGTAGAGGAACTTGATCCGATACATGCCGAGCAGCGAATGGAAGTCGGCGGCATTCTCCGCCATGTGGCTGCGGAAGCCGCCGCCATCGTCGGTCAGCGTCTTGTAGTCGCCCGCCGACACGCCTTCCTTGGCGGTGCTGTAGGCATAGTGATGCAGCGCCTGCGGATCGGGATAGGTGCCTTCCTCGGCGATCGCCAGATAAGGCAACATGTCCCAGTTGGCGTCGGGCATGAACCAGGCCGTCACGGCGGTGAGCAGGATGTAGAGCGAGAAGGCCGCCGCGCCGATCGGCGCGGCCCATTTCGCATACGCCCCCTCGCCCCAGGCAAGACCGGCGCCGGTCAACCGTTCCAGTGCATTGGGCGGGGCAATGGGCGGCCTGGTCAGCATCGTCTGCCCTCAGCGGACCTGGCTTTTCGCGAAATCCTTCACGATCGTCACGATGCCGCGCGACAACAGGCTGTCGAAGGCATCGACGAAGCGGTCGACATGCTCGCGCTGGCAGATCAGCGGCGGCTCGAGCCGGATGACGTTGCGATTGTATTCGGTGAAGGCGACGAGCACGTCATAGTCGCGCAGCAGCAGCGAGCCGACGAAGCCCGACAGCGAGCCCTTCAGCTTGTCATCGAGCACGCTCACCACCGGACGCAGCACCATCGGCAGGGTCTGCGAGAAATCGCGGAACTCGAGCCCGACCATGAAGCCCTTGCCGCGCACGTCCTTGATGATCTTCGGATATTTAGCCTTCAGCGCCTGCAGCCGCTGCAGAAGGTAATCGCCGGTCGAAGCCGCATTGTCGATCAGGCCCTCGTCATAGAGCACGTTCAGCGCCTCGATCGCCGTGACGCACGCTTCGCCCATGCCGCCGAACGTCGCCATGGCATGGATCATCGCCGTCTTCGGCGTGCCATACGCCTTCATGTAGACGTCGCGCTTGGCGATCATGGCGCCGACCGCCGCCTTGCCGCCGCCGAGCGATTTTGCCAGCGCCGTCACGTCCGGCACGACGCCGTGGTGCTCGAAAGCGTAGAAGCGGCCGGAGCGGCCATAGCCGCACTGCACCTCGTCGGCGACCCACAGCACGCCGTACCGGTCGCAAAGCGCGCGCAGCTTCTGCCAATATTCCGCGGGCGCCTGGATGATGCCGCCGCCGCCCTGGATGGTCTCCAACACAATGACACCGATCTCCGGATCGCATTTGAACAAATGCTCGACGGCGTCGATGTCGGCGAAGGGCACGCGCACAGCATTGTCGGCCACCTTGAACTCGGCGCGGTAGAGCTGGCCGTCGGTGATCGCCAGCACACCCTTGGTCTTGCCGTGGAAGGAATTCTCCGCATAGACGACCTTCGGCCGCTTCGGGCCCGCGGCGCGCTCGGCGAGCTTCACCGCCGCTTCCATGGCTTCGGAACCGGACGAGCCGAGGAACACCATGTCGAGGTCGCCGGGCGAGCACTTGGCGATGTTGTGCGCAAGGGCTGCCGCGTATTGCGACATGAAGGCGATGGCGATCTCCTGGCGCTTCTCCTCCTGGAATTTCTTGCGCGCATCGAGGATGCGCGGATGGTTGTGGCCGAAGGCCAGCGAGCCGAAACCGCCGAAGAAATCGAGGATCTTGCGGCCGTTCTGGTCGATATAGAACATCCCCTCGGCGCGCTCGATCTTGACCTTGTGGAAGCCGAGCAGCTTCATGAAATGCAACTGGCCCGGGTTGAGGTGCGCCTTGAACAGGTCGGTGATGCGGGCGACATCCATCGCCTTGGCCTGCTCGACGCTGATCAGGTCGGGCTTGGCGATTGCTGCGGGCGACAGCGCCGGCGCCTCGACCAGCGCGCGCGTGCCCGTGTGTTCCGGCTTGGCCATGACGGTCATCTCGAAATCTCCCCTTCGCCGCCTTTATTCGGCGGGAACGTGTTTGGCGGCGACGGCGTGGCCGTCCTTCTTGGCGCGGTATTCGCTGTAGGCGGCGATCAGCATGTCCTCGTCGCGGTATTGCGGCACCCAGCCGAGTTGGCGCTCTGCCTTGGACACGTCGAGCACGCATTCCTCGTCGGCGATCAGATACTGCTCCGGATCCATGATCGGCATGTTGAGGAGGTCGAGCAGGTCGAGCGTGCGCTTGACCGCCCAGCCCGGCGTCGGCAGCAGGATCGACCTGGAGCCGGCATGGCGGATCAGGTCGCCGAGCAGTTTTCTGACCGGCGGCGGATTAAGCGAGCCGAGATTATAGGCCTCGTTCGGCACGCCGGCTTTCCAGGCCGCGCGGGCGGCTTCCGCGCAATCGAACACCGAGATGAACTGGTAGGGGTTCCGGCCCGAGCCGATCATCGGCACCGGCAGGTTCCAGTCGATCAGCTTGAATAGCTTTTCCAGGATGCCGAGGCGGCCGGGCCCGATGATCAGGCGCGGCCGGAACAGCGAGATCGACATGCCGCGCTTGCGCCATTCGGCGGCAAGCTCCTCGGTCTTGAGCTTCGACAGGCCATATTCGCCGAGCGGCGCCACCGGATGATCCTCGGTCATCGGCAGCACCACGGTATGGCCGTAGATCATGTCGGTCGTGTAATGGACCAGCTTCGAGGCACCGGCCTTGTCCATCGCCTGGATGATGTGTTCGGTGCCGTGGAAATTCACCGGGAAGAAGAAGTCGTGCCGCTTGGCGCGCACCTGGATCGGCGACAGCATCTTGGCCGACAGGTTGTAGACCATGTCGTCGGCCCTGAGACCCACTGCCGCGACCGAGGCCGGATCGGTCACGTCACAAGTGATGAAGCGCACCGAACGATAGTGCGGCAGGTCGCTCTTGACGATGTCGGCGACGACGACGTTCTCGCCGTCCGCGGCAAGCTTGGGGGCAAGGTGACGGCCGACGAAACCGTCGCCGCCGAAAATCACATGTCTCATCGAACGATCTCGTTTGTGCCGATCTTGTCGGAGGTGATGGAAGCGGTCTGGTCCTGATGCCCGCGGCCACTCTGCGCAATCAGCACGGTGCCGACGCAGATGAAGGCGATGCCGGCGATGCGCCAGCCATTGAGGTCCTCGCGGAAGACGAAATAGGCAAAGACGGCGACCGCGACATAGGCGAGGCTGAGGAACGGATAGGCGAAGCTGAGCTCGACCTTCGACAGCACGTAGAGATGCGAGGCCATCGAGATGACGAAGGTGCACAGGCCGAGGAAGACCCACGGGCTGAACACGATCTGTAGCAGCTTGACGAGCGGATTGACGCCCTCGAACGAGATCGGCCCCATCGACATCATGCCCTGCTTCAGCATGAGCTGCGCAGCGGCATTGGTCATGACCGTGAAGAGAATGAAGACGATGTATTTCATTGTTGCCACCCCGCCCTTGAGCGGTCCTACTGCAAACCAACAAATATTTCGTGAAATCACATGTTTATTTTGAGTAAATCCTGATCTTAATGTTTCGCTTACCAATCTTTACTCAAATTTGATCTATTCCGCAGCCACTGCGGCACCTCGCCGAACCTCCAGCTTTTTCGCTGTCCGCGCCCAGAAACTCGATAGGAAGGCCGGGTCGCGAAGCGCCTGCAGCCGCTGCCATTCCGGGAAGGACGCCGCGAAGGTTTCAGGCCCCATGCGCGCATCCTTGTAGGGATTGACGGCCCCGCCGGCCTCGACCGTGATGCGGTCGAGCTCGGCGAGAAGCCTCAGCGTCCTTTCGCCCCTGTTGGGGAAATCGAGTGTCAGCGTGTAGCCCGGCCGTGGGAACGACAGCAGCGCCGGCGAACGGACATCGCCAAACCGCTTCAGCACCGTCAGGAACGAGCCTTGGCCTGCCCGCCGTGCCGCTTCGAGCAGCGCCGGCACGGCGCGCCGCGCGACGGCCTCAGGCACGACGCTCTGATGCTGGAAAAGCCCGCGCGGTCCGTAGAGCCTGTTCCAGTCGCGAACGCCGTCGAGCGGAAAGAAGAAGCCCTGGTAGCCCGCCCGGCGCGCATCGGACGAGCGGCCCTTCTTCCACCGATAGGCGGCGTTGAAGACGGTCAGGAACGGCCGGTTGAGCACGTTGAAGGGCGGACGCACGGGCACAGAGAGCCGGCTGCCTGCACGCGCGGCGGCATGCGAGCCGTGCTCGGCATGATTGCCGGTGAACAAAAGGCCCCGCCCGCGGCCGTGGCCGCCGGCAAGCTGATCGATCCAGGCGACGGCATATTCATTGGCCTGGTCGGCTGCGTCGGCCAAATCGAAGAACTCGCCGAGATCGCGGAACCGCGTCGCCTTCTCGATGATGTCGAGCGAGGGCACGCGCATCAGCCGGATCGACGCCGAGAGGATTAGTCCGGTCAGCCCCATGCCGCCAATCGTCGCCCTGAACAGATGGGCGTTGTCGGTGTCGGAGCAGCGATAGGTCCGGCCGTCGGACCGCAGCAGGATCACGGATTCGACATGACAGCCAAATGTGCCGCGCCGGTGGTGGTTCTTGCCGTGGACATCGTTGGCGATGGCGCCGCCGAGCGTGACGAACTGCGTGCCCGGAACCACGGCAGGAAAGAAGCCGTAAGGCGCGGCATGGGCGATGAGGTCGCAAAGCAGCGTCCCGGCATCGGCTTCGAGCACGCCTGTCTCGGCGTTGAAAGAGCGGATGCGGTTTTGCGGCCGCATGTCGACGACCATGCCGGCGTCGTTCTGGCAGCTGTCGCCATAGGAGCGGCCATTGCCGTAGCCGATGAGCGAGCCTGGCTCGGCCGCGCCGCTCTTCAACAGCGTGATGGCATCGTCGGCCGGGATGGCCCGGCGTGCCGCGGGCGTCGCCAGTCCGAAGCTGCCGAAGCGTTCGCCGCCCGCACTCACCAACCCCAGCCCCCCGCGACCAGAAGCACCGCGCCGATGGCGACCACGATCTGGCTGCGCCAGTCGCGGATGATGAAGACGACCGGGTCGTCATGCATCTCGTCGCGGCGGGCGAGTATCCAGACGCGCATGGTGAGATAAAGCACGATCGGCGCCAGGGGCCACATCACCCATGGATGCGGATAGAGCTCGCGCACCGCGACGCTGTCCATGTAGAGCGCCAGCACCAGCGCCGAGGAGAAGGCCGAGGCCATGCCCGCCTGGGCGACGATCTCCTGGTCCTCGGTGCGGTAGCCGCGGCCGGCGATGCGCTCGCCGACCGGGATGGCGGTCGTGCGCAGTTCGACGAAACGCTTCACCAATGCAAGCGAGAGGAAGAAGAAGATCGAGAAGGCGAGCAGCCAGAAGGAGACGTCGACGCCGGTAGCAGCCGCGCCGGCCAGCACGCGGATCGTGTAGAGGCCGGCCAGCGTCAGCACGTCGATCAGCAGCATGCGCTTGAAAGACAGCGAATAGGCGGTGGTCACGACCATGTAGCCGCCGAGCGCGCCGAGGAACTCGATCGGCAGCAGGCAGCCGATGGCGATACCGATCGCGAGCAGCACGGCGATGGCGCCGAGGCCGAACGGAATCGACAGCACCCCGCTGGCGAAAGGCCGGTGGCGCTTGGTCGGATGCTTACGGTCGAGCGCGAGGTCGAAGAAGTCGTTGACGATGTAGATGGCGGAGGCGACGGCGCTGAAGGAAGCGAAAGCCAGAACGCACTGCCAGATCATGCCGACGTTGAAATACTCGTGCGACAGCACCATCGGTACCGCGATCAGCGAATTCTTCAGCCACTGATGGACCCTCAGCATCTTGATGTAGGTCTTCAGCGTCGGCTTCGGCGCCGGCATCGTCTCGGCGCCATGCGCCGCCTGCCAGCGCTGGGCGCCGCGGTCCGGCGCCACGACGATGGCGTTGCGCGCGCCGTCGAAGACTTTGAGATCGTGCCGGCTGTTGCCGGCATAGTCGAAGCCGCCATCGCCATAGGCGGCGACCAGCGAGGCGCGCTTCCTGGCCGAAGTCAGATTGTGCGATCCGTCCGTCGCCAGCACGCGATCGAAGATGCCGAGATGCGCCGCGATCGCCTCGGCGAATTTGCGCGGCGTGCCCGTTGCCAGCACGATCTTGCGGCCTTCCCCGTGCTCGGTGCGAAGCCGCTCGAGCAATTCAGACCGGTAAGGCAGCGATGCCGGATCGATATCGACGCGCTTGGCGATTTCCAGCTTCAGCCGCGCCGAGCCGCTGGCCAACCAGAGCGGCACCAGAAAGAGATAGAGCGGGTTCTTCTTGAGCAGGATGAACAGGCCTTCCCATAGAAGGTCCGTTGCAATCAGCGTGCCGTCGAGGTCGACCGCAAGCGGAATTGCGTTCCTGTCCGACCGCGCGTCCATTGTTGCCCTGCCCTGCTCACCCCGCGCCGTGTTTCGGCGCCCTCGCGACGGATATAACGGGAGATGGCGGAGCGAACGTTAAAACGCCCGGTTGCAACGCGCTGTAAAGACGGTATTTCCGGAGGCATCGTTAAGCGGCGGCTACCGGAAACGATAAAAGGCCGGACATTCGCCCGGCCTTTGCCGATCGTGCTTATGGAGCGCCTACTTGATACGGGCAATGCCGCCCGAGATCTCGACCGTCTCCGAACCGGTCAGCGCTTCGAGGTCACCGTTGGGCAGGGTGACAAAGCAGCCGTTCGGGCAGAATTCCACCGTCTCGCCGGCGGCCAGCGCCAGCTCGGTCTTGCCGCCGCCTTCGGTCACGATCAACGTCCGCGTCTGGGCGTCCTTGTTGACCGCGCTGGCGGCAAAAGCCGAACCGCCCAGGGCCAGGAAAGCGATGGCGGTAACGACAGACTTCCACATTGCAATTCCGGTGTTTCCACACCGCCTCTGTTCAATTTCGCAAGGCATTCTCGCCCTTTGCGTAAGAGCTTATATGAGATGTAACCTGAACCGCAACTGAATGCCGCATTCATGCCACAATTGGTTTCGGCCGCCTGACCACCCTGTCAATTTTGTCGATCAAGCCGATATGATGCGAAAGGATGCATAAGCACGAGGCGAAGACGATGGCCGGTAGCTGGCTGGAAACGATCGGTGTGGAAGTTGAGCACCGGAAGATCGCCGCGGGCCTGACCCACGTGCCGGCTTCGCCCTACCACAGGCTGGGCATCCATGTCGGGCCATCCGTCAACGCCTTCTGCCGCTGCGACGGGAAGCGGCATCGGCGGGTCCAGTCGCACGGAGACATAGACATCGTTCCGGCGGGGCTGGACGGCGACTGGGAAGACGACGCCGACTGCACCATCCTGCGCTTGTGGGTCAATCCGGCACTGGTTCGGCAAACCGCCTGCGATCTCGAAATCGATCCGGACCGGATCGTCGTCGAGCCGCAGTTTCAACGCCGTGACCCCAGGATCGAACATATCGCATGGGCGCTGGCGAGCGGACTGCACCCAGAGTTGCCGTCGGACCGGCTCTATGTCCAAAGCCTGGCCAGGGCGCTCGCCGTGCAGCTGGTTCACGGGGCGTCGCAAAGGATCCCGACAGGGCAAATGCTGTCGTCCAGCCAGAAGCGGCGGCTGCAGGACTTCATCGAAGCCAACCTCGATCAGGATCTTGCCCTGGATGATCTGGCGCAGGTTGCGGCCATCAGCGTGTCGCATCTGAAGGCTCTGTTTCGCCGCAGCTTCGGAGTGCCGGCCCATCAATATGTCATCCATCGACGGGTCGAGCGCGCCCGGTTGCTGCTCGACCAGAATGAGATGCCGCTCAGCCAGATCGCGCTGGAGGCCGGCTTCGCCCATCAAAGCCATATGGCTCGCAGCATGAAACGCGTGCTGGGAATCACGCCAGCGGCGCTGCTTCGTCTGCAGCGATAGCCGGGCCTTCCATGTGACTGTCCTTTTGTGCGCTTCGCCGTCCTTATCGGGGCGACGCGCCGTCGTACATCTGGCATCCAGCGCTCCGACATAGACAGGAGAATGAAGATGTTCGTGATTCTAGGCGCCACGGGGAAAATTGGACGAGCGACGGTCGGTGTGCTTCGCCAAAACGGGCTCCCGGTAAGGGCAGTTGTTCGCAATCCCTCGAAGGCTCAGGAGCTTCGTGCTTGTGGTTGCGACATAGCCGTGGCCGACCTCAGGGATATGCCGGCGCTTGTCGAGGCAACAAAAGACGCTTCGGCGGTGCAGGTGATCTGCCCTACACTCGTTCAGGCGGAAAATGCATCGGCAGAAATGGAAGCGACGATCGGCGCAATTACCGAGGCGCTTCGGCAAACCCGTCCGGCGCGCATCCTGGCAATCTCGGACTACGGTGCTCAGCTGCCGACCGGCACCGGCATCACGCTCACCTTCCATCATCTGGAATCGGAACTTAAGAAGCTCGCCGCGGCACTGACCTTCCTGCGCTCCGCCGAGCACATGCAGAATTGGGGCCGCGGAACCGGACGGGCGTTGCAGACCGGGGTTCTTGCCAGCCTGCATCATCCCGTCTCCAAAACCTTTCCGACGGTCTCGGCAGGAGATGTCGGCCTGATCGCGGCGGATCTGCTTCTCGCGGATCGCAACGACGCAATGCGCATTGTCCACGCCGAGGGACCGCGCCGCTACAGCGCCGTCGACGTGGCCGATGCGCTCAGCAAGATCGCCGGCCGCGAAATCGTGGCACGTGAAATGCCGCGGCAGGACTGGATCTCCATGCTGGTCGCCGGCGGCATGAGTGCGAGCTACGCCCAACTCGTCGCAGACTTATTCGATGTCCACAATGCCGGCCAGATCGACGCGGAACAGGGTGTTGGCGAAATACGATACGGCAAGACGGAGCTTCGCGCGGCCTTGTCGGCACTAGTTCCGTCCACGCTAACGGCGAAAGCCTAGAGCAATTCCAGGAAAAGTGTGTAACGGTTTTCCGTCTGGAATTGCGTAAAAACAAAGAGATAGAGCGGTTCGCCGTTTCCGTGAAACGGTGAACCGCTCTAGCCCGGATCGGGCTTGCGGCCTCTCCTCTTCGTTTTAGCCAAACGCGCCTGCTCGGCCGCGGCCTCGGCTTCCAGCCGCTCGCGTTCGGCGAACTCGGCTTCGATCTTGTCGTCGTCGATCGGCCACGACTCGTGCTTCTTCGTCTCGACCACGGCGCGCGGCGTCGACGGGATTTCGATATGCTCGTCCTCGAAGATATCGAAGATCGCGAAGCGGACGTCGTTCTGAACGATGCTGCCGTTCAACACGTCGGCCACGAAGACGCGGATTTCGAATTCGAGCGCGGCCGCCCCGAAATTGGCAAAGAGCACAAAGGGTTCGGGGTTCTTGAGCACCATCGGATGGGCGCGGGCAATGCCGAGCAGGATGGCGTGGACGCGCTTGACGTCGCTGCCATAGGCGACGCCCACCTTGATGTCGACGCGGCCAAGCTTGTTGCGGTGCGTCCAGTTGCCGACCGCGTTGTTGATGAGGTTCGAGTTCGGCAGGATCACCGACTGCCGCTGAAACGTCTCGATCTCGGTGGCGCGCACGCTGATCTTCCTGACCGTGCCGCTGATGTCGCCGGCGACGATCCAGTCGCCGACCTTGAACGGTCGCTCGGCAAGCAGGATCAGGCCTGAGACGAAGTTCGAGACCACGTTCTGCAAGCCGAAGCCAATACCCAGCGAAAGCGCGCCGGCCACCAGCGCCAGATTGGAAAGATCGATGCCCGCCGCCGATATGCCGACGAGCCCCGCAAGCGCGACGCCGGCATAGCCCACCGCCAGCCGGATCGAGTTGCGCACGCCGGTATCGACCTTGCCACGCGCCATCACCGAGCCGTCGAGCCAGCCCTGGAACCAGCGCGTCAGGAAATAGCCGATGACGAAGACGACGATGCCGGTCAGGATGCCGAGGACGGAAATCGTCACCGAACCGATCGTGACGCCTGTCGCCAGCTTGAAGGCCCAGGCTTCGATATCGCCGGGCTGGAAGCCCCACATCAAGAGGATCAGCGGCAGGAACACCAGCACGATCATCAGGTTGATGGCTATGCTGACCACCAGGCCGAGCTGGTCGAGCGCGGTGTCCTCGTAGCTGGAATTAGTCGACAGCCAGCGCCCGACCGAGGTATCGGCGAAGCCGCCCTCCTCGCCGATCGCCCGCGCCGACAGGAAGCCGATATAGGCGGTGACGAGCGTGGTGCCGGTGACCACGACCTGGATCGAGACAAAAAGCGCAAGACCGATATAGCCGAGCAGTGCCGCGGCGATGGTGAGCAGGCCGAGCCCGATGGCGATGAAGCGAAGCCAGGCCGGCCAGGGGCGCCAGGACCCGTCACGCGCCTTGAAAGGCCTCAGCAGGCCCATCAGGATCAGGATGACGCCCACAATGACGGTGGCAACGAAGCTCCTGGCGATCGTCAGCGACAGCGGCGAACCCATCTTCTCGTTGACGACCGACAGGAAGTAGTTGAAGCCGAGAACCACGGCCATGGCGGTGGCCAGCCGCACCAGCCAACGCGCCGGCCCGGTTGCGACTGGAATGAGCCGCCAGTTCGGCAGCCGCGGCTCGAGTGCCGCATTGGTCAGCCGGTTGACGCAGAACACCACCGCGACGACTGAGAGCAGCGCGTTGAGGAATTCGCCGATGTCGCCGCGCAGCACGTTGTAGTAGTTGAAGAAGAACACCGTCGAGGCGAGGAACGCGCCGAGCGCCACCGTCGGCAGCAGCGTCGACCAGAACGCCACCGAAAGCCGGCTAAGGTAGGACGGCTCTTCGACCGAAGGATCGGCCTCGAAGATGCGGCCGAACAGGCGCCTGCCGCCGATCAGCAGCAAGGCGGCCAGCGCCAGCGCCATCAGCGTCGCCGCAAGCATGGCTTGGAACTTGAACTTCCACGCGAAGGTGAGCCAGGACGTTATCGCCTTGTAGAGACCGGTGAACTGGTCGTGCGCGTCGGAAAAGGCCTGCGGGCTCAGCGCATCGGTCAATTCGTAGCGCTTCGTCAGAACGCTGCGGAACAGCTCGCTGCGCTGGATAGCGATCTTGTCGACCAGCCCGCTGATGCGGATCGAGAGGTTCTGCGCGCTGGCGACCACGGCATTGATTTCGGCCTTCTCGGCCGTCAGCGCCGCGCGCTCATTGGCGACGATGGCAGGTTCCGGCGGCTGCCCCTGTGCCGGTGGCGGCCCCAATACCGCGATGCGAGCGTTGATGTCGTTGAGGCGCGGACGGAACGCGAGCGCGCTGTTCAGCGCGGCGCGCGAAATATCCTCGAGCTGCAGGCGGATATCGACAAGGCCGGCATCGTCCTGGTCGGGGGCGCCTACCTTCTTCTCCAGGCCGTCGGTCTTGGCCGTCAGGTCCTGGATGGCCTTGGTCTGGTCGGCGACGAGCTGCGCGGAGCCCTGGCCGATTGCCTGCGCCATCGCGCCGGACGACGGCTGCGCCGCGACGGCGACAATGGCGACCAGGATCAGGCGTAGCAGTCGGAAAATCATGACGTGACGGGCGACTCGCTGCCGAAAGATCTTCGAAAATTCCGCCCTTTGATAAAGACCGGCATATCAGGCGGCAAGCCGTCTCCATCCGCGGGCCGGAGACGCGGATCGAAGTCGGCCAGTCGAAAAGCGATGGCGCAATCTTGGCTTTGCGCTTCTCGCCTGCTCTATAGTCTGCCGCCTCGCACCCAAAAGGACGACAGGAAGAATGGCGGAATACTCAGCCTTTTCGCTGCTCAGGAACGCGCTGACCGGCAACCAGGACTGGAAACCGGCCTGGCGCAAGCCGGACCCCAAGGCGTCCTATGACGTGATCGTCATCGGCGGCGGCGGCCATGGGCTCTCGACCGCCTACTACCTCGCCAAGGAACACGGCATCACCAATGTCGCGGTGCTGGAGAAAGGCTGGCTGGGCTCGGGCAATGTCGGCCGCAACACGACGGCGGTGCGCTCAAACTACCTTTTGCCGCAGAACACCCGCTTCTACGAGCATTCGATGAAGCTGTGGGAGAACCTGTCGCACGACCTCAACTACAACGTCATGTTCTCGCAGCGCGGCTGCCTCAACCTCGCGCACACGCCGGCCCAGCTCGACGACTATGCGCGGCGCGGCAATGCCATGCGCCATCTCGGCGTCGACGCCGAGCTGATGAGCGTCAGTGAGATCAAGCGCCTTGTGCCGGCGCTGGACGTCTCGGGCTCGGCGCGTTTTCCGGTCCTCGGTGGACTGATGCAGCCGCGCGCCGGCACTGCCCGGCACGACGCTGTCGCCTGGGGCTATGCGCGCGGCGCCGACCGGCGCGGCGTCGACATCATCGAGAATTGCGAGGTCACCGGCTTCCTGCGCGACGGCGACCAGATCATCGGCGTGACGACGACGCGCGGCGATATCCGCGCCAAGAAAGTGGCGCTTGCCGTTGCCGGCAGCACCGGTCATGTCATGCAGCTTGCCGGCATTTCGCATATGCCGATCGAAAGCCACGTCCTGCAGGCCTTCGTCACGGAATCGTTGAAGCCGATCATCGACACCGTCCTCACCTTCGGCATGGGCCATTTCTACATCTCGCAATCCGACAAGGGCGGCCTCGTCTATGGCGGCGACCTCGACGGTTACAACAGCTATGCCCAGCGCGGCAGCCTGCCGGTCGTCGACGAGGTGATGAGCGAGATGCTGGCGCTGTTCCCGGGCCTGGCGCGGGTGCGCATGCTGCGTTCCTGGGGCGGGCTTTGCGACATGACGATGGACGGTTCGCCGATCATCACCACCGGCCCGCTGCCCGGCATGTATCTCAATTGCGGCTGGTGCTATGGCGGCTTCAAGGCAACGCCCGCGTCGGGCTGGTGCTTCGCCTGGACGATCGCCAAGGACGAGCCGCATGAGTTTAACGCGCCCTTCACGCTCGACCGTTTCTATCGCGGCCTGATCATCGACGACAAAGGCCAGGGCGCGACGCCGCGGCTGCATTAGGGTTTGAAAATCGTATGCTGATCACTTGTCCCTATTGCGGCCCGCGCGACGTCGTTGAGTTCACCTACCAGGGCGACGGCAACCGCCAGCGGCCGCAGCCCGCCTCGCAGGATCTCGACGCCTGGAACGCCTATGTCTACGACCGGCTGAACCCGGCCGGCGACCACAACGAAATCTGGCAGCACTCGGGCGGCTGCCGCGCGCATCTCAGGGTCGTGCGCAACACCGTAACCCATGAAATCCTGAGCACGGCCTTCGCCCGCGGCGGACACAAATCCGCCGGCCACAAGGCGGGAGGCAGCCAGTGAGTCCGCGTCGTACCGAGACCGGCGGCCGCGTCGACCGGCTGCGCACCATCCGTTTCACCTTCGACGGCGCGCCCTATACAGGCCATGCCGGCGACACACTGGCTTCGGCGCTGCTTGCCAATGGCGCGACGCTGTTCGGCCGCTCGTTCAAATACCACCGACCGCGCGGCGTGCTCGCCGCTGGCGTCGAGGAACCGAACGCGCTGGTGACGGTGCTGCGCGGTGAGGTGCGCGAGCCGAACATCCCCGCCACCATGGTCGAGATCTATGACGGGCTTGTCGCCGTCAGCCAGAACCGTTCGCCCTCGCTCGCCTGGGATATCGGCGCGCTCAACCAGCTCGGCGGCAAGATCCTGCAGGCCGGTTTCTACTACAAGACCTTTATGGGACCGGTGATCGGTCCGCTGAAGGGCACCCGCTTCTGGATGTTCTGCGAGCATTTCATCCGCCGCGCCGCCGGCCTCGGCAAGGCCGGAACCGCGCCCGACCCGGCGCGCTATGAGCGCATGAACGCCTTCTGCGACGTGCTGGTCGTCGGTTCCGGCCCGGCCGGCCTGATGGCGGCGAAGGCAGCTGCCGAGCAGGGCGCGCGCGTGATCCTGGCCGACCTCGAAGCAAAGTTCGGCGGCTCGGCCAACTGGTCGGGCGAGACGATTGACGGCGCGCCGGCCGCCGAGTGGGCGGGGCGCATCGTCGGCCAGCTCGAAGGCAATGACAATGTCCGCCTGCTGCCGCGCACGACGGTGTGGGGCTATTACGACGGCAACACTTTGGCCGCGCTCGAACGGGTGACTGACCACAAGGAAGTGCCGGCCAAGGGCGAGCCGCGCCAGCGTTATTGGGCGATCCGCGCCAAGACGGTGGTTCTCGCCACCGGCTCCTTCGAGCGCCCGCTGGTGTTTCCCGGCAACGACCGTCCGGGCGTGATGCTTGCGCATGCGGCCGAGCGCTATGCCAATGAATATGGCGTGCTGCCTGGCGAACGGATCGCGTTGTTCACCAACAATGACAGCGCCTATCGCTCGGCCGCTGCGCTAAAAAAGGCCGGCGCCGCTGTCGTCGCCATCGTCGATGTCCGCACCGACATCTCGAACGAAATGAGCAGGGTGGCGAGCGAGGCCGAAGCCGAGCTGCTTGCCGGCCACGCAGTCGTCGCGACCGAAGGCGGCAAGGCGCTCACCGGTCTCAAGGTGCAGCGTTTCGACCTGATGAGCGGCGCGCTGAGCGGCGATGAGCGCAGCATTCATGCCGACTGCCTGGTTATGTCGGGCGGCTGGTCGCCAACCATCCATCTCGCCAGCCAGGCAGGTGCGAGAGCTGCGTGGGATCCGGCCAGGCAGGCCTTCCTGCCGCCGCAGCCGACGCAGCGCTGGATCGGTGCCGGCGCTTTCACCGGCAGCTTCTCGACCGCCGAAGCGATCGCCGAGGGCCGCGCCGCCGGCCTTCAGGCCGCCGGCGGAACTGCGTCATCCGCGCCGCTCCCCGTCGTCGAAGCGGTCCCGGGCGATCCCGATCCGGCGCCGGTCTTCGAGATCAAGGCCAAAGGCAAGAGCTTCGTCGATTTCCAGCACGACGTGACCGCCGAGGATGTGCGGCTCGCGCATCGCGAGGGCTTCGTCTCGGTCGAGCATCTGAAGCGTTACACCACGCTGGGCATGGCGACCGACCAGGGCAAGAACTCCAACGTGCCGGGCCTCGCGATCATGGCCGAGGCGCTCGGCAAGCCGATCCCGGAGGTCGGCACGACGCGCTTCCGTCCGCCCTATACGGCGGTCTCGATCGGCTCACTGGCGGCCGAGCGCTTCGGCGATCTGAAGCCGGAGCGGTTGACGCCGATGCATGACTGGCACATCGCCAACGGCGCGACCATGTATTCGGCCGGTCTCTGGTATCGCCCGATGATCTACGGCCTCGCCGGCGAGACGGTCGAGCAGGCCTATGTGCGCGAGGCCAAGGCGACGCGCGAGAGCGCCGGCATCGTCGATGTCTCGACGCTCGGCAAGATCGCCGTGCAGGGGCCGGACGCGGCGGAGTTCCTCGACCGCGTCTACACCAACATGTTTTCCACTTTGGCCGTCGGCAAGGCCCGCTACGGCCTGATGCTGCGCGAGGATGGGCTCGCCTTCGACGACGGCACCACCTGGCGGCTCGGGGAGCAGGACTTCCTGATGACCACGACCACCGCCAATGCCGGCAAGGTGATGCAGCATCTGGAATATTTCCTCGACGTCATCTGGCCGGAGCTGAAGGTCACCGTCACCTCCGTCACCGACGAATGGGCGGGCGCCGCGATCGGCGGACCGAAGGCCAGGGCGATCCTCGCCGCCTGCGTGAAGGGCACGGCCGTCGACAACGCCGCCCTTCCCTTCATGGGCATCGTCCGCGGCGAGATCGCCGGCGTGCCGGTGATGATCTGCCGTCTGTCCTTCTCCGGTGAAATGGCTTTTGAGGTCTATTCCGGCGCCGGTTATGGAACACAGGTGTGGGAAGCTCTCATCGAGGCTGGCAAGCCGTTCGGCCTGGTCACCTACGGGCTCGAGGCGCTGGGCACCATGCGCATCGAGAAGGGGCACGTCACCGGCGCCGAGATCGACGGCCGCACGACCGCGCGCGACCTGCATCTCGACTGGATGCTGTCGAAGAAGAAGCCCTTCATCGGCTCGGCCATGATGGATCGCGAAGGACTGATCGCCCCGGACCGGCTGGAACTGGTCGGCGTGATCGCTCTCGACAACCGCGCGCTCAGCGGTGGCGGACATATCGTCGAGGAGCTGGACGAAGCCAATCCGCACGATTCGATCGGCCACATCACCGCCTGCTGCTATTCGCCGGCGCTCGGCAAATACATAGCGCTTGCGCTGGTCAAGGGTGGCAAGGCGCGCCACGGCACACGCGCCTTCGTTTCCGACCCGCTGCGCAACCGGTTCGGGCCGGTCGAGATCGTCTCCAACCATTTCTACGATCCGGACGGGAGCCGCATGCATGGTTGAGCGTCAATCTCCGCTTGAGCCCGTTTACCACCCGGGGTCGCACGGCAATTTCGAACATGGCGTCGACGTCATCCTGTCCGAGACGCGGCCGGGCTCGATCCTGCAGCTCGCGGCATGGCCGGGCGAAGAGAAGCGGCTGATGTCCGGCATATACAAGGTGACGGGCCTTGCCCTGCCGGATGGCGCCGGCGGCGGCGTCAGCAACGGCGGGAAGGCGGCATTCGGCTTCGCGCCGGGAAAATTCACCGTGGTCGACGAGGCCGAGGGCCTTGCGGCGGGATTCGCCGGCGTCATCACGCCGGACATCGGCACGCTCACCGATCTTTCGCACGGCCGCACCGCGATCCGCATCGCCGGGCCGAAGGCGGAATGGGTGATGGCGAAATTCTTCGCCATCGACTTCGCCTTGCCGGCCTTCCCGCTCGGTGCCGGCCGCTCGACCAACCATCATGATGTCTTTGCCCAGATCCAGCGCAGCGGCGCCGACCAGTTCGACATCTATGTGTTCCGCTCCTTCGCGCGCTCGTTCTGGAAGGCCTTGTGCCACGCCAGCGAGGAAGTCGGCTACGAGGTGCATTAGGACCTGGCATTATCGACGGCCACTACTGCTGCTTGAGGCTTGGGCCAGCCAAGACGATAGATAAGGAATCACGGGCTCTTGTCGGGGCAGGCGTCCGGTCAAGCAACCAGTTCGACCATACCCTCCCATGACTGCAGAGATTTCGGCGACAGCCACGACCCGCTTTGCCCCGGCGGGCGAGCCATCGATGCTGCTGCCGGCGACAGTCGCCTGCGGCGTGTTCATGACCAGCCTCGATCAGAACGTCATTGTGACCGCGCTTCCCGGGATTGGCGAGAGTCTCGCTCGCCCGCCGAGCCAGCTCGGCCTTCTGATCACCGTCTATGTCGCGAGCCTCATCGTCACGATGCCGCTCGGCGGCTGGTTGGCCGACCGCTTCGGCCTGCGCAACGTCTATTGCTTTGCGCTGCTGGTCTTCGCCAGCGCCTCGGCGCTCTGCGGCATGTCGGAAAACATCTGGATGCTGGTCGGCTCGCGCGCGCTGCAGGGTTTCGGCGGCGCGCTGATGGGCACGCTCGGCCAGGTCGTGATCCTGTCGAGCTTTCCGCGCGACCGCACACTCAGGATCAACATGTATATTTCGCTCGCCGGCCAGTTCGGGCCGCTGGTCGGGCCGCTCGTCGGCGGCGCGCTGACGACTTACGTCTCCTGGCGCTGGATCTTCTACATCAACATACCGATCGCGCTGACCGCGGCGCTGCTCGCGGCCTCGCTGTTTCCCTCGACCACCAAGCCGGTCCGCACGCCGTTCGACTTTCCAGGCTTCCTGCTTGTCGGCGGCGGCATGGCGCTGCTCGTCTTCGGCATGGATTCGCTTGCCGCAAAGGACGCCGCTGCCGGCATCATCGGCGTCGAGCTCGGCCTGGCAATCGCCATCCTCACAGTCGCTGCCTTCTATTGCCTGCGCGCGCGCAATCCGCTGCTCGACCTCAATCTCTTACGCATCCGCACCTTCCGCATCAGCTTTCTCACCGGCGGCGGGCTCGACACGATAGGGCTGAGCTCCGTTGTCTTCCTGTTGCCGCTGATGTTCCAGCTCGGCTTCGGCATGAGCGCCGTGCAGGCCGGATCGCTGACCTTCGTCGCGGCGATCGGATCGCTGCTGATGCGCTTCTTCATGCCGCGCATCCTGAACCGCTTCGGCTTCAAGCGCGTTCTGGTCACCAACACGCCGATAGCCGCCTTGCTGATCGCCGGTTTTGCCCTGATGCAGGAAAGCATGCCGACCTGGATCGTGCTTGCCTACATCTTCGTCTTCGGCCTCTTCCGTTCAGTGCAGTGGGCCTCGACCGGCAATCTCGCCTACTCGGACATCGCGCAGGAGCAGCTCTCGCGCTTCAGCGCGCTCTACTACATCCTCTGGCAGCTGGCGGTGGCGATCAGCGTCGGTCTGGCGGCGGCGATGCTCTCGCTGCTCGCCGGCGGCGGCCAGGCCAGCGTCAACGACTACCGCATCCTGTTCATCGTCGAAGGCTTGGTCACGCTTTGCGCGCTGCTCGCCTATCTCAGGCTCACGCCGCGGGACGGCGCGCATGTCAGCGGCCATGGCGCGCATATGAGCACCGACTAGCAAAACGGGCTGGGTGCGCGCCGGCGGTTATTCCGCGAACGTCACCCAGTCTTCGAGCGGCGCGCGATCGGTGCGGAATTCATTCTCGGGCTTCGAGTCGTCCTCATAGCCCAGCGCCATGCCGCAGACGACGACCTCCTCGTCGGGAATATTGAGCACCGGGCGGATCTGCCGGTGATAGGGCGCGAAGGCCGCCTGCGGACAGGTATGCAGCCCCCTGCCCCGCGCCGCGACCATGATGTTCTGCAGGAACATGCCATAGTCGATCCACGACCCCTTGTTCAGCCGCCGGTCGACCGTGAAGATCATGCCGACCGGCGCGTCGAAGAAGATGAAGTTGCGATCGTGCTGCGCGCGCATCTTGTCGACCTCGCGCCGGCCGATGCCGATGGCGCCGTAGAGACCGAACCCGTTGGCGCGGCGCCGGCTGAGATAGGGCTCGAAGAACTGGTCGGGATAGTAGCGGTACTCGTCCCATTCCGCCTTCTCGGCGCGAATGCCCGAATTGAGGATGGCGTCGCTGATGCGCTGCTTCACCTCCCCTTTGGTCACATAGACCCGCCAGGGCTGCATGTTGGTGCCGGACGGCGCCCGCGCCGCCACCGTCAGGATGGCGCGGATCGTCTCATCATCGACCATGTCTGGCAAAAATGCGCGCACGGACCGGCGCGAAATGATCGCCTCGTCGACGATCGCAGCATCGAGCGCGATCCGGCTATTCTTATCCAGCATGGGCCGTCCCTTCAGGCATGGCCGGAACCCGGTTTCCGCAACGACCATCCGCAGACACAAAACTAGATTGGTCCCGATCGGACGCCCCACCCCTCCGTTCGTAGGGGAGCCTTTGCATCAAGCGTCAAAATCGCGCAAGCAAATCTTGCAGCGCATGAAAACCCGCTTGATTTTTTCATGAGTTTGCCCTCTCATGAAATTTGTTCGTATTTTTTCATGAGACACGATTGACCTCGACCGCTGTCAGACCGGAGCAGGACAATGGCGAGCGGCTGCTCGCCGGCGATATCCGTGCGCTGCGCAAGGCGCGTGGGCTGACGCTCAGCGAGATCGCGCTCAAGCTCGGCCGCTCCGTCGGCTGGGTCAGCCAGGTCGAACGCGGGCTTTCGGTCCCTTCGCTCGGCGATCTCAGAGCCTTCGCCGAACTGTTCGGCGTGCCGCTCAGCCTGTTCTTCAGCCATGACGTGCCTGCCGAGAAGGAGCGCGGCGTGGTCGTGCGCGCCGGCAGCCGCCGCTCGCTTGGCACAAGCGAATCGGGTCTCGTGGAGGAGCTTCTGTCGCCCGACCTTGGCGGTAGCTTCGAGATGCTGCGCTCTGTCTTCGCGCCGGGCGCCGAGCTGAAGACCGAAGCGCGCCGCCCGACCGAAGAAGCGGGCTATGTCGCGTCGGGCACTTTCGAGATCGAGATCGGCGGCGTCTGGCATCGGCTTGGCGAAGGCGACTCGTTCCGCTTCGAAGGCAAGCCGTTCCGCTGGCGTAATCCCGGCACCGAGCCGGCGGTCGTCATTTGGGTGGTTTCGCCGCCGGTGTATTGAGTCGAAGCTTGGGAGGAAGAAACATGGCCGGTTTGCCGACCACGGCACGCGTGGTGATCATCGGAGGCGGTGTCGTCGGCGCCTCCTCGCTCTATCACCTCTGCAAGGCGGGCTGGACCGACTGCGTTCTACTGGAGAAGAACGAGCTGACCTCCGGCTCGACCTGGCACGCCGCCGGCAACGTGCCGACCTTCTCCTCGTCATGGTCGCTGATGAACATGCAGCGCTACTCGACCGAACTCTATCGGGGTTTGGCCGAGGCGGTCGACTATCCGATGAACTATCATGTCACCGGCTCGCTCAGGCTCGCCCACACCAGGGAGCGCATGCAGGAGTTCCAGCGCGCCAAGGGCATGGGACGCTACCAGGGCATGGATATCGACGTCGTCGGGCTGGACGAGATCAAGCGCCGTTACCCCTTCATCGAGACGCATGAGTTGAAGGGCGCGCTCTACGATCCGAGCGACGGCGACATCGATCCCGCGCAGCTGACCCAGGCGCTCGCCAAGGGCGCGCGCGACATGGGCGCGAAAATCATCCGCTTCTGCCCGGTCACCGGCGTTCGCCGCGAAAACGGCGAATGGGTGGTCGCGACGCCGCAGGGCGAAATCCGCTGCGAGATCGTCATCAATGCCGCCGGCTACCGCGCCGCCGAGGTCGGGAAAATGTTCGGCCGCGAAGTGCCGATGATGGTGATGAGCCATCAGTACATACTGTTCGAGGAGATCCCCGAGCTCGCCGCATGGACGAAGGAGCAGGGCAAGAAACTGCCGCTGTTGCGCGACGTCGATACGTCCTATTACCTGCGCCAGGAAAAGACCGGCATGAATCTCGGGCCCTATGAGCGCAATTGCCGCGCGCATTGGGCGACGCACAACGATCCGATGCCGGAGGATTTTTCCTTCCAGCTCTTCCCTGACGATCTCGACCGGCTGGAGCACTATCTCGCCGACGCCGTCGCCCGCGTGCCGATCCTCGGCACCGCCGGCCTCTCCAAAGTGATCAACGGGCCGATCCCCTACGCGCCGGACGGCAACCCGCTGATCGGGCCGATGCCCGGCGTGCCGAACGCTTTCGAAGCCTGCGTCTTCACCTTCGGCATCGCGCAGGGAGGCGGCGCCGGCAAGGTGCTGGCCGAATGGGTGACCGAGGGGCAGACGGAATGGGACATGTGGTCTTGCGACCCCCGCCGCTTCACGAGCTTTGCCTCCGCGCCCGACTATTGCGTGGCCAAAGGCATGGAGATCTACGGCAACGAATACGCCATCCAGTTCCCCCGCCATGCCTGGCCTGCGGGGCGCGACCGCAAGCACTCGCCGCTGCATGATCGCATCAAGGCGCTCGGCGGCCAGTTCGACGCCTATAATGGCTGGGAGCGCGCCACCTGGTATGCACAACCGGGCGACGACATTTCGGAGGAAGCGACGCTGACCTTCCGCCGCGATGGACCGTGGCAGCAGCGCGTGCGCGAGGAATGCCTGGCGGTGCGCGACGCCGCCGGCATCCTCGACCTGCCCGGCTTCTCGCGCTTCAATCTCGAAGGTCCGGGCGCCGCCGAATGGCTGGCGCTGCAGGTCACCGGCCTGGTACCGAAACCCGCCCGCATCGGCCTGGTCTACTTTGCCGACGACAAGGGCCGCATCGTCACCGAAATGTCGGTGGTGCGCCATGGCGAGGACCAGATGACGCTGATCACCGCGGCTGTCGCGCAGTGGCACGACTTCGAATGGCTGAAGTCCCGCATGCCGGCCGACGCAGCTTTCACGCTGACCGACCGGACGGAGGAATACTCGACACAGATCCTCGCCGGTCCGAACTCGCGAAAAATCCTTGCCGAGGTCTGCGGTGCGGATCTGACGCTGCCCTGGCTGACGCATCAGGAAACGACCATCGCCGGGCGCTGGGCGAAACTGGTGCGCGTCTCCTTCGCCGGCGAACTCGGCTGGGAGATCCACACCAAGGTCGCCGACACATTGACGGTCTTCGACGCCGTCTGGGCCGCCGGCCAGAAGCACGGCCTGAAACCCTTCGGCATGTATGCGCTGGATTCGCTGCGGCTGGAGAAAGGCTACCGCGCCTGGAAGGGTGATCTGTCGACCGACTATTCGATCCTGCAGGGCGGCCTGGAACGCTTCGTCAAATGGGACAAGCCCGACTTCCGCGGCAAGGCGGCGCTGCTCAGCGAAAAGCAGCAGGGCGTGAAGAAGCGTTTCGTCACCCTGGTCGTCGAGAATCCCGGCGACTGCGATGCGCCCTATATGTCGACGCTCTGGCATGACGGAAGGATCGTCGGCGAGACGACGTCCGGCGGCTGGGGCCACCGCGTCGGCAAATCGATCGCGCTCGGCATGCTGCGCACCGATCTAGCCGAACCCGGTACGGCCGTCGAGGTCGAGATCTTCGGCGACCGCTTCAAGGCGGTGGTGCAGAAGGACGAGCCGCTCTGGGATCCGAAGAACGAGAGGTTGAGAGCCTGATGCCAAAACCGTCAAAGCGCATTACCGGCATCGTGCCTTCGGGCAAGGATGGCTGGGAAGTCCACTTCGCCGCCTGGACCCGCAGGACCGCGGGCGAGGACATCATCGTGCTCTCGGTCGGCGATCATGACTTCGACACTCCTTCGGAAACCATCGAGGCCTGCGTCAACGCCGTTCGCGGCAGCAATCACCATTACACCCCCCTCCCTGGCCTGCCGCGCCTGCGCAAGGCCATGGCGGCGGCCTCTACTGCTTGCACCGGCATCCCGACGGAGCCCGACGAGATCATCGCCACGGCTGGTGGCCAGGGCGCGCTCTACGCCGCCGTGCAGGGCGTGCTCGATCCGGGCGACCACGCCATCGTCGTCGCGCCTTACTACGCCACCTACCCCAACACCTTCAGTGCCGCCGGCGCCAGCTTCACCGTGGTCGAGACGCCCGCCGAGGACGGCTTCCAGCCGCGCGCCGACATGATCCGCGCGGCGCTCAGGCCCAACACGCGCGCCATCTTGATCAACACGCCGAACAACCCGACGGGTGCCGTCTATTCGCGTGAACGGCTCGAGCAGTTGGCCGATATCTGCAAGCAGCATGATCTCTGGCTGCTGTCCGACGAGGTCTATTGGACGCTCGGCGGCGGCGAGCACGTCTCGCCACGTTCTCTGCCCGGCATGGCCGAGCGCGCCCTGGTCATCAATTCCATGTCGAAAAGCCACGGCATGACCGGCTGGCGCATGGGTTGGCTGACCGGCCCGAAGGCGATGATCGCGCTGATGACCGACCTCAACCTGGTGACGACCTACGGTCTGCCGGCCTTCATCTCGATCGCCTGCGCCGAGGCGCTCGAAAACCACTATGGCGTGAAGGAAATCGCCGAGCGCTACGCCGCGCGCCGCGCCGTCTTCCTCGACGCCATACGCGGCGCGAACGAGGTCACCGTGCGCGGCTCCGAAGGCGGCATGTATGTCATGCTCGATGTCTCCGCCGTTGAGCCCGACGACGAGAAATTCGCCTGGGCGCTGCTCGACCAGGAAAAGGTCGGCGTCATGCCCGGCTCGAGCTTCGGCGAAGCCGCCGCCGGCCATATCCGCATCAGCCTCTGCCAGCCCGAACCTGTCCTTAAGGAAGCAGCGCTTCGCGTGCGGCGCTTCGCTTCCAACTATCGTCGCGAGGCCGCATGACCAAAGCCATTCCAACCAAAGCCCGCGCCGTCATCATCGGCGGCGGCGTCTCGGGCTGCTCGGTCGCCTATCATCTGGCCAAGCTCGGCTGGACCGACATCGTGCTCCTGGAGCGCAAGCAGCTCACCTGCGGCACAACCTGGCACGCGGCTGGCCTGATCGGCCAGTTGCGCGCCTCGCAGAACATGACGCGGCTGGCGAAATACTCGGCCGACCTCTACGTCAAGCTCGAGGCCGAGACCGGCGTCGGCACCGGCATGCGCCAGGTCGGCTCGATCACGGTGGCGCTGACCGGGGAGCGCAAGCACGAGATCTACAGGCAGGCCTCGCTGGCCCGCGCCTTCGATGTCGACGTGCGCGAGATTTCGCCGAGCGAAGTCAAGGAGATGTACCCGCATCTCAATGTGTCGGATGTGGTCGGCGCCGTGCATTTGCCGCTCGACGGCCAGTGCGATCCGGCCAACATCGCCATGGCGCTGGCCAAGGGCGCGCGCCAGCGCGGTGCGACCGTCATCGAGAACGTCAAGGTCACCAAGGTTCACACCAGGAACGGCCGCGTCTCCGGTGTCTCCTGGGCTCAGGGCGAGGAAGAAGGCACGATCGAGACCGACATCGTGATCAACTGCGCCGGCATGTGGGCGCGCGAGCTTGGACGGCAGAACGGCGTCACCATCCCGCTGCACGCCTGCGAGCATTTCTATCTCGTCACCGAGCCGATCCCGGGGCTTACTCGCCTGCCGGTGCTGCGCGTGCCCGACGAATGCGCCTACTACAAGGAGGATGCCGGCAAGATGATGCTCGGCGCCTTCGAGCCGGTGGCGAAGCCCTGGGGCATGGACGGCATCCGCCAGGATTTCTGCTTCGACCAGTTGCCCGAGGACATGGACCATTTCGAGCCGATCCTCGAAATGGGCGTCAACCGCATGCCGATGCTGGGCACGGCCGGCATCCACACCTTCTTCAACGGTCCGGAAAGTTTCACGCCCGACGATCGCTACTATCTCGGCGAGGCGCCGGAGCTTTCCGGCTATTGGATGGCGACCGGCTACAATTCGATCGGCATCGTCTCCTCCGGCGGCGCCGGCATGGCGCTGGCGCAATGGATCAATGATGGCGAAGCGCCGTTCGATCTCTGGGAGGTCGACATCCGCCGCGCCCAGCCCTTCCAGAAGAACCGCCGCTACCTCAAGGAGCGCGTCTCCGAAACGCTCGGCCTGCTCTACGCCGACCACTTCCCCTACCGCCAGATGGCGACCTCACGCGGCGTGCGCCGCTCGCCCTTGCACGAGCACCTGAAGGCGCGCGGCGCCGTCTTCGGCGAGGTGGCGGGCTGGGAGCGCGCCAACTGGTTCGCTCGCGACGGACAGGAGCGCGAATACCGCTATTCCTGGAAGCGGCAGAACTGGTTCGACAACCAGCGCGAGGAGCATCTGGCAGTCCGTAACGGCGTCGGCCTGTTCGACATGACCTCCTTCGGCAAGATCCGCGTCGAGGGCCGCGATGCCTGTGCCTTCCTGCAGCGGCTGTGCGCCAATGACATGGACGTGGCGCCGGGCAGGATCGTCTACACACAGATGCTCAATGCCAAGGGCGGCATCGAGAGCGACCTTACCGTGACGCGGCTTTCGGAGACGGCCTATTTCCTCGTTGTGCCCGGCGCCACCTTGCAGCGCGATCTCGCCTGGTTGAGGCGACACGTCGTCGACGAGTTCGTTGTCATCACCGACGTGACCGCGGCCGAAGCCGTCATCTGCCTGATGGGTCCGGACGCGCGAAAGCTGATCCAGAAGGTCAGCCCGAACGATTTCTCCAACGAGGCCAATCCGTTCGGCACGTTCCAGGAGATCGAGATCGGCATGGGGCTCGCCCGCGCCCACCGCGTGACCTATGTCGGCGAGCTCGGCTGGGAGCTCTACGTCTCCACGGACCAGGCCGCCCATGTCTTTGAGGCGATCGCCGATGCCGGCGCGGATGTCGGCCTGAAGCTCTGCGGCCTGCACACGCTGGACTCCTGTCGCGTCGAAAAAGCCTTCCGCCATTTTGGCCACGACATCACGGACGAGGACAATGTGCTGGAGGCCGGCCTCGGCTTTGCGGTGAAGACGAGCAAAGCCGACTTCATCGGCCGCGACGCGGTGCTGCGAAAGAAGGAAGCCGGGCTGAGCCGCCGGTTGGTGCAGTTCCGCCTCAAGGACCCTCAGCCCCTGCTCTTCCACAACGAAGCGATCCTGCGCGACGGCAAGATCGTCGGCCCGATCACCTCCGGCAATTACGGCCACCATCTCGGCGGCGCCATCGGCCTCGGCTATGTGCCCTGCCAGGGCGAGAGCGAGACGGACGTGCTGGGTTCATCCTACGAGGTGGAGATCGCTGGCGAGCGGTTCGCGGCGGAAGCATCGCTGAGGCCGATGTACGACCCGAAAGCGGAGCGGGTGCGGATGTAGCTCAATCTTTCCTTCTCCCCGTTCTACGGGGAGAAGGCGCCCAAAGGGCGGATGAGGGGCAGCGCCACACCTTTTGTAAGTTCGCGCCGCCCCTCATCTGCCTGCCGGCATCTTCTCCCCGTAAACGGGGCGAAGAAGGCTAATCTCAAAACCTCTCCAGCCTCGCCCTTACCTTGCCGAGAAACGCAGCCCGGCTCTTCGGCGTCGACGAATCCATCAGATAATGTGCCAGGAAGAACGTCTTGCAGCGCGTGGCGCACAAGGCCCGCATACCGCGCAGGATGGTCTTGCGGCCGGGCTGGCCGACGACGACGCTCCACCAGGTCGGCGCGCCGCAAGTGGTGATGACGCCGACCTTGGTGACATGCCTCATCAGCGACGTGATCCGCCCCTTGCCCGCCGGCAGCTTGAAAGCGACGTCGGTCGCCCAAACCCGATCGAACCAGCCCTTCAGCATCGCCGGCAGGCCGTACCACCAGGTGGGATAGACGAACAGGATCGCCTCGGCCCACATGAGGTGATCAAAATGCGGCTTGAGCGCCGGATCCTCAGGCGCGCGTTCATTGTAGGAGCGCCGCTCCTCGCAGCTCATCACCGGATTGAAATTCTCGGCATAGAGGTCGAGCAGACGCACATCCCAGCCTCGGCCCTGCAGCACCTCGACGGCCGTATCGCGGACCGAGGCGCAAAAGCTCTCGGGCACCGGATGGCAATAGACCACCAGCACCCGCATCAGAATTGATCCATGCTGACGGCCACCTTCCTCGTGAAGGCTTTGCGCGTCTCATCGGTCGAAAGATTCATCGAGTAATGCGCGAGATAGGACACCGGAGCACCGGGCTTGATCGTGGCCCGCAGCATGCGCTTCACCACCTTGCGCGGCGGATCGCCCATTAGCATCGCTCGGAACCGGCTGCCGCCATAGGTGGTGACGGCGGCGAGCTTGCCGATGTTGTGCAGCGTCGGCTGCACCTTGCCGTCGACCAGCTTGAACGACACGCCGGGCAGGAACACGCGATCGAAGAAGCCTTTCAGGATCGCCGGGTAGCCGTAGTTCCAGACCGGAAACGACAGCACCAGCGCCTCGGCTTTCTGAAGCCTCTCGACATAACCGGCGACGGCATCGGTTGGCTCGCGCTGGTCGTGGTAGCCAAGCCGTTCGGCGCGTGTCAGGCGCGGATCGAAATTCTCGGCATAGAGATCGCAATCATCGACCGCGTGGCCTGCCGCGGATAGCCGCTCGACGATCGTCCGGTGCAGCCCGGCATTGAAGCTGGTCTCCACCGGATGGGCGTAGAGCACGAGGATGTTCACGGGAGAACATCCCGCAGGTCAGCGCGAGGCACCCCTTTTATCCTGGGCCAAATCTCCCCCCTTGAGGGGGAGATGTCGCCGAAGGCGACAGAGGGGTTTGCCGCACGTAAAACGCCAGCGCCTTCGGTGACGAGAGGCGACGTCGGCGCTCTATGTGAGGCGACCCCCTCTGGCCTGCCGGCCATCTCCCCCTCAAGGGGGAAGATTCCACGCCGCCGCGGCTTTCGCCAATCACCAACATGCACGGCAGGCCAGAGGGGGGTACAGCGCTGGACGTCCATCGCGATCAACTCGCCTTTTGCAGGCCCTTGAATAGGAACGACTTGCCCGAGCGGTAGTCATAGTCCGGATTTTCCCAAGCGATCATCTTGCCGGGATTGAGCAGCCCTTGCGGGTCGGTCTCGCGCTTGAAGGCGAGTTGCACCTCGTCGGTCTGCTTCATGCCGCCCTCTTCCAGCGTGTAGCGGTGCGGGTTGAAGATCCAGCAGCCATTGTCTTCATGGATGCGGATGATCTCGTCGAGCCGTTCTTCCGTTGTGTAGCGCACCAGCGGCAGGCCGGCTGCGCCGATCGCGCCATCGAAGCGGATGAACTCGAGATGCGCCGGCACCTCGTCGCCGAAGCGGTCGACCATCGCCTTGACGTGGGCGAGATGGTCCGGCGACGGGTAGCGTGCCTGCAGATAGGTGATCGTCGGATCGACCCGGATGGCGCGCAGCGTCGTGTGGTTCCAGGTCAGCTCGTAGGCCGGCGGCAACCCCTTGAGGTCTGCCTCCTGGTCGGCTTGGAAGACGATCTCGCCCTTGCCGCTGCGGACGAAGGCGACGAAGGCATCCATCGCATGCGGCGCGATCATGCACACCACGATGCTCTGCTCGCGCCGGAAGAATTTCTGGTGCCGCTTGAAATAGTCGTAAGGGATAGGTGCGGCGATCGGCGTGATCAGCTTGGCCAAAATGCCGTCCTGAACGGCGAGATCGTTGCCGAAACCGGCCGCGTCCATGAAATCGTCGAAACCGACGATGACGTCGATCCAGTCGTAAGAGGCCGTCAGCGGCATCTCGACCTCGGTGATGATGCCGTTGGTGCCATAGGCGTGCATGACCTTCAGCACGTCCTCGCCGGTGAGGTCCATCACGCGCGGCTCGGCTTCCATCGTCACGGTCCTGAGCCGAATGACGTTGCCGAGGTCGCGCAATCCGCCCCAGCGGATCGAGCCGACGCCGCCAGAGCCGCCGGCGACGAAGCCGCCGATCGATGCCGTGTTGTAGGTCGACGGCGACATGCGCAGTTCCTGGCTGGAATGCGCGCGCGTCGCTTTGTCGATATCGGCCAGCACCGCGCCCGGTCCGGTCACCACGCGCCCCGGCGCGATCGCCTTCACTTCGTTCATCTCGGCAAGGTTGAGCACCACGCCGCCCGAGAGCGGCATCGCCTGTCCGTAATTGCCGGTGCCGCTGCCGCGCGGTGTCACCGGAATGCCGTGCCGGTGGCAGGCGGTGAGCACGCGGATCACCTCGCCCTCATTCTTGGGCGTGACGATCAGGTCGCCGGTGATGTGATCGAGCTGTTGCTTCAACACCGGGCTGTACCAGTAGAAGTCGCGGCTCTTCTGCTGGACGATGGCAGGATGGTCGTCGATCTTGAGGCCTTCGAGATCGCGCTTCAGCGCTGCGATATCCATCATTCCACCATCAGTTCGTCGAGTTCGGCATAGTCGGGCAACTTACGCTCGATCACCCGGCCGTCACGCACCACGATGCGATCCGATTCGGGCCGCGACAGCAATTCGGTCCAGTTCCGTCCCTTGAAGACGATGAAGTCCGCGCTGCCGCCGGCGGCAAGCGTGCCGACGCCCTCCAACCGCATCACCTCGGCCGGCGTCGCCGCTATCGCCTTCGGCCAGTCGCCGACCGGATGGTCGAAATGCAGGATGCGTGTCGCCATGCGGTAGACCTCCAGCATGTCGAGATCGCCATAAGCGTAGAACGGGTCGCGCGTGTTGTCGGAGGCGACCGCCACCTTGATGCCGCGCGCCTTCATCTCGTGCAGCAGCGTCACGCCGCGCCAGCGCGGGGTCGTGTTGTTGCCGCGCCTGTCCTGGAGATAAAGATTGCACATCGGCAACGACACCACGGCGAGCCCAGCCTTCGCTACCTTGTCCAGGGTGTCGAGCACTTCGAGGTCGGGCTGGCGCGAGAGCGAGCAGCAATGGCCGACCAGGATGTTGCCGTCAAAACCGTTCCACAGCGAGGCTTCGGCGATCTTCTTCAGCGAGATCGCCGCGACATCGTCGGTCTCGTCGGCGTGGAAATCGAGGTCGAGCCCGTGCTTGATGGCTTCAGCGAACACCTTGTCGAGCAGTTCCTCGAGGTCGGGCACCATATAGGTGACGACGCCGAGAACGCCCTTGGCCGCGGCGACGCGTTTTGCCAAACGCTCGAACCAGGCCTTGTCGCGCACGCCTTCGATGCCGAGCAGGCAGGCGGCCTGTAACTCGATGCGCCCGCGCCACGTCTCCCGCATCGTCTCGAACACCGGCCACGAGATTTCCTCCTGCGGCGGCACGCTGTCGAGATGCGTGCGCACGGCCTTGGTGCCGTGCGCGTAGGCTGAGCGCAGCGAGAAATCCATGCGGCGCGCGACATCCTCGGCGCTCCAGCGGGCCGCACGGTCGACCCCGGTGGCGTTGAGCGCGCCCATGAACGTGCCGTCGGGATTGGGTTTTCGCGGCCAGATATGGCCCTTGTCGATATGCGTGTGGCAGTCGACGAAGCACGGCAGCACGATGCGGCCGCCAAGGTCGATCGCATCGGCCGGCGTCTTCGATTTGGCATGGGCGACGATACCGGCAATCTTGCCGTCGGCGACGGCGATGTCGGCAAGGCCGAAGCCATCGCTGTCGAAGGCTGCAGCAAGGCCGGGCGTCAGTGACCGGTGAAGGCGGGCGTTGGCAAGAAGGTAGGAACCAGAGGCCGGTATCAAGCCCTACCCCCCTCTGCCCTGCCGGTCAGCTTCGCGGACGGCGCTTGCTCTGCGACCTCGGTAATTGGCGAAATCCTGGATGACGTCCAATCTCCCCCGTCGTGGGGGAGATGGCCGGCAGGCCAGAGGGGGGTGCTTCGCGCCAGTATCTCAATCATCTCATCCACCCTAGCGCTCCTGCTTCAGCGCGCTCTCGTGCCAGCGACGGAGGATGAGATGCGACACCAGCGACAGCACCAGGAAGATCAGGATGCCGGTGAGCGAGATCAGGATCAGCGCCGCAAACAGCCTCGGCGCGTTGAGCCGGTAGCCCGCCTCGATGATGCGCGAGGCAAGCCCGGACGACTGCCCCTGCGCTCCGGCGACGAATTCGGCAACTACCGCGCCGATCAGCGACAGGCCGCCGGCGATCTTCAGCCCGCCGAGGAAATAGGGCATCGCCGCCGGCAGGCGCAGGTAGCGCAGTTGCTGCCAGCGGGTCGCGCCGTTGAGCTTGAACAGGTCGCGCAGGTTGCGGTCGACCGAGTTCAGGCCGAGCGTTGTGTTGGAAAGGATCGGGAAGAAGGCGACGATCCAGGCGCAGAGCAGGAGCTTGGTCGTCTGGTTGTTGATGTAGATGTTGATCAGCGGGAAGATCGCGACGATCGGCGTCACCTGCAGCACGATGGCGAAGGGGAAGAACGACATCTCCACCCATTTCGACTGCGCGAACAGCACCGCCAATCCAACGCCGCCGATGACGGCGAGAAGCAGGCTGAGGAAGGTGATGCGAAGCGTCACCAGGAGCGAGGAGGACAAGAGCCCGGCGTCGTCATGCAGCGTCTGCAGCACAACGCCGGGGCGCGGCAGGATGTATTGCGGGATCTCGTTCCAGACGCAGATGCGGTCCCACAGCCAGATCGCCAGCACCATGATCGCCAGAGGCAGCACCCATCTGCCGATCCGCTCCAGCCGCTCCTGGCGGACGCGGCGCTCTTCTTCCGGGTCGAGCTTCAGCGCAGTGTCTTCAGTGGCCGTCATGATGAGATCCGGCGGTTGAGTTGATGGCATGGACCAGCACGTCCGACGCCTGCCGGCAGAGCGCCGCATAGTCGGGCGAGGTGCGGAACGCCTCGTCGCGCGGATAAGGCGCATCGATTGCAAGCTCGCCGTGGACCCGGCCCGGCCTTGCCGCCATGACTACGACGCGGCTGGACAGGAACACGCTTTCGAAGACGCTGTGGGTGACGAAGACGACGGTGAAGCGCTCGCCTTGCCAAAGCTCCAGAAGGTCGTTGTTGAGCTTGAAGCGGGTGATTTCGTCGAGCGCCGCGAAGGGCTCGTCCATCAAAAGGATGCGTGGCTTCGTCACCATGGCCCGCGCGATCGAAACGCGCATCTTCATGCCGCCGGAAAGCTCGCGCGGCACGGCGTTCTCGAAGCCGTTGAGATGGACCCGCGACAGCATCTCCATGACCGCCGGCTCGGCCCCGGCCCGCGACACGCCTTTCAGCCTGAGCGGCAGCCAGACATTGTCGAAGACGCTGGCCCAGGGCAGCAACGTCGGCTCCTGAAAGACAAAGCCGATATTCGAGCGGTCGATGGAACCGCGCCAGTCAAGCTGGCCGGAGGTCGGCGTCGACAGGCCAGCGATCAGCCTGAGCGCCGTCGACTTGCCGCAGCCCGAAGGGCCGAGCAGGCTGAGGAAATCGCCTTCCCGGATCGCCAGGTCGACCTTGCTCAGCGCCGTCACGCCGTTGGAAAAGACCTTGCCGACATTACGCAGCGAAAGCAGCATCGGGCTCCCGCCCGATACTGCTGCTGGCGTCTGCGCCACTTTTTCCTGGATCATCTCAGGCAGGCCGCCTTACTTCTTCAGCTCCCGCCCGACGCCCTTGTTGATGAAAGCCAGCGTATAGGCCTTCTTGATATCGATGCCCGGCTGCGCGACCTTGGCCTTGACCATCTTGTCGTAGAAGCTCTGGATGCGCGCTTCGGTCATGGCGCCGATGCCGAGCTTTTCCGAATCGCCGGAATCGACAATGCCGAACTTCTTCAGCTGCTCGATCGAGAAGGCGATCTGCTCATTCGTCATGTCCGGATTGTCCTTCTTGATCATCTCGTTGGCGGCTTTGTTGTCGCCGTAGAGATAATTGTACCAACCCTTGGCCGAGCCGTCGACGAAGCACTGCACCACCTCCGGCCGCTTGTCGATCGTGTCCTGCATCACCTCGATGGTCGTCGCGTAAGTGTCCCAGCCATTGTCGGCGAGCAGGAACTGGTTCGGCACGAAGCCGCCCTGCTTCTGCACGGCGAAGGGTTCCGACGTCACATAGCCCTGCTGGATCGACTTCTTGTTGGCAATGAAGGGCGCCGGATTGAACGTATAGGGCACGCGTTTGGCAGCGTCGAAGCCGAGGTCGGTCACCATCCACTGGAAGAAGGTCTGCGCGCCCTCGTCGCCGAGGATGTACTGGTCGGCGTTCTTGAGGTCCTCCCATTTATCCAGCCCCTGCCCCGGCTGGGACATGATGACCTGCGGGTCTTTCTGGAAGTCGGCGGCGACGACGCGCATCGGAATGCCCTGCTGCACGGCGTCGAAGGCCGAGAGCAGGTTGCCGCCCATGTAGAAATCGATCTTGCCGGCAAGCAGCATCGGCCGGCCGCTGACCTGCGGGCCGCCCTGCATGATGGTCACGTCGAGGCCGCAGGCGGCGTAGGTGCCGTCGGCGATCGCCTGGTAGTAGCCGCCATGTTCCGGCTCGGCCAACCAGTTGGTGCCGAAGGTGACTTTCTCGTTGGCCGCGGCGCCCAGCGTGCTGGCCGCCAGCAATGCGATCGCGCCGGCCAGGATCTTCTCTTTTCCCTGCATAAACATCACCCTCAATTGGCTCCGGCGCGCTGCGCGCTGGGCTCGACACCATTTGTTCAAGAAGCAAGACACATGCCACCGCCTGGGCCGCCTGCTTGCGCGGCAGTCATTGCCGAGACCGGACGGGTCATGCTGTACGGGAGGCATCGTGCCTATTTTTTGGACGGCTGTCCATAATCGCCCGGGTGGCATTCGCCGCATCTTGAAGCTTTCGTGAATCCAGCCTTAGTCTGCCGGCGGACAGGAGAATGCCATGCTCAAATACCTTGCCCCCCAATCGATCAAGCCGCCCTTCGCCCGCTACAGCCACGGCGTGGAAATTCCAGCGGGAAAGCGCATTGTCCTGTGCTCGGGCCAGCTGGGCATAGCTCCGGACGATACCGTTCCCGAGGACGCCGGCGCGCAAACCGAGCTCTGCTTCAAGAACATTGCCGCAATCTTGAGCGAAGCCGGGCTGACGCTGAACGATGTCGTGCGCATCAACGCCTTCGTCACCGACCGCGCACATTTGCAAGCCTATATGGATGTCCGCAACCGGCTGTTTTCCGATCCGGCGCCGGCTTCGACGCTGATGATCGTTTCCGGCTTCGCTCGCCCTGAATTCAATGTCGAGGTGGAGGTTCTGGCAGCAGGCTAGCTGTTGCCCGGAATGGCCAGGCGCTTTAGACCTCCAGGCCGAACAGCAGACGATCGGGAGACGAAAGTGACGACAAGACGTGTATGGTGGGGCGACTACCGGACGACCGAATACGCCTCGATCGATGCGGAAGCGACCATCGCCGTGCTGCCGGTGGCGGCGATCGAGCAGCACGGCCCTCACCTCCCTGTCTCTACCGACACCTCGATCATGATGGGCATGCTGGAGACGGTGATCGCGCGCCTGCCCGACGACCTCGATATCCGCATCCTGCCGGTGCAGGCGGTCGGCAAGTCGAACGAGCATCTGCATGCGCCCGGCACGCTCACTCTGCCGGCGACGACTCTTGTGGATGCCTGGACCGAGCTTGGCCTCTCGGTCGCGCGTGCCGGTGTCAGGAAGCTGATCGTCGTCAATTCGCACGGCGGCAATGAGGAGATCATGGGCATAATCACGCGCGAACTGCGTGTGCGCGCAAAAATGCTGGCGGTGAAGACGAGCTGGCAGCGCTTCGGCCGGCCGGCCGGCATGTATACCGAGCTGGAGGATCGCCACGGCATCCATGGCGGCGATGTCGAGACCTCGCTGATGCTGCACTTCCGGCCGGACCTCGTCGACATGGGCAAGGCCGATAATTTCGTCTCGAATGTCGGCCGCGCCGAAAAGGAATTTTCGCTGCTGCGCCATACCGGAACCCACGCCTTCGCCTGGATCGCGAGCGACCTAAATGCGAACGGCGTGGTCGGCGACGCCAGCCTCGCCACGGCCGAGAAGGGCCGGCTGACGGCGGAGCATCAAGCTGACGGTTTCATCAACCTGGTCCGGGATGTGCGTAAGGCGAAGCTTGCCGACTGGCTGCTTTAGACCGAACCGGCTTACGCCCGGATGTCGAGCTCGAAAGGCGTGCCCTCAAAGGCGTCGGCGCCGCGCCCGATCGCTTCGATCGCCGCGATCATGCGGCCTTCTCGTCCGAGCAAGGTGTCGGCGACGGCAATCAGCCGGGGATTGGGTGTCGCTGACGGCGACAGAAATCGCAGCGTCTTCGCCAGCTCCGCCTCGTCGCGTTTGGGCGCCAGCGCTGCCGCGATAATATAGGCCGACGCCGTCGAGCGGCTGATGCCGGCATAGCAGTGCACGACCATCGGTTTGGCCCGGTCCCAGCGATAGGCGAAGTCGAGCAGCGCGCGCACATGCTCCTCGCCTGGCATCGTCATGCCTTCCTGCGCGACGGCGATGTCGTGCATGACCAGATGCAGATGGTTTTCGGCCAGGATGGAGGCCGGGCGCGTCACTTCGGTGCCGGCGGCGAGCAGCGACAACAAGCGCTCCGCGCCGGTCTTCGATACCGTCTCCTCGACCTTCGACAGCGAACAGACATGGATCATCTTTCGGACTCCTTGCCCGTATCCTTGCGCCGAGCAGCCCAGGCGGCAAGCGCGCTCTCGAGGCGCTGCCATTCCGCCTCGCTGCCCGGCAGGCCGGCTCGCAGGGCTTGTGGCCGGTCGGCAAAATGACGAACCAGGACGCCGCGCTCGCCCAGCGCGGAAAACAGGCTTCGGGCGTCGGACAAAGACAAATAGCAGAACAAACTGGTGCCGCCGGCGACGGGAATGTCGAAGCGGCCGAGCAGCGCGTCGAGGCGCTTGGCATCGCCTGCCAGGCGCTGTCGCATGTCGCCCTGCCACTTGATGTCCGCCAGCGCGCGGATGCCGTATTCGAGCGCAGGGCCGGCGACGGCCCAAGGCCCGAGCTGCGCCTCGAGCCGCTCGGCCGTCAACGGATCCGCGAGCGCGAAGCCGAGCCTGACTCCGGCAAGGCCGAAGAACTTGCCGAAGGAACGCAGCACGACGATGCCGCCCTGACCGACATCGCCGGCCAGGCTGTGTTCGGTTGGGCCGACATCCATGAAGGCTTCGTCGACGACCAGCAGACCGCCCTTGGCACGAAGCCGCGCGGCGAGGTCAAGCAGTCGGCTCCTCTCGATCACTCGCCCATCCGGATTATTCGGGTTGACCAGCACTGCAAGGTCGGCGTCCGACAAAGCCTCGAAATCGTTCACGTCCGCAACCGCATGGCCGGCGATCGCGGCGGCCCTGGCGTGCTCGGCATAGGTCGGACTGAGCACCAGCGCCTTGCCGGGCTTCACCAGCGAGGCGACGCGCGGCAGGAGGATCTGCGTGCCGGGCGCGGCCACAACATGCGCCGCGGACGGCGCGCCATAAGCCTTGGCCGCATTTTCGGCCAAATCGCGCAGTTGTCCTGCCTCCGGCAAACGCGACAGGGCGGTGGCGGGCAATTCGAAAAGCGGATAGGAGTGCGGATTGATACCTGTCGAGAGGTCAACGAAAGGCTGCGGCGCATGAGGAAAGAGAGCGCTTGCCCGCCCAAGGCTGCCGCCGTGGTCAACCGCCGCAATCGCTCCGCCTAGAAGCTTCATGTCGATCCTGATCGCTTTCCTGTCACTCGCCGTTGAACGTGTCCTTGGCTATCCGGACTGGCTGTTTAACGCCATCGGCCATCCGGTAACCTGGATAGGCAGGCTGATATCCTTTCTCGATCGCAGGCTCAACCGCGCCACCGATTCCGACGAATTGCGTCGCCGTCGCGGCGTCCAGGCGCTGCTGGTCATCCTGCTGGTGCCGGCGGCCATCGGCCTGACGCTGCATGTCCTGCTCTGGCTGATCTTTCCCTCAGGCCTGGTCATCGCGGCCATCCTCGCCTCTTCGCTCCTGTCGCAGAAGAGCCTCGCCGAACATGTCGAGGATGTCGCCGATGCCCTGGAGACCGGCGGCCTGACGCTCGGCCGCATCGCCGTTTCGCGCATCGTCGGCCGCGACCCGGAAAAGCTCGACAAGGCGGGCGTCGCCCGCGCCGCGATCGAAAGCCTGGCCGAGAATTTCTCCGACGGCATCGTCGCGCCCGCTTTCTGGACCGGCATCGGCGGGCTGGCCGGGGGTGCTGCCTACAAGGCAGCCAACACCGCTGATTCGATGATCGGCCACCGCACGCCGAAACATGAGGCCTTCGGCCGCGCCGCGGCGCTGTTCGACGACAGGATCAACCTGCCTGCATCGCGGCTCACCGGCCTGCTGATCGTGCTAGCGGCCTTCCTGGTCAAGGGCGCCGACCCCCGCAGCGCCTGGCAGGTGATGCGTCGCGACGCGAAGAAACACCGCTCGCCCAATGCCGGCTGGCCGGAAGCCGCTATGGCCGGTGCCCTGGGCCTATCCCTGGCCGGGCCACGCAGCTATGGCGGCGAGATCGTCGAGGACGCCTTCATGGGCGAAGGCGGCCGTCGCGAGGCCGAGAGCACCGACATCAGACAGGCGCTGAAGCTCTACCGTGTCGCCGACGGGCTGCTGATCGGCCTGTTCGCGATTCTGTCGGCGATCGTGATCTACCTGACCATTTTGATCGGCGGCTAAAACTCGATCCCCGGCTGCGCCTTCACCCCTGCCGAAAAATGGTGCTTGGTCAGCCCCATCTCGGTGACGAGGTCGGCCGCCTCGACAAGCAGCGGCTTGGCGTTGCGGCCGGTGACGACGACATGAAGGTCCTCGCGGCGCGCCTTGAGTGCGGCGACCACCTTTTCCAGATCGAGGTAATCGTAGCGGAGCGCGATGTTGAGCTCGTCGAGCACCACGAGGCTGACGGACGGATCGGCCATCAGCTCTATCGCCTTCGCCCAGGCGGCCTCGGCGGCGGCGATGTCGCGCTTCAGGTCCTGGGTCTCCCAGGTGAAGCCCTCGCCCATCGCGTGCCAGACAACGCGATCGCCGAAAGCGGCGAAGGCATCCTTCTCGCCGGTGTGCCATTTGCCCTTGATGAACTGGACGACGCCGACGCGCTTGCCATAACCGAGCATCCTCAGCGCCAGGCCGAAGGCGGCCGTGGTCTTGCCCTTGCCCGGCCCGGTGTTGACGATGAGCAGTCCCTTCTCGATCGTCTTGCCGGCCACCTCGGCATCCTGCACCGCCTTGCGCTTGGCCATCTTGGCGCGATGGCGCTCGGCGTCCCTGTCGTCGATGGTCTTGTCGTCGATCTCGGCCATGTCACTTCACCTTAAGCGGCAGCCCCGCCACCATCATCAGCACCGAATCGGCAACCGCCGCGACCTGCTGGTTGAGTCGGCCGGCGGCGTCGCGGAACCGGCGCGCCAGCGCATTGTCCGGCACGATGCCGAGCCCGACTTCGTTCGACACCACGAACCAGGGCCCGCGCGGCCGCGACAGCACGTCTGACAGCCGCCGACACTCGGCCTCGATATCATGGTCCGCCAGCATATGATTGGTCAGCCACAATGTCAGGCAGTCGATGAGCACCGGCTGGTGATCGGGCAAGGCCTCGATCGCGCCGGTGAGGTCGAGCGGCGCATCGACAGTGACCCAGCCCTCGCCTCGCCGCGAGCGATGCAGTGCGATGCGCTCGCGCATCTCGTCGTCGTAGGCTTGCGCTGTGGCGATATAGGTCCAGGGCGACGGGCTTGCCGTCACCAGGGTCTCGGCATGCGCGCTCTTGCCGGAGCGCGCACCGCCGACGATGAAGGTCAGGCGACCCTTGGCGCGATCAGGCAAAGCTGTCGCGCAGGCTAGCCGCCGTGCCGGTGAAGCGGCCGCGCACCACGCCGACGACGGCCCCCAGCACCAGCCAGAACACCAGATCGGTGAGCGTCACCGCCACCACGAACTGGTGATGCAGCCCTTCCGGGATCGCCGTCTCGAAACTGTCGGGCTGCGGCGCGCCGACGATATGCGGCCCAACGATCAGCACGACCGCCAGGACAGCCAGCGGCAGCGATTTGCGGAAGGCGATCAAGCCGAGGCCGATCGCAGTCGCGGCCACCGTCGAAATCCACCAGATCTGGCGCGGCAACAGCTCGGCCGCCGGCATCGCCGGCAGTTCGGGCGGCAGGCCGAGCCCGGGCGCCAGCGTGAACACCGCAAAACCGGCGAGGCCCCAGAACACGCCCTGGCGCCAGTTGCCGATGCCGCCGGCGAATTCGGAGACCGCGACCAGGACCAGTGCGAAGCCGATGCCGGTGACGATGTTGGCGACGACGTTGAAGGCGAAGCGCTCGAAGCCATCGGCCGGCGCCCAGCCCTCGTCCTCGGCCGGGGCAGCCGCTTCGGCAGGCGCCGGGGCGGCGCTGCTCATCGCGTTGTCCGCCGGAGCGGCAGAGCTCGTCACATTGCTGTCGGTGGCTGTGGCGGCGTGGTCATGATGATGGCCGCCGCCGGCCTCTTCATAGACTTCCGCCTTGAGGATCAGCGGCACGGTCGCATAGGCCTGCATGCAGGCGAGCACGATGCCCGCCACGAGCCCCGCGATCGCCGCGATGAACACGACGTTGCGAAACAGATTCATGATGTCAGGCCTTGCTCAGTGGCAGGGAAAAGCCATCGAATGGCGATAGTCGTGCGCAGCGTTGTGGACCGCATCGATATGCGAGAAGCCGACAAAGCCGACGACGAAAATGCCGAGCAGCGCGGCGAGCGCCAGCTGCATGACGCGCGACTGCGAGGAGACGGAAGCGCCGAGGGAAACGGAAGCGGTATTCATGTCTGGTCCTTTCGCCCTCCACCCGAGGGCATCGAAGTCAACTTTCCGGTCGCCGGCAGGTCTCCTGGCTCGCGGATCCGCGCCCTTCCCCACCTTCCCGAGGAAAATCCTCAGTGGTTTATGGAGAGGACTACCGCACACAGTTGCGGGGGCAGCCACGGCTTTGGGCAGAAACTCCGCCCTCACCGCATTCCCTCTTGGCTCCAAAAACGGAACCGACGACGCGATGGACTATAGGCAGAATCGCCGCGCCCGGCAAACCAAATTCCGTCACGCCGCAGCGTGATTGCGGCACGGGTTTTGGATTAGGATGCGGCAATCCGCTCGGCAACCAGCTGCTGCAATCGCCACAAATGGCGGTCATGAATGCCGCGCTGCTCGAGGTTCTTCACCGTGTTGTAGAGATAGTCGGCGCCCGAACCCCAGTGGCCGCACGACGTCGCCAGCCGCTCGACCACCACTTTTTCCTCGATCGGGCCGGCATAGGTGGTGCCCTTGCGGTTGATGACGAAGGCCAGAGCCCGGAAGGGTCCGTCGTCGCTCATCAAGTTGAGGAGCCGCGGATGGTAGCTGGTCGGCTTCAGCGTCATCTCGCGGCGGAAAAGCTTGTCCAATGCCTGCCGGCGGTCGCCACCGTTCAGACGGAAAGCAACGCCCTTGCATTGGCCGCCGCGGTCCAGCGCCATCATGAGGCCAGGCTGCTCCTTGGTGCCGCGCCAGCGCGTCATGTTCATGCAGAAGGAGCGATGCCAGCCGCGCGCGACGGCGACCCGCTCCTCGACATGCTCTATCTCCGGCTTCCAGATCAGCGATCCGTAGCCAAAGAGCCAGAGCGGCTCGGCGGCGGGGAGTTCGGCTTCCATGGTGTCCAGCATCGCATCATAGTCGGCATCGTCCAGATGCGACGCGTTTGGATCGGGGCCACTGTCTTCGACGACTCGAAAGCAGCGGGCGACCAGATCCTCGGTGAGCGACATCGTTCTTGCAGGCATGTTTTTGCGACCCCGACCAGCCGGCAAGCGCCAGCCTCGGGAAACGACCTTAAGGGCGGTGCCTGACCACCACAATGGCCGCGCGATTGACAACGGCCTTGCCCAGGTGTCGGCTGTCTGCAGCCAGGGAGAAGCCCATGCAGCCGAATCCGAGCGAACGCAATCTCTACAATGGCCTGACCCACCTCGAGCCGACACTGCCCGCAGCGGCCTATCGGGAAGCCGACGCTTACCGGCGCGATCTCGAAGCGATCTGGTACCGGAGCTGGCTGATGGTCTGCCGCGAGGCCGATCTCGCGGCGCCGCTAGCCTTTCGAACCGTGCGCATAGGCTCGCAGGAGATCGTCGTGCTGCGCGACGAGACCGGCAGCTTGCGTGCCTTCCACAACACCTGCCGGCATCGCGGCTCGCAGCTTTGCCAGGAAAGCGCGGGACGGCTGAAGGCAAGGCTGCTCACCTGCCCCTACCATGCCTGGTCCTATTCGCTGCGCGGCGATCTTGTCCGCGTGCCGTCGAAATCACTCCCCGAAGGCTTCGACAAGGCCGACTATCCGCTTTACCGCGTGGCGCTGTCGGTTTGGCGCGGCTTCGTCTTCGTCAACCTTGCCGAGGATGCTGGCCGTTCGGCGGAAGCCTCCTTCGATCGCGCCTCCAGCGATCTTTCCAACTGGCCGCTGGAGACGCTCGTCACCGGGCACCGGCTCAGCAAGGTGATGAACTGCAACTGGAAGATTTTCTGGGAGAACTTCAACGAATGCCTGCACTGCCCGGGCGTGCACAAGGACCTGTCGCGGCTGGTGCCGATCTATGGCCGCGGCCTGATGGCAAGGCACGACGACCCGGAATGGGCGCGCCACGCCGATAATGACGCGCCGGAGTTTTCCGGCGGCCTGCGCGCCGGCGCCGAGACCTGGTCGCGCGACGGGCGTGTCCATGGCCCGGTCTTTGCCGGCCTGACCCCTGCCGAGCGCGCCGCCGGGCAGACTTACGCCACCAGCCTGCCCTCGATGTTCATCGTCGGCCATGTCGACTATGTCCGCACGGTGCGGCTAAGCCCGCTCGGACCGGAGCAGACCGAGCTCACCGCAGAATGGCTGTTCGCGCCCGATGCGCTGGCACAAACCGATATCGACAACATCGTTGCCTTCGGCACCCAGGTGCTCGAAGAGGATGCCGCGATCTGCGAGGTCAACCAGAAAGGCCTGCGCTCGATCCGCCACCAGGCCGGCGTGCTGATGCCCGAGGAATATGATTTGCGCCGCTTCCACGAATGGGTGCGCGGGCGCCACGCGGCGATCAAAACGACTTCGGCAGATAGCGCCAGGTGAAGAAGCCGCAGAAAGCGGCCAGTATGCCGAGCGTGACGAAGACCGAACCGAGGTCGAAGAAGGAGAGCACGACCGAATAGACCAGCGGCGGCGTCAGCTCGGAAAAGTCGAGATAGGTGCGGTAGACCGCCGCCATCTGCGCCCGTTCATAGGAGCGTACCGAGCGCATGAAGGCGGTCGAGCCCAGCGCGTCGATTGCAATGGTGAACAAGGCGCCGCAGAGCAGGAAGGCGGCGGTGAGCAGCGGCGCGGCTTCGCCGACGCCGCCCGCAGCAAAAAGCATCGCCGCCATGGCGAAATAGGCGAAGGTCATGGTGCGCCTGCCGCCGAAGCGCTTGCCCGCCTTGCCCCAGAAGATCGCCATGAACAACAACGCATTGCCTGCCGAAACCAGCAGCCCGCCGGCAAGCTTGCCCTCGCCGGTGATCACCATGAACAGCGGGCCATAGACGAAGAAGGTCGTCCAGAAGCAGGAGCGGCCGAAAGCGATCAGCCAGGCGAGACGCAGCCGCGGCTGCGCGATGAAGCGGCCGATATTGGCAAGCGGATTGGCCGGGCGGCTCTTGCCGGGACGGATCGATGGGTTGTCGCCCAGCCGATAGGTCCAGAACAGCGCGAGCGGCGCCAGCGCGAAGGCCACGACCACACCATGCGCGGCATAGATGCCGAAGCGCGTGTAGAGAAAGATGCCGAGCGTCGGCCCGCCGGTCCAGGCGAACATCGACCACGCCATGCGCAGCGACTCCGCCTACATGAAGTCGGCCTTGCGGATGTGGTCCATGATGTAGAGGTTGAGCGTGATCGACAGCGCGCTCGCCCCCATGACGCGGCAGAGCATGCCGGCGATCTGTCCCGGCAGCGTGTGGGTGACGAAGAACACCGAGCCGATCGCCAGCATCAGGCAGCCGACCGTATAGACCCAGCGCCGCGCAAAGCGGCGGATCAGCATCGGCATGAACAGCGTCACCGAAAGCCCGAGCAGCGACACGACGGTGTAGAGGATCGAGACGGTCTGCTCGTTGTGCAGGATTTCGTAGGCCTGGATCGGGATGACGCTGGAGATCGTGGCGCGGGCGAAGGATTCGACCGCATAGAGCGAGGCGAAGGTGCGCGCGTCGGCGGGCCTCAGAGCCGGAAGCCAGATCGGATGGCGCACATGGATGGACATCGGCCCTCCGAAAGTGAATCGCCCGCCAATCTGGCCGGACCAGGCGGCGGCCAGTTAGCAGGAAACCGACTCCGAGAAGCCGAAAAGCGAAGCCGGCCAAAGGCTTTCCGCCGCTGGCCTAAAGCGGCATGCTATGCCCACCGGAACGGCCGCCGCCGATCCACCCTCTGTTGTTCGCCCGAACCGTGATAGTCGTTTGGCACGACTGAATCGGATTGCGAGATGATGAGCCTTCAAACGACGAGCGAAGCCATTCAGGACGCGCCGAAACACAGCCGCATCGCCGCCATCGACATCTTGCGCGGCATCGCGCTGATCGCGATGGCAAGCTACCACTTCACCTGGGATCTTGAGAATTTCGGCTACACCACACCTGGGCTGACCGCCTTCGGCTGGTGGAAGCTCTATGCGCGCTGCATCGCATCGACCTTCCTGTTCCTGGTCGGCGTCAGCCTGTTTCTGGCGCATGGCCGCCAGATCCGCTGGCCGGGTTTCTGGAAGCGTTTCGCCATGGTTGCGGTAGCGGCGATCGCGATCTCGGGCGTCACCTATATCGCCACGCCGGACGGCTTCATCTTCTTCGGCATCCTGCATGAGATCGCGCTGGCGAGCCTGCTCGGCCTCGCCTTTCTGCGGTTGCCGGCATTGCTGACGGCGATCGTCGCGGCCGCCGTGATCGCGGTGCCCTACTATCTGCGGTCGGAGTTCTTCGACCATCCGGCGCTGTGGTGGGTCGGGCTGTCGGCGACCAACCCGCGCTCCAACGACTATGTGCCGCTGTTTCCATGGTTCGGCGCGGTGCTTGCCGGCATCGCGGTCGTCAAGCTTGCTTCAGCCTCCGGGCTTCTCGCCCGGCTGGGAACCTGGAAGCCCGGCCGCTGGTCGAACCCGCTCACCTTCATCGGCCGACACAGCCTCGCCTTCTACCTCATCCATCAGCCGGTGCTGTTCGGCTCGATATGGCTGCTTTCGCAGGTCATGCCCGCGGCGCCGCAGGACAGGGACGCCGGCTTCCTGCCGGCTTGCCAGGCGCAGTGCGAACAGCAGCGGGACAGCAAGTTCTGTTCCAGCTATTGTGGCTGCATGCTGGACACGCTGAAGGGCGAAGGGTCTCTCGACAAGCTCTACAGCAACGACCAGACCGAGATCTGGAAATCGCATCTTGCCGACCTTGCCAGCACCTGCACGGCGGCGACCGAAAGCAAGATGGAGGGAGGACAACAATGAACGCCACCCAGCCGAAGCGTGGGATCATCCCCTGGCCACCCGTGATCTATGTCGTGGCGATCGCGCTCAGCGTCGTGCTCGGCATGCTCTACCCGCTGCCCTGGATCGGCGACATCTTCGGCGACATCCTGGTCGGCGCCGGCTGGGTGGCGCTCTTCGGCGTGGCAGCACTCTGGGTCACGGCGATCCGCACCATGGTGCGCGCCAGGACGACGCTCAATCCCAATGCCGAGCCCGACCATCTGGTGACGTCGGGCCCCTTCGGCATCACCCGCAACCCGATGTATCTCGCCAACACGCTGCTGTTGATCGGCGTGTCCTTCATCACCGGCATAGCATGGTTCCTGCTGTTCGCCTTCCTCGCCGCCTTCGCGACGCAGAAGATGGCGATCGAGAAGGAGGAAAGGATGCTGGCGGCGAAGTTCGGCAAGAAGTATCGGGATTATGCAAAAAGGGTGCGGCGCTGGATTTGAGCCGAGGCCGAAGCCGCCGATCTCCCCCCTTGTGGGGGAGATGTCCGGCAGGACAGAGGGGGGCGCTGTCCCGCCAACATCTCCGCTTGTCAGCTACAGAAGCGCTTAGGTATTCACACCCAGCTCTGCCAGCCGCTCGACGCAGGACTCTTCCGCCTGATCCAGCTCGGCAAGCGTCTCTTCCAGATCGCGCCGCTTCTGGCGCAGGTCCTCGCGCTTTTCCTCGATGCGCTTGATCATCAGCTTGAGCTGGCCGACCTCGCCGGGCGGCTCCTTGTACATCTGGATGATCTCGCGGATTTCGGCGATCGAAAAGCCAAGGCGCTTGCCGCGCATGATCTGACGGATCAGATGCCGGTCCGACGGGCGAAACAGCCGCGTGCGGCCGCGCCTGATCGGCTGCACCAGCCCTTCGTCCTCATAGAACCGCAACGTCCGCGTCGACACGTCGAACTCGCGCGTCAGCTCGGTGATCGTGTAATATTCCCGCATTCTTGCTCCCACGCCCAAATATCCAGGCATCGCCACGCAGGAGCGTCGCCCTTCCTCCGATCAAACCCCGTCATGTGCCGGAATCGGCACCTGACCCCGAGGCAACGTCGCACGGCACTTACGTAAAAGTCAATTGTAGCACTCTCTTAGGGAACGCTGAACCACCAAGTGGCCAAGCCGAGGAAGGCAAAGAAGCCGACGCAGTCGGTGACGGTGGTGACGAAGACGGCGGAAGCCACCGCCGGATCGATCTTGAGGCGGTCGAGCAGCAGCGGAATGAGAATCCCGGCGAGCGCCGCCGCGAACATGTTGATGATCATAGCCGCGGCAATGATCCCGCCCAGATTACGGTCATGGAACCAGATCCCGGCGACCATGCCGATCAGCACCGCGAACACGATGCCGTTGATGAAGCCGACGCCGACCTCGCGGCGGATGATGCGGGCGGCGTTGTAGATGTCGAGGTCCTTCGTCGCCAGCGCCCGCACGGTGACGGTCATGGTCTGCGAGCCGGCATTGCCGCCCATGCCGGCGACGATCGGCATCAGCACAGCCAGCGCCACGATATGCTCGATCGTCTGGTCGAACAGGCCGATCACCGAGGCGGCGAGGAACGCCGTCAGCAGATTGACGAGCAGCCACGGCACGCGTGAACGCGAGGTTGCAAGCACGGTGTCGGACAGCTCTTCGTCGCCGACGCCGCCCATGCGCAGAAGGTCCTCCTCGGCCTCCTGCTGGATGACGTCGACGACGTCGTCGATGGTGAGCACGCCGACCAGCCGTTCGTTCTCGTCGACCACGGCGGCCGAGAGCAGGTCGTACTGCTCGAATTCCCGCGCCGCCTCTTCCTGGTCCATGGTGGCCGGAATGGCATGCCGCGTCTCGTGCATCACCTCCTCGACCTTCACCGCGCGCTTGGTGCGCAGGATCTGGTCGAGATCGATGGCGCCGAGCAGCTTGAAGCTCGGGTCGATGACGAAGATCTGGCTGAAGCGGTCTGGAAGGTTCTTGTCCTCGCGCATGTAGTCGATGGTCTGGCCGATCGTCCAGAACGGCGGCACGGCGACGAACTCGGTCTGCATCCGCCGGCCGGCCGTCTCTTCCGGATAGTCGAGCGCCCGCCGCAGCCTGATGCGCTCGGTGAACGGCAGCTGCGAGAGGATCTCGTCCTGATCCTCCTGGTCGAGGTCTTCCAGGATGTAGACCGCGTCGTCGGAATCGAGCTCCTGCACCGCCTGCGCGATCTGCTCGTTGGGCAAATTGTCGACGATGTCGAGACGGATCGCCTCGTCGACCTCGGTCAGCGCCGAAAAGTCGAAATCGGAGCCAAGCAATTCGACCAGCGCGCGGCGCTGCTCAGGGTGGAGCGCTTCCAACAGGTCGCCGAGTTCCGACTGATGCAGGTCGTCGACTTCGCGTTTCAACGTGAGCGTGTCGCGATCGGCGATGGCAGCGCCGATCTGGGCAAGGAAGGAGGAGCGGACAGCGCCGTCCTCGCCATAGATGTCGGCGTGTTGTTCGTCGGCGGCCCTGGCGCCGGTCATCTCTGTGTCCTGGCCTTCCACCAGCGCCTCCGCCAACAGGAATCCGGAAAGGGTGTGAATCAGGTCTAGAGCATGAGCCCGAAAAGTGGAAACCGCATTTCGGGAAATCCGATGCTTGTGCGGCAGATAGGGCCGCGACGCGATTCGTCTCGGCAAAACATTGCCCTAGCGTACGGAATCTGCGGCGAAATATGCCCGTGACGCCTCCTACGGAAGCGGATTGCGCGGCATTTTGCGGGTTCAGTCGGCGCGACAGAGCATGTCGCTGCGGAAAGAGCGCCACCTCACGGTTGGGGCAGAATTGTCATGATGCAGGTCCAGATGGACCGGCAAGCGCGAGATCGACAGGACAATCGGCAGGCCTTGAACCTCAAGTCCCGGAAAACGAACGAAACAGTTGGCGAGCAGCGCGTTCGCGTTGTCGTCGCCGAGCGCAATCCGCTCGTTGTGTCGGCGCTTCGCGAGATGCTGGAATGCGATGGGCGTTTCGAGCTGCTGCGTTCCGTGCAGAGCGGCAAGGAATTCCTCGAACTGGCGGCGAGCACCCGGTTCGACGTCGCCGTCATCGGCTGGAAGCTCGCCGACATGGACGGCGCCGACATCCTGGCGGAAGTCCAGAGCCGCAAGCTCGACCTGCGCATCACGGTCTTTTCCAACGACCACGACATCGGCATCCTGAAGCAGTGCGTGCGGCTCGGAGCCCAGGGTTACTGCTTCCAGTTCGACGATCCGCCGATCATCTTCGAGACCATCCTGGCGGTCGGGCACGGGCGCATCTGCATCCCCTATATCGATATCAACAAGGTCAACGACACGCCCTTGTCGCAGCTCACCGTGCGTGAGCGCGAGCTGCTTGCGGTGCTTTCCGATGGCTGGACCAATCTCCAGATCGCGACCCGGACCGGGATCTCGGAGAATACGGTGAAGTACCACCTCAAGAATCTCTACGACAAGCTCGCCGTGCGCAACCGCGCCATGGCGGTCGCGCTCTATGCGAATGAGAAGCGCCGTAATTCCAAATCGCCTTTCGGGTAGGCCGTCCGGGTAGGCGAACCCTACCCGCGCGTGGCGACAACTTACCCGGCAAGGTGTTGTTGCGGGGCGCTATCGGAACGAAACTTCCTCCACCATCCCAAACGATCGGAGGAGTTTCGCGCATGGCAGGGTTCACCCATCTCTTCATCCCAGGACCTACCAACATCCCGGAAGAGGTCCGGCAGGCCATGAACCTGCCGATGGAGGACATGCGCGCCGCTTCCTTCCCCA
>NZ_JAVIIY010000018.1:0-83935 GCF_033977345.1 Mesorhizobium dulcispinae
CGAAGGGCCGCCGCATGGGCCACGCCGGCGCCATCATCTCCGCCTTCGGCGAGTCGGCGCAGGAAAAGGTCGAAATCCTGAAAGACGCCGGCGTCGTGATCGTGCCGACCCCGGCAGCGTTCGGTGCAACGGTCGCCGATGTCCTGAAACAGAGGCTGAAGGCGGCTTGAGCCTGTGCCGGGTCCGGGCCGAGGTGGTGCGTCGAAATCGCTGGCAGCATCGCGAACCGCTGGAGTCGTCCGGCGGTTCGCCGTGCGATTGCGCAAGTTGAGAGGTTGTGAATGAAGCCGCGTGTGATCGTAACCCGCCGCTGGCCGGCCAAAGTGGAGAGAATCCTGGTAGAACGGTTTGACGCCGTGCTGAATGAAGATGACGTGCCCCTGACGGCAGCGGAACTCGCAACGGCGTTCCAGACTTATGACGCAATTCTTCCGACGGTCAGCGATCGACTGCCTGCTTCGGTGTTTCCGTCTGACGGATGTCGCACCCGGCTGCTCGCCAATTTCGGGGTCGGCTTCAGCCACATAGATGTGGCGGCTGCCCGTGAACGCGGCATTGCGGTGACGAATACACCGGGAGTGCTGACGGACTGCACGGCGGACATCGCGATGAGCCTGCTCCTGTCCGTTGCGCGCCGCGCCGGGGAGGGCGAGCGGCAACTGCGCGCCGGCGCCTGGAAGGGATGGTGTCCGACGCATCTCATCGGCACGAAGGTCTCGGGCAAGAAGCTTGGGATCATCGGCATGGGACGCATCGGCAAGGCCATGGCACGTCGGGCGCATTTCGGCTTTGGCATGGATGTCGTCTTCTACAATCGTTCCAGGGTTGACGACGACGAGACCCGGTCTATGTCCGCGCGGCAACTTCCATCCATCGAGGCAGTGCTGGCGGAGTCCGATTTCGTCTCGCTGCATTGTCCGGGCGGTGCCGAAAACAAGCATCTGATTGACGAAGCAAGGCTCTCAATCATGAAGCCGAGCGCTTTCCTCATCAATACGGCGCGCGGGGATGTCGTCGACGAGACCGCCCTTATCTGCGCGCTCGACAAGGGAACGATCGCTGGCGCCGGGCTCGACGTCTATGCCGAAGAACCGGCAGTGCCGCGCGGCCTGCTTGAGCGCGAGAACGTGGTTCTCCTTCCCCATCTCGGCAGCGCGACCGCGGAGACGCGAGAGGCGATGGGCATGAAGGCCCTGGACAATCTCATCGCATTCTTCGAGGGCAAACCCGCTCCGGATCGGGTGGTATGACGGTGGCGCCCGGCCCTGGGTCGGCGCTGATGGATCTGCGCAAGCAGGCGATCGACCTGTTTCGGATGGGCGTCGCTGCGGCCGAGCCGGGCCCTGCGGTTGTCGCTGCGCTGGAACGGCACTCTGAGCGACTTGAAAAGGCCAGGCGCGTCATCCTTATCGCCTTCGGCAAGGCGGCTTGCGCGATGACCTGCGCCGCATTGCCTTTGATTGGCGGCAAGCTGCACAAGGCCGTAGCTGTCACCAATGCCGAAAATGCCGAGGCGATCGATGGCGTGGCGGTCATCACGGCCGGGCACCCCCTGCCGGATCAGGGTAGTCTCGACGCGGGCCGCGCCGTCGAGAATCTTGCCCGATCGGCGGAGTCCGGCGACCTTCTTCTCGTTCTGGTCAGCGGTGGCGGCTCGGCGTTGTTATGCGCTCCCTCTGCCGGGCTGTCGCTGGCTGGCAAGATTACGCTCAACGACACCCTCATCCGTTCGGGCGCCGACATTCGGGAGGTCAACACTGTCAGGCAGCATTTTTCGCGCCTGAAGGGCGGACGCTTGGCGCAATTGGCTTCGAGGGCCGACATACTGTCGCTCATTGTTTCGGATGTGCCCGACGACGACGTTCGCCTTGTGGCCAGCGGCCCTACAGCTCCGCTCTACGCTTCCGTTTCCCATGCGCACAGCGTGCTTTCGAAGTATCGGGTCGACTCGTCTTTCAAGGACGCTCTTCTTTCGCCTGACGAGCGCTTTTCAGAAGCGATGTTCGACCGCATCGAGAATGTGGTCGTCGGTTCCAACCGCATGAGTGTTGAAAGCGTGATGGCAAAAGCCCAGCAACACGGCATTCATGTCGTCAAGGCCGGCGGCTGGTTGTCCGGCAATGTCTGTGACGCCGCCCGCACGCTCCACGGTATCGCGCTCCAGCATGCCTGCCATTCAGGACCGGTGGCGGTGGTCGCCGGCGGCGAGACAACCGTCGAGGTCTCGGGGACGGGCAAGGGAGGACGCAATCAGGAACTGGCGCTGCGGTTCGCGCTGGCCAATGAAGAGAAACCGATCCGCCGCGACTGGGTGTTTCTGAGCGGCGGTACCGATGGCCGGGACGGTCCCACCGACGCGGCCGGGGCTATCGTCGACGCAGGGTCCACGTTCCGAATGCGCAACTTCGGTCCGGAGCCCGCCCTCCTGCTGGGCAACAATGATTCCTATGCCGCGTTGGCAACGTCTGGAGATTTGCTGATGACGGGCGCTACCGGCACCAATGTCGCCGACCTGCAGATATTGTTGATGCAGTAGCATTCGTTGCATTCCACGCCGTCCAGCGACATGAAGCGACGCCGGCCGTAGCGCGCGCAAGGCTCATGCCTCGCGACGGCCCCAATCCACAGTGTGTCGACCTGATCGATTGTACTAGAAGGAAAATTAAATTCATGCTATGAATGGAAATTATGCGATGAATGGAGATCGTGGCGGATCGCGTCGATCGGGGATCAATGCCGAAAGGTGGTCGAAGCAGGGAAGTGATCGGCCAGCGTAGGGGACTGCAAGGGAGAGGGCGCAAGAGCCGAAGGCCGGGAACGCACATGAATGCCGCCGAGTCTGAGATCAGCGCCAATGTGTCGGGACCTAGGTGGAGTCAATGCCCGAAAAGAGCAGATTCAGGATCTTCATCGGAGAGCGCAATCCGCTCGTGGTCGCTGCCCTTGGGGATATGATCTCGCGAGATGATCGCTTCGATCTCGTTGGTAGCGTCCAGGCCGGTGAGGCTTTTCTCCGGGCGGCGTCTGCCTCAACTCCTCAGTTCGACCTCGCCGTGCTCGGGTGGAAATTGTCGGACATGGACGCCGGCGCTGTCATGACGGAGATGCAGCGGCGCAGCCTGCATGCGCGCCTCGTGATCTTTTCCAACGATCACGACATCGCTATCCTCAAACAGTGCGTGCGCCTTGGCGTCCAGGGGTTCTGCTATCAGTTCGATGACCCGGCGATCCTTTTCGACACCCTGGTGGCGGTCGCCAATGGCCGCATTTGTGTCCCTTACCTGGACGTCTCGAAAATCAACGACACGCCGATGTCGCGACTGACGACACGCGAGCGCGAGCTGCTTTCGGTGCTGGCCGACGGCTGGACCAATCTGCAGATCGCGACCCGCACCGGAATTTCCGAGAATACGGTCAAATACCACCTCAGGAACCTCTACGACAAACTTGACGTCCGCAACCGGGCGATGGCTGTGGCGCTCTACACCGGCGAGAAAAACCGAGGGCGCGTTTGAACTCACCGGGAAGGTTTTGCCATGGGCTGCATCGCTGTCCTTGGCAATCCTTTGTGCGGGACAGCCGTCACGGCCTGGGGACTACTCGGTCCCCCGCGCTATGTCCGGGCGGCTTTGAAGCAATCCGCGACAGCTGGGTCCCCTCCAAGGAAAGTCCGGGTGCTGCGGTCGCGTTCATCCGTCCATGTCAGGGATAAGCGGGAAGGGTGCCAGGATCTACCCGCGCAGCGAACAGGGGCATCGCAAGCCTTGCCGCGTCAGCGTAAAGCATCCGTCCTGAGGCGCGAACCAGATCCCTGCCGATAATCGCTTCCAGCACACCTTGTGTTCTGAGCGGCATCAGATCGGTGCAGGCGCTCATTCTGACGAAGACGCTGCTGATCGGTATGGCAACGCCGTGGATCGGAACGAGCGGCTCTTCGTCTTTCTCGCCCCATTCCTCGAGCGCCTCGAGCGCTTCGTGAAAAGCGTTCTGGAGGGTGATCGGCGCATGCCCTTCAAAGAGATCTGGAAACACCTTGTGCATATCCATGTCCAAGCCCCTTCCCGAGGTCCCTGCGAAACGCGCCGAGCTGGCGGTTTGTCGAATATGAACCTCAGTCCTAGATATCTTGCGTCATTTTCCTATAAGGCAACATGTTTGCATAACAGTTAAATGGCGTCTAGCTCCAAATCGCGCTGGACCAATGCTGGCAAGGTCGTGATTCATGCCTGGTTCGGTGGTCCCGGGTCGGCCCTGCCGATCATCATTCGGTTGGTGCTCCAACCCACCCGAACGAATGGCAAATCTACCCGTCCGGGCGTTTTCAAGAAGGCGGAAAGTCTATCTGCTTCCAGATGGAGAATCCCGGGATGTCCGCTTCGCCGGGCAAGCTCGGGACAACATTGGAAGAATGGGTGCCGCTTTGAACGACAGCAGACCACTCAGCTGTCACGAGGACGTCCGGAGCCTGCTTTTCAGGCTCCTGACGACCGTCGTCAGCGCACGGGAGCCCGGGCTGGGGGATGTTCTGACCGGGCGTGCAAGCCTCGACACCCTCACCGACGCTCAGCGCATTCCGGCCCTGCAGGCGACAGGGATATGGTTTCAGCTCGTCGCGATCGCGAACGAACTGTTGGCGATGCGTTCACGCCGCGAACTTGAGCAGATGGGCGGCGCGGACGAGGTGATCGGCTCCTTCGCCAATGTCATAGGCGAAATAAAAGCAGCCGGTTACCCGGCCGAGGAGATCCAGGCCGCCCTCGACACGCTGAGTGTCGGTCCCACCATGACCGCCCACCCGACCGAGGCAAAGCGAGTCACGGTTCTTGAAATCCACCGGCGCATCTACCGCAAGCTCACCGAACTCGAACAGCAGCGCTGGGCGCCGCGCGAGCATGAGCAATTGATCGACGATCTCAGGAGCGAGATCGAGCTGCTGTGGATGTCGGGCGAGTTGCGGCTTGAACGCCCCTCGGTTGAAAGTGAGATCGCCTGGGGACTGCATTTTTTCCGCGAGGTGATCTTCGAGGCGACTCCGAAGATCTATGATGCCGTCGAGGAAGCGCTGGCCTGTCACTACCCGAAATACGACCTCAAGGTGCCGTCCTTCATGCGCTACGCGTCGTGGATCGGCGGGGACCGTGACGGCAATCCGAATGTGACTGCAAGCACTACCGCTTGCGCGCTCAAGGAATCGCGCCAGGCGATTATCGGCTGGTACATCCAGCAGGTTCGCCGACTGGTCACGGTGCTTAGCGTCAGCGCCAATGTCGTCGACATCCCGGAGGACTTCAACAAGGCGCTGGGCCAGGCGCTGCATCGGAGCGGCGCGGCCCGGGAGATTGTGGCGCGCAATCCGGGAGAGCCGCTGCGGCAGTTCGCGGCCGCGATGTTGGATCGCTTGCGGGCCACGCTCGGTGAGACAGCGGCCAAGCCGTATGCCCGTTCGGAGCTGCTTAAGGCCGACCTGCGCCACCTCGAAACGGTGCTGGCCAAATTGGGCGGCAACCTGGTCGGGCGACGCTTCGTCCGCCCCTTGCGCCAGCAAGTCGAAACCTTCGGCTTCCGAACGGTCGCGTTGGACATTCGCCAGAACTCGACGGTGGTCAATCGAGTGCTGGCCGAGCTTTTCAGGCTTACAGATGGGGATCAGGCGCCCGCGCCGGATACGCCACAATGGGGCCTGCGAATTCGGACAGCGCTCAGTACCGGCGAGCAGCTTGGGATCGGCCGGGGGGCGCTTTCCGCGGAGGCGCGCGAGCTCCTTGACCTGTTCGACGTCATTCGCGAGGCCGCGTCTGGACTGAACGGCGGTGCGGTGGGCGCCTTCATCCTGAGCATGACACGCTCTTGCGATGACTTGCTTGCCGTCTATTTGCTCGGCCAATACAGCGGCATGGCCACCGCTCTCGACGGCAGCGGCACAATCGGACTGCGTGTCGTGCCACTTTTCGAGACCATTGCCGACCTGCGTGCCGCCCCCGACATTCTAGATCGGCTGCTGTCGGTCTCGATCGTACGCCGCTCGCTGCGCGACTTCTCCAACCGGCAGGAAGTCATGCTGGGATATTCCGATTCGAACAAGGACGGCGGGTTCCTCGCTTCGAACTGGGAGTTGAACAAGACGCAAAGGCGTATCCACGCTCTCGGCCAGAAGCGAAAGATCAAGATCAGCTTCTTCCACGGCCGTGGCGGTTCGGTCAGCCGGGGCGGTGCGCCGACTGGCCGGGCGATCGCCGCCCAGCCCGCCGGCACGGTCGGCGGAGCCATGCGCGTGACGGAGCAGGGCGAGGTGGTGTCGTCGAAATTCGCCAATCGTGGCACGGGGCGTTACCAGCTTGAAATCCTGGCCGCGAGCGTTTTCGCCCACAGCGTCAAGTCGGCCAACGAGCCCGAGCTGAGGGACATCCCCGAGTTCAACGAGGCTCTGGAGGCGTTGACCGGCATGTCGCAGGCGTCCTATTCGGGCCTGATCAACGAGCCGGGTTTTATCGATTATTTCCATCAGGCAAGCCCTGTGGAGGAGCTGTCGCTGCTCAAGATCGGATCGCGTCCGGCACGCCGGTTCGGCGCCCGCGATATTTCCGACCTGCGAGCCATCCCTTGGGTTTTCGCCTGGAGCCAGAACCGGCATCTGCTGACCAACTGGTACGGCATCGGCAGCGCGCTCAATTCCTTCCTCAATGTTCGCGGCAACGCCGGATTGGAACTGCTCAGGCAGATGTTCGAGCGCTCGCGCTTCTTCCGTCTCATCATCGATGAGGTCGACAAGGGAATTTACCAGACCGACATGGAAATCGGCCGGCTCTATGCCGGTCTGGTGCAAGATCGCGAGGTGGGTGAACGGATCTACCGCAAGATCGCTACCGAATATCTGCTGACCCGAAAGATGATCGCCGAGGTCAATGGCGGTCTGAAGGTCTCGCAGCGCTTCCCTGCCTTCAAGCAGCATTTCGATCGCATCAGGCCGCAGATGGACGGCATACACCGACTGCAGGTGCAGCTCTTGCGCGAGGTCCGCGCACAGGACGGCTCCACCGCAAAACCCAAGCGGGCGGTCAACGCACTTTTGCTTTCGATCAACTGCATTTCAACCGGTCTCGGCTGGACCGGCTGACAGCAATCTTGACGCAAGCGTCGCGTCGCACGGGAGGAGCCTCATGAACATTTCGACCAAGCCTGGCACTGGTACCGCAGCTCGGTTCTTCCGCGCCGGCGTGGCCATTACGGATCATTCCGTCAATGACGCCATGGCGCGCGAACTCACACGCCAGCGTGACGAGGTCGAGCTGATCGCTTCCGAAAACATCGTCTCCAGGGCGGTGCTCGAGGCACAAGGTTCGGTGCTGACCAACAAATATGCGGAGGGGTATCCGGGCCGCCGGTATTATGGCGGCTGCCAGTTCGTGGACGAAGTCGAGGATCTGGCGCGCAAGCGCGCCAAGACGCTGTTTGGCTGCTCCTTCGCCAACGTCCAGCCGAACTCCGGCAGCCAGGCCAACCAATCGGTTTTCATGGCGCTGATGCAGCCTGGTGATACCTTTCTGGGCCTTAACCTCGCCGCCGGCGGACATCTTACCCACGGCGCGCCGGTCAACCAGTCCGGCAAGTGGTTCAATGTCGTCTCCTACGGGGTTCGCCCCGACACGCATCGCATCGACCTCGATGAGGTGCGCGATCTGGCGCGCAAGCACCGGCCCAAGGTGATCCTTGCCGGCGGCTCCGCCTATCCGCGCATCATCGATTTCAAGGCCTTTCGCGCGATAGCCGACGAGGTTGGCGCCAAGCTGTTCGTGGACATGGCGCATTTTGCCGGCCTGGTTGCCGGTGGCGTCCACCCCACCCCCCTCGAACACGCCCACGTGGTGACCACAACCACCCATAAGACGCTGCGCGGCCCGCGTGGCGGCATGGTGCTGTCCAACGATGAGGAGATCGGCAAGAAGATCAACTCCGCGGTGTTCCCTGGCCTCCAGGGCGGACCGCTGATGCACGTCATCGCCGCAAAGGCCGTCGCTTTCGGCGAGGCGCTGGCGCCCGAATTCAAGGCTTATGCCGCAAACGTCGTCGCCAATGCCAAAGCCCTTGCCGAGACCCTCGCCGATGGCGGTGTCGACATCGTCTCAGGTGGCACCGATACGCATTTGATGCTGGTCGACCTGCGGCGCAAGGGTCTGACTGGCAAGTCGGTCGAGGCCGCGCTCGGCCGCGCCCACATCACCTGCAACAAGAATGGCATCCCATTCGACCCGCAGGGACCAATGGTCACCTCCGGGATTCGGCTCGGCACGCCGGCATGCACGACACGCGGGTTCCTCGCCGACGAGTTCCGTCAGGTCGGCCGCCTGACGATGTGCGTCATCGATGGCCTGGCTGCCAAAGGCGAGACCGGCAACGCGGCAGTCGAGGCGGCGGTACGCGAGGAAGTGCACGATTTGGTCAGCCGATTTCCGATCTACGAGTGACCTTTGCCGGAGCAAAGGTGCCGGCGAAGTCGGAACCGCGTTCTTGCTGAGCAGGCCGGCATGATCCGACCTGGAGCAATTCCGGACGGAAAACCGTGCAACGGTTTTCCGTCCGGAATTGCGTAAGGACAAAGAGATCGAGCGGTTCGCCGTTTCCATGAAACGGCTGGCGTTCAACCGTTGATGGATCAGCGCCGGAAGCCCTGATCGCCGAGTGCAATTCCGCCGGGGACCCTAAGGCTGCTTTGCCGCTTTCGGCGGCCGCTCCGCGCAATCGAAAAGGCGTGGCCCCCAAACCTGTGGAGACGATGGCGAACGCGCGTAGCGCGCGAAGGCAGCCCTGTATCCAGGTCCAATCCGCTCAGGGCATCTCTGCCTTGCCGACGCCATCCACTATCTGCTCCGCGTCACTTGACAGGAAATTAACTTTGCCGGATATTCCTGAAGGGAAATTAATTTTCCCCATGCGCCAAGCGCAAACGAAGCCGAAAATGGCCACCCTGGAGGGAGAACACATGGAAGCTGCAATCAGTGATCGAACTGGCGAACTAAGTCTCAATCAGCGTATCGACAGAATGCATGCCCGCGATCGGGCTGGCCTGGTGGCCTTCATCGTCGTGCTGTGGTGCACGCTCTTATTCGCGCTGACCAACGTCTGGCCTTACATTTCGATTCCCGCAATCCGCATCATCCTGACGATAGCATGCGGGTTGGTGTTGGCCTTCAACACGGCGGCCATCGTCGCCATGCTGCGCCACTACGTCGAAGACAAGCACTTCATCTACGGCCTCGACATCAAGCATCTCGACGAGATGCGCCGGCGCCGGGCTTAAGGAGCTGGCAATGGCTTATCAACCTCCCAAACAGAGCCTGGCCGGTCAGGTCTTCGACGTTCTCACCCTGCTCGTCCTGACGGTGGGCGCCCTCTATCTGCCCCTTTACCTGGGCTTTGCCGGCGCCGCCAAAACGCCCAGCCCGATCGCCAACCCGACCTGGGAAGCGCTCGGCCAGAACCCCATTGAAACCAAGCAATGGGCCGCTATCGGAATCACCGATCCAGCCGTCGCGAACGACATCATCAACGCGCGTTTCGACTACAGCTTCAGTTGGCTCCCGCTGATCGTCATGGCGGTGCTGGTCATTGGCTATTTTGTCTTGGTGGTGCGGCTTTCCGGCAAGGAATACCGCGAAGTGATCGAAGAACGCTTCGGCTCGAAGCGGCGATAGGGGAGGCGACCTTGGATATCTGGAACATTCTGGAATATGCGGCCTGGGCCCTTTCCGCCATGTTCGGTGCGCTGATGCTCATCAATCTCATTCGCATCGACACCACCTACGACAACGATCTGCTGACCTCATCGCGCGAAGGCGAGATTGAGGTTTCGGCCGAGCGCCACACGATCTGAGGGGAACGGAGATGGCAAACGTAACATCAACCGCTGACGGGACCGAGCGGCTCCAGCTCCTGCGTGTCCTCGGCCCTGCCCATATCTGGGCGCTCGGCGTCGGCATCGTGCTCGTCGGCGAGTATATGGGCTGGAACTTCTCCATCGGCAAAGGCGGCATGATCGCCGGTCTCATCGCCTGTTGGGTGGCCGGCCTGCTCTATACCTGCGTGGCGATGATCGATTCCGAAGTGACGTCGACCATTGCGGCTGCCGGCGGCCAATACGCCCAGGCCAAGCACATCGTCGGGCCGTTGATGGCCTTCAATGTCGGCCTGTTCCTTGTCATGGCCTACACCATGCTCGAGGCGGCCAACGCGATCACCGTCGGCTACCTGCTCGACACGGTCGCGGGGATGATGGGACATACCGGGCTCAACCAGCAGCCCTTCATCGTCCTCTCGATCATGTTCCTGGCGTGGCTCAACTTTCGCGGCGTGCTGGCGACGCTGACCTTCAATCTGGTCATTACAGCCATCGCCTTCCTGGCGATCATCGCCCTGTTCGTCGCGGTGCAGCTCGGCGTCTCGGCCGTACCGCTCGACTTCACGGCGATCACCAAGGCTCCGTTGCCCTATGGCTGGATCGGCATCGTCGCGTCGCTGCACTTCGGCCTGTGGTACTATCTCGGCATCGAAGGCACCTGCCAGGCAGCCGAAGAGGTGCGCTCGCCGGCGCGTTCGCTGCCCTACGGTACGATGGCCGGCATCATGACGCTGCTGATTGCAGCGACCATGACCTGGTATGTCTGCTCCGGCCTCCTGCCTTGGGAATATCTCGGCCAGGCCGGCACGCCGCTCTTCGATGCCGCGCGTGTCACGGGCAGCACTGGATTGATGATCCTGCTTTTCCTCGGCACGATGTTCTCGACACTTGCCTCGGCAAATGGCTGCATCAACGACGCCTCGCGTGCGTGGTTCTCGATGGGCCGCGACCGCTACCTGCCGAGCTGGTTCGGCGCGGTGCATCCGGTCTACCGCACGCCTTACCGGTCGATCGTCTTCCTGGTTCCCATCGCGCTGATCTTTGCGTTGGGCGCGCCGCTCGACCAGGTCGTGACGTTCTCGATCCTGTCGGGCCTGCTCGGATACACCTTCATGACCTTCAACATGGTCATGTTCCGGCGCAAATGGCCGCTCGACACGATCAAGCGCGGCTATGTGCATCCGTTCCATCCGCTGCCGACGATCGTCCTGCTGACCCTTTGCGCCGCAGCCTATTTCGCCGTCTTCCTCGGCTACGGCACGCAGCTCAGCGCGATGATGTGCTTCTACATCGTGGCATCGCTCTGGTTCCACTTCCGGCGCTACCAGTTCGTGCGCCGCGGCGACCAGTTCACCATGCCCTGGCCAAAGCCGCGCGGTTACTAGATCAACCAGACGGGCGGCGCACTGCAGCGCCGCCCGTCCTGTGCAAGGCGATCTCGATGATCACCACAATTGCTTTTTCGGCCTTTATCGTCGCCTCCTGTGTCTGGATGGGCAAGCGTGCGATCAGCGACCACCGTGCTGTCCTCGCGCAGCGCAGGGGTCTCCTTGACGAGGCAGCGGGGCTTTTTCCCAACGCCAAGATCAGCGTCGCACCCGATCATTTTCCAATGCTCGTCAGCCGCCTTGAGGGTGGCAGGCAGATACGGGTCGAACTCCTTGCCGACGCCATGGTGACGCGTCGGCTCCCGCAGCTCTGGCTCAGGGTGACGCTCAGCGAGGCTGGCGAGCGTTGCCGGCCAACGATCGGTGCGCTCGCGCGCCCGACCGGAGCTGAATACTATTCTCTTGTCCATGACATGCCTGAATGGATGACGCCGCCGGAGACCGGCGCTTCACTCTTGATGCGGGGGGACGGTCGTGCCACGGCGCGGCAGGTCGAGCGTGCCGAAACGATGTTCCGCAGCCTCTTTGCCGATCCGGCCATGAAGGAAGCCGTCATTTCGCCGCGCGGCACCCGGGTGATCCTCCAGGCCGCCCAGGGCGAGCGCGCAGCACATCTGTTTCTGCGGCAGGTCCGCTTTCCCGTGACGACGATTTCAGCCAGCCTCGTCAAAGAGGCAGTCGCGAAGGCGGAGGCCTTGAGCGAAGCGCTGGCCGCGAACGAAGCCGCCATGCCCGTTTACGAAGCGGCCTGAGCCGCCAGAGGTCTCACCATGGCCAAGCCGATCAATCCTTACCTGGTCCTCGCCCTGGCAATCATCCTGCCGGGCGCCGGCCATGTCGCCGTGCGCGACGTGAGGCGTGGGCTGGCTTTTGCTTTCTTCGTGATCTTGTTTTCGGTGATCAGCTACATGACGACGACGCCGGACAAGTCGTTCGTCGGCCGGCATGCGTTTGGGTTGTTCGTCTGGGCATTGTCGATCCCGGACGCCTATCGTCGCGCTCGGATCCTGGCGGTCACGGCAAGGACGAGGTAGCCTGGTGGAACTCAAGCCGCTCGGCGCGGTCACTGCGGCCGAGCAATGATATCGAAAACATACTGCTTGGCACTCCGGACGCTGTCTTCCGGCGAGGCGCCGAGGGCAAGAAAGGCGGCGATGGCGCTGGACAGCATGCAACCTGTTCCGCGCATCCCGCGATCCAGGCGAGGTGCCTCGAACCGAGTGGCAGGGCGGTTTGGCTGCAGCAGCACATCGACGGCATAGGCTCCTTGCGCGTGTCCGCCCTTGACGAGCACAGCGGTACCTGTGGTGCCAGACAATTCCTCGCCTTGAAGGCGGGCGCTTTCTTCGTCAGGCGCCGGATCCGATCCGGTCAGCGTCGCCAATTCGAGCAAATTGGGTGTGACGAGCCGGCAGACCGGCATCAGATCGCGGCGCAGAGCGTCGATGGCATCGACCTCCAGCAGCACACGTCCAGAACTGGCGGCCAGCACCGGGTCGAGCACGACCGGCACTTGGCGGTTGGCCGCCAGGACGGAGCCGACCGCTTCGATCGCTGACGCCGTCCCCAGCATGCCGATCTTCACCGCAGCGACTTGGTTGGCGGCAAAGCCTGCGCGCATCTGGGCAGCGATAAGCTCCGGCAGCATCTGGTCGATCCGCACGACGGCCGCATGCGTCTGCACGGTGACGGCCGTAACGGCGAGGCAACTGCGCAGTCCAAAGGCCGCAACAGTCTCGATGTCGCGCGCTATTCCAGCACCGCCGCTGGAATCCGAGCCGGCGACGATGAGCACATGCGGTGTCATCGCCATTGCGCCGTCGCCGCCAGCCATTCCAGCGCGCGTGCCTCGGGGCGCGCGTTGCGGGTGATGTCGGTCACGACTGCTGCGCTCTCGGCGCCCTGCGCGAAGACACCGGCAAGGCGCTCGACGGTCAGTCCGCCGATGGCGACCAGTGGAAGCTGGCCGACGCGCCGCTTCCAGGCGGCGATGCGGTCGAGTCCCTGCGGGCTCCATTTCATCGCCTTGAGGACGGTCGGGTAGATCGGGCCGAGCGCGACATAGTCCGGCTCGGCCGCGAGCGCGGTCTCCAGTTCGGCGTCGTCATGGGTGCTGAGGCCCAGCCTAAGGCCCGCCCTGCGGATCGCCTTTACATCCGCCTCGGCCAAGTCTTCCTGACCGAGATGGACGAAATCGCAATGCTCCTCGATCGCGAGGCGCCAGTAATCGTTGACGATAAGCTGGCAGCCATGGCGTTCACACACCGCCTTCGAGGCACGGATCTCCCGGCGCAGCGAAGCTTCGTCCTGGTCCTTGATGCGCAGTTGCACCAGCTTCACGCCAAGCGGCACAAGACGTTCGATCCATGCGGCGGAATCGACGATCAGGTAGAACGGATCGAGTTTCATCAGAACGCTGCCATGCCGATGACTGGGGTAGAGGGGACGGCCATGTCGCGCGGCTCAAGCAGGCCCGCGCAATGGGCCTCGCGACCCGCCTCGACCGCCTTGCCGAAAGCCGCAGCCATGGCGATAGGATCGCCTGCCTTGGCGACCGCCGTGTTCAGAAGCACCGCGTCGTAACCGAGCTCCATCACGGCTGCGGCATGCGACGGACGGCCAATGCCGGCATCGACGATCAGCGGAATGGCGGGGAAATGGCCGCGCAGGCTTCGAAGCGCATCGGCGTTCTGCGGCCCGCGCGCGGAGCCGATCGGCGCGCACCAGGGCATCAACACCCTGCAGCCAGCATCCAGCAGCCGTTCGGCGACGACAAGGTCGTCGGTCGTGTAGGGGAAGACCGCGAAGCCTTCCGAGGCAAGGATCCTTGCGGCCTCGACCAGCCCGAAGACGTCAGGCTGCAGCGTATCGTGGTTGCCGATCACCTCGAGCTTGATCCAGTCCGTGCCGAACACCTCGCGCGCCATCCGCGCCGTCGTTACCGCTTCGCTCACCGAATGGCAGCCGGCGGTGTTGGGCAGGACGCGAACATCCAGAGATTGGACCAGCGACCAGAACTGGCCTCCGGCCTTGCCACCGGAGGTTTCACGGCGGAGCGACACCGTGACGATCTCGGTGCCGGACGCCTTGATCGCTTCGGCCATGATTGCAGGCGAGGGATAAAGCGCGGTGCCCAGCAGGAGGCGGGACGAGAGCTTCTGTCCGTAAAGTTCGAGCATGGGATCAGCCTCCCTTCATCGGCGAGAGGATTTCGATGCGGTCGCCTTCGGCGAGGAGGCAGCGATCTCGCTCCCCGGCCGGCACGACGTCGCCGTTCAGCGCGGTGGCGAGCCAACCGCCCTGGAAATCGAGTTCGACAAGCAACGCGGCGAGCGTCCCCGCCGCGACTTCATGGCTCTGGCCATTAACGGTGAGCTTCAAGGGCAAACTCCTTCGCGGCGGGATTTCCCAGGATCATGTCGGCTGCCTGCCCAGCCATCGCCGGCGCGAGCAGAAAGCCGTGGCGATAGAGGCCATTGATGCGAATGTTCCTTCCGTCGCGCTCGACGCGAGGCAGGTTGTCGGCAAAGGCAGGGCGTACGCCCACGCCTGTTTCAACCAGCTCCGCTTCGCCGAAGGCCGGATGCAGCGCGTAGGCGGCGCCGAGCAGTTCCATGGTTGAGCGCGCGGTGATCGGACCGGCGGCATCGCACTCGATCATCGTCGCGCCGACCATGAACAGGTTTGCCGAGCGCGGCACGACATAGACCGGGACGCGGGGATGGAGCAGTCGTACCGGCCGCGCCAGCGAGATCTCGGCTGTTTGCAGGACGAGCATCTCGCCGCGCACGCCGCGCAGCTCCGAGCGTCTGTCGGCGATGCCGGTGCAGTCCACCTCGACATCCGCGTATCCCGAGCGGTGGCCAAACTCGATGCGCACGCCAACGCCGAGCAGCTTGTCTCGAAGGGCAAGCAACGCCTTGCGCGGGTCGAGATGCGCTTCCCCGGCGAAGAACAGCCCACGCCCGAACCGGCCAGCGAGAGCTGGTTCGAGTGTCGCGATCTCACAGGCGTCGAGCTGCCTGAAGCGGGATGTGCGGCGGCCGAACCGGTCGAGCTCGCCGGCGTCGCGGGCAGGAGCCAGCACCAGCGTGCCGCGGCGACAGACATGGCCGGGCAAGGCCGCATCCCACCAGTCGGCCGCGCCGCGCCCGAGTGCCAACACCGCCTCTTCGGCGCTCTCGCGTTCGCACCATGGCGCGAGCATGCCGCCGGCCTGCCAGGAGGCATTGCCGGCGATCTCTCTGCGCTTCTCGACGACGGTCACATCGGCGCCGCGTGTTGCCAGCTCGTGCGCGAGCGTCAGCCCGGCAACGCCCGCGCCGCGAATGAGCACCTTCATGTGTTTGTGCTCTCTGTGGTGCTGTCGACGGGCATGTAGAGGTCGCCGCCGTCCCGGTACTTCGCCGCCATGGCGGCAAGCCCGTCCCTCTGCGCTCCCTCTTCTCGGGCGGCATCGCGGATGTCATGCGAGATCCGCATCGAGCAGAATTTTGGGCCGCACATGGAGCAGAAATGCGCCACCTTGTGCGCCTCCTTCGGCAGGGTTTCGTCGTGGAAGGCCCGCGCCGTTTCGGGGTCGAGCGACAGGTTGAACTGATCTTCCCACCTGAACTCGAAGCGCGCCCGCGACAGCGCGTCGTCCCGGACCTTGGCGGCCGGGTGGCCCTTGGCCAGATCGGCGGCGTGAGCGGCGATCTTATAGGTGATGACGCCGGTCTTGACGTCGTCGCGGTCAGGCAGGCCGAGATGCTCCTTTGGCGTGACGTAGCAAAGCATGGCCGTTCCGAACCAGCCGATCATCGCCGCGCCGATGCCGCTTGTGATGTGGTCGTAGCCCGGCGCGATGTCGGTGGTGAGCGGCCCCAGCGTATAGAACGGCGCTTCGCCACAGATCGCGAGCTGCTTGTCCATGTTCTGCTTGATCTTGTGCATCGGAACGTGGCCGGGGCCCTCGATCATCACCTGGCAGTCCTTGGCCCAGGCGATCTTGGTGAGCTCGCCCAGGGTTTCGAGCTCGGCGAACTGGGCGGCGTCATTGGCATCGGCGATCGAGCCGGGGCGAAGACCGTCGCCCAGCGAGAACGCCACGTCATAGGCTCTGGCGATGTCGCAGATCTCTTCGAAATGCTCGTAGAGAAAGCTCTCCTTGTGGTGATGCAGGCACCATTTGGCCATGATCGAGCCGCCGCGCGACACGATGCCGGTGACGCGATCGACGGTGAGCGGAATGTAGGGCAGCCGCACGCCGGCGTGGATCGTGAAATAGTCCACACCCTGTTCGGCCTGCTCGATGAGGGTGTCGCGGAACACCTCCCAGGTCAGCGCCTCGGCAACCCCGCCGACCTTCTCCAGCGCCTGGTAGATCGGCACCGTGCCGATCGGCACCGGCGAATTGCGCACGATCCATTCACGGATGTTGTGGATGTTGCGGCCGGTGGAAAGGTCCATCACCGTATCGGCGCCCCAGCGGATCGCCCACACCATCTTCTCGACCTCCTCGGCCATCGACGAGGTGACGGCGGAATTGCCGATATTGGCGTTGATCTTCACCAGGAAATTGCGGCCGATGATCATCGGCTCGCTCTCGGGATGGTTGATGTTGGAAGGGATGATGGCGCGGCCGCGTGCCACCTCGTCGCGCACGAATTCGGGCGTGACGAAGTCCGGGATCGGGGCGCCGAAGCTCTCGCCATCGCGCTGAAGTCCTGAACGCAATTGCTCACGGCCAAGGTTTTCGCGAATGGCGACAAACTCCATTTCGGGCGTGATGACGCCGGCCCGCGCATAGGCGAATTGGGTGACGGCGCGGCCGCCGGCGGCGCGCAAGGGTTTGTTGCGCACCGGAAATTCCGGAGTCAGGCGATCGGCGGAGACGAACCCGTTGTCCTCGGGCTTGACCGTGCGGCCCTCATAGCGTTCGACATCGCCGCGTGCTTCGATCCATGTCTCACGCAGCCGCGGCAAGCCACGCTCGATCTCGGTTTTCACGGCGGCGTCGGTGTAGGGGCCGGACGAATCGTAGACCGTGACGGGCGGCTCGCCGGCGCTCGGGTGGACCGAGATCTCGCGCATCGGCACCCGCAGACCCGGGTGAACTTGGCCGGGCTTGTAGACCTTCTTGGAAGCTGGCAATTCGCCGACGGTGACGGTCGGGGTGTGGGCATTCATGAGTGAGCCTCCTTGCTCGAGTGCAACGGAGACCCAGTCCACGCGATGAGGAGGAAGTGACGCTTCGCACGGGAGTCGGGGTTTACCCGAATGCCGAAGCCGGATTGCCGACCCGCGAAGCCTCGCACCGTCCCTACGCCAGTATGAACTGGATCAGGTTCAACGGGTCACTGCGCACGATAGCAGTATCTCAGCCCCTTGCCGGGACTCCCCTGGTGAGACGTCTAGGTTGGACGATGCGACGTCGCCCTGTCAACTCCTGTTGCGGGCAGGTGCTCCTCAAGGGAGATTGGGATCGTCAGGCGCCGCGTTCCACGGGATCGGTGGGCGCCCTGCCGGTCAGAAACCAACCACCAGCGCTCCACCAGTCAGGCCGGCACCAGCCGCGGCAAGCAGCAGTTTCTCGCCCGGTCGAAAGGGATCGGCTCCGTGGGCAACCGACAGCGACAGCGGGATCGTCGCAGCCGACGAGTTGCCATAGTCGGCGATGGTCTTGACGATGCGCTCATCCTCGATGCCGAGCGACTTGCCGACCGCGTTGAAGATGCGGGCATTGGCCTGGTGCGGCACGAAACGCGTGATGTCAGGTACCGAAAGTCCGGCCGCAGCCAGTGCTTCGACGGAGCATCGGCTCATCATCTCCACCGCCTTGGCGAAGACATCGCGGCCGTTCGCGATGGTCATGCGGGTTTCGGCGATGTCGATCTCCTCCGCGAAGGGACGGTTGCTGCCGCCGGCCGGGATCTGGATCAGGCCATAGGCGGACCCGTCCGAGGCAAAAGATGAGCCGAGGATGCCGTGGCCGGGATCGCCGGACGGGGCCAACACCACAGCGCCCGCGGCATCGGCAAAGAGCACCGCGCTCGCGCGCTCTGCCGGATTGATCCGGCGGCTCAATATGTTGGCGGCGATGACGATGGCCGGTTTGTTGTGCAACCGCACGAAGCCGTCGGCGAAGGTCATCGCATAAATGAATCCCGCGCAGGCGCCGGCAAGGTCGACCCCGCCGGCCCTCTCAAGGCCAAGTCTGTGCGCCACCAGCGGCGCGCTCGGCGGCAGCAGATGGTCCGGCGTCGACGTGGCCAGAAGCAATAGACCGATCTCCTTGCGATCGATGCCGGCGGCCTTGAGCGCCATGTCGCCCGCCTTGGTCGCCAGTCCGGAAAGCGTGTCGCCTGGCTCCGCCCAGAAACGCGAGCGGATGCCGGTGCGCTGCTCGATCCAGCCCGCCTCCAGCCCGAAGCTTGCCTCGATCTCTGCATTGCCGACCCTGCGCGCCGGCACGTGATGGCCGAGGCCTATGATCCGCGCCGTGCGGTTCATCGGTCGTCGCCCGCAAGTTCAGCCGCCTCGTCGATTGCGTCGTATAGACGGTCGAGTTCGTCGGATGTCACGCAGTATGGCGGCAGCACGTAGATGACGTTGCCAAGCGGCCTCACCAGCAATCCGCGCTCGAGGAAGAAGGCGCGCAGCTTGGGGCCGACCTCGGCCAGATAGCCTGCCTTGCCGACGCGGAGGTCGAGCGCGGCGATGGTGCCGGCCGTGCGCGCATTCTCAAAACGCGGATCTTGGCTGAACCGTGCAACCTTTTCCGCTTGCATTCGCGATAGGGCGGCCACGCGTTCCGCCACGGGTTCGTCACGCCAGATGCCGACATTCGCGAGCGCTGCCGCGCAAGCGATCGGGTTCGCCGTGTAGGAGCTGGAATGAAAGAACGTCCTGGTCCGATCCGTGGAATAATGCGCCCGGAAAATCGCATCGGTGGCGAGCGTCGCCGCGAGCGGCAGCGAGCCGCCCGTCAATCCCTTGGAGGTGCACAAAATGTCGGGCGTGACCGCTGCCTGCTCGCAAGCGAAGATCGTGCCGGTGCGGCCCCAACCGGTCATCACTTCATCGGCGATGAAGAGCGTCTCGGAGCGCTCGGCAATACGTTTGAGTTCGGCGGGCACCCAGGCCGGGTACATCAGCATGCCGCCGGCGCCGAGCACCAGCGGCTCGACGATCAGTGCGGCAACCTGGCGGTCACGCGCCAGCCGCTCGAAGGCATCGAGCGTTTCCTGCTCCCGGCCCGCGGCGGGGAAGGGGATGGTGTCGACCTCGAACAGCAGGGGCTCGTAAGCGGCGTTGAAGACACCGCGCGCGCCCACACTCATCGTGCCGATGGTGTCGCCGTGATAGCTATGCTCCATGACGACGATGCGCGAGCGCGGCGCGCCGTTGTTGCGGTGAAAGCCGAGCGCCATTTTCAGTGCCACCTCGACGCTGGTCGAGCCGCTGTCGGAAAAGAAGACCCAGTCGAGGCCGGCCGGCGTCATGTCGATCAGCGCCGATGCCAATTGCTCAGCCGGCTCGTGGCTGAGGCCGGCGAAGATCACCTGGTCGAGCGTTTCGGTCGCCTCCCGGATCGCTGCCATGATCGTCGGGTGGCGGTGGCCGTGGGTGATCACCCACCACGACGAGATCGCATCGAGTATGCGCCGGCCTTCGCGCGTCTCGATATAGGCGCCTTCAGTGCGCGCGATCGTCGGCGGAACCGGCTCGGTGGCATGTTGGGTGAAGGGGTGCCAGACAGCGGAGCGGCTCAATGCGGGGCCTCCATGAAGTCGGCGACGTTGAACGAGGCCCGCATCGCCGCGGCAAGCGTCTCAGGCTTCAGCGGATCAAGACGCGGCAGACGACCAAGCACCCGCACCTTGCCCATCTCGGCGATCGTCCTTTGCGTATCGGCCATCTCGTCGCCGATGAACGCGACGCCGAGCAGGGGTATGGAGCGGGCGCGCAGAGCCTCGAGCGAAAGCAGGGTGTGGTTGATGGTCCCGAGCGCCGTGCGCGCGCAAAGAATGACCGGTAGTTGCCATTCCCGGAAAATATCGATGAACCTCGTCTGCCGGTTGAGCGGCACCATCAGCCCGCCGGCACCCTCGATGACGAGCGGGCCCGGCAACTCCGGTGGCGAGAGCTTTGCCGCCTCGATCGCGACGCCATCGATTTCGGCCGACCGGTGCGGCGACAGAGGCATCTTCAGACGGTACACTTCCGGCACGACGCGCCCCGCAGGTAAGCCAGAGAGGCGGGCAACGACCTCGCTGTCGGTCTCCTCGTCGAGGCCCGATTGAACCGGCTTCCAATAGAAACCGTCGAGCAGGCCCGCGAGGCCGGCCGAAAAAACCGTCTTGCCGACGCCGGTGTCGGTGCCGGTCACGACGACCCGCGCCGTCATGGTCTGTGCTCCCATTCGTCGGCAAGGGCATCAAACAGTGCCGAAACATCGTCCTCGCCGATATTCAGCGTCAGCGAGATCCTGAGCCTTGCCGTGCCCTCGGGCACGGTTGGCGGGCGGATGCCCCGCACGTCGAAGCCGCGCGACTGCAAAGCTTCAGCCAGCGCCATGGCGCGGGCATTGTCGCCGACGACGACCGGCAGGATCTGCGAACCGCTCGCAGGCAAGCCAAGGCCCTCGGCCCTCTTGGCTGCAAGCGCGACCAGCCGCGCCAGCCGGTCGCGGCGCTCCGGCTCGTCGGCGACGATGTCGAGGGCCGTTGCCGCCGCCACGGCCATCAGCGGCGAGGGCGCGGTGGCGTAGATGAAGGGACGGCACCGGTTGACGAGATAGTCGCAAAGCAGCGCGGGCGCGGTGATCAGCGCGCCGGATGCGCCCAGCGCCTTGCCGCAGGTGTGCAGCACCACGACATTGTCGCGGCCTTCGAGATCGTGCGCGAGCCCGCGCCCGTCCGGGCCGTAGATACCGGTGGCGTGCGCCTCGTCCACAAACAGGAACGAATCGTGGCGGTCCGCAACCTCGATCAGTTCATCGAGCGAAGCCCGGTCGCCGTCCATGCTGTAGAGGCTCTCGACCACGATCCAGGGGCGGCCCGCGCCACCTCTCGCGCGCCAGTTTCGGATCGCATCGTTGACCGCGTCGGCGTCATTGTGCGCGGCTTCCGTCACTTCGGCGCGGCCGGCTCGCGCCCCCTCATGCGCGCTGGCATGGACGAGTTCGTCCAGCACGATCAGATCGCCCTTTTGCGGCAAGGTCGTGAGCACCGCGAAATTGGCGACATAGCCGCCGCCGAAGAACAGAGCGCGCTCGGCGCCGAAGAACGCGGCTGCCTTGGCTTCGAGCGCTTCATGCTCAGGCATGTTGCCGCGCAGCAACCGTGAGCCGGTCGCTCCGACGGGCGTGCCGGCGGCGAGTGCCGCAGTAACTGCCTCCGCGATACGCTGCGAGCAAGCGAGGCCGAGATAGTCGTTGGAGGCGAAGTCGAGGCCGGCGCGGGCGCTGAGGGTCCGCAATCGGCTCTTGCGGGCCAGCCCTCGCAGGCTGGCCTCGTAGCGCTCGAGCGAAGCGTGCCCTTTCACTGGGCTTCGCGCTCCATCGGCTTGATGCCCAGCCGGCGAAACAGCGCGCCGTCCTTGTCCTCTCCAGGGTTCCCGGCGGTCAGCAAAGTGTCGCCGACAAAGATGGAGTTGGCACCCGCGAAGAAGCAGAGAGCCTGCATCTCGTCGCTCATCGCCGTGCGGCCGGCCGAGAGCCGCACATGCGATTTCGGCATCATGATGCGGGCGAGCGCGATGGTTCGCACGAATTCGATCGGCTCGATGGACTCGGCCTCGCCGAGCGGCGTGCCCTCGATCGGGATCAGCATGTTGATCGGCACGCTGTCGGGCGGCTCCGGCAGATTGGCCAAAGTCACCAGCATGTCGATGCGGTCGGCCTTCTCCTCGCCCATCCCGACAATGCCGCCGCAGCAGACCTTGATGCCGCTGTCGCGGACATTGGCCAGCGTGTCCAGCCGCTCAGTGAAGGTCCGGGTCGAGATGATCTCGCGATAGTAGCGCTCGGAGGTGTCGATGTTGTGGTTGTAGTAGTCGAGGCCGGCCTGCTTCAGCCGCTGCGCCTGACCGAGGTCGAGCATGCCGAGCGTCATGCAGGTCTCCATGCCGAGAGCCTTCACGCCCTCGACCATGGCGACGACGGTGTCCATGTCGCGCTCCTTGGGGCTGCGCCAGGCCGCCCCCATGCAATAGCGCGTGGCGCCTGCGTCGCGCGCCTTCCTGGCCTCGGCGATGAATTGAACCTCCATCAGCTTCGACGCCTTGAGCCCGGACTGGTGATGCGACGACTGGCTGCAATAGCCGCAATCCTCCGGGCAGCCGCCGGTCTTGATCGAAAGCAGGCGCGACAGCTGCACCCGGTTGGGATCGAAATTCTCGCGGTGAATCGTCTGGGCTCGGAACAGCAAGTCGTTGAAGGGCAGGTCGTAGACTGCCTGCGCCGCTTCCCGATTCCATTGCGGGGAGCCTGGGCTGATCGGCTCACCGGTCGCGTCCACATGTAGCTGCGGGTTCATTCCACCTCCGCTTCGAGGGTTATTCGGCGGCCGGCAATCCGGAAGATCGGCCGCCGAGCTCAATTTCTATTTGGCAACAAGCGCGGGTATAGGGAGCGGCTTATTAGCGACGTCGAGTATCGAAAAGCTGTAGCCTCCGACCGCGTCGCGCTCAACCGAATAGGTCAGATGGTCGACGACGCGATTGTCCTTGTCGAAGGCCAGCACACGCGGCTTGAGCGCGGTCAGCTCCCTCTCGTGCACATAGACCGAATTGCAGATGATGACCTGATCGCCCGGCTGGCTGGTGCGGGCCGCGGCGCCATTGAGGATGCAGCAGCGCGATCCGCGTTCGTCGAGGATGACGTAGGTCGAGATCCTTGCGCCGGAGTTCTTGTTCCAGATATCGACGAATTCCATCGGCAGGATGCCCGCCTCCTCGCAATGGTCGGGGTCGAGCGTGATCGAGCCATGGTAGTCGAGATTGGCCTCGGTGACGTGGTGCCGTGCAGCTTGCCGGCAACGATTTTGCGCATGCCATTCCTCCAGACCGTTCAAATTGCGCTGCGTCGCTTATCTTGTAGGAGCGGCGGTGGACGACTAGGCCAGCTTAGGGCTCGGCTCTCAGCTCTGCCTCAGTTCAAGAGCCTGTTCATGTTCGTATCGACCGCGATGTCCAAGCCGATATCGAGGATCGGCGCGCTGTGGGTGATCCAGCCGACCGATATCAGGTCGACCCCGGTCGCTGCAATCGCAGGTGCCGTCTGAACGTTCACCCGGCCGGACGCCTCTGTGATGGCGCGGCCACCCACCATTGCTACCGCCTGGGTCAGCTGCTCGACGGACATGTTGTCCAAGAGCACAGCATCGATTCCCGCCGCGAGTGCTATATCGAGCTGTTCAAGCGTGTCGACCTCGACCTCGATCTTCACCATATGGCCAGCAGCCGCCCGCGCGCGCTCGATCGCCGTGCGGATATCGCCGGCAATCGCGATGTGGTTGTCTTTGATCAGCATAGCGTCGTCGAGCCCGAAACGATGATTGGCTCCGCCGCCCGCACGCACGGCATATTTTTCGAGGGCGCGAAGGCCGGGTGTCGTCTTTCTCGTGCAGACGATCTTGGCCTTGTGGCCGCGTACGGCGTCGACTATCGCCGCTGTGGCGGTCGCAATGCCGCTCAGGTGGCACAGGAAGTTGAGTGCGGTGCGCTCGGCGGTGAGCAGGGCGCGCGCCGGCCCGCTGACGCTGGCGACCGTCTCGCCCACCGCCACTTCGCTGCCGTCGGGACGCCGCACCTGCATATCGATCGTCGTTTCGACGAGCAGGAAGGCGTAGGCTGCCAGGTCGAGCCCGGCAATCACGCCCGCCTGCCGCGCGGTAAGCGCAAGCGTAGCCGCGCGGTCATGGGGAATGACCGATTCGCTGGTCAGGTCGCTCCCTCTGCCCAGGTCCTCCACGAGCGCATTGCGCACAATCGGCTCGATAATGATCGAGGGTAGAGGCAGTAGTGGCGTCATTTTTAGGCGATCCGTGCTGGGAGTAGGTTGCTAAGGGCGGCTGACGCCTCGAATGCCCCGTCGAAGGTCAGCCGCAGAGATCGCGGCTGTGTATCGCGGCTGGGGAAATCGGTCCGGAAGTGCGAGCCTCGGCTTTCCTTGCGGCGAAGAGCTGCGACCGTGATCATCAAAGCTACCAGCGCGGGGTCCGAGGCGGCATCGCGACTGGCGGCAATCGGGGCCAGCATCATCGCCGCCGCGCGCAGCGTCTGGCCGTCGCGCTCGATGCCGAGCGCATGCGAAGCGATCGGACGGATGCGCGAGGCATCGGGTCGCGGCGGCACGATCGCCGGCTTCAGCCGTTTGTGCGCGCTTGGCGACGCGGCTGCGACGCTTGCAGCGACCCAGGAGGCCGATGTTACGGCTTCGACGAGCGAGTTGCTGGCAAGCCGGTTGGCTCCGTGCAGCCCGGTCCGGGCGACCTCGCCACACGCCCACAGGCCGCGAAGCGAGCTGCGACCCTCGGTGTCCACGGCCACGCCACCCATGTGATAGTGGGCCGCAGGACGCACGGGGATAGGCTCCCGAGCAGGGTCGATGCCGGCCTCGTGGCAGAGCAATGCGATCGCGGGAAAACGCTCGGCGAATCTCGGCCCGAGGCACTGCCGCGCATCGAGGAACACTCGATGCCCGGCGCCAAGCTGATGCCATACACCCCGCGCCACGACATCGCGCGGCGCCAATTCGCCTGCGGGCGTATCGGCGAGGAAGCGCCGGCCATGTTCGTCGACGAGAACCGCGCCTTCGCCGCGCACCGCTTCGCTCACCAGCGGCATCGGACGCCTCGGGCCGTCGAGCGCGGTCGGATGGAACTGGACGAATTCTAGATCGGCAAGCTCAGCGTCCGCACGCGCGGCAAGCGCCAGGCCCTGGCCGAACGAGCCGAGCGGGTTCGTCGTATGATGGAAGAGGCTGCCTATGCCGCCGGTCGCGAGCACCACGCGGCCTGTCGAGAGCGTCATCGCGTCGCCTTCTCCGACAGCAAGCACGCCGGCTATTTCGCCGTCCTCGACAAAGAGACTTCGGACCTCGACGCCTTCAAGGACGGAAATAGAAGGCGTCCGCCGCACGGCGGCGACAAGCGCACGGATCAGCTCGCGGCCGGTGGCGTCGCCGCCCGCATGGACGATACGCCGGCGCGAATGCGCGGCTTCCAGCCCGCGCAGCCACGTGCCGTCGAGCGCTTGGTCGAAAGCAACGCCCAGCCGCGCGAGATGTTCGATCGCTTGCGGTGCCGCCTCGACGACTCGCCTCACGGCCATCTCGTCGCCAAGCCCGTCGCCGGCAGCGAGTGTGTCGGCAAGATGCAGATCCGGGCAATCATCGCTGCCCAGGCTTGCCGCAATCCCACCCTGGGCAAGGGTGCTGGAGGTTTCGTCTCCCAGCGAAGCTTTGGAGATGAGAACCACCGGCTCCGGGGCGAGATGAAGCGCCGTCATGAGGCCCGCGATGCCGCCGCCGATGATGACCGGCCGGCCGTGGAGATGGTCCATCGTCATACGGCGAGCATCCGTTCCACCGCCAGTCGTGCGCGGTCGGCGATGCCGCGATCGATCGCCACGACGTGGCGGTTCTCCTCGAGTGCCGTGCGGATGTTGGCGAGCGTGATGCGCTTCATATGCGGGCAGAGGTTGCAGGGGCGCACGAAGTCGACCTCGGGATGCTCGACGGCGACATTGTCGCTCATCGAGCATTCGGTCATCAGCACGACGCGCGCCGGTTTATGCCGTCCGACATAGTCGGACATCGCCGCTGTCGAGCCCGCGAAATCCGCTTCCGCGACAACGTCCGGCGGGCACTCGGGATGGGCAAGAACCGTGACGCCGGGATACGCCTCGCGCAGTTCGCGTATATCGGCAGGACTGAAGCGTTCGTGGACCTCGCAGTGTCCCTTCCAGGCGATGATCTCGACCTTCGTCTGCGCCGCGATGTTCTTCGCCAGATATTCGTCGGGCAGCATGATCACCCGCGGCACGCCGAGCGATTCCACCACCGCCAGCGCATTGCCCGAGGTGCAGCAGATGTCGGACTCTGCCTTTACCGCCGCGGAGGTGTTGACGTAGGTCACGACCGGCAGGCCGGGATAGCGTTGCCGCATCAGCCGAACGTCCGAAGCCGTAATCGAGTCGGCCAGCGAGCAGCCGGCGCCGAGATCCGGGATGAGCACGGTCTTACCGGGATTGAGCAGCTTCGCCGTCTCGGCCATGAAATGCACGCCGGCCAGCACGATGACGTCCGCATCGACCGACATCGCCTTGCGGGCCAGCGCCAGGCTGTCGCCGACGATGTCGGCCACGCAATGGAAGATTTCGGGCGTCTGGTAATTGTGCGCCAGGATGACGGCGTTGCGCTCGCGCTTCAGCGCCAGGATGGCGTCGATGTCGCCGGTGAAGGCTGGCCATTCGATCGGCGGGATCACCCGCTGGACGCGATCGTAGAGGGATGCGGCGGTCGGCAACGAAACGGACATCGGCGCTCCAATTATTCTCATAATGAGTATAATCTGGATATATTCTTACTATGAGAATAATGCCTGTCAAGCGCGCGATAGTGGCAATTTCGTCCCTGCGACAACCCGCTCGTCGAGAACGGCATGGCGGAAGCGGAAAAGCTTCGCCGGTCGCCCGACAGTGTCGGCGGTCGTCTCGCCCGTCTCCTCGACCAGTTCCTGCTGCTCGATGAGGCGCCGGAAGTTCGGCTTGTGGACCAGCCTTCCGGAGAGCGCTTCCACTGTGCGCTGCAATTGCAGGAAGGTGAATACGGGCGGCATCAGTTCGAACACGACGGGCCGGTATTTGATCTTGGAGCGCAGCCGCGCGATCCCCGTCGCCAGGATGCGACGATGGTCGGCTATCATCGACGTCCCGGGTATCGGCGAGGATGCGCTTTGCTCCGACCCGCGCGTTGCCTCTTCGACCAGGGCTGCCTCGTAGAGGAGTTCGTAACGCTGCAGGACGAGCTCTTCGTTCCAGTCGCGGCCGTCAAAGCCAAAGGCGATTGCAGCCCGCTGTCGGCGCTCGCGCCGCAATGGATCGTGACTGGCCTCGTCCGCCCAGGTCAGCAGGCGCGACTGCAGTATGTCCGAGACCATCGGCGGGGCGCCGGAACGGTGATCTTCCCAAGGAAAATAGTCGTACCAGCTCCGCCAGGCGCGCATGCTCGGGCCGGCGGCGTGCTCTGCGCGTGTCAGGGCAAGGTAGCTGATCGAGATCACCCGCTGCTGGCGTTGCTCGCCAATCCGGTCGCGGTCGGCAAAGGTGTAGAGCTGCTCGATATAGCCGAGCTGGTGGCCGGTCTGATGCTCCACCCATGCACGGAGGCCGAACTGCAGAGAACGATGACCAAGTTCAAATGGGCCCGAAGGTAGGGCATTGGCCCCTCCGACGGTGAGCACGCTCGGCCCCTGATCCGTAACCGCTACAACGACCGCGATCAGGTCTACGCTGGCGTCTTGCGCCTTGCCCGACGCGCTCTTCTTCGTTGTAGCGGACATCTGGTCCTGCATATTTTCGCGCGCGTTTCAGTTAAATGCGGTCGCAGCGCTTGGATTACGGCCTTCGCTAGCTTGGGCTGCCGCCATTCACACGTGCTGCCGAAGATAGGCCGAGCTATTGCCTTCTTCTAGAAGTTGATAGTGGCGGAGGCGGATCCAAACGAGCTAAATCCGTCTTTGTTTTTAAATAGTTGATGCTACAGCCGGCAATGCCATCCAAAAGAAATACCAAAAATTTTTTCTGTGGATCGGTTCGGTTCCCAGCTTCGGCTCGTTCCCTATCCAATGCCCGAAAACATAAGCAAATTCAGCGATTTGCGGAGACTGAAGCGTAGAGGCTTCGGCGAACAGGAATGTCGGGAGAAGAGGGGATGGTGCCAGAGGCGGAATCCAAGTCAAAGAAATATCGCTTTGTATTCAGTTGGTTGAGGATCGTGCTGTGGCAGTTTTGACCAACAAAAATACCAACAAAATATTTCTCTGGATTGGTTCGGTTTCCGAATACTGTGTGCCAAGTGACGTATCTGCACCTATGTTAGACGCTGAAAGCTCTGGCCGATACCCAGTGATACGGGGGTTCGAGTCGCAGGAGGGCTACCGCCAATACAGCGCCGTTGTAGAAATCGTTTGTTGAAACGGACTTTTTAGGTCGGCTGCCGCCGACATCGCGGCCCTCGATCGGCCGTCCGGCTGCTGGAACTCTATACCGATTGATGGATGACGTTGGCCGCGAGCGGTGTTAACATTTTCGATACACATGGTCCGCTGAGCCTAGCAGCGCCCATGGAGTGCCGGTTGGGAGACTCCTCCTTCCTACGAGTTGCTGGTGCACCGACGCATTGGATCTATAGATCTCGGCAACTCACCGGCGCTGGCGGGCATTCCGGTAGCGTCGGCTACGTGTCGATTGCAGATTTTAGGGGTGCGGCTGGGCAGGCCCTGTCTGCCTGAGAAAGACGAGCTTCCCGTCCAGTTGCGAGATGACGAAACCACCGTTGTCGAGAGGCAGCACGTCGACCGGGCGGGTCAGACCGTCGAGAAGCACCTGCCTTTTTCCTGAGACGAGGTCCATCTCGAGGAGCCTGCCGCTGTCAGACGCCCAGCCACTGGACTGATCGAAAGTGCCGTGCTCCAGGACCAGCATCTCTTCCGTCGCATCGAAGACGACATCGACCGGGGCATTCAGGCCGGCGGCCTCGATGCGGGCGATGCTTGTTTGGCCGGCCTGCGGCAGCGAGACGATACGGCCGCTGCCGGCAAGAAAGGGAAATCCGCCAAACAGGGAGACGTAAAGCCGGCCACCATGCACGGCAAGGCCAGTCGGAACCGCGTCGAACTCGTATTTTTGCTTGTCGCCGAATTCGGTCGGCGACAAGGCCGTTAAGGTCTGGCCGCTGGTGCTCAGCCGGGCAAAGGCGAAGAGCTCTGTTCGACCGCTCCCGTCGACCAGAAGACGTTCGACCGAGTTCCGCGCGGCGTCTATTACGTAGAGCGTGTCGCCCGACATGGCGAAGTCGTAGGGGTTCCAGAAGTCGTTGCTGACGACCTTCGTGACGGCGCCCTCATCGACCTCGAGCATTGCATGGTCGTTGGCGTCCTCATTGCGGTCCGCCGGCGTCCAGCCCTGGGCGACGAGATAGCCTTTGCCATGGCGCTCAACCCTATAGGGTCCGGTCGGGTCGCCCATGACGTCGGTGCCGTGCGGCAAGACCGGCCCGAATGCGGTGAATTGGCCATTCGGGCCGCGCCTGTAGAGGCGGCCGTCGGCCAGGTCCGTGACCAGAAGCGCATCGCCGTCGCGTGCAAGGCCGGCAAAGATCGCTCCCGGCTTTTGCACGGTTTCGACTTCGTATCCCGGCGCCGCCTTCGGTTCCGCTAAGCCGTCGGCTGCGACCATCATGAGTGAGAGGGCGATCAATCCGGCGAGCGCACGCATCGGAAGCCTCCGTTGGCAGCGAAGCGAAAATCGGGGTCGTAGGCAAGCCGGTAGGTCGCGCTCAGGCGGGCGGGGTCGCTGTTCCACGCGCCGCCGCGAAGCACTCGATACTTTCCGCCTATCTCGGGCGGCGCTTCACCGCTGTAGGGTGCGTAGAAATCACGGGTCCATTCCCACACATTGCCGACGAGATTAAGCAGCCCCTCCTTGCTTGCCCCTTGGGGAAGCGACCGTGCGGGCGCCGTGATGTCATCACCACCGCAACAGGTGTCGCGCCCGTAATTGGCGCGTGCGGCGTCGACCGGCGCGTCGCCCCAAGGAAAGCGCGCTCCTTGCGTCCCGCGCGCCGCGCGCTCGTATTCCTGCTCGGACGGCAGCTTCAGGCCGTAATGGGCGCAAAACGCCTCGGCATCGGCAAAGCTGACGCCGACGACCGGATGGTCGGGCAGGCCCAGGGCTGGATGCCGGTCGTAGAAAGCGGCCCGATGGCCCGTTGCTGTGACGAAGCGGCGGTACTGTGCGTTGGTGATCTCGGTCTGGTTCATGGCGAAGGCCTGGCCTTCGACAATGTGTTGCGGCCGCTCGTTTTCATTGCCCATGTCGTTACCGAAGACGAACGGGCCTCCTGGTATTTCGACAAGCGGGTTGTCTGCGATAGCATCATCGTCGGCAGCGGCGGCTCCGGCCCACATGAGTGAGGCCACGGCGAGGAGCATCCTAGAAATCGACACGTTCCTGACTCTGGCGATCGAACACGAATGCGCGTTCGGGCGAGAAGCCTACCTGCACGATCTGGTCGTAGTCGCCGGCGAAGTTCTTGTCTGCGCGAACAGCGAGCAAGGCCGCACCGGCGCGCACGGTGACCAACGTGCTTTCGCCAGTCAGTTCGACCGAATAGATCGGGGCGGCGATATTGGCCTTTGCGCCTCCGGCGGGGATAACGTGAATGTCCTCTGGGCGAACGCCGAGCACAGCCCGCGCAACGCTCGCACTTCCGAGGCCGTCGACCCTGATGCCACCGGGGCTTGTGAAGACCCCGTCCTTCACCTCACCATCGATAAGGTTCATCGGCGGCGAGCCGATGAAGCCTGCGACGAAGAGGGTCCTCGGGTCGTTGTAGATTTCCCTTGGCGTACCGAGCTGCTCGATCACGCCCTTGTTCATCACCGCCACTCTGTCGGCGAGGGTCATCGCTTCGATCTGGTCGTGGGTGACGTAGATCGTCGTCACTTGCAGCTCGTGCTGGAGGTGCTTGAGTTCGGCCCGCATCTGGACCCGCAGCTTGGCGTCCAGGTTGGACAGCGGTTCGTCCATCAGGAAGACCTTTGGCGTTCGGATGATGGCACGAGCGAGGGCCACGCGCTGGCGCTGTCCGCCGGAGAGCTGTTTCGGCAGCCGGTCGAGCAGCCCGTCGAGCTCAACCCGGCGTGCCACCTCCATGATCATCCGGCGCCGCTTGTCTTCCGGCACCTTGCGGATCTTCAACGGGTAGCCGATGTTGTCCGCGACGCTGAGGTGGGGGTAGAGCGCGTAGGACTGGAAGACCATCGCGACATCGCGATATTTCGGCAGCACGCCGTTGACCCGGTCGCTGCCGATGAAGATGTCTCCGGCAGTGACCTCTTCGAGGCCAGCGACCATGCGCATCGTCGTGGTCTTCCCACAGCCCGAAGGTCCGAGCAGGACGAGAAGCTTCTTGTCGCGCACCTCGAGATTGAGGTCGCTGACCGCGGTAAAGGCGCCGAACTTCTTGACTACGTGCTGGAAGACGACCGAGGCCATGGTTCATCCCCTTGACCGCTCATCCCTTGACCGCGCCGAACGAGATGCCGCGGACTAGATGTTTCTGGACGACGAAAGCGAAGATCACGATGGGGATGCAGGCGGTGAAGCCGGCAGCGCTGATTTCGCCCCAATAGGTGTTGTACTGGGTGACGCGGCCGGCAATGCCGATCGGCAGCGTCTGCGATCGTTCGGTCAGGGTCAGGATGAGGGCGAGCAGGAACTCGTTCCACGAAATGATCAGGCAAAAGATGGCTGTGGCCGCCAGCCCGGGACGGGCGAGGGGCAAGGCGACATGCAGGAACGCGCCCAATCGCGTGTCGCCGTCGACCATGGCCGCCTCCTCGAGCTCGACCGGCAGGTCCTGGAAATAGCTCTTCATCATCCAGGTCGCGAAAGGCAGGTTGAACGCCGTATAGGCGATGATTACCGCAGGCTTCGTGTTCAGCATGCCGAGATGGTTGAAGGCGATGTAGAGCGGGATGATGGTCACGATGGGCGGCATCATGCGCGTCGACAGGATCCAGAACGAGATCTGATAGCGCCATCTGCCCGGATACTGGAAACGGGCAAGCGCATAGCCGGCCAGGGAGCCGAAGACGACTGAGACGAGCGTCGTCGAGACAGCGATGATCAGGCTGTTCAATGCATAGATCAGGAAGGGCCGCTCGATGAAGGCTGCGCGGTAATGCTTCAACGTCGGATTGGCGGGGATCCATTGCGGCGGTATCGAGAAGATGTCGATGTCGTATTTGAACGAGTTGGCCGCGATCCAGTAGACCGGGAAGAGGGTGACCACGAGCGCAACGGCGATCGTCGCATAGGCGGCGACGCGCTGGATTTCGATACTTTTACGGCGGTGCGCCATAGATCCTCTAGTCGGCAAGCCGCATGCGCTTGATGAACCACGTGCTGAACGCGACGGTCATGAACAGCACGAACAGTGATATGGCGGCCGCATAGCTGGGGTCGGCAAAGCGGTACGCCACCTGGTAAATGTAGAGACTGAGCGTCTTGGTCCGGTCAGCGGGGCCCCCGCCGGTCAGGATGAACACGAGGTCGAAGAGCCGCAGCGCGTCCATGATGCGCAGAAGCAGCGCGATGGCAATGATCGGCTTCAGGAACGGCAGCGTCAGATCCCAGAACTGCCGCCAAGCGGAAGCGCCATCAATCGCCGCCGCCTCGTAGGGCTCGTCCGGTAGGCTCGCGAGCCCGGCAAGCATTAGCAGGAACATGAACGGTGTCCATTGCCAGACATCGGCGACGATCACGGAGAACATCGCGAGTCGGACGTCGCCGGCCCAGGCCTGAAGAGGCAGGCCGAGCCGGAACATGATCTCGTTGAGCACCCCGAATTGCGGCTCGTAGATGACCTTCCAGGTGATGGCGACCGCAACCGGCGGCAGCATCATCGGCAGCATCAGGACCGTTTTCAGGAAATTCAAGCGCCGGATGTATCGGTCGAGTAGCAAGGCGAGGCCAAGGCCGAGAAGGAACTCGGTGCTGACGGCAAAGACGGTGAACAACAGCGTGTTCCATAAGCCGACGTGAAACTGCTCGTCGGTGAGAAGCCTCAGAAAATTGTCAGCGCCGGCAAATTGCCAGGGCAGGTCGGGGTTGGGGCTGATCCGGGTTACCGCCGCGACGATCATGTAGATCGACGGAAATATCGTGAGCGTCAGCAGCACCAGCATGGCGGGCGCAAGCATCAGAACCCGGAGATGGAGCTCAAGCCACCGCTCGAACGAATTTCCGAACTTCGCACCGGCAGAAACGGTCATCGGAAGTTCTATCCGTCATATCTGCCAATCATAGCATGGCGAACCCCGAGAGCCAAAGCCGGCGCGGACATGCCTGCGCTATCCGAGCGGTAACCCAGCAAATGGAGCGGCATAACCGATGTCGCTCCACCTCAATCACAATGCGGCCAGCTACTTGAGGCCGGTTATCTGTTCGACCGCAGCCTGGGATTTCTTCAGCGCCTCCGCCGGCGTTTCCGTGCCAGCTACGGCTTTGGACAGCTCGATCCCGAACGCGTTTTCGATCTCAGGCCATTTTGGGTGACGCGGGCGCGGTGTCGAAGCTTCGATCGCTTGCATGAGCACTGGATAGTGCCGGAATTTTTCCTGTTTGGTCAGGCTGGCATCGGTGAAGATCGACTTGCGCACCGGTGGGTTGCCGCGCTGGGCCGAGATTTTCATCTGTTCCGATGAGGTCGCCCACAACATAAAGTCGAAGGCCTCCTGCTTGTTCTTCGACGCGGCCATGATGCCCATCGTCCAGTGGCCGATTTCCGAGCTGCCCGGTTTCGTGCCGGCCGGGATCGGGAGGTAGGAGATCTTGCCGACCACCTTCGACTGACTGGGGTCTTCAAAAGTCGCGACCCAGTTTGGCCAGTTGATCGACGAGGCTGCGGCACCAGCCGCCAATGCCTGACCAACCTCGTTGGCGTTGTAGCTTTCGACACCCTTCGGCGAGACGTCGCGCAGCGCCATGAAGGTCTTCATCGCAGCAGCACCTTCAGGTGTGTCGATAGTCACCTTTGTCCGGTCAGTGTTGAACATGTCGGCGCCATAGGACCAGAAGATCGGCATGAAGTCGGCGACGACGGGGTTGCCCTGGCCGCCCCGGAAGACGTAGCCGAAATAGCGGCCGCCGCCTTTTTCGGAGAGCGCCTTGGCCGCTTTCAGCACGTCGTCCCACGTCTTCGGTGCTTCAACGCCTGCTTCCTTGAACTTGGCGGCGTCATAGAAGAACATCTGCGCGTTTCCCACATAGGGCAGGCACACGTAGGGGCCCTTGTTGTAGGGATTGCGGCAGACAGCGAGAGACTTCGACAGGAAGTCGTTGTCAGGGCCTTCAAGCCCGGCCTTTTTGAAATAGGGCGTAAGGTCCTCGAGATGCCCGTTCTCTGCGAAGAACGGAATCCACGGGTCATCCATCAGAACGATGTCGAAGGCGCCCGATTTGGTCTGGCCGGCGTTGGCAGCCTGTTCAAATTCGTTGCTATAGGGAGCCTGAACGATCTCGACCTTGGTACCCTTCAGCTTCGCATAGTCGGCGGCAGCGGCTCTCAGGCCGTCGCCCTCGCTTCCCGAGGGAACGAGCACGGTTATATCGGCCAACGCATGCGTCGCCATCAGCGACGACAGCGCGAAGACCACGGAGAAAAGAAATCTTCTGACCATCGTATTCCTCCCTTTTTCGCTCCGGTCTGTCGGGCGGCCGGTGCCAGAGCCGCTCGCACGCGTTTGACCGCTTACGAAACGCGCGAGCGCTCCGTCGCAGTTGGCAACGTTTGCAGGGAGTGTGCGAACAGCGCAGGGGGCCACTTGGACCGCCAAAGCATCAATACCGCGGGCAACTGGTGGGTCGTCACAACCCACATCTCCCGCGGGTGCACCGAGGTGCGCTCCCGCTATTTTAACAGCTTGGATGCTTCAATTGAAGGGGAGGCGGGGTACCCATTCCTAGTGAAATGATCGCCTTTCATCTCGCCCGGTATTTGATGCATAGTGCTTGGCGAGAAACCTTGCGAATTCGCCGAGCGCCGACTTGATCAGGACCCAGTTAGGAGACGTCGGCGATGCAGGCGACAGTCTCCGAAGCCGGCTTTTGCATAAGATGCCGGCGTCGAGGTTGGGCTTGCGCTCGGCGAGCGACTGGAAGACGCACGCCAAGGTGAACGCTCCGGCTTCGGCGATACACCAGGCGATGATTGCGCCAAACGGCCCGGTCGCATTCGCGAAGATGTGCGGAAGCGAAAATATGCCGGCCCCGATTATCGATCAGACGACCATGGAAGTTAGAGCGGCCAATCCAGCCAAGGTGACGCTCTGCGGCGCCACAGGTTCCAAATAGAGACGTGATGCTAAGCTGCGAGATTCCCAGCTAATTCCAAACTGCGATGAAATTCGCTCAAGTGCATCATTCGTGCCGAAGAGATAAGCAAATTCAGCCATTTGCGAAGGCCATGGCGTAGAAGCTTCGGCGAAAGGGAGTGTCGGGAGAAGGGGGGATGGTGCCCAGAGGCGGATTCGAACCACCGACACGCGGATTTTCAGTCCGCTGCTCTACCAACTGAGCTATCTGGGCCTGTGCCGGCTAACGGGATCGTCCGCCGGGTTTCGCGAGAGCGCCGAACGGCGCCCCTTGAAAGCGCGTGGGTTATAGCACGGGAATTCGGCCTGTCCAGCGCTTAGGTGTCGATTTCGTCGGGAAAGAAAAATCGCCGGAAAACAACGGCTCGCCCGTCTGCCCGCTTCGCCCGACCTGCCTACTTCGCTTGCCTGTTCACTCTTCGTCTTTGGGCGCGGGGCCCTGCGTCGAGCCTTCGTCTTCTTCCTCCTCATCGTCGCGGCCGGGGATGACATAGGCGCCCTTCAGCCAACGATTGAGGTCGATGTCCTTGCAGCGCGCCGAGCAGAACGGATAGTGCTCGCGCGCCGAAGGCTTGCCGCATTCCGGGCAGGGGCGCTTTGGCCTGAGCGGTGTTACTTTTTCGTCCGGGCTCATGGCCGCGAAGCGTGCCAGTTCTGGTGCGCTCTAAAACCTTCGCCGGAAAGCAGCGCGACGCTTTCGTAAAGCGGCAGGCCGACCACATTGGTGTAGGAGCCGACCAGCTTGACGACGAAGGAGCCGGCCAGCCCCTGCACGGCATAGCCGCCGGCCTTGCCGCGCCATTCGCCGGAGGCGACATAGGCGTCGATCTCCTCGCGCGGCAGCCGCTTGAAGCGAACTCTCGTCTCCACCAGCCGCTGCCTGAGCTTGCCGCCCGGCGTGATCAGGCAGATGCCGGAATAGACGCGATGCGAGCGGCCGGAAAGCAGGCCGAGGCAGTTCACGGCGTCGTCGATCGTCTCGGCCTTGGGCAGGATGCGGCGGCCGACCGCCACCACCGTGTCGGCGGCGAGGATGAAGGCCGGCGCATGGTCGTCTTCGCTTTTCAGCGAAGCCAGCGCCTTCTCGGCCTTTTCCTTCGAAAGGCGCTTGGCCAGTGAGCGCGGATGCTCGGCGCGCAACGGCGTCTCGTCGACTTCGGCGGGCAGCACGCGGTCCGGCTCGATGCCGGCCTGCTGCAACAGCTCGATACGGCGCGGCGAACCCGAGGCAAGCACGAGCTTCTGCAAGTTGCTCATCGCGGTTCGCGCCGGGTCGTTACTTGAAGCGGTAGGTTATGCGGCCCTTGGTCAGGTCGTAAGGCGTCATCTCGACCAGGACCTTGTCGCCGGTCAGCACGCGAATGCGGTTCTTGCGCATGCGGCCGGCCGTGTGGGCGATGATCTCGTGTTCATTTTCGAGCTTCACGCGGAACATCGCATTGGGCAGCAGTTCGGTGACCACACCTGGAAACTCGAGGACTTCTTCCTTCGGCATTCGATACCTTTGCTTGGGTGGAGGTTCCGGCGCCTAGAGCATGATGCCGAAAAGTGTCAAGCGGTTTTCAGACGACATCATGCTCTACTTCTTTGATCTGGCGTCGGATGATTTCCGGCCGAATTGACCGGAAATCATTCGACTCCGGCCGGAATTCGCGGCGGAACCTATATGATAATCGCCCGCTTGTGAACATGCTTAATCCGTGGCGTCTTTTGCTTCCGGAAGCAAAAAACGTCGGCTTATGCGCGCTTTCAGGCGCTCGCGCACGTCGCGATAGGCGGCCATGATGTGCTCGCGCGTGCCGCCGGTGTCGGTCGGATCGGGCATCGGCCAGTACTCGACCTCGACGGCGAGCGAGCGGGTGAGCTCGAGCGCGGCGTGGTGCGCTTCCGGCGCCAGCGTCACGATCAGGTCGAAATAATCGTCTTCCAGCTCCTCCAGCGTCCGCGGCTGCCGCTCGCCGAGCGTGAGACCTTCCTCGGCAAGCACGGCGTCGACGAAGGGGTCGCGCTCGCCGCTGCGAACGCCGGCCGAGGCGACAAAAGTGGTGGCCGGCAGCAGCCGTCGCGCCACCTGCTCGGCAATAGGCGAGCGCACGGCGTTCATGCCACAAACAAACAGGATCGAATGCGGTAACGCCGCCAGGATCAGCCCCGCCAGTGCAGCACGCAGACCAGCGTGAACAGCCGGCGCGCCGTGTCGAAATCGATCTTGATCTTGCCGTCGAGCCTGTCCATCAGCGTTTGCGAGCCTTCGTTGTGCAGGCCGCGCCGGCCCATGTCGATCGCCTCGATATGGCTGGGCGTCGAGGAGCGGATGGCCTCGTAATAGCTTTCGCAGATCAGGTAATAGTCCTTGACGATGCGCCTCAGCGGCGTCAGCGACAGGATGTGGGTGACCACGTCGGCACCGTCCTCGCGGCTGACGGCGAACACTAGGCGCTGCTCGGCCAGCGACAGCTTCAGCCTGTAGGGGCCGGCGCCATCGTCATTGACCGGCCGAAAACTGTTTTCCTCGATCAGGTCGAAGATCGCCACCGCCCGCTCGTGCTCGACATCGGGCGTCGAACGTCCGATCGATTCGTCGAGCTCGACGTCGATCAGTCTGTCGCGGTTTTGGTGGTGGCCGGACATCGCTACATGTTCAGCCTGATCGCCACGGAACGTGCGTGCGCGTCGAGCCCTTCCGCCTCGGCGAGCGCGATTGCCGCCGGGGCCAACGCCTTGAGCTGGTCCGGGCCGAGCTTCAGGATCGACGTGCGCTTGACGAAATCGAGCACGGACAGGCCCGAGGAGAAGCGCGCCGAGCGCGCCGTCGGCAGCACATGGTTGGAGCCGCCGACATAGTCGCCGATGACTTCGGGCGTATGCCGGCCGAGGAAGACGGCGCCGGCATTGCGCATCCTGGCGAAGAAGCTCTCGGCGTCGTCGAAGGCAAGCTCGACATGCTCGGCCGCGATCCGGTCGACCAGCGGCAGCGAGGTTTCGATCGCCGGCACCAGGATCACGGCGCCGAAGTCGCGCCAGCTCGCGGCGGCCGTCTCGGCGCGCGGCAGGGTCTTCAACTGGCGCTCGACAGCATGCTCCACCGCCTTGCCGAACTCGGGGCTGTCGGTGATGAGGATCGACTGCGCCGACGCGTCGTGCTCGGCTTGCGCCAGCAGATCGGCGGCGATCCAGTCCGGGTCGTTGTCGGCGTCGGCCACGATCAACACTTCCGACGGCCCGGCGATCATGTCGATGCCGACGGTGCCGAATACCTGGCGCTTGGCGGCCGCGACATAGGCGTTGCCCGGCCCAACGATCTTGGCGACCGGCCTGATCGTCTCTGTACCGTAGGCGAGCGCGGCGACGGCTTGCGCCCCGCCGACACGGTAGATTTCCGAAACGCCGGCAAGGTCAGCCGCCACCAGCACCAGCGGATTGATGACGCCGCCCGAGGCCGGCACCACGATCACGATGCGCTCGACGCCGGCGACCTTGGCCGGGACGGCATTCATCAGCACCGAGCTCGGATAGCTGGCGGTGCCGCCGGGCACATAAAGGCCGACCGCCTCGATCGCCGTCCAGCGCGAGCCGAGCTCGACGCCGGCGGCATCCGTGTAGCGGTCGTCCTTCGGCTTCTGCCGCTCATGATGCGAGCGGATGCGGTCGCGCGCGAATTCGAGCGCCTCGACCGTAGCGGGATCGGCCGCCGCATAGGCCTTTTCGATATCGTCCCTGGAGACAGCGATGCCGAGCTTGTTCAGATCGGCCTTGTCGAATTTGAGCGTATAGTCGATGAGCGCCTTGTCGCCCTCGGCGCGTACCCGCGCGACGATGTCGCGCACCACCGCCTCGACATCGGCGGACACCTCCCGCTTGGTGGTGAGGAATGCCGAAAAGCGTTGCTCGAAATCGGCGTCGGTTTGGCTAAGCGTGATGGCCATTGTCTGCGCTCAGGTCCTGTGAACAGGGCGTGAGGTGGCTTCCCAGGAGCCGCCGATATCGGCGAGCCGCGCCTCGATGCACTCGACGTCCAGCATGATCGTGCCGCCTCCGGAAAACACCAGCTCGATGATGCCGGCCGGCTTGCTGATCGCAACGAAGCTGATCGCCAGCAGCGAAAGCACCTCGGCCGGCTTGTCGCGTTGAATGCCGCTGGTCTTGGCGCCGAGCACGCGGTCGAAATGGAGCACGCTCTGGCGCCGCTCATTGTGCTGGCGCAAGAAGCCGGATTTGGCCTCCCAGACGAAGCGGTTCATGGTCAGCACGAAGCGTTTGGCGGCCGGTAGGTATTCGAGATCGGAGACCTTCATCACGGCGTCCTGGACATGGGCCGAGACGATGCTCAGGTCCTGGTCGTCGAGCGCGATGAGCTTGAGAGCGGCCATACGGTATGCGCACCTGGAAGTTGACGGTTCAAGCTTCTGTTAGAACATGATACCGAAAAGTGGAAACCGGTTTTTGCATCCGCTGACCCGCGGTTCGGCAGAAGATCGCGTGTCGAACTCGACAAAGTCGAGATCAACCACGCTCTAGTGGGTCTTTCCCGTCGGTGCAACTCGCCCGAAACGGATGCGGCGAAGCGTCAGCCTGAAATCCGCTCGATCACCGCGCCGCAGCCGGAGAGCTTCTCTTCCAGCCGCTCGAAGCCGCGATCGAGGTGATAGACCCGGTTGACCACGGTCTCGCCCTCGGCCGCAAGGCCGGCGATGACCAGCGAAACCGAGGCGCGCAGGTCGGTCGCCATGACGGGCGCGCCCTTCAGCCTGGCGACGCCGTCGACGATCGCCGTCTGGCCGGAAAGCGTGATGTGGGCGCCGAGGCGGGCAAGCTCCTGCACATGCATGAAGCGGTTCTCGAAGATCGTCTCTGTGATGCGCGACTTGCCCTTGGCCATCGTCATCAGGCCCATGAACTGCGCCTGCAGGTCGGTCGGAAAGGCGGGGAAGGGCGCGGTCGTCACGTCGACCGGCGCGATGCCGGCGCCGTTGCGCTTGACGCGGATGCCCTCGTTGGTAGGCGTGATCTCGGCGCCCGTCTCGACAAGAACGTCGAGCGCGGTCTGCAACAGGTCAGGCCGCGCGCCCTCCAGCACCACGTCGCCGCCGGTCATCGCCACCGCCATGGCGTAGGTGCCGGTCTCGATGCGGTCGGGGATGACGCGGACCCGCGCCCCGGACAGCGCCTCGACGCCCTCGATGGTGATGGTGGAGGTGCCGGCGCCGTGGATCTTGGCGCCCATGGCGATCAGGCATTCGGCGAGGTTGACGATCTCCGGCTCGCGGGCGGCGTTTTCGAGCACCGTCTCGCCCTTGGCGAGCGAGGCCGCCATCATCAGCACATGGGTGGCGCCGACCGAGACTTTCGGGAACACGTAGCGGTTGCCGTGGAGACGGCCGTTCTTGGTCTTGGCTATGACATAGCCATTGTCGACGTCGAGCTCGGCGTCCAGCGCCTGCAGGCCCTCGAGGAACAGGTCGACCGGACGCGTGCCGATGGCGCAGCCGCCGGGCAGCGAAACCTTGGCCTCGCCCATACGGGCAAGCAGCGGGCCGATCACCCAGAAGGAGGCGCGCATCTTCGACACCAGCTCATAAGGAGCGGTGGTGTCGACGATGTTGCGGGCCGAGAAATTGATGGTGCGCGAATAGCCTTTCTGCTGCTTCTCGCGGCGGCCGTTGACCGAATAGTCGACGCCGTGGTTGCCGAGGATGCGGATCAATTGCTCGACATCGGCCAGATGCGGCACGTTTTCGAGCGTCAGTGTGTCGTCGGTGAGCAGCGAGGCGATCATCAGCGGCAGCGCCGCGTTCTTGGCGCCCGAGATCGGAATGCTTCCGGCAAGCTTATTGCCGCCGACAATTCTGATGCGATCCATGAGAGAACGTCCCCTCGGCCCGGACGGGCCGGTTTCAATCGGTTGAGTATGTCCGGCTCTAGACTATTGGCCGGTGCGGTTCAAGAAATAGGATTTCCCCATCTGTGGACCAAGTGTGGTCGGCCAGTGTGGCTGATTTGGGTTACTTTTTTCGCATTTTTCCAGCAGACGGCAGGCCTTCCGGCCGCTGATCCGGATCGCCGGCGCGCCGGGAACGCGCCTGCGCCTTGCGTTTCTGCAGGTTCGCACGCAACGCTTCGGCGAGCCGGTCCTTGCGTTCGCCGTCGCTCTTCTTGGGTGGATTTGCCTTGTCGTTCATCGTCCCGTCCCCGCCGGCAGCTAGCCGGCTGTGGTTCAGGCATAGTTAACATTGTGGCGCCGCCATGTCATGGAAGCCCGCTCGCAAGCGGCTTCCACAGCCGCGGTATTCGATACATGTCGCCCAGAACGGCGCGGCGGTTTTGGGGGAACGACATGCGTCGTTTTAAGGTTTTCTTGGCCTTGCGCTTGCCGGTTCGTTATGGCAGAAGCGCCGCCATCGCAGGCTGCGGTAGCTCAGTGGTAGAGCACTCCCTTGGTAAGGGAGAGGTCGAGAGTTCAATCCTCTCTCGCAGCACCAGCCTATCCCATTGAAATCTTAAGCAGGCCCGCGGCGTTCTGCCCCGCTGGGTTGGTTCTTTCACACCGACCTCAAGACATGAGTGTCATCGAAGTCCGCCAGCTTCGGATAGGCGATCGTCGGAGCGTGCGCGATGCTAAGGACGCGTTCGCGGTAACGATCGAGGCAGGTCCGGCGCTCACCGTCGCTGATGCGCGCTGGTGCGTGCACGAAGGAAAGGCTCGATCACCGTGAAGCCGACAAAGTAGAGCATCCCGTGGTTGATAGGGAACAGGATTTCAGCGATCGGGCCGTTCAGTCCCCGGTCGGAATAGATCGGCGGCGGTCCGCCGATTGTGACGGAACACATCGCGCGCTTTCCTGAAAAGACGCCGCGATCATACCATTTGCCGCCGCCATAGACGCGGCCGCCCGACGCGAACACGCGGTCAACCCAGCCCTTGAGGATCGCCGGCAGCCCGAACCACCAGAGCGGAAACTGCAGGATCAGGGCGTCGCACCAGAAAAGCTTGTCCATCTCCGCCTGGATGTCCGGCGCAAATCCGTCGTGGGCGGCCGCATTCGCCTCCTCAGCCTGCTGGCGGTAGTAGTTCGGGTCGCGCACGGTCGTGAAGTTGCGGCGATCTGACACCGGATTGAAGCCCATGGCGTAGAGATCGGAGACAACGACCTCGTGTCCCGCCGCGGACAACGCCCCCTGCGCCGCGCGGGTCAGAGCGCCATTGAAGCTGTTGGGCTCGGGGTGGGCGTGAACGATGAAGATGCGCACCGTGCTTTTCCCACCCGGCCGGAACGTTCATTTTCCAGATGCCGAAAGGGTTCGCTCGGCGACATAGTCGAGCGAGAAGACGCCGGCGCCGCGTGTCAGCACGAGAAGCAGCAGCGATGCCCACAGCAGATGCTCCGCCCAGTTCTCCGGATAGACGAAGATCTGGATGACGGAGACGACACCGAGAAGCATCAGCGCACCGAGACGCGAGAAGGCCCCAAAGAAAAGCAGCACCGAGCCGGTAATTTCGGCGGTTGTCGCCAACGGCGCTGCGATCGACGGATCGATGAACGGCAGATTGTATTCGTTGGCGAACAGCTGCAGCGTCACCGGCCAGGACGCCAGCTTGCTCTGTGCCGATTGCCAGAAGACATGGGCCACCGCCACACGAGCAGCGAGCTGAACCAGCGAGAATGGGATGTGTTCGGGCAGCTTGATGATACGCTTGTAGAGGCCGACAAAGCCGGCCGGGCTGGACGAGGATTGTTCCGATATTGCGGTCATGACCGTCTCCGTCAGTTTGAGGGGGAATTCGAGGCGACCCGCACGTCGGTGACGAGCCTGTCGCGGAACAGACGCACAAGGGCTGAAACCAGGTCGAAAGCCGGGTCGAGCGCCAAGGCACGGGCAGTGGCATGCTCGAGGCCGAAACCGTGCTTCAGCGAATGCCAGAAGGCGAAGCTCGCGCGGTCGAGCAGAAAAAGCCGCACGTAATTCCCCGATCGCCACAACGCCACGCATTCGGGGCGCCTTATCCAGGTGACGTTTTCGTCGACCGCCGTCTCCTGTTGATGCGCCATCCATACCGACAGGATCGACCAGCGCGAGACGATCAGGCGCAGTGAGGGCTGGAGCAGGATATCCGGCGAGAGCCCGAGGTCGGTGTTGTCGTATTCTGCGAGGCTGCGGGCTGGCAGCGAAGCCGTATCGAGCGCCTCGGAGATGGCCCATTCGAGCCGCGCCGTTTCGGCGACGATCGGCATGTCGGACAGCGTGTCGATCGTCTTGAGGAAGCGCGGGAAGCCGGCGCCATAGCGCGCAAGGCGCGATTCAACCGGCGGATGGCGTCGAATGAACTCGCTCGCCAGGTAACGGAAGAACCGTTCGTCCACCAAGCGAACCGTGACCGGAAAGACCGCCATCAGCACTGCGGTTAGCGAACTGCGTGTATTGTTCTGGTAGATGCGCAGGCGGGCCAGTGGATCGGCCTTGCCGGCGGTCAGCATTCTCGGGGAGACCATTGGTTCGATGGCAAGCACCGAGCGCGCCATGGTGGTCTGCAGGTGTTCAAGCGGCAACATGGTATTCCTCCTCGATCGAGTGCAGCGTTGCGGAGATGGACGGTCTCGCCGCCCTGGCAGCCGCAAACGCCGCAAGCACCGGCATGCTGGTCGTCGTTTGGCCTTCGACAGAAAGGCAGATGGGCGTCGGCCGGGGTTCGGTCGTTTGTTTGCGTCTCGCAGCCTGCTTGCGGCTGAACATGATCGAGGCGGTGAGCATGTCGGCCCACATGGCTTCGCCAAGCAGCACGTCGAGAACCGGAACGTCGGTGTCCCATTCGATCAGCGTGGGTCGCGGCCCGAGGCGCGTTATGGCGTGCTCATAGAGAGCCCAAACGACCGGCGGGACCCGCGAGCCATGGTCGTCGATGAGCACGGTGTCGGTCCCGACCTGATTGGTGGCATGACCGGCAAGATGGATCTCCCCGATCGCCGCCGCCGGCAGCGCATCGATGAAGGCCTTTGCATCGTATTGCAAATTGTGCGCCGAGACCTGGACGTTGTTGACGTCCAGCAGCAGACCGCAGCCGGTCTGCACCACGAGCTCGGCCAGGAACTCAGCCTCGCTCATCGAGGAGTCTGCAAAGGCGACATAGGCAGACAGGTTTTCGATCAGCACCTGCCGCTTCAACGTTTCCTGGACGGTTTCGACGTTGCGCGCCACGATCGCCAGCGCCTCTTCGTCATAGCGCAGCGGCAGCAGATCGTTGAGATAGGCGCCGTCGGCGACACTCCAGGCGAGATGCTCCGAGACCAGATCGGGCTGGAAGCGCTCGCAGACCTTGCGCAGCCGTTCCAGATGATCGCGATCCAGGCCTCGCGCGCTGCCCAGCGACAAGCCGACGCCATGCACGGAGAGTGGGTAGATCTGGCGCAGTCTTTCCAACGCCTCGACGCCGGCGCCGTCCCCCATGTAGTTCTCGGCATGAACCTCCAGCCAGCCTGCGGAGGGCCGCCTCGTCAGCATCTCTGCGATGTGAGGCGAGCGAAGACCAATGCCCGCCGATCCGGGGATTGCGAGGGACTGAAACGCACGGGACATCGGTCTGCTCCTTTCAAGGGTTGGCTCGAAGTCTGGATGGCTCAGGCTTTCGGCTTGTCGCTGCCGCCGGTGATCTTGGCGCAGCTGCCTGCGGGCACGTAGAGCCAGGAATCCGGCTGGTTGTCGGCGGTCGCGGTGCCGGCGCAGGAATGCGTCGCGGTCTGGCAGTCGTTCTGGCCGGCCTTGACCACGCCGTAGCACTTCTCGAAGGCGAAGCTGGGCTTGGCGGCGGGACCGCTATAGGCCGCTGTCGCGGCAAGCGAAGTGGCGGCCGCGAGGGCCGATCCGATGAGGGTCTTGGTGTTGATCACAGGCGTGTCTCCTGGTTGGCGTTTCGAGTGAAAGACCGGCCTTGAGGCCCGTCTGCAAATCAGTCTCTCCGATCGTGGCGCCGAGCTGAAATGCTGTCTCGGCATGGAATTGATACGCTGCCACTATGTTCTGGAGCTCGGCGCGAAAAAGCCCTCCGGCGGGGCACCGGAGGGCTTGGCACCTGCATTCGGGAGTATGCGAAGCAGGCGCGGCTAGGCGGGGAGCGAGGCGCCTAGATGTATCGTCTTTCGCAGGCTGCGCCCGGGCTTTCATCAGCGCGCAGAGGACCAGCGGCGAGCCAGTCTGCTGCGCGCTGCCGCCCCCTGTCGCGCATGTCGGTCAGTTCGCCCCAGTCGATCCAGGGCCGCAGGAGCAGCGGAGCTCCGGCACGGTATCGACTGTCGAATATGGTGTGAACCGGCGCGCATCTGGTCAAGCAATGACCGGCGCTGGGGCTGCGATCGGGACACGGTGCGGTGAAGACGGAAGGTCTGCCGGTGACAATCAGGCGATGGCGAGCTTCAGTTGCCAGGACAGGCGGAGACTGGAAAACGTCGCCGTCACCCCAATAGACATCGCCGTCGATCTCGACAGGCAGCGAGAGGAAGGGGATCGTAGCCGCCGCGATGATCGCGTTGATCGACAACTGACTGCCGGTGAAACCTTTCACGGCGTCAGTGCGGGCGTTAACGGTCAGGACGCAAAGTTTCACCGGGCAGCCTTCGTCACGGATTTGCTCAAGGTCGATTGACTGTTCCAGGATCGATCGAAGCAGGCTGGCCCTGTCGTCGGCGAAAACCGAGGCGTGGCTGACGCGCCGCCAGAAATTGGCGAGTGCCGTCCGCGCGCCGCGCCTGCCGCCGACGCTTAAACCATAGGCAAAGACTGCTGCCTCCATCGCTGCAAAGCCCGACGCGGTCACGCCGCTGAAGCTGCAGCTCGGCTCGTCCAGCAGGCGATCGAGCACGCCCCAGACAAAAGCGCCATGTGCGTCGTTAGCCAGCACGATGTCGATCGTCCGGTCTTTCACACCAAGATCCGGCACCGACATGATGACTTGGTCTGTTTGCATTGCTGGCTGAGCAAGCATGGTTTGTCTCCATCCCAAGATCGTCGACAAGGCGACTGGAGAGAGACTGCCGCATTTTCCTGTTCAGCCGAAATGCCAAGGTGGCATGAAGTCCATAGGCAGATTGCATTGGCTGCCGGTCTTCGCCCGCCGCACCCTCCATCCCGATCAGGCCAGGCAACGCGATGCGTGTCGAACCGCGGCCTAGAACCGGAGGTGAATGATGAGAAGACAACTCGCCTGTGCGGCTGCGCTTGCAATTGGTCTTGGTGCGAGCCCAGCGTCTGCCGACCCGTTCAGTGACCTCGCCGCATTGCCGACGTTCTATACGGACGCCACGATGAAGACGATGAAACCGATGACTGGGTTCAAGAAGGCCTGGTTCGCTATGCCGAAGCATGACCGGCTCAAGATGACCAAGGCGTGCAACGACCCGGCGGTGAGTAAGCACCACGCCCAATTCTGCGCCAACGTGCTTGCTTTGGGCGGAGCCAATTAGCGGTGCTTGCCGAGCACCTCTCGGAATGCGGAGCCGGCATAAACTTCATTCGCAGACGGCATTGGCGAGTTGAGCGCCGGATAAATCAAAGCCCACCTCGGCAAACAGGAACAATAGAGTTCCAAATGCTGCCAGTCATCAGCGCAGTCGTCAAAAGGGCGATTGCATAACTCCAGAGAAGGTTCTTACCATGAATATCAAAGCTATCTGCTTTGGCGCTTTTGCCCTTTCGGTTATTGGCGGGGCCGCGTTCGCCGGAGTCCTCGACGAACCGTCCAATATGCAGCCCTTCTTCACCGATTCCGGCATGAAGACGATGAAGGCGAGTGCCGATTTCGAGACGGCGTGGAAAGCCACGCCGAAGGCCATGCAGGCTTCAATGATGAAGGAATGCAACGACGCCGCCATGAGCAAGCCGCATGCTCAGTTCTGCGCCCGGCTCTTCGCCTTGGGCCATCACAGCTGACATTTTCGGCGCCCGGCACTACAGAGCGTTCTGATGGCGGGCCTCGGCCCGCCTTCGTCGCATGACGAAACGCTATCGACATTATAGCGCTCATGCATTGGCGTGATGGAGTGCCATGCGGCAGGGTTCCAGCGTGCACCTATGCTAGATGAGGGACGCCCCGCATGGACATTCATCACATCCGCTACTTCCTGGCCGTCTGCGAGACCCGCAATTTCACGCGCGCTGGCGAAAAGTGCAACGTCACCCAGCCCGCGCTGTCCCGCGCGATCCAGCAGCTCGAGGATGAGGTCGGCGGCCTGCTGTTTCGCCGCGAGCGGAACCTGACCCATCTTACGGATCTGGGCGCATTGCTGCGTCCCCGGTTCCAGCAGATCCTCGACGAGGTGACCGGCGTGCGCCAGGAAGCGTCGAGGTTCCTGTGCCTGGAGAATGCAAATCTCAAGGTTGGGGTTATGTGCACGATCGGTCCGCGGCGATTTACCGGTCTATTGACGGAGTTCAACAGGCGCCAGCAAGGCATCCAACTGCAGCTGGTGGAGGGCGTTCCCGCTTCCCTTTCGCAACTGCTGGAAGCCGGTGAGATCGATGTCGCGATCATGGCGTCCAGCAACAGTTTCCCAGAGAGGTTCGATGTTACGCCGCTCTATCGCGAACGGTTCGTCCTCGCGTTTCCCAATGGGCACCGGCTGGCCCGCAACGACAATGTTGCCATCTCGGAACTCGACGGCGAGAACTATCTCAGGCGTTTGAACTGCGAGTATCGGGACTATCTTGCCGGCCTCTGCAATGAACGTGGCGTGAAGCTCAGGATCTCCTACGCCAGCGAGCGCGAAGACTGGATTCAAAACATGGTCTCAGGCGGGCTGGGAATCTGCTTCATCCCGGAATTCAGCGCCGTCATCCCAGGATTGCAGATCAGGCCAGTCGTCGATCCTGAAGTTTGGCGCGAAGTCTCGCTCGTCGTGGTGGCCGGGCGCCGCTTCTCGCCGGCGACATCGACCTTCGTGAACAGCGTCAAGGCGCATAGCTGGCCGGAAAGCGGTATCGACCTGTCGGCCAGGAAGAGCGCTGCATAGCAATTCGAAATGAAGCCCAACGCCGCGATAAATGCCGCGGTGAGATAGTCGCGCTGGCGCTGTCATCCACCATAGTTTTCAGGTATCGAATTAAGAGCCAGTCAGCATTTCTCTTTCTTCGAGGCTGCCGTCACTCTCCTCCTATGCCCCGCTTCCGCGATTGGGCACCGACAAAGGAGAAATAGACATGGCTTCCAAGACTATTGCATTGCGGGTGCCGCTGAAGCTGGCGCTGACACTCGGACTTCTCACCGCGACCGCCGCGTTTTCGGTGGCCCCGGTTTTCGCCGGCGACTGCCCTGCCGGCCAGGCCGCCACCACCGACATCCAGGAACATCCCAGCAAGCCCGTCGGCGTGACGGACACGGTTCTTTCGGCGATCGACCTCAGCCCGAAGGGCGAAGCCTGGAAGGGCAACATGCTGCGTCTGCGCAAGCTTGTCGTTCAGCCGGGCGGCGTGGTGCCGTGGCATGAGCACAATGTCCGCCCCGCCAACATCATCGTCGTCGAAGGCTCCATCACCGAATACGCCAGCACCTGCAAGGTCGGCATCGAGCATCCGGCCGGCGACGTGACCGCCGAGTTCGGCCAGCTCGCCCACTGGTGGAAGAACAACGGGAAGGTCCCGGCAGTGCTCTACTCAGCCGACGTCCTGCCGCCGGCGATGCACAACGATCACATGATGTGAGCCGCTCGTCGCGGCCAGCGGATCCCAGCAGCAGCAACCAACAGCGCGTCCTCAGGCGATCGCCTGAGGACGCATGGCCAGGAGCCTGTGATGACGACCAGTGAACATACCGAATTGATGCGGCTCCGCAGGGTGGCCGCGGACAGCTGGCGCTTCGGCCTGATCGCCCTGATCGCGTTCCTGACGCTCGTCGATCTGTTCGCCACCCAGGCCATCCTGCCCTCACTGGTGACGAAATTCGGCGTCAGCCGCGCGACCATGGGCTTCGCCGTCAACGCCAGCACCTTCGGCATGGCGGTGGCCGGTATCGCCGTCGCTCTCTTCGGGCGCGGCATCGATCGCCGCAACGGCATCTGGATCAGCCTGGCCATCCTGGCGATCCCGACGACACTGCTTTCGCGGACGGACAGCATCGTCATTTTCGCCCTGCTGCGCGTAGCGCAAGGCCTTTGCATGTCGACCGCGTTCACGCTCACCATGGCCTACCTGGCGGAGCATTTTTCCGCCCGGCAGACCACGAGCGCGCTTGCGGCGTATGTGACCGGCAATGTTGCCAGCAACTTTTTCGGCCGGCTGATGTCGGCGGCCGTCGCCGACATGTTCGGCATCTCCACCAACTTCCTGACCTTCGCCGCCCTCAATCTGTCCGGCGCGGCTCTTGTCTGGTTCACGCTGCAGAAGACCTCGGCAATGATGCATGCCGACTCGGAGGGCCGGCCTGCCCGCGCGGCCTGGAGAGTTCCGCTGCAAAATGCCGAGCTGCGGGCCTGTTTCGCGATCGGTTTCCTGATCCTCTTCGTCTTCATTGGCACCTTCACCTATGTGAACTTCCAGTTGGTTGCGGCGCCTTTGTCGCTGACTCCGATGGCGCTAGGCGCGGTCTATTTCGTCTTCCTGCCGTCGATGCTGACCACGCCGCTCGCCGGGCGTGTGGCCTCGGGTCTCGGCCCGAGAGCGGGGGTCGGTGTAACGCTTGGGCTGGCGATCGTCGGCTTGCTTCTGCTGCTCACGCCCAGCCTTCCCATCGTCCTCGCCGGAATGGCGCTGGTTGCCAGCGGCACCTTCCTGGCCCAGGCGATCGCCACTGGACATGTCAGCCGAACGGCATCGCGCGACCGCGCCGCGGCAAGCGGCATCTATCTCGCGTCCTACTATGCAGGCGGGCTCGCCGGCAGCTTCCTCATCGGACAGGTCTACGACCGGGTCGGCTGGACGGCCTGCGTGGCCGCGCTGGTCGCGGTTCTCGCGGCCGCGATCGCCGTAGCCCGAACACTGAGAACGCCAGCCGCGTGACCGTTTGCGTCGGCAAGATCACCCAAGAAACTCAATCCATAGCCAACCCAGCAACCAAGGAGAATGCGATGAGAGCCACCTGAAAGCCCTGATCACCGGTGCCGCCATGCTGATGACGGTCATCCTTCCTGCTGCCGCCTCGGACGGCGTCGTCACTGTCAAGAGCGGCTATTCGGTCGCCGAGACCGTCGCCCGCATCAAGAAGGACGTTCTCAAGAAAGGCCTCATGTTTTTTGGCGTGATCGACCAGGCAAAGCTCGGCAACAAGGCTGGCAACGACGTCCGGCCGTCGCGGCTCGTCATGTTCGGCAATCCGGCGCTTGGCACGACATTCATCACCTCAAATCCCGAGGCCGGCCTGGACTGGCCGGTGCGCGTGCTGGTTTACCAGACGCCCGATGGGCAAGTTTACGCCGCCTATAGCGACTTCGATTGGATTGCGAAGCGCCACGGCATCACTGACCGGCAGGCGCAGTTCAAGATGGCGACCGAGGTGATCCAGTCCGTCACGTCGTCGGTCAGGAAGAACTGATCGGCGCGAGGCGCCGAAATGCTTCGGCTCTTCGAAACTGTCAGCCTTGCACAGCCAGATCATTCGGCGGCGGACAATGCCTTTGCCCGCTCGCCGAACCATTTCTTCTGCGTTGCTTCGCGGACCAGCGCGCCAACCGCGGGCGAATGCCTGCGGCCGCGCACCGTGACGAGATTGACGTCACGCCAGAATTCCGGCTCCGTGATCGGCAATGCCGCCACGCCCGGGTGCTTGGCGGTGTGCTCGGGCATGAACCCGAAACCGAGCCCGGCCGCGATCATGGCCAGTGTCCAGTCGTCACGATCGCTCCAGTAGACGGGACTTACGGTAACACCCTGCTCGGCGAGAATGGCATCCGCATAGCCGGCGAATTCGCAGTTGTTGCGGTGAATGTAGCTTTCATTGCTCATCTCCTTCACCCGCACGACCCGCTGGTTCGCCAGCCGGTGCGACAGGTGAACCGCCATCACCATCTGCTCGCGAAACAGCGGCAGTGAGTGCACTTCCTCGTCGGGAACGTCCGACGGCAGCGCATAGATGGCGGCCTCGAGATCGCCCTCGAGCAACCTCTTGCGAAGGTTCACGGCGTCTGAATCGCAAAGGTGAAGCTCCACGCCGGGGTGATGCCCACGGACGGCCGCGATCAGCTCGATGATCTCATCTGGCGCGATCGTGCTCATGATGCCGACCCTCAGCGGCATCTTTTTCAGGTTCACATACCGCTCGGCGATCTGCTTTGCCTGGCGGGAGTTCTCGAAAACGCCTTCGAGATAGGTCTCAACCATTCGACCGAGTTCGGTGAGGTGAGTGAACCGGCGCTCTCGGTGGAAGAGGGGCCCGCCGAATTCATCCTCCAGCAGCTTGATCGCACGCGAAAGCGCCGGCTGCGTGACGTTGCACTGCTCGGCCGCCCTGGTGAAATTGAGCTCCTTGGCGACGGCCAAGAAACATCTGACCTGGCTGATCTCCACTGCACGCTTCCCCTTGGCGTGCATGCCGCACGACCCGCGTTGCAGGATCGATCTTACAAGCTGCCCCAGCGTCAAACAACCCAGCCTGCAGATCTATATCGCCGGCACGCCGGTCAGACTGTCGGCTATCGAATCCATGTCTCAACGGCATTTCCGCAGTTTCGGATGGCTCGCCATACTGACGGGAAGATGCAGATACCGGGCTTTCCAGCCCGATGCTCGCAACCGTTTACCGGCCAAGTCGGCAGGGCTCAACTGAAGGAAAACAACGATGCTCAGAGGAAAGACAGCGCTCATAACCGGTTCGACCAGCGGCATCGGGCAAGGCATTGCGGAGGCTTTCGCGGCCGAGGGCTGCAACGTCGTTCTGAATGGCTTCGGCGACCCTGCCGAGATCGAGCTGCTACGGTCGAGACTTGCCGCCGATCACGGGGTGACTGTCCGCTACGACAATGCCGACATGAGCAAGGGCGACTCCATCACCGCGATGATGGACAAGGCCGTCGCCGAGTTCGGCGCTGTCGACATCCTGGTCAACAATGCCGGCATTCAGCATGTCGCGCCGATCGATGACTTCCCTATCGAGAAATGGGAAGCGGTCGTGGCGATCGATCTCATGTCTTCGTTCTATACGATACGGCGCGCTCTGCAGGCGATGAAGGCGCGCAAATGGGGCCGCATCATCAATGTTGCCTCGGCCCACGCACTCGTCGCCTCGCCATACAAATCCGCCTATGTCGCCGCCAAGCATGGCGTGGCCGGCCTGACCAAGACGGTTGCGCTGGAAGTTGCCGAACAGGGCATTACGGTCAACGCCGTTTGCCCCGGCTATGTGCTCACCCCGCTGGTCGAAAAACAGATACCGGATACGGCCAAGGCCCGCGGGATTACCGAAGAGCAGGTGGTCAAGGATGTGCTGCTGGCAGCCCAGCCGACCAAGCAGTTCGTAACCGTCGAGCAGGTGGCGTCGCTATGCCTGTTCCTGGCCTCGGACGATGCGGCCTCGATCACCGGCGCCATCATGCCGATCGAGGGCGGCTGGACCGCCCACTAGATCCGGCGCGAGGAACGAAAGCCATGAACAAGATCACGCGCAACGTGCCCGTCTCCGAAGCAGACCCTGCGATCAGCCCTCAGGGCGGATCCCAGCGCCAGACCGTCCTTGTCCTCCAAGGCGGTGGCGCGCTCGGCGCCTATCAGGCCGGCGTCTACCAGGCGCTTGTCGAAGGCGGCATCGAACTGGATTGGGTCATCGGCACATCGATTGGCGCCATCAACGCCGCGCTGATTGCCGGAAACCAGCCTGAGGATCGCCTGCCCAGGCTCCAGGAATTCTGGGACGGTGTCACCCGCAGCAGCCCTCTGGACGAGTTTTTCCGGATGATGATTCCAAGCAACATCTTCGCCAACATGGGCACGGTGATGCGAGGCATCCCGGGGTTCTTCGAACCGAACCCGAGCGCTATGTTCGGGGTCAATCGCGAAGTCGGTGTCGAGAATGCATCCTACTACACCACCGATCCGCTCAAGAGGACGCTAAACAATCTGATCGACTTCGACTACCTCAACGGGCGCCACACGCGGCTGACGGTCGGCGCAGTCAACGTTAACACTAGTGAACTCAGATATTTCGACACACGCGAGATGACGCTGTCGGTGGCGCATGTCATGGCCTCAGGCGCCTTGCCGCCGGCGTTTCCGGCGGTTTGCATCGACGGCGAGCCCTACTGGGACGGCGGCATCTATTCGAACACGCCGATCGAGGTGGTGCTCGATGCGCGACCCAGGCGTGATGCGCTGATCTTCGCGGTCAACATGTGGCAGCCCCGCGCCACCGAGCCGAAATCGATCTGGCAGGTCATGGGGCGGCAAAAGGACCTTCAATACGCCAGCCGCGGCCGGAGCCACGTGGCACGGCAGGAGCAGCTTCATCGGTTGCGGCACGTGGTGCGCGAAATGGGAAGGCTCGTGCCCGAGGAGCGTCGCGAGGATCCGATGTTCAAGGAACTCGCCTCCTATGGCTGCCCGTCGGTGATGCATCTTGTCCGGCTGCTTTCACCACGCCTCGACGGTGAGGATCACACCAAGGACATCGACTTCACGCGCTCAGGCATCCGCACCCGCTGGCAGGCGGGATACGAACATGGGCAGCGCGTCCTCGAGGACAAGCCATGGGAATGCGAAGTCGACATGCTCCAGGGCATCGTGATCCACGAATCCCAAGAGTGATGTGCCGCGCCGAGGAAGAGACGGAGACCACCGATGCAGATCATCACTCCAGGTATGCGGCTCATTCCTGAAGCCGTGCTCGCCAACAATGCTGCGCTCTTCCGCACGATACCGGAGACTCCTTCCCACGCGGACAAGTCTCTGCATCGCGTGGTTATTGTCGGCGGCGGCGCCGGCGGCCTGGAACTGGCGACGCGCCTTGGCCGCAAATTCGGCAACCGGCGGCTTTCCATCACGCTGGTCGACCGCAGCCGTACCCATATCTGGAAACCGCTATTGCATGAGGTGGCATCGGGCGCCTTGAGCGCGTCGCATGACGCCGTCGAATACATCGCCCACGCCAGCCGACACGGCTACCGATACCGCATTGGCGAGGTCGTCGGCATCGACCGTGCAAAGCGCCAGATATTTGTTGCGCCCAGCTTCGACGATGACGGCAGGCAGATCATTCCGCCACGCGTTCTTGGCTACGACACGCTGGTCATGGCCGTCGGCAGCGTCAGCAACGATTTCGGCACACCGGGCGTCGCGCGTCATGCCATTTCGCTCGACACCGCGGAGCAGGCCGCCCGGTTCAACAAGCGCATGATAGACGCATGCCTGCGCGCCAACGCGCAATACGAGCAGCTGTCGCCCGGTCAGCTCCACTGCGTCATCGTGGGCGCCGGCGCCACCGGCGTCGAGCTGGCTGCCGAACTGCACAAATCGATGCGCGAAATTGCGTCGCACAACCTCGACAATATCGATTTCGAGAGATTGATCCGCATCACCATCGTCGAGGCCGGATCGCGGATCCTGCCGGCGCTTCCGGAACACATGGCGCGTGCTTCGGCTAGCCTGCTCATCAAGCTCGGCGTGCAGATACGATGCGGCATCAAGGTCACCGAAGTGACGGAAGATGGCGTCCGGCTCGGCGAAAAAATGTTCGTGCCGGCCGAACTCGTGGTCTGGGCCGCCGGGATCAAGGCACCGGATTTCCTCAAAGACCTCGACGGCCTCGAGACAGATCGCATCAATCGCCTGATTGTGGACGAAACCTTGCGTGCTGTCGGAGACGAGAATGTGTTCGCGATTGGAGACTGCGCGAATTGCGTCCTGCCAGGCGAAGACAACGCCTTGCCGCCGCGTGCCCAGACAGCTCATCAACAGGCTGACCACTTGGTGAAGGTGGTTGCCGCGCGTCTCAAGGGACGGGCAGCGCCGGCATTCCGCTACCGCGACTACGGCTCCCTCGTCTCGCTCGCCGATTACGGCGCGTTCGGCAGCCTTATCGGCGGACTGAAGATTGAAGGTCTGCTTGCGAGGCTTGTGTATCGCTCGCTCCACAAGATGCATCTGAAGGCAGTGCACGGCCTGGCGCGGACGGCGCTGGCTTCGATCGGCGAGATGATCGTCAGGCGTGCCAGACCGCGGATCAAGCTTCACTAGCAGAGTGGAGGGTGCGATGGAAAAGTATGACGTCGTGATCCTGGGCGGCGGCAATGCGGGAATGGGCGTGACGCTCGCGACGCGCGCCGCCGGGCTGTCCGTCGCCATGATAGAGGCTCGCGACCTCGGCGGCACCTGCCCCAATCGCGGCTGCACGCCGAAGAAGGTGTTGGTCGCCGCGGCCCACGCGCTCGACGAGATTGAAAGGGCCGGCTGTCATGCCATCAAGACCGCTTCGCCGAGGCTCGATTGGCGAGCCTTGATCGAGCGGGAAAAAGACATCGTCAGGGACATCCCGTCCCGATTGTCCGCATTGATGGCCAAGCGAGGCGTCGATGTCATCTCCGGCGAGGCCGCATTCATCGGCAGCAACGCCATCCGCGTCGGCACCCGAGAACTCGCGGCCAGGAACATCGTCATCGCCACCGGCTCGAAGCCGCGCTCGCTGCCGATCCCGGGCGCCGAGCATCTGACGACGTCCGATGAGGTCTTGAGCGATCCTGTGCTGCCTGGCGCCGTTGTCTTCATCGGCGGCGGCGTCATCGCCTTCGAGCTGGGGCATGTCTATGCGCGCGCCGGCGTCGAGGTCACGATCCTCGAGGCGCTGCCGCAACTGCTCGGAGGTTTCGACGAGGATGCCGTTGCTCAACTCCGTGGCGAGAGCGAGCGGCTGGGCATCGGCATCCACACCAAGGCCTGGGTCAAGAAGGTCGAAAAGGCTAACGGACGACTGCGGGTGAGCCTCGCGAGGGACGGCATCGAGTCTCTGGTGTACGCGGATCGCGTCGTCAACTGCGCCGGACGTGTGGCCAATGTCGAGGGTCTCGATCTTGGGGCCGGTGTCATCGTGCATCGCGAAGGCCGCATTGAAATCGACGGCCACCTGCGCTCACGCTCCAACCCCGATGTCTATGTCTGTGGTGATGCGGTGTGGAACTCGCCGCAGCTTTCGCCGGTGGCGACCTATGAGGGCGGGATCGTCGGCCGCAACATTGTCGACGGACCGAAGCATCGGCCCGACTATGGTCACATCCCGGCCTCGCTCTACAGCATTCCGGCCGTGGCAAGCGTCGGATTGACCGAGGCTAAGGCGAGAGAGCGGGGTCTTCGCGTAAAGGTCCACGTAAACGACATGCAAGGCTGGCTCTCCGCAAGGACTTATGCGGAGGCGGTCGCATGGTCGAAGATTATCATCGAGGAGCCGACGGATCGCATCGTCGGAGCACACTTCGTAGGTCATTCCGGCGAAGAGCTGATCCACATCTTCGCGCTCGCCATGAAACACGGCATCACGGCACAAGGGCTGTCCGAGATGGTCTACGGTTTCCCGACTTTTTCGGCGGATATCAGGAACATGATGTAACGCGTCGATCCGGGGCGGCGAATAGAACACAAACCTGGCAGGCGTCGATGCACATGGGGCATCAAAACCATGCAGGAAAAACATGGCAATTGCCGAGGGGTTCCGGTGGTAGGCTGTGTGCGACATGTGAAAGTGCAGAAATGGCCGCCGACGACCAGGCAATGACATTCGAGCAGTCCGTCCAGACAGCCATCGAACTTGATGCGCCTCTCAATGAGCGGCTGGCTGTAATTGCCGCTGCCGTCCGACGTCTAAACTCCGAATTCGCGGACGCTGTAGAGCGACTGGTGGATCGCCTTGAGAAACAGGGAGCCGGGGCTATGGCGCCGGCTCAGGGCGAAGCCATGCCTGGTTTCTTGCTGCCTGATGATGACGGCAAGCTCGTCAGCCTGGCCGAGATCTTGGAAAAGGGGCCAGCCGTCATCACCTTTCAGCGCGGGCACTGGTGCCCCTATTGCCGTTTGAACGCCATCGGCATCGTCGAGGTGCAGCGCCAGATCGTTGAGCTGGGCGGACAGGTGGTCGTGATCATGCCGGAGCGGCGCAAATTTGCCAAAGCCATGAAGGCCGCCGTTGGCGCGCAGTTTCCGTTCCTGATCGACATGGACAACGGCTATGCGTTATCGCTCAACCTTGCGATCTGGGTCGGGGCCGAGATGGAGCGGCTGATGGGCCTGGGGTTCGATCTCCCCAACTATCAGGGCAACAGCAGCTGGTTTCTGCCGATCCCAGCCACCTTCATCGTCGGAACGGACGGCATCATCACGGATCGCTTCGTCGATCCGGACTACCGCCGTCGCATGGACATTGATGAGATGATCGCGGCGCTCAGGCGGGCTCGCTGACGCCGAAGGACGACCAGTCGGCTGACCTCAACAGGTTGAGCAGCGTTGTCGCGACAGGCGAGCGCTGCCTGCCGGCAACCGCATAGACGGAAACGATCCGCGAAACGTCGAGATCACGAAGCTTGAGCCGGCGGGTGTTCGAGGATCGCGGTGCCGTGAGCGAGACAAAACCGACCCCAGCGTTGGCCTCAAGCAACGCAAGAAGGTCCTGGTCGGTCTCCACTTCATGTGCGGTTCGAGGCGCATAGCCTTTGGCGGAAAGGCAGCGCGACAGTTCCTCGCTGGTCTCCCAATCGATCCGGCTAAGCACGGGCTCCGCGGCAAGCTGAGCCAACGCGACATCGGCCTCGTTGCGCCGGGCCAGCGGATGATCGGAGTTTACGGCGAGTTCGATCCCTTCCTGAAACAGCGGCCACACGTCCAGGCGATCCCAAGCCTGTCCTAGTGGCCCAGCAATTGCCAATTCGACGTCGCCACTCTTTAACGCGTCGACGACGGCAGCCGGCGAACCACGATTGATCTTGAGGTGGACGCCGGGATAGGCCCGGAAAAGCTCCGTGAACGGGGAAACGAGCAACGTGATGTTGATGCTATTCGAAATCGTAACGTTGAGCGGCGCGATGTCGCTGCTTTGCACTGCCTTGGCAAGCGATTTGGCGGAAGTTGCCGCATCATAACATTGCTGGAGCAGCGGCAGCATGCGCCGCCCGAGTTCCGTAAGGTGCGAGTGCTGGCGTTCGCGCCGAAGGAGCTCGCCGCCCAATTCCTCTTCAAGCGTCTTGATTGCGCGCGTAAGCGCCGGCTGAGTGACGTTGCATTCCTCGGCCGCCCTCGTGAAATTCAGCGTATTCGACAGGGCCAAAAAATAGCGGACCTGCTGCATCTCCATGAATTTGCGCCCCCACAGCGGAATTCGATTTTTCAGGCACAGCTAATTTGTGGTTATGCTATCGCAACCGGAAATCCAAGCAAGGTCGGGAGCCGCTAAAACTTGGCTTCCCGGGCAATAGTGGCATCTCCCTTCCTGGTTAGAGCTGTCATTCCTATCGACGATTTCGAGGACGCCGGCTGCCCGAAGTGGGTCTACCGCCGGCCTTGCCAGGCCCTATGAGAGGCAAGGTGCGCCGAATACACGTTGGCCTCGTTGATATCCACCAACTTGCTCGAGGAGACCGGCATTGCCTCTGTGCCCGCCGATGGTCCGCCATCTGAAATCCCCCGACCTGTTCGGCGCGATCGACCGCGGGCCGGCGCTTGGTGCGCCATCCGCGGGGCGCACGTTCGAGGTCTTCAATCCCTCGACCGGCGAATTGCTGGCGGAACTTCCCGACATGGGCGTCGAGGAGACGCGCGCGGCGATCGACAAGGCCTATGTCGCTCAAGCTGAATGGGCAGCGCTGACCGCCCGGGAGCGCAGCGAAATGCTGTGGCAGTGGCATCAGCTGATCGTCAACCACACCGACGACCTCGCGGCGATCCTCACCGCGGAGATGGGCAAGCCGCTCGCCGAGGCCAAGTCGGAGGTCTCGCATGCCGCCGCTTATCTGCAATGGTACGCCGAGGAGGCCAATCGTATCTATGGCGAGACGATCTCGGCGCCGTCGACCGACCGCCGCATGCTGGTGATCAAGCAGCCGATCGGCGTCGTCGGCACGATCACGCCATGGAATTTCCCCGCATCGATGGTGGCGCGCAAGATATCGCCGGCGCTGGCGGCGGGCTGCGCGATCGTATTGAAGCCTGCCGAGCAGACGCCGCTTGTCGCAGGCGCCATGTTCGCGCTCGCCGCCGAGGCCGGCTTTCCCGACGGCGTTGTGAACCTCATCTATGCGTCCGAGGGTGCCGCGGTGGGGCGTGAGCTCTGTCACAATCCCAAGGTGCGCAAGATCAGCTTTACCGGATCGACCGAGGTCGGGCGCCTGCTGATGCGCCAGTGCTCGGACCAGGTCAAGAAGGTCAGCCTCGAGCTCGGCGGCAACGCGCCTTTCATCGTCTTCGACGACGCCGATATCGATGCCGCCGTGGACGGGGCGATCCAGGCGAAGTTCCGCAATGCCGGCCAGACTTGCGTTTCGGCGAACCGCCTTTACGTGCAGTCGGGCGTTCATGACGAATTCGTCGACAAATTCGTCGAACGGGTTCGCGAGCTTCAGGTCGGTGACGGTTTCGATCCGGGTGTCGCGATCGGCCCGCTGATCGACAGGCATGCGCTCGCCAAGATCGAATCCCACATCGCCGATGCCGTGGCGAAAGGCGGGGCGATCCGCTGCGGCGGAGGCCGGATCGGCGCCGACGGCACATTTTTCCCGCCGACGGTCCTTACCAACATCTCGAGCGCAATGACGGTGGCGCAGGAGGAGACATTCGGGCCGTTGGCGCCGGTCATCCGCTTCGAGGATGCGGATCAGGTCGTGCGCGAGGCCAACGATACGATCTACGGCCTCGCCGCCTATTTTTATGCTTCCAACCTGAAGCGTGTCTGGCGTGTAGCGGAAGCCTTGGAATACGGCATGGTCGGCATCAACACCGGACGCATGTCCTCGGAAGCCGCGCCGTTCGGCGGGATCAAGCAGTCCGGCATCGGGCGGGAGGGCTCCCGCCACGGCCTCGAGGATTACCTTGAGATGAAATATCTCTGCATGGGCGGCATCTGAGGCATGAAACGAGCAGGGCGGCTTTTGAAGACGAGCGTTATCGCCCGATCAGGTCGTTTGGTTCCGCTCGCGGGTTCAGTTGCTGATATGCGACAGTGCCAGGTCAGCTTCGTCCTGAGCCTCCAGCAGAAGTTCCTCCGCTGACCGGAACATGTCCTCGAACGCCAGTTCATGCTCGAATACAACGCCGCCGACGCGGATGGTAAGCACGTCCTTGTCGCCTTTCGGCGCGAAATAAATCTGTCCGACCGCTTCTCGAACGCGTTCGCCGATCTCCTTGGCGTCCTGCTTCGTCGCGCCGGGAAGAAAAACGCCGAACATCGAATTTCCGAGCCGGCCGATCAGGTCGTCCTTGCGCACCGAGGATCGGATAGCCGAGGCGATGAGACGCAAGGCTTCGTCGCCCCATCCAAGGCCGAAGCGCAGGTTGATCGATGCAAGATGTTCCGGGTGGATGACGAGAAAGGCGCCCGAACGCGGGCCGGATGGCCTCGCCGCCCGCCTGTCGACCATCGACGTGAACACCGTCCCGTTGAGGCAGCCGGTCACCCGATCGTAGGTGCCGGACCTGGTGAGTTCCTGCCGGTAGCGGCGGATCTCGATTTGCTTCCAACCGAGCAGGGCAAAAAGCGGCAGGCCGATGATGACGGGCAGAAGGGCGGCCGTGACGACGCTGCGGCCGAACGGCGTCAGTACGTCGCTGAGCAGGAGCAGATAGTTGAGACCGAGCGATAGGCCGACGCAGCCGGCCGTGCCCAGCAGGGACAGCCAGAGGACATGCTTCCAGGCTCTTGCCGGCGCGGTCTCGGTTTCTCTGCTCACTGGCCAATCTCCTGTTGGACGCATTGGCTTAAAGGCGGTGTGTTACGATTTCCGTTTCAGCGAGACCTACAATTTGAAGGAAATCGGCGCCTTCTCTGCAGGCCGCGCTGGAATGCACTCGTCGGCGGCAGCCTGATTCTTGCTTCGATGATCTGATTCGGTCGCTGAAACACATCAGCGTTTGGTAGGATCGCCGGACTGCTTTAACCATTCCGTCATTACGCAATTCCGGAACGGAAGGCCGTTACGCGGCTATTTCCCGGAATGCTCTATTGCGGCGGGCCGAAGATGCCCATCTCGGCGCCCCTGGCGACAGACTCGGCCTTGCCGTAGATGCCCGTTGGCGAAGCCATTGCCCAGCCGTTGGCAACCAGCCAGGCGCCGACATCCTGTTTGCCGAGCATGCAGGGCGCGGCGATGGCGAAACGGTCGGCATCGGGCGGCAGGACACATTTGAGCGCCCGGCCGCGCAGCCAGGCGTTGAAGGCGGCGCGGGCGCGCTGCCCGCAGGGCCAGACGGCATCGCCGAACGAGCAGGTCATGTCGGGATCGATGTCGACGGTCCCGCTGATGACGATGCGGCGTCCCATGGCCTCGAAAACCGCCGACGAGGTGGCGACCGGGCGAAAAAGCAGCGTTTCGCGCCAGTCCTGCGGCATCGGCGTCTCCGGCGGCGAGGCGAGGCCGATCTCGCCGAGCGGAGGGCGTGGCTCGATGCGCTCGATCCCCGTCACATCGAGCGGCGGCGGCGCGATGAGGTCCTCGGCGATCCTGCGCGCCGGCTGGCCCGGCCGCATGTCATGAACGGCGACGCCGGAGGCGGGCCGTGCTTCGGCCGCCTCCCGGGCCGGCGGATACGAGGGGAGTTCGCTCGGCAACCATCGGCTGGAGGTGGCAATCAGCAACGCGCCGGCGATCAGCCCGAGACCGCCGAGCGTCGTGGCAAGCCGGCCGGTCGATTTCACCTCGCCCAAAGCGCGCCTCGTCGTTTCACCGGATCATACATCAATGCATGTCGCCCAGAAGTGTGCAGCGGTTCTGGGGCAACGACATGCAGCAAACAAAACTTAAAGCGCGTCGACTGAATCCGGCGCGACGCGCTTTAGGCGGCGACATTGCTTGAAAAGCAAGGCGTTGCGTTAAGTCTCGCGCAACCAATGCAGCCTACAGTCTAGCATCGGATGTAGAGGGGATGACATGACGCGCAAGCCGATACTGCTGGTTGCCTTCCCGGCCCTCATGCTGTTCCTGCTGGCGGCGGAACGGACGGCCACGTTCCTGCTCGGAACCTATTCGGCCAGCCCGACCATGTGGCGCATCTGGCTGGAGCTGCGCCCCTTCTCGACGATGTTCTGGCAGCAGGTGGACTTCTATATCGGCGGCTCGATGGTGCTGAACGCCGCCATCATCTTCGTCGCGTCGGCCGCCTGCTGGATGGCCTGCCAGGCCAAAAGATCCGCTGGCTTTTTCCTCGCCAACCATGCCGCTTTGCTGTTTGCCGGTCTGATGATCGCGGCCGGCAGCCATTCGGAAACGGCGAGCACGATCGCCACCTTCACCGCGCCGCGCGGCTTTCAATTCTCGCTGGCGATCGACTTCAGCTTGAAAAACTGCCTGGTGCTGTGCCTCGGCCTTGCAGCCTGCGCCTATTGCCATATCGCATTCCTGCGCGAGGCAAGGCTGCGCGCCGATGCCCGCGCCGTCCGCATGCTGGCGCTGCAGCGCGACCTTTAGGCTTTGGGCCTCCTGAACGAATTTCCGCCCGCTATCGCCCGGCGCCGCGTCAGTTGATCTTCTTGTAATAGACCTTGCCGTCGGCCTGCTGGATGCGCTGATACGACGGATTGGGTCCGGGCGGCGCGGCCTTCCGCTTGAACGTCGGCGAGGCGTCGACCGAGTCCGGCTCGGCGGGGACTGCTGCCGCCTCCGCCACGGTCGTGCCGGCGAAATCGGGCTCTGGCGCCCGCTGCATCTCGGCGTCGGCGGCTGGGGGCTGGCCCTGCTCCAGCCGCGCAATATCGCCGTTCATCCGGCCGAAGCTCGCCTGCAGCTGCCGGTCCAGCGTCTCGAACCGGCTCTGGAAGCCGTTGTTGACGGTATCGATGCGGGCGCCGATCCGCTGCTCGAACTGGCCGAGCTGGTCCAGCCGCGCCTCCAGTGCCCGCAGGTCGTTGACGCCGCGATAGAGATAGATGGCGGCGGTGACATTGACGAATGTGACGAGCGCCACGCCGGCGGCGACGACGCCGATGGTCACCGCTCGGTTTGGCCTGCCAGGGGCTTTTTCCCGTTCGCCGAGTTCGATTGCCGGAATCTCCGGCTCGCTGATCATCGTCATTCAACCACCACCTTTGCGCCCACCGCGACGCGCTTGAAGAGATCGATCACATCGGTATTCGTCAATCTGAAGCATCCGGACGTGCCGTCGAAGCCGACACCCTTGGGATCGTTGGTGCCATGGATGCGATAGAGCGTGTCGCGACCGTCGCGCGACAGATAGAGCGCCCTGGCGCCGAGCGGATTGTAGGGGCCGGCGGGCACCATCGCCGGCAGTTCCGGCTGGCGCGCGCGCATTTCGCTAGGCGGGCGCCATTCCGGCCATTCGGTCTTCGCCGCAATCTTGACCGTGCCGGTCCAGCCGAAGCCGTCGCGGCCGACGCTGATCTGGTAGCGCAGCGCCTGGCCCTTGTTGGTGACCAGATAGAGCGCCTTCTCTTGTCTGCGGATGATGATCGTTCCCGGCTGCTCGCCGGTCTGGAAGGCGACCGTCTTGCGGAGGCTGGGGCCCATGGCGGGAAGCGGCGGCAGCCCCGATCCGGCTTCCGCGAGGCCGCAGGCCGACGCCAGCGCGATGCCGATCAGGCAAGCGGCCGCAAGGTGCGTGCGTCGCATTGGCTTTGCCGCAATTCCGGACGGAAAACCGCTGCGCACTTTTCCTGGAATTGCTCTAGCGCTGGGCATTGTCCAGGCGCTCCTTGAACATGCGCTTCAGGTCCTTGTTGAAGCGGGCCCGCCCGTCGACCTCGGAAGGCAGGATAGCGCGGTTCAGCGCGTCGGCGAGCAGCGCGTTGTCGAGCGCCAGCGACTTGATGTGCGGCGCCTTGAAGATCTTCTCCAGCTCGCTGCGCGAGAAGTGATTGCCGAACCATTTGCGCTTGTGCTTGTTGGCGACCAGCGTGATCGAGACGCCGTTGCCGCGCAGTTCGCGGATCTTCTTGTAGAGCCGCTTGCCCTGCCGAAGCGAGGCGACGTTGAGCTCGAAGACGATGAAGATCTCGTCGCTCGTGCGCAGCACCGACTCGTGCCACGGCGTCTCGATATTCGGCAGGTCGATGACGATGTCGTCGAAGCGGTAGGCGACGAGGTCGAGCAGGCGGAAGACGAAATCGGCGCCGTGCGGCTCGAACGGCAGTTGCGGCCGCTCGAAGGAATAGAGGGTCAGGCCGGACGGCCGCGACAGCTTGATGACGTCCATCAGCTCGACATCGAGCCGCTCCGGCTGGCCGATGATGCCGGAAAGGTCGAACTGGTTGAACTGGTTGAGATAGGCGCCGCAATTGGCGCTCTGGAAGTCGAGGTCGACGAGGCAGGTCGAGGCCGCGCGCTCGGTCGACTTCGAGGCGAGATGCTCGGCCGCCGAGATCGCCAGCGTGGTGGCGCCGGCGCCGCCGCTGGCGGCGATGAAGGTGACGATCCGGCTCTTGGTGCCTTGATTGCCGGTGTCGTGGAAAGTGACGGCGTTGAGCAGCTCCTTGGCGTCGAGCGGCTTGTGCAGCCAATCGGAAGCGTTCATGCGCACCAGCACCCGCGTCTGTTCGGACGTCAGCTCGCCCGAGACCGCGATCAGCGGCACCGACGCCCAGGCCGAGCGCGCCTCGACGAGCGCGTTGTTGCCGAGCAATTCGCCATCTCCGAGATCGAGGATGATGATGCCGGGACGTGCATCGACCGGCGGCCCCTTGAGGAACTCGACCGCCTCCGAAACCCTGACGTCGTAGATCGCCAGCGCGTCGAGCCGGGTGGTCACGTCGTGCCTGAAATTCGGATCGGACGAAAACAGCGCGACCTGCTTGCGTTTCGTGGGCAGAACTCTGGTGTCGATGGCGTTCATGGCCATGTACTCTTTAAATCTTCACCCGTTACTGTACTCAACATGGAAGGCATGGACATGTTGCCGAGCCCGAGCAGTGCGCCCAGGAAGAAGAACTGGAATTGATGGTTGACGATGCTCACCGTGATAGTCGGAACGGGCCCGCCAGGCCGCGTCCAATAGCCCAACCCGGACGCCTGGTACTGTATCTGCACCTCGGACTTCTTCAGCAGTGGTAGGTAAGTCTGCATCCCGGCACGGGTAGTGCTGCCGCTGAAGATCAGGTCGAAGGCCGCCTGGCTCACAGTGAGGTTCTGGCATGTTGCACCTGTTCCGCAGGTGCAAGAGGCAGTTCCGGCGCTATTGGCGGTGCAGATGTAGTTGTAGGTATTTGCCGGCACCGCGGTGCCGACTTTGGTTGTGTCGCTTTGCGTCAAGGTCTCGAGTGAGAGGCCGCTGGGAACGGGAGCGGAAATTTGCGCCAGCCTGGCACCGGCCTGCACCGCTTTGTTCGCCGCGTTCCATTGGTAGAAAGCGTAGCCAAAGTCGACGAAGCCAAGCAGCAGGGTCAACAGCAACGGCATTGCGATGGCCGCTTCGATCATCGCCGCCCCGGACTGGCTTCTCCAAAACGAGTTGCGCGGCGTCACCATCCGAAGACACGCTCCTGATGGGTGACGCTGAGAGTGAGGTCACCAAAGCCAAGATAGGACCAAAACCCGACGTCAGGATACGTATATGCGGTGCTGACGATCACCACGTCGACGGTGCCCTTGCTGCTGAGATAGATCTCGGTAGGCGGTGTCGTCGTGTTATCGACCGCCGCAGTGGATGTCTTGGTGATATCGACTTGCGAGGGAAGCCAACCAGTCACCCTGGCGCTGGTGCCGTCAACCGCGCCATTGGCCGCGAGCTTTTGCGCCAGCCCCTTGCAAGTGTCCCAATCGCTGCTGCAGCGCGCCATGTAGCGAGCCGCATCCTCGACGCCGGCCTCGAGGAGCAGACGTGTGTTCAACATATTGGAGAACTCGAACACGCCGGCTGACAACAGGAGCACAAAGGGTGCGACGATCGCCATTTCGACCAAGGCTGTGCCATCCTCGTCGCGCCGGAACAGTCGAATCATGTGGTTGAGCTTGGCCATGACACTCACCGGTAGAGTTGCGCTTCGTTCCGGAGAGCCTTGTCGAGCGACCCGTTTCCTAGTGGGCCATCGACATCGACGATCTCGAAGCTGATTGGCTTCTCGGCACCCGTGCCCTCATCGTTATTGCTTGCGTTGACCTTCTGGATGGGGGTGATGATGAAGATACTTGCATATCCGTCCGCCTTTATAGATGTGTGGCCGCGGATAGCACCGGCGTTGGCAAGACAATCGACGACGGCCAAGTTTAGCAAACGGCGATCGGGGTCGGACGTCGGGTTCGGCGCCTTGCCGTTGTTGAAGCACTGCGGCGTGCCGACTTCATTGGTCGGATTGTTCGATTGGTCGGCAACTTTGTTGTTGTTGATCTCATATTTATAGACATCGTATCGGGACGCGGGTTGAGTTGTATCTCCGGTCGGGTAACTCGTGCTTGGGATGCTCGGAACGGAAGCGCCCTTGTGGTTGATGTTCCAATACTGCTGATAAAAAGTCGATGCGTTGGTGATCTTCTGCGAGTAGGCAATATTGCCGGCATCCCAAACACCGGGAGGGAGAGGCAGCGCCGAATTGTCCGTCACGGGATCGTACTTGTTGCAGGTATTCTTTTTCTGCCCCTTGCGGACGTTGCTTGCCGGGCGATAGTCCCAGTTCTTGTCCTGCTTATTGAGCGACGCGCTGTAGATGTCGAAGCGTACATTGAGCCCGGTGTTGACCTGACCAAGGGTGACGCCGGTTTTTGTGGTTAATGCATTCCGGTTATAGCAGGTGCCGGCCGTACCCATGGCGATGGCGTCTCGTAGCGACTGCAAATTATTGTCGAGCAGGCCGAAATTGCCTGGGCCTGGATCGTTGCTGGTCTGCAGGATGTGGAACTCGCGACTATAGGTGTCGCCTGTCGTGAAGGCTTGCTGGATGGTCTTGCTGGTCGCCGGCGTCGTTGTCTCGAACGGGTTGCACATGAAGACCGGCACGGTCTCGCAGATATCCTGAGTGAATCCGGCCACCGCCTGCGGATCAATGTCCATCGTGTCGCTGGCACCCAGGAAATTGGCCGGAAAAATCGTCGCGAAGGCGCCCGCGCCGTCAGTCAGGCCTGAAGCGTTCACCGTCACTTCCGCGAATGACACCGCCTTTGGATCCGTGCTGGCCCAGTTCACGCCGTTCGAATCGACACCGGCGGCGCTCAGTCGTGTGTTGTCGCTGGCCGGTATTCCCGTCAGGTAAGTTACCGTTACATCGGTGAGGGCGAGTTGGTGATCGCCTGATGTCGAAAACAGTGTCCTGTTGGCGATGAGATTGGTGACAGCCCTATTGGCCCTCGTGATGCTGTCCGATCTGCCGTCGAGCTCGGCCGCTGCGGCAAGCGATAGAGCGTCGATACCTTTCTGCAGGTCGTTATGCAGTCCGGTGGCCCGGCTCATGTCGATAGTCACCAATGCAAAGCCGACAAGCACCGGCAGCATGATGGCCACGAGGATCATCGCTATGCCGCGTTGATCGTTCCAGAATTCACGAATGGTCCTCAACATGATCTACTCTCTGTTCCATTCGTGCCAGGCGTCCTCGCTCGCCTGACGCACCGCATCCTTCTGCTTAATTCACTGCGTGCCGGCTGGGCCGACATTCACCGTCATGTTTGTCGTTGGCGCCGGCGCCGGCGGGTACTTGTATCGCTGAACGACGCCGACGGACCGCGCCCCGTTGCCTTCGATCTTGGTGTTGTTGGAAGCCGGGTTGTACGGATCGACTGTCTGCAGCAGCTGGTTGGCTTTCTGCGAGTCGCCCGACGCCAAGGTCATGGTGTCGTAATTGTTCAGATAGTCCGCCGCGCAGCCCGCAAGCAGGCTGGAACCGAGGAGGACGAGCAGGAGCTTATTTCTTGACATAGGCCAGCTTGTCCTTCGATTTCACATCCAGCATGTGGCCGTAAGGGCCGGTGACGCCGTCGCCATGCTCATATTTCCTGATCATATCCTTGTTGACTTCGAGCTGGCCAAGCAACATGAGCTCCGGATCGTTGGCGGGCTTCGTCTTGTCGAAGGGCGTCGCCAATTGCTGCCCAGGTTTCACCGGCCGCACGACATGCGGCGTGACGATGACCACCAGTTCGGTCTCTTCCTTCTGCGTGCTCGAATTGTGGAACAGCGCGCCGACGATCGGCACCTGGCCGAGCCAGGGCACCTGTTCCTGCAGCCTGGTGTTCTTGCTGGAGAGCAGGCCGCCCACCGCGAAGCTCTGGCCATCGCGCAGGTCGACCGTGGTCTGCAGCTTACGATTTGTGAAGATCGGGTCACCTGCAGGGGTGAAGCCGGTCAGGTCGCTGACTTCCGGCGCCAGCCTCATATGGATCTTGCCGTCATCGAGCACGACAGGCGTGAAGTTCAGATTAACGCCGAACTGCTTGAATTCGATTCTCACCGCGTCATTGAGGACGGTGCGGATTGGCACCTCGCCGCCGGCGTTGAAGCTGGCGGTTTCGCCGGAAAGTGTGGTGAGATTCGGTTCGGCCAGCGTACGCACGACACCTTTCGACTCCAGCGCCTCGATGATCAGATCGACCTTGACATTGCTGTCGATGATACGAGTGATCAATGCCCCGAAGGGAGTGGTTTTGGACAAAAGGCCCGATACAAGTTCTCCCGCGCCGAGTTCAACGCCGTCTTTGTCAACAGTGCCGATGCCTGTACCAAAACGCGTGGTGCCGCTCCCATTATTTCCTTTGAACGAGACGCCGAGATCGCGGTCGGCATTGCGCTTGGCTTCCAGAATGCGCACCGAGAGATTGACCTGCTCGCTGTCATCGATGGTGACTGCATTGATGATGGCGTCGGGGCCGTATTGCTGTGTCACCTCCACGATGGATGCCAGCGTCGCGGCGTCCTTGACATGGCCGCTCAGTCGGACCTTGCCGTTGATCGAGCCGATTTCGATGCGAGCCTTCGGCGCCACCTGGCGGATCGCGGCCGCCATGTCGCTGACATCCTGGCCGACCTCGATCTGGATGGCGCCCAGCGAGCGCTTGTCCTCGGAAAACAGGTTGACGGTGGTGGTGCCGATGCTCTTGCCGATAATGTAGAGCGTCTTGTCGGTCATCGGCTGGGCATCGGCGATCTTTTCGTCGCCGACCACGATATCGCCAAGCGTCGCGTTGACCTGGATCGTGGCGGATTGCGAAATCGGCACAAACACGCGGTGCAGCGACGGGTTCGACACATCGATGAAGCGGTCGGCGGCATGAACCGCGGGGCTCAACGGCAACACAATACAGGACCATGCCAGAGCGGCGGCGGCCAGTGATCCCCGAAAAATTCGCATCTAGATTGTCCCCCTTGCGGATCCATCCCAGCGGACCCACCCGGATCCCCCTATCCGAATGCGCCTTTCGCTATCGCTGTCGCGGCACGTCGTATGTTTCGAGCTTCACGCCGCGAAATACTCCGATTGTAGCCCGCGCTGGCGGTTCCGGCTGCACATATTTTACAACTTCCTTTACAACTTCTTGGGGTTGTGGTGCGGGTGCCACAGTGGGCTTCACCTTGCTCAATTGATCTATCTGGCTTCCGACCCGTTCCACGGCCTGGGCCAAGCCATCAATCTTTTCGTTGGCGCGCTTGCGCTCTTCGGCGGCCGCGGCGTCTGCAGCCTTCTGCCGCTCGAGCTCGGCCTGCCTCTTGGCAACATCCTCCGGCGTATCGCCGGTCAGGTCTGCAAGTGTGACTCTTTCCGTCGTCTCGCCCTTGTTGGCCGCGGTCTGGCGAAGCGCCAGCGACAATTGACCGGCACCGGCGGCAAGGGTCAGCTTCTGAGCGTCCTTGGTACTGACCTCGACAGTCACAGCCTTGACCACTTGCGGATTCTCCTTGCTTTCGTCGGCGACCTGGTCGACGGCAAGCACTTTCACGCTTTGCAGCAGCACGTCGACGAAACTCTTGTCGGCGCCTTCCTCGCTGCGCACGGTGCGAGTGAGCAAAATATCCACGCGGTCGCCAGGGAAGACAAATCCTGCGACGCCCAGCACGTCGTTCACGCGAATGGAAACGGCCTTCATGCCTTCGGCGAGCACGGCCGAGAGGGTGGCGCGTTGTCCGGCGCCGGTGATCTTGCTGGCCAAGATTGGTTCATTGACGCTGATCGGCTGCAGGGCCTGACGCGTTCCGTTGCCGGCCAAGGTCTCTTTTACTGTCTTGAAGGCCCCCGCCGGCACTGCCCCGGCCGGCCAGGCAATTTCGCGCAACTTGTCGGCGCTCAGCGTGTCGCCGAATTTCAGCGGCATTGCCGCGACCACAATGCTGCCTGCTTGCACGCCGTTGGATTGCGCAAGCGCATTGCGCTGGCCCGCCAGCCAAATATTCGCAAGGACGACCGCCAGCACACCGAATATGCCGGCAAGGACGATCATGATGAGTGTGTTGGCGCGCATAACCCCAGCCCCGAGCCAATAATGCGGGAGACGTCCCGCCACCACTAAGTCCAGGCCCGGATTGCACAATCCGGGCCTGATTTCTTCAAACGATCAAGAGCCGGCGCCGCTGGCGCAGGAACCTTCGCCTGAGTTGTTCATGGCGCTGCAGAGTTGCGTGAAGCGGCCGGTCACCCAGCCCCCGATGCCGATGATGACGCCGATCGCCGCAACCGCGATGATGCCGATCAGGATCGAATATTCGACCATAGCAGCGCCGTTTTCATCGTCGCGGAACTGCCGGGTCATCGTCATGAGCTTTTTCATGCCAATTTCTCCCTTTGGAGGTTTGAACCCGACGAGACAGAGCCAAGGAATGAACCCCAAACCCAAGCATCCCCCGTCACGTTCAATCCTTGTCCCGCAAAAAAGCCGAGTCAAACGGATTAACAGTCCGTTAACCTTTGAATACTCGATCCGAAGGTTTCTCATTTTTCACAAGAGCTTGATTCGCCTCGTTTTTCAAGCGATCTTAACCATTCGTTCACAATTCTGCCTCGTTCGGCCGACGGTTCCGCCACATTAGGGATAACGCATAAATCATTATATCTGGCAATTTACCCGAACAGGTGTGATGGGGGTGGCAAAGGTCCTAAGACTTTGGTCGGTGCGCCGGGAGCGGGGCAAAATAAAACGATTTCTCATATGCGGCTTTCTTAACTATGTCGCAAGTAATACTTCGACTGTGTCCTCCGCGCCGCTTGTGCCCCTCGTGGTTAACGCTTAGTTTCGCTGCGGGGGAAATTGGCAGGGGGTCAGCGCCATGTTGGGTCGCTTCATCAAAGGGTCGGGAGAGCAGCGCGTGGCGCCGCCGACCGCAGTTATCACAGCGGCAAATGGACCGGCAGTTGTCCCGGCCGCGGAAGCCGAGCCGCACAGTGACGATTTCCTGACGCTGAAAGTCGAGCTGCATCGCCATCTCATCGACCGCTTCAACCTCGCCGCTCTTGAGAATGCCTCGAAGGACGAGATCCTCAACGAGATCCGGCCGATCGTGCGTGAATTCGTGCGCGGGCGAAATGTGCCGCTCAATGCGCGCGAGCTCGATCAGCTGACCAGCGATACGGCGGACGAGATGTTGGGCCTGGGCCCGATCGAGCCGCTGCTCAAGGACGACTCGATCACCGACATAATGATAAACACGCATGAACGCGTCTTCATCGAGCGCCGCGGCGTGATCGAGGAGACCTCGATCCGTTTTCGCGACGAGCCGCATCTTCTGCGCGTCATCAACAAGATCGTTTCGAACATCGGCAGGCGCGTCGACGAATCGTCACCAATGGTCGACGCGCGTCTCGACGACGGCTCACGCGTCAACATCGCGGTGCGGCCGATCTCTGTCGACGGCCCGCTGGTGTCGATCCGAAAATTCTCCAAGAATCCCTATTCGCTCGAACGCTTGATGGCATTCAACTCGATCCGCCAGCCGATGATCGATATGCTGCGGATTGCCGTGCAGGCGCGCAAATCGATCCTGGTCTCGGGCGGCACCGGCAGCGGCAAGACGACGCTGCTCAACGCGTTGTCGAGCTATATCCCGGCCAAAGAGCGCCTGGTCACCATTGAGGATGCTGCGGAACTGCAATTGCAGCAGCCGCATGTCGGCCGGCTGGAAACGCGGCCGCCCAATGTCGAGGGCAAGGGCGAGGTTCGCCAGCGTGAGTTGGTCAAGAACGCGCTGCGCATGCGGCCGGACCGCATCATCGTCGGCGAGGTGCGCGGCGAGGAAGCCTTCGACATGCTGCAGGCCATGAACACCGGCCATGAAGGCTCGATGACGACGATCCACGCCAACACGCCGCGCGATGCCATATCGCGCCTGGAGCAGATGGTCGGCATGGCCGGCATGCCGATGACTCATGAGTCCATCCGCGCTCAGATCGCCTCCGCCATCGACATCATCGTGCAGACGCAACGACTTTCCGATGGCGGCCGGCGTGTGGTCTCCATTTCGGAGCTGACGGGCATGGAAGGCAATGTCGTCCAGTTGCAGGAAATCTATCACTTTGTGAGACGCGAGGTGGCCGCCGACGGATCGATCATAGGAGAGTTTCGCGCGACCGGGGTGCGTCCGCGGTTCGCTTCCGAGGCCGCCACGCTTGGTCTCCATTTTGGCAAGGATGTGTTCAACCCGCAGGTTGCCTTGTGATGCTGACTGGACAGGCGCTTGTCTATTTTATCTACGCCGTTGCGGCGGCTTCCGTCATTCTTGCCGGTGAGGCCTTCTATCTTTCGCTGGCCGGTCGGCGCTCACGTTTCGCCGCGGTCAATCACAGGATCCGCCGCCTGGCTGATGAAGCGCCGGCGGAAAAGACGCTAAAAAGCTTATTGCGTGAACGCGGCCTGACCGAATCCGGAGACTTTGTCTATGGCTTTGTGTGGCTCAATCGGCTGTACACACAATCCGGAATCACCGGGAACCCGCTGATTTTTGCCGCGGTGTTCCTGCTTGCCGGGTTGGTGATTGCGCTGATGCTGACACTGCTTTTCGGCTTTTCGGTTGTCTGGGCGGTGATCGCGTTTTTGGTCGTGGGTCTCGCGCTGCCCCTTCTTGTCCTTCGGCGCGCCCGCAACAAGCGAATCCAGAAGTTCGCCAAGCAACTCCCCGATGCCCTGGACATGATTGTTCGTTCACTGCGCGCTGGGCACCCTGCCTCTGTTGCCATAGGTCTCGTCGCTCGTGAGATGTCGGACCCGCTCGGAACGGAATTTGGCATCGTCGCCGACGAAATCACCTTCGGGCTCAGCATGGAGCAGGCTGTAAGAAAGCTGTCGGAACGAGTGGGTTTCGAGGGTCTGCATTTGCTGACGGTTTCCCTTTCGATCCAATCGAAAACCGGCGGCAACCTCACCGAGATACTCGCCAATCTTTCGTCCGTTCTTCGCGAACGGCAAAAATTGCGGATGAAGATCAGAGCTCTCTCGGCTGAAGGGCGAGTCTCCGCATGGATTATCTCGCTGTTCCCGCTTGCGATGTTCCTGATACTGCAGGTCATTTCGCCGTCGTACTATGGAAAGATCTGGCATAGTCCGGTCATCTTTCCGGTGTTCACCGTCTTCGGCGGGTGGGCGTTGCTTGGCGACTACATCATGTATCGCATGGTCAATTTCGACTTCTAGGAGTGACCATGAGCCTTCTTTCGAACATGAACGACCTGACCTTTCTGGTCTCCCTCGCCGTTTTCGCGGCGGCTGTGGCTTTGTTCCTGTTCGCCGCACTGGTTCTCATGCCCGCAATGCAGACCCGAAAGCTCGTTTCGGACAGCCTTCTGGGCGAGGGCTCAGTCGACCCGCGATCCATTCTCGGCCAGGATCAGCGCGCCAGGCTCGCAGCGCAGAAGCCGATCGATGCCTACTTCAAGGCGGTTGAAAAGGAACACATGCAGCCGGATGCGCTTGAGGCGAAGCTGTTCCGCGCTGGTTTCTATCAGAAGAGCGCACCTTTAATTTATACGCTTACTCGCCTGGCCTGTGTGTGCGTGGGCTTTGTGTTCATGTATGCGCTCTTGTCCCGGGTGCTGCCCCCGCGACTGCCCGGGTTCGTTCCTTTGGCCGGCTCCGCACTGCTCGGCCTTGCTTGCGTCGTCATACCGAGCATCATGCTGGATCGTTTCGAGAACAAGCAGAAGCAGATCTATCGTCGCGCCTTTCCCGATTTCATGGATATGATGATCACCTGCGCCGATGCGGGCATGAGCCTGGAGGCGGCGGTCGAGCGGGTCAGCCACGAACTCGCCGGCACCCATAAATGGCTTGGCATCCAGCTCTCGATCATGAATCTGCAGCTGCGCGCCGGCAAGCCGCTGCGCGAGGCGCTGCGCGAGCTTGCCGATCGTATCGGCTTGGAGGAGGCGAAAGCCTTGGCGGTGCTCTTCCGGCAGTCTGAAGAGCTCGGCACCAGCCTGACGGATGCCTTGCGCGTCTACAGCGCCGAGATGCGCGACCAGCGCATTCTCCAGGCGGAAGAACGCGCCAATTCCTTGCCCGTCAAAATGATGATTCCACTCGGGCTTTGCATTTTCCCTGTGGTGATGATGGTGATTATGCTACCTGTCATCATTCGCATGAAGGGCATTTTCTTCTGATCCGCCATATGATTAGGTTCTAAAATTGAGTCGGAGGGCTCCTTGGAGCAAAAGATGACAAGGCCGACGCGCCTCGCCGCCGCAGCCGGTTTGCTGCTGGTCATGCTTGCTGGTTGTCAGTCGACCGACGCCACCAGCGGCGTCGTGCGCACCAACGAGCCCGCGAAGGGCGACTACACGGCCTTTGGCGACACCTTCGACGGACTGAAGACGATCAGCGACGTCGACTACTATGCCTCGGACCAGGCGGTCACCGAGGCCAAGACACAATTCCGTTCCGAGAACTACGGCAACGCCGGCGCCCTTTTCTACAAGGCCACGCGGCTGGCCCCCAATGACGGGGTCGCATGGCTGGGTCTTGCCGCTTCCTGCGACCGCATCCGGCGCTTCGATCTGGCTGATCTTGCCTATAGCCGGGCCTATCGCCTGCTCGGCGCGACGCCGGAATATTACAACAATCTCGGCTACTCCTATCTGCTGCGCGGCAAGCTGCAGGAAGCGCGTACGAATTTCCTCAAGGCCTATGAGCTAGCGCCCAACGATCCGACCGTGGCCAACAATCTGAAGCTGCTGTCGTCCAGTGTGCAAAACATAGAGCGGTCATGAGCCTCCTGCTGGCCGCATCGCTGTTGCTCAGGGCGCTGGCCATCCCGCTCCTCGGCAAGATCGCCTGGACCGATTTCACGACGCAGAAGATTGCCAACCGTGACGTGCTGCTCCTGATATGCCTCGGTCTCGGTTCGCTCCAGCTCGTGTCCGTGCAGGCCGGATCATGGTGGGACATGGGCCTGAGCGCGATCGGCTGTGTCCTGCTGTTCGTGGCGCTGTTTCCATTTTGGGTCCTGCGCAAGCTCGGCGCCGGCGACGTGAAGCTGATGGCGGCCGTGCCGCTTCTGATTGGCGGAAACGGCCTCGTCGTGTTCACAATTTTCCTGCTGATCTTCGCGCTGGCAACCGCGGCATTGGTCAAGAACCCATTTCTCCTGCCGGCGGGCGCGTTCCGTCTCTACGTCCAGCACATGGACAGGAAAGGTGTCGTGCCATTCGGGGTGCCGATCTCTGCCGCCGCGATCTGCGCAATCCTGTTCCAGATCTATGGCGGCGTGATGCTGGCCAGCAGCTCGGGGGTACTGCAGCAGCTTAACTAGAGCAATTCCAGGAAAAGTGTGTAACGGTTTTCCGTCCGGAATTGCGTCAAAACAAAGAGATAGAGCGGTTCGCCGTTTCCATGAAACGGTGAAACGCTCTAGCGCTTAGGTCCGGGGGGGCCTTCCATGTCAATAGCGCGACTGGCGGTTCGCAGCAGTTCGGAGGCGTGGCGCGCCAATCAACCATTCTTCGTGGCGGTAACAGCCTATGTTCTAATCGCGCTTATCGCTGCGGCGAACTGGAAAATTGTTATCGATGTAAAGCTCTACAATAAAAACTTCTTGTTTTTTGGATCTGCGGTAACCCTGATACTTGTTGTACTGGTTTTCGGTCGGTTGATTATCGAGCGGCCGCGGCAGCCGTTGCGTGCGCTGAAAGATCTTATGCTGGCTAACAACCTGCCGGATCGAATTGTAGTTGGGCTGCCGGTCGCGCTCGTCCTCCCGATCTTTTTCTCGATGTTCACCAGCATGAAGGGAGGCATCAGCAAGATTCAATCCTTCTATGCCGACGCGGCTCTCATCGCGATCGACAGGGCAATTCATGGCGGCGTCGATGCATGGAGATTTTTTCACCCCATGCTTGGCTTTGGCCCTGTTACTTTCTCGTTGAACGTCCTCTACAATCTGTGGTTTGCCGAGGTTTTCATTGTTTTGTTTTGCGCGGTCTTCTCGACCGGGAACCAGCGACTGCGCTCACAATTTCTAGTCGCGTTCGTCCTCGCCTGGGTGTTGCTTGGCAACGTTTTGGCAGCGGCATTCGCTTCAGTCGGACCGGCATTCGTCATGCCCTTCTACGGCGACGGCACGTTTTCTCCCCTGATGGACTACCTTAAGGCGACCGATACCACCTATCGCGTTTCGGCGCTGTATACGCAGGGCTATCTGCTGACGAATGCCGGACTCGATGGCCCACGTTTGGGCAGCGGCATTTCGGCTTTTCCGTCGGTTCATGTCGCCACCGCGACTTTGAACGCGATCTATCTCTGGCGTTTTGGCCGCGTGCTGCGGTGGGGCAGCATCGCGTTTCTAGTCGCTATCCAACTGGGATCGGTGCATCTCGGCTGGCATTATGCTGTCGATGGATATGTTTCAATCCTTGCAACATCCGCCATCTGGGCCGTCGCCGGTTGGCTGTCGAAAAACTGCCCGCGCCCAGAGGCTTGATGATCGCCAAGCTCTTCTCGAGAACGCCGAAGATGCCGATGGTCGGTCTTGCACATGTCTGCTCGGAGTCCTGGCACGCTAACCGGCCGTTCTTCGTGACATTGACGACTTACGCGGTGGCGGTCGTCTTTGCTGCGAGCTATTGGCAAATTCCACTCGATCCTCAGATCTACAGCGAACCATTCCTGCTATTCGGGGGCGGAGTAGCGTTTATCCTCTTTGCCATCGTTGCGACGCGCGTCATGCTTGAACGGCCGGAGCGACTGTTTCCTCGTCTGGTCCGCCGTTTGTTGGAAAACGACTTGCCCAACCGGCTCGTCATAGGTTTGCCGGTTGCCTTGACCTTGCCTGTCTTCTTTTCGCTATTCACCAGCATGAAGGGCGGCCTCAGCAGGATCGTGCCCTTCTATGCCGACTCCGCAATTATCGCGGTCGACAGGATGATCCATGGCGGCCAGGACGCCTGGAGGATATTGCACCCTCTCCTCGGAGCCGGGCCGCTGACCTTTGCCCTGAACTTTCTCTACAATCTTTGGTTCGTGGTGATGCTTGTCGTGCTGTTTTGCGTCACGTTCTCGACAGGCAATAAGCGCCTTCGGTCGCAATATCTGGTGGCGTTTGTCCTGACCTGGGTGCTTCTGGGGAACGCCGTAGCGACCATTTTTGCTTCGGTCGGACCTGCCTTCATCATGCCCTTCTATGGCGATGATACGTTCTCCCCACTGATGGATTACCTTCAGGCGACAAACACGGTCTATCCCGTGTGGGCTCTCCACGCACAGGGGATTCTTCTTGCCAACGCTGCCCTCGATGGTCCTCGCCTGGGCAGCGGCATATCAGCATTCCCTTCGCTCCACGTGGCCGTGGCCACGCTCAACGCGATCTATCTGTGGCGCTTTGGCGGGATACTGCGTTGGGCCGGCGCGATCTTCCTGATCGCCATTCAATTGGGCGCCGTGCACTTGGCCTGGCACTACGCCATTGACGGCTACGCCTCCATGCTGGCGACGCCGGTCATCTGGATCCTGGCGCGGCGGCTTTCAAAAGATCCAGGTATGGCTACCACAAAATACGCGACATCCGATTTCGATTTCGGCTGACCTTTTCAAGGCGCCCATCTCGACGCGCCATCTCCGATGCGCCGCCCGCTGTAGCGCCATATCACAATGGTCGCGATGATCGAGAAGTAGCCGTCGATGGCATAGTGCCAGCCGAAATAGACGGAGCCGAAGAGGATCACGCCCGCATAGATCCACGCTGCGGCACCGGCCCATCGGTTCAAGCTCGAAAGGAAAAGCGCGTTCAGCACCGCAATAGCGACATGGAAGCTGGGCATCGCTGAAATGCCTGTCCCGATCGAGGCCTTGTGGGTCGTATAGGACGAATAAAGGTAATCGGTGATGAGAAGGGTGTCCGGTCCGGCATCGCTTGCCTTAAGCGATCGGATCAGGTCCTCGAACATATCCGGATCGAACAGCCGGTCGTAAAAGATCGGCCCTGCAGACGACGCTGCCAATCTGACGGCCATGCCCAGAACGACCGCGCAGGTGATCAGCGACAGGAAATAGCGCTGCCGCTTTGATGCGTCGTCGAGCCAGGCCGCGACGACGACGACAGTGGCAAGCACAACGAACCAAAGCTGCGAATACAGGATGTAGAGCGCCCGATCCGCGATGTTTGGAACCGGCAGGGCGCGCGCCCATCTCCATGGATCGCCGAAATGCAAAGCGGCGTCGATCCTTGCCAGGATCTGATCGGCAAAGAACGGCGCCATCTGCGAGAACTCGTGCTTGAACGCGGTGAATGCGGCAAGGCAAAGGATGAAAACTCCGAGCGTGATTGTTGCGCCCGGACCGCGTGACGCCAGTTTGTGCCGCAGCCAGCTCGCTGGGGCCCGTGGCTGGTTGATGATTGCCGCAACCGCCAGCCCGATCAGAATCAGGAAGGGCAGCAACAGATAAAGCAGCTTCAGCCTGGATGTGCCCAGCGCGGCGAAATAGGTGTCGGGAAACAGATAGGCCGCAAGCCCGGCATAGCACAGGCAAACCACTGCGAGCTTTGCCGAGATTGAGAACCGCGATTGTTCGGCAGCTATGTCAGGCGCCATTTCCGTTGCCGCACCGGCTTTTTCTTGATGACAGGCAGAGGCGGCGGGTCGCCGGACACGGCTGGTCTCGGCGCCTCGAACATCAGCCGTTCGGCAAGCGCGACGGCGCCGGCTCCCACCGCGCCGACAACGGCCAAAATGAGAAGCTTCCTAAGAAAATCCAACGACCACCACCCCAGTGAAATTCAAAACCCCGAGGTCTGTTTCTCCACCAGCTTCAGTCTACCCTTTTCCACCTTAAAAAACGGCATCGATCTTTGGCTCGATCCGTCGGCGCGGAAGCGGAACAGGCCGGTCGAGCCGCGGAAACCGCTCGCATTTTCCAGCACCTTTTTGGAGAAACCGTCCGGGCCGACCGAACTCGCAATGCCGGCCGACAGCGCCACCATGTCATAGGCGTAGGCGACGTTGACGTCCGCCTGGTAGTTGTAGGTCGCCTTGAAACGGTCGGCGATCGGCCCGGTCTCGCTCTGGTCGAGCGTCGCGATATAGGCGCCCTCATAGAGCGGATCGATCGGGCGCTCGAGCCAGCGCTCGGTGCCGATCAGGCTGACCGCCTTGCCCGGAATGCCTTTCGCCTTGAGCGCCGCAAGCACGGCTGTCGGGCTGCCGTCGCCGCTGGCGATGATGACGGCGTCGGGCGCTTCGACCAGCGAGCCCATGTCCGACACTACCTTCGCGCCGTCCGACGCCGAATAGGGGAGCGTCACGGCAAGCGTCGCGCCATAGATGCTGAGCGCGTTGGTGACCCGGGCCTCGACGGCGCCGGCGCCGGCGCCCGCCGGCACCAGCAGCACGAATTTCTTGGCGCCCTTGCTGGCAACCGCTGCCGCGCCCGCCGCTGCGCTGTCGGCCTCGCTGAGCCGCACCGAATAGACGCCCGGGCCGCCGGCGAAATTGTCGGCCAGCGCCAGCACCGGCGGCCGCTGCGTGCCGGAGAGCTTGGCAAGGTGCTGCGCCGCCGCGAGCTCGGCCGGCCCGATGACGGCCTTCGCGCCGCCCGAGGTGATCGCCTTCACCGCCAGGTCTTTGGCGTAGCCGCTGTCGCCGCGCGTGTCCTCAATCGTCAGCGTCACCAGCTTGTCACCGAGATCGGTCATCGCGAGACGCGCTGCGTCATACATCTTCCTGCCGTTCTCGCCCGCGCTTCCGGGGGCTGAGAGCGGCAGCAGCATCGTTATCTTCGTCGAGCCGGTGCCGAGCGTCAGGTTGCCTTTCGGCGCGGTGGTCGCGGCGGAACTGGCGGTCAGTTGCGCGGGCGCGGCGGCGGTGCCGCCGGCCTGTTGCGTCGGCGCGACGGCGGGGCTGGCGGCCTGGCTTGTCGGCGCGGCGATCGCCGAGGGATCGAGCACGTCCGACGCGCCCTTTTTCGACTGGCAGCCTGAGACGGCCGCGACAACGACAAAGGCGAGCGCTAGAGCAGGTCCAGGAAAAGTGCGCGAATACCCGCGTCGGAAATTCAGCGCCTTGCCGGCATGCGCGGCAACCGGCGTCGGGCGCGCGAAGGCAGCCGCCTCCGCCCAGGCTCTCATGGCCATCATCGCAGCCGGTCGGCGTTCGCCCGTCGGCTCAGTGCATGTACTCGACCATGCGGTCGTGGAAGCACTCGCACTTGTTTAGATAGTCCTCGTCCTTGTAGTTCGTCTTGAGATAGCCATAGGCCTTGCCGCAGGCGACCTTGGCTTCCGATGCCCAGACGAAGGCGGGGCGCGACGAGTTGATCCATTCCGGGCTGTTGGCGACGGAGATGGAGTCGTCCATCAGCTTCACCACCTTGTCCTTGAGCTCGACCATGTTGTCGGTCAGCACCAGGTCGGAGGTGCCGACGGTGCGGCAATAGTTCACCGCCGGCTCGCCGATGATGTCGGCGGCAAAGCCCGTCGATCCGGCCAGCAGCAACGCCGTGGCCGAAGCCAGAAATCTTGCACCACGCTTCATGTAAGTCCCTCTCCAAATTACCAATTCAAGCTTCGCTAATGCATAGCATGGAAGTGCAGCCACGCATAAGTGCTAAATCGTGGCCGTGTGCTGCACGTGGTTGGTGTCGTCGTAGAGAATGTTGATCGTGCCGGCCGCAGGTCCGTTCTGCAGGACGGCGACATCGACGAAGTTGGCACCACCCGTCGTGCCGTTGGTGTCCACGCTCAGCGTATGAGAAGCCGAATCGTATTTCACGTAGTCGGCGATGTTGCCTCCCGCGGCCGTGTCGAACAGCGAAGACAGATCGATCTTGTCCCCCTCGCCGCCAGGGCCTGCACCATGGTAGTCGGTGATCAGATCCTTGATGTTGAGTTCGAGCTGATCGAGCTTGAACGTGTCGGCGCCCGCGCCGCCGGTTAGCGTATCCTGGCCGGCACCGCCGATCAGGATGTCGTTGCCGTCACCGCCGAGCAGTTGATCGGCTCCGGCACCGCCATAGAGAGTGTCATGGCCGCCAAGTCCGTAAATGGTGTCATTGCCGGACGTGCCCGATATGGCGTCATCGCCCGCCGTTCCATTGATCGGGGTACCCGCCGGGTGTTCGCCCAAGGTGGTGACGGACAAGGTCTGCGATGCGGAGTGATCGCCATCTCCGTCCACACCGGAAACGGAGAAGTTGAACGTCTGATCCGATGGCAGGATGAGCTTCGAGTAACCGAAATTGTCGAACTTGGCCTTGCCTTCCGTGACCGTGAACGTGATGGAGTTGAAATCACCTGTCGGATTGATGGTGAGCAAACCGTCCACGCTGGTCGTGGCTGTACCTGTCAGCCCGGTGTCAGTCTTCCAGGTCATGGTGAACGCACCTGCGGCCTCATGCTCGACAAAGAAGTTCAGCTTGTCGACCCCTGTAGCGAAGTTGATCTGGAACTGCTCTCCCACATCCAGATTTCCATTTTGGACGCCAAAGCCATTGCTCGTCGGCTTCAGCTCTTCGGCGGTGCCGATACTGCCATTGTTGTTGGTATCAACCGCCTTGAACGTGGCGTCTCCCAGGGTGAACTGTATGGTGCTCGCGCCGCCAGACACACCGCTGAAATCGAATGTCTGGTCGGCAACAGGGCGGGACTCGATCAGGGTGAACGTGTAGGTGCCGTCCGGGTTGACTTTCAGATCGAAGAAATTCGATCCATTCACCTGTGCGATCAGGTCCGACGAGCCGTCGACGTTGTGGACGATAGGCAGGTATGTCACACCGGTGATGTTGGTGAGCGGTGTGATCTCTATCGACTTCTCGCCATCGGCACCGAAGGCAAGGTCGTGCGTGCCGGTGACGACGTTGTTGTCCTGATTGGCGACGATCGCATTCTGAATATGTGTGAAGGTCGGCCCGTCGTCGTCGAAGGTGATCTGGTTCGACACGTCGGCGGTGTTGCTCGTCGCCATGTCGTGGTCGCCGTCCGTGACCGTAACCGTCACGCCGAGGCTGCCGGCGGCCAGGGTCAGGGTCTCGTCATAGCTGTTGAAGCTGTTGGCGGCCGTTGCTTCGGCCGGATGGTCCAGCGATAGATACTGCTCGACCATGACCGCGCCTGTCGCGGCGTTGATCGTCATCGCAAAAGCCGCCTGGCCGTCGAAGGCGCCGCCCGACACGACACCGACAACCGTGCCATTGGCCAATTGCTGCAGGACGATCGCCGAGCCGTCGGTCAGCGTCAGGCCCGAATTGGTGTTCGTCACCGTCAGCGCATAGGTGGTATTGCCCGAGGCTGCCGGGCCATCCGCTCCGAACGCCGCGTTGACCGTCACCAGAGCTCCAACGCTTGTCGCCGTCGAGATGTAGCCCGAACCCGATACGTCGGGATCGTCGCCCTTCACGATCGCGCCGGTATCGATCGTGGCGACGCCGCTCGAGGTCGCTGTCTCATCAAGCGCGACTTTGGTCGCCGGAGCCGCGGTTATCGTCACCGAGGGCACGTCGTCGTCGAAGCCGATGTTGCCGCCAAGATCGGTGCTGACCGTCGAGGTCGCCTGATCGTTGTCGCCATCGGTCACCGTCGCCGTCGCCGACAGCGACACCTTGCCGGCGGCAAGGTCGATGTGGAAGTTGTCGTTGGAGGTGTTGAGGCTCTCGGGCAGGTGGTCGATCTGCTGGTACTGGGTCAGCGTCACCGTGCCGGAGGCATCGACCGAGATCTTGAAGATGTCGCCGTGCGAGTTCTGGCCGATGATGTCGTTGCCGACCTTGTTGAGGGTGATCGCCTCACCCTGGCTGGTCAGGCCCGAGGCCGAGTTGGTGACGTTGAGCGTGTAGTTGCTGATCACCGTCGAGCCGGCGCCGTCGGCGCCATAGCTCGGCGTCACCGCCGCCAGGAAGGCGGCCGCGAAGCTCGCGCTTGCCGTGTCGGAGTTGGCGCCGATCGTCTGGGCGTCCTGCGTCACCAGCGTGATGGCGCTGTCGTTGACCGTGCCGACCGTCAGCGACGGGATGTCGTCGTCGAAGCCGATGTTGCCGCCAAGATCGGTGCTGACCGTCGAGGTCGCCTGATCGTTGTCGCCATCG
>NZ_JAVIIY010000019.1:0-81477 GCF_033977345.1 Mesorhizobium dulcispinae
CGACACCCTCGTCGCCGACCGCCAGGCCTTGCTGGACCGCCTCAGGCCGCTTATCGGCTCCGGTCCATGAAGCGACTCGGATCTGCAGCGGCGGCACGACGATGAAGATCAGCATGCCCCACAGGAAGACGATGGCCACGGCTACCGCGGCAATCGCACCGGGCTTGGTAAAGACGACAAACAGCAGGGCCATGGCGAGGAGCGTGGCGATCACACGTCGGCATCAGCTTCCAGTCTGCCGCCGATGATGTTGCCGATGGTCATGCCGGCGCCGAACAAGAGCTGCACCCAGGTCACGGTCGCCGTCGACAGGCCGGAAACGTCGATCCGATACGGCTTGATGTAGGTGAAGACGGCGAAGAGGCTGGCCGAGGCCAGCGAGGCGATCGCACTGACGAAATGTTGGCGAGAACTTCGGCGGTTTTTTTCGCCACTAGCCGTTGGCCACGGCCTCACATGCCTGCGCCCGCGAGCGCCAATGGCCGGCACGCGGCTGAGCGATCTCATACGCATCGCATGTCCGCGCCACATGCGGTCTCTGATGCCATACTGCCTTGCGATTTCGGTCATCGGTTTCGACCAGACCAGATCGTAAAGCTCGGCCCGCGTCATTCTCAGCACGTATCTTCCTTCTCGTATCAATCGCCAGCAACGTGAGCCAGCCTCTCGGCAATTTAGACGCGCTTGGCCTTACCTCCACCTAAATGAAGGTTTCGTGGACGCGCTCGGGCCGCGCTATCCATCAAAATGGAACGACACGACGTAGAGGAATATCCGCCCTAATTTTTCTTACCCCAGGTAGCCTGGAAAGGACTTCCCGGTGAATCTCTTCGTAGCCCCGGATGTCTTTTACGCAGACGTATAGAAGGTAATCCGTCTTGCCGCTCACCGCATAGCATTCTTCGATTTCAGGGTGCTTTCGAAGAGAATTTTCGAAGCGCTCGACCGTGTGTGAGCTAACGGCCTCCAACTCGATCCGGACCGGGATTTTGCTACCGGTTGTCAAATTTCTCTCTCCGGTTTTTCCAACTTAAACACCTCATGGAGTCAGCCGCGGTTTCAGCGGGATCGAGCCGCGGTGAGAAAACCGCTGTGCGGGGTTGACCCACGCTTTCTATTCGAATCCAAACTGCCGACGACAGTATGTTCGCGCTTTCCAGCCGACCATCTCCCTTTGAAGTTGCGCGAAGACCTCTCGTATACCCAGGCCTACACGTGGCTTGCAAGTCGTCCGACGATCGCCCACGCAAACATGTCGTACCTGGCATAGTCACAATCCGTGAATTCACGTCGAATGACGACGTTGTCGCCGGGGGACGGCGAATGTTCCCTTTGGCCATCGGGGCAGTACGGTGCCACAGATGACGGCCCGGATTGCGGCATGGGGGCGCGATTTCATCCCGCGCCTGGCTGCAACCTCGTCGGATCATGAATACGATCGCTTTATTGAGAAGGAGGGGCCAAAAGCGTAGCGATGGATGACCAGCCAGGGGCAACTCCAAGAAAGTTGAGCAAGGTTTTCCGTCCGCGGCGTTCTGCCGAAGGCGTGACGTGGTCATGAAATAACCTTCTGACCACCTCGACATCAGCGTACCGAAGTAGATAGCGAGCCGATCGCCGGCATGGCCAGAGGCGACCAGCGGTCCCGTCCGATCCGAGCGGCTCGCAGTGTCGGGGACAAAGGCCTTGGCACAGATTGCCAAATGTTTGGTTTGGCCAGCAATGTTGCCGCGTGTCTTGGTTTTGCCATTGGCCCGGCTTCGGGGCGGTCGCGCTTCGCCAATCCTGTCGACGTCGGCAAGCCATCGGCCATACTTCGCAGCCCCACTCGCGTCATCAGATTGCCCGCGATTGCCACCACGCCGCAGCGGCCCGGGGAGGGGGCCTTGTTGCAGTAAGCGGGCTTGCCGCGCTCCTCCTTCAATCGCCACCTTCTCATCGCACCGAACTCGATGCTGCCAGAGGTAAAATCGTGCGGCTCTGACATGGATCAGGGCAAACAGGCCGCGACTGCGTAATTGATGCGACGCGGATTGGCGTCCGCCGGAATTTCCAGATCGGGACTTGCGATGAAATTTGGCACAGAGATGGTCCTTCTAGGCCTTTTTGCTTTCGCAGCAGTGGTGGCTGCCGGCTTCGGGGTGGATGAACCTTTTCGCCAGCACATGTGGGTTCTGTTCTTCAGCGTGGCTGGCTTCAATGCGATGCTGATGCGCAACACCGACTTCAAGCCGGCAGTTCCAATCGACCCCGCAGCTTACATGGATGGACCAATCCGCTATGGGGCCATCGCCACGGTGTTCTGGGGTGTCATCGGCATGCTGGTCGGCGTCGTCATCGCGCTTCAGCTTGCATTCCCTCATCTCAATATCGAGCCCTGGTTCAATTTCGGCCGGTTGCGGCCGCTTCATACCTCCGGCGTCATCTTCGCCTTCGGCGGCAACGCGCTGCTTTGCACGTCGTTGTATGTGGTCCAGCGCACCTCACGCGCGCGCCTCTTCGGCGGCAACCTCGCCTGGTTCGTCTTCTGGGGTTACCAGCTCTTCATCGTCATGGCCGCGACCGGCTATCTGCTGGGCATCACCGAAGGCCGCGAATACGCCGAGCCTGAGTGGTACGTCGACATCTGGCTGACAATCGTCTGGGTCGCGTATCTGGTCCTTTTCCTTGGCACCATCCTGAAGCGCAAGGAACCGCATATCTACGTCGCCAACTGGTTCTACCTCTCCTTCATCATCACCATTGCGATGCTGCATGTGGTCAACAACCTGTCGATGCCGGTTTCTTTCCTGGGGTCCAAGAGCTACTCCGCCTTTTCGGGCGTTCAGGATGCCCTGACGCAGTGGTGGTACGGGCACAATGCCGTCGGCTTCTTCCTGACGGCCGGCTTCCTCGGCATGATGTATTACTTCGTGCCGAAGCAGGCGAACCGCCCGGTCTATTCATATCGTCTATCCATCATCCACTTCTGGGCGCTGATCTTCCTCTATATCTGGGCCGGGCCGCATCACCTCCACTACACCGCCCTGCCAGACTGGGCGCAAACCCTCGGCATGGTGTTCTCGATCATGCTTTGGATGCCGTCCTGGGGCGGCATGATCAACGGCCTGATGACGCTGTCCGGCGCCTGGGACAAGCTGCGCACCGATCCCATCATCCGCATGATGGTTGCGGCCGTCGCTTTCTACGGCATGTCGACCTTTGAAGGCCCGATGATGTCGATCAAGACTGTCAACTCGCTCTCGCATTACACGGACTGGACCATCGGCCACGTGCACTCCGGCGCGCTTGGCTGGGTGGGCATGATCTCGTTCGGCGCGATCTACTACATGGTGCCGAAACTCTGGAATCGAGAGCGTCTCTACTCGCTGCGCCTCGTCACCTGGCACTTCTGGCTGGCGACCCTTGGCATCGTGGTCTACGCGGCCGTGATGTGGGTTTCCGGCATCATGCAGGGCCTGATGTGGCGCGAGTACGACGAGCAGGGGTTCCTCGTCTACACCTTCGCAGAAACGGTCGCCGCCATGCATCCCTACTACGTCATGCGCGCCGCAGGGGGCGCCATGTACCTCTCCGGTGCACTGATCATGGCTTGGAACATCACAATGACCATTCGTGGCTACCAACGTGAAGAGGATCCGATGCCGGGCTCTGTCGCCGCCCTCCAGCCTGCGCGATCAGGAGCCAGAAAATGGGCTTGATGGACAAGCACGCGCTGATCGAGAAGAACGCCACGCTGCTTCTCGTCGGGTCCTTGCTGGTCGTGACCGTCGGCGGCATCGTCGAGATCGCGCCGCTCTTCTATCTCGACAACACGATCGAGAAGGTCGAGGGGATGCGCCCCTACTCGCCGCTCGAGCTCGCCGGACGCAACATCTATGTGCGCGAGGGATGCTATCTCTGCCACAGCCAGATGATCAGGCCGTTCCGCGACGAGGTGGAGCGCTATGGCCATTACAGCCTGGCGGCCGAGTCGATGTACGACCATCCGTTCCAGTGGGGATCCAAGCGCACCGGGCCGGACCTAGCACGCGTCGGCGACCGCTACTCCAACAGCTGGCACGTTCAGCACCTCACCGATCCGCGTTCCGTCGTGCCGGAATCGATCATGCCGAGCTACGCCTTCCTGAAGGACAAGCCGATCGACGTGAAGGACTTCTCCACGCATCTCGTCGCCAACCGGCGCGTCGGTGTCCCCTACACCGATGACATGATCTCGCAAGCCAACGCCGATCTGATGGCGCAGGCCGATCCCAACGCCGACACGTCCGGACTGGAAAGCCGCTACCCGAAAGCCAAGGTCGGCGACTTCGACGGCAATCCGCAGCAGGTGACCGAGATGGATGCCCTGGTCGCCTATCTGCAGATGCTCGGTACGCTGGTCGACTTCAAGACCTACGACGAAGCCGTTGGCTACCGCTGAGGAGAACAAACCGATGGACTACAACCTGATGCGCGAGTTTGCCGACAGCTGTGGCCTGCTTGCCATGGTGCTCTTCTTTGCTGGATGCGTTGCCTTCGCGCTCAGACCGGGCGGTCGCAGTCAGGCTCATGAAGCCGCACACATCCCCTTCAAAGACGACTGATCATGAGCACGCAGTATATCGATGATATGTCGGGCATCTCAACCACCGGTCATGAGTGGGACGGCATCAGGGAACTCAACAACCCCCTTCCGCGGTGGTGGGTGGTCACCTTCTACGTCACCATCGCCTGGGCGATCGGCTACACCATCGCTTATCCGGCTTGGCCGATGCTGACCTTTGCAACAAAAGGTGCGCTCGGCTATTCAAGCCGCAATGACGTCAAGAACAAGATGGCTGCGGCCGAAGCCGCCAAGGCCAAATATGTCGCGGCGATCCAGTCCAAGAGCGTCTCCGAAATCGCCGGCGACGACGCGCTGCGCGAGTTTGCCGTCTCGGCCGGCGGCGCGGCATTCAAGGTCAACTGCGTGCAATGCCACGGATCCGGCGCGCAAGGTTCGAAAGGATTTCCGAACCTTAACGATGACGATTGGCTGTGGGGAGGCAAGACGGGAGAGATCCAGCAAACGATCACGCACGGCATTCGTTTCACCGCGGATGGTGACACCCGCCAGTCGGAGATGCCTGCCTTCGTCGATGTGCTCAAGCCCGAACAGATCGCCCAGGTCAGCGCTTTCGTTGCCAGCCTCTCGGGGACCATCAAGGACAAGAGCCTGATTGAGCCCGGCGCCAAGGTCTTCGCGGAAAACTGCGCTGTCTGCCATGGTGAGAACGCAAAGGGCAACAGGGAATTCGGCGCACCCGATCTGACCGATGCGATCTGGCTCTATCGACCAGGCGAGACGGCGATAGCCGCCCAGGTCCGCACCCCGAAACAAGGCGTGATGCCAGCGTGGATCGAGCGCCTCGGCGAGATCAAGGTCAAGGAACTTGCAGTCTATGTCCATTCGCTTGGCGGCGGAGAGTAGGCGGCGGCCTATTCTCGGCCCTCCCCCCGCCAAGCGACGAGGCCCGGCGCGAGCCGGGCCTCGACCGCGTTGCGGCAGTCCGCGATTGAACTTCCTCAACGCGACGCTGCCCGCCATGCGGCAAGGGTCGCCCGACCTTCGGCCAGAACCCGTGGCCGAGTGTCGGGCGCGAACATCGTCGCTGGTCACCGGAGCTTCTCGTGCTTGATAACAAGCAGATAAAATGGCTCGAAGCCGAAGCGGTCAACTCCGCCACGACACGCCAGCCGCTCTATGCCGCGCGCAAGAAGGTCTTCCCCAAGCGCGCCTCCGGCCGTTTCCGCCAGTTCAAATGGCTGGTCATGGCGATCACGCTCGGCATCTATTATCTCACGCCCTGGCTGCGCTGGGATCGCGGACCATTCGCTCCGGATCAGGCCGTTCTCATCGACCTGGCGAACCGCCGCTTCTACTTCTTCTTCATCGAGATCTGGCCGCAGGAATTCTACTACGTCGCCGGCCTGCTGGTCATGGCCGGCGTCGGCCTGTTCCTCATTACATCGACGATCGGGCGGGCCTGGTGCGGCTATACCTGCCCGCAGACGGTCTGGGTCGACCTTTTCCTAGTCGTCGAGCGCGCCGTCGAAGGCGACCGCAATGCCCGCATGAAACTCGACGCGGCACCATGGACCGCACGCAAGCTGGTCCTGCGAGCATCGAAGCACGCGATCTGGCTGGTCATTGCGGTGGCCACCGGCGGCGCCTGGATCTTTTACTTCGCCGACGCGCCTAGGTTGCTCGGCGAAGTCGCCACCGGAACCGCCGCGCCCGTCGCTTATGTCACCATCGGCGTTCTGACCGGAACCACCTATCTGTTCGGCGGGCTGATGCGCGAGCAGGTCTGCACCTACATGTGCCCGTGGCCGCGCATCCAGGCCGCCATGCTCGACGAAAATTCGTTGACGGTGACCTACAACGACTGGCGCGGCGAGCCGCGGTCACGCCATGCCAAGAAGGCATTGGCCGCCGGCCAAGCGGTCGGCGACTGCGTCGACTGCAAGGCCTGTGTCGCCGTCTGCCCGATGGGGGTCGACATTCGCGACGGCCAGCAGCTCGAATGCATCACCTGCGCGCTGTGCATAGACGCCTGCGACAACATCATGGATAAGCTCGGCCGCGAACGCGGGCTGATCTCCTACGCGACGCTTTCCGACTACAACACCAACATGGCCATAGCGACGGCAGGCGGCACCCGCCCGATCGATCCCACTCTCGTTCGGACCGCCGGCGGCGCTTTCTCCGACAAACTGACGCATTTCCACGTTCGCAAGATCTCTCGTCCGCGCACCTTTGTCTACATGGCCTTGTGGTCGCTGGTCGGCATCGGACTGCTTTTTTCACTGATGACCCGCAACCGGCTCCAGGTGAACGTGCTTCACGACCGCAACCCGCAATTCGTGACGCTGTCCGATGGATCCATCCGCAACGGCTACACTGTGAAGCTGCTAAACATGACCCCTGAGCCGCGAACCATAGTCGTCACGATGCAGGGACTGGAAGGCGCGCAAATGAACCTCGTTGGCTCTGACCTGCCCGCAGGCCGTTCCTTCGCTATCCCCGTCGAACCCGACCGCCTCAAAACGTTGAAAATCTTCGTGCGCCAGCCCGCCAATCAGCTCCGGGGCCAGACACAGACCTTCACGTTCGTCGCAAACGACCAGGCCGGTTTGGAATCGGACCGATACATCGCCACCTTCAACGCGCCGGAGACGACCAGGTGAGCACCAAAACAGAGCAACCTCGCGAATTCACCGGCCGGCACATGCTTCTCATCATCTCGGCCTTTTTCAGCGTGGTCGTCAGCGTCAATGCATTGATGGCGACGCTTGCCACTACAAGCTGGACCGGGCTCATCGTCGAAAACGCCTATGTGGCGGGCCAGCAATTCAACAAGAACGCGGATGAAGGCCGCGCTCAAGCGGCACTTGGCTGGAAGAGCCAGTTGACCATTGTCGGTGGCGAGGTTCGCTACAGCCTCGCGGATGCGGCTGGCAAGCCTGTCGCATTGCATGGCGTCAAGGTGCTCTTTCGTCATCCCGCCTACGAAGCCGAGGACTACTCCATCACTTTAGCCCTTGCCTCCGGTCAGGAATACGCGGCCCGGCATACGCCCCGCAATGGCGTCTGGATCGCTGAGGTGGACGCGGACGCAGGTCTTGCGAAGCCCTATCGGGAAGTCCGCCGAGTCATCGTTTCCAATGGGGCGTTGCAATGAGTTGCTGTGCACCTGGCGCCGAGATGGTTCCGGATCCAGGCAGGGTGACGCCGGACCTGCCCTCAAACCAGGAAATCAGGCTGGCAAGCCGCCGTCTTGGCGACGGCATCATTCAGTCGGACTTGTCGGTCCCGACGGTCCACTGCGGAGCCTGCATCCAGGCGATCGAGGCAGCACTCGCAAAACTCGACCGCGTCGAGGGCGCGCGCGTCAACCTATCGACGAAACGGGTGTCGGTGCAATGGCGCGAAGGTGAGGTGCCGCCGATCATGGCCACGCTCGAAGGACTGGGTCATCCGGCGCACCTCTTCGAAACCGACGGCGACGAGAAGGACGGGATGCTTTCGGGATTGGTCCGGGCAGTCGCGGTGGCAGGCTTCGCTGCGGGCAATATCATGCTGCTGTCGGTCTCTGTCTGGTCGGGCGCTGAAGGGCCGACCCGCGATCTGTTCCACTGGGTCTCGGCGCTGATCGCCATTCCCGCGCTTGCATTCGGCGGCGGCATCTTCTTCCGGTCGGCCTGGAATGCGCTGCGACATGGCCGCATGAACATGGACGTCCCGATCGCTGTCGGAGTTTCGCTCGGCTATGCGATGAGCCTCTACGAGACAGTCATTCATGGCGAGCACGCCTATTTCGACGCGTCGGTATCGCTGCTGTTCTTTCTGCTGATCGGCCGCACGCTCGACCACCTGCTGCGCGAACGGGCCCGAACCGCCGTCAAGGGCCTGTCCCGGCTGGCTGCCCGCGGTGCCATGGTTTTGCGCGATAACGGCGCACGCGACTATCTGCCGGTCGGCGAGATCGAACCGGGCATGCGTGTGTTGATCGCCGCTGGCGAACGGGTACCCGTCGACGGCAGGATCGTTCAAGGCGCGTCGGACATTGATTGCTCACTGGTCTCGGGCGAGAGCACGCCGCTAGACGCCGACGCGGGAGACCTGGTCCAGGCCGGCATGCTCAACCTGACCGGCCCGCTGACTGTCGAGGCGATCGCAGCCGCCAAGGATTCCTTCCTGGCGGAAACGGTCCGTCTGCTGGAGGCCGCCGAGGGCGGCCGCGCCCACTATCGCCGGATCGCAGACCGCGTTGCCGTGCTTTATGCGCCGGTGGTACACCTGACGGCGTTCGCGACGTTTCTTGGCTGGATGGCCGCCAGTGGAGACTGGCACAGGGCGATGACGATCGCCATCGCCGTCCTGATCATAACCTGCCCCTGCGCACTCGGCCTTGCCGTGCCTATCGTCCAGGTTGTCGCCGCGCGACGACTGTTCGATAACGGCATCATGGTCAAGGACGGGTCGGCCCTGGAACGCCTGGCGGCGATCGACACGGCGGTCTTCGACAAGACGGGCACTCTGACGCTGGGAAAACCCCGGCTCGTCAACAGGTCGTCTATCGATCCGGCCATGCTGGCCATCGCCGCCGCGATGGGCGCGCATTCCCGCCATCCGCTTTCGCAGGCGCTCGCCGGCCTCGCGAGCCCGGCCGGGCAGCCGACGTTCAATGAAGTGAGAGAGCATCCGGGTTTTGGCATCGAAGCGACTGCCGCGGGCGGCACCTGGCGCTTGGGCAGGCGGGGATGGGCCGGCAGCAAGGGTCGGATCGGTGCCGAAGGAAAAACCGGTGAGACGGTGCTGACCCGAAACGGAAGGCTCGTCGTATCCTTCGAATTCGAGGACGCCTTGCGGGCGAGTGCGGACACGGCCATTGCGCAGTTGAAACATGCCGGACTTACGGTGGAAATGTTGTCCGGCGATACGGCCGCCGCATGCGCCGTAGTCGCCGACGCGCTAAAGCTCGACCGTTTTACCCCCGCTCTCGTGCCCTCGGGAAAGGTCCAGCGGATCAGGCAGCTGACCAATGATGGTCACCGGGTCTTGATGGTCGGCGATGGCCTGAACGACACGCCGGCGCTGGGCGCGGCGCATGTCTCGATCGCTCCGGCCACCGCCGCCGACATTAGCCGCAACGCTGCGGATTTCGTATTCCTTCGCGAGAGCCTATGGGCGGTACCCCTTGCCTTGGACGTCTCGCGGAGGGCGGGACGATTGGTCCGCCAGAACATCGCCATCGCGATCGTCTATAATGCGATTGCCGTGCCGATCGCTATTCTTGGACACGTCACTCCGCTGATCGCCGCCATCGCCATGTCCGCCTCGTCGCTGCTAGTCATTGGAAACGCGCTGCGCCTGCAAGGCTTTGCACCTACCACGACGGCTCCTTCGGCAACGCGCGCTGGCATCCGCGCATGGGTGCAGCCCTCATGACGACGCTCGTCTACCTATTACCAGCAGCGCTGTTCCTTGGCGCGCTTGGCCTATCCGGCTTTCTATGGGCGTTAAGGAGTGGTCAATACGAGGATCTCAACGGGGCCGCTGAGCGCATCCTCATCGACTGGGACGACAAGCTGGAACGCTGACCCGATCGCTGTGCCGGCGATTGTACGGATGGCGGTGGTCAGCCGGGTCGACTTGGTCGGGGCCAGACTACCAAGGCTCCCACAGCGAGCTCGCCAAGCGACGTTCAATTAGCCCTACCGCTCGAAGGACTTGTCGCCCGTTCCTCCGTGCAGGCGGCTGACGTGACAAAATACCTCGCATGGCAGACGGGAGCGTCCGATGTTTGCTTAGAAAGGCTGCCGAGCCGATGCGACGGGCGCGAAAAACGGATCAGCCAAGATTAAGTTTGCCGAACGTACGCCGGAGGGGCGCCCGTCATTCCAGGATGACGTGACCACATGGCCGACATTTTCTTGGGCCGTTGACCAGTCCGAGCATAAAACCAGCCGCTGTCGGCTTTGCCGCGTCTGGCTGATCCAGATCAAGGTTATCTTCTGAGCGGCGTGGTTACGTCGACCAATCCTTCAAGGGAGAATGCATGTCTAACGGACAGTGTGGTCGTTACCTTCAGCGAACCGCCGTGGTGAGAATCCCTCTTGCTGGCTGGCAATCTGCCTGGCTCGGCCCGCGGTCCTATCGGCTGCGTTGCTGGCTGCAGCCTTCGTTGCCGATTTATGCGCATTCTTGTGTCCAGTGGCTTGAGGCAATGCGGCGCACACTGGCAGCCAGGGCAACCGGTCCACGGATTGCGGCTCAACGCAACCAGCACCTCACCCAGATAGCCGACGCGATGGCAGCGCGCTGATGGCCAGCAGCGACGACAGTTTCGACATCATCGTCGCCGGAGCCGGGCCGGTCGGACTTTCCTTCGCCGCATCGCTTGCAGAGAGCGATCTCAAAGTGGCGGTGGTTGAGCAGCAGGCCCTCGAAAGCCTGGCGAAGCCGCCTTTCGATGGTCGCGAGATCGCGCTGACCTTCGCCTCGATCAGCATCCTTCGCGAGCTCGGCGCCTGGGACGCCATCCCCGCTGGTCACAAGTCACCAGTGCAAGGCGCGCGCGTGCTCAACGGATCGAGCCCTTTCGCTCTGTGTTTCGATCCTCCAAGAGGATCTGCAGAACCACTCGGATTTCTGGTCCCAAATTGTCGGATCCGCGATGCCCTGTTCAAGATCATCCGCTCGCACCACCGTGTCCAGCTGCTATGCGGCCACTCGGTCGTTGGTGTAACCAACAGCCGCAAAGGGGCGATCGTAAAGCTTTCCGACGGCAGGCGGTTGACCGCTCGGCTTTTCGTTGCAGCAGATTCGCGTCTGTCGCGCACGCGCGACCTGCTCGGCATCGCCGCCGACATCAATCGGCTTGGCAGCTCGATGGTGATTTGCCGGGTCAGGCACGAGCGCGCCCACCATCAGCTCGCAATCGAATGGTTCGATCACCATCAGACCATAGCGATCTTGCCGCTGATGGAAGGCGAGTCGTCATTGCTTCTCACATTGCGCGCAAACGAGGCCAATAGACTTCTTGCTTTAGACGACGATCTGTTCCTGATCGAATTGACGAACCGGTGTCGAGGGCGCCTCGGAAAAATGACCCTTGCAAGCAAACGCCATATCTATCCGTTGGTCACGACCTGGGCGCACAGCTTCTGGGCTCCAGGCGCTGCACTTATCGGCGACGCTGCTGTCGGCATGCACCCGGTGACCGCCCATGGCTTCAACATCGGCCTCTGCGGTCAGAAGCAACTCGCCCGTAGAATCCTGACAGCACGTGGCGACCGTCGCGACATTGCTGATCCCGACATGCTCCACAGATACGAAAGCTGTCTTCGGCTGTCGGCGGCACCGCTCTATCATGCTACGAATCTACTTGTCGGACTCTACTCAGGCGAGCACGCGGCGGCACGGTTTGCAAGGCATGTCGGGCTTCGCCTTGCCCAATATTTTCCCTTTGTCCGCCATGGCATTTCGGTCATGCTGAGGCGGTGAAACACAGGCATGGGTAGCTTACCCCTAGCACGACGCCTTCTGCATCGTGTCCCGCCGCTCGGCGGTGACGAAGCCGCCCGCGAGCGGGCCCTCAACGACACGCGAGCGGCACGGCAGCGGAGGTCGGTTGCCGAATACCTCGCCTGGTTCGAAAAAGCACCGATGACCACCGCTCTATCGAGCTGCACCAGGTTTCTGGACGTCACCTTCGCGTGCCCCGGTTCGAGCGGCCGATCTCCCCGCCGCCGATCCTCACCAGGCACGCTTACGTGCAGCGGTCAGACACGATGCTTCAACCTAGGTTTGAATTTTCGCCTCCGTCCATGGAACTCAGACAAACTCCGTTGCCTCTCCGACACACCCGTTGTCAGCCTTCTGACGAGGGTGCAACGCTGCTGTGTGAGTGAGCAGGTTCTTGGGCCGGTTTCCCGTTTGGCCTGGCAATTGCTTGGACAGAGACAAGCGATTCTGAGCACGCACGAGCAGGAGCCATGACAGCCTCGCCAGATAGACAATCCAAACAGCGGTGGTGCGTCCGCCGCAGGTCAGTATCGACATCCTGGCCGACCAATATTCTAGCGCATCCGCAGGCAGGCCCGCGGTCCTCCGACATCCCTATTAAGCCACGCATGCTCTATCGGCGCTCACCTTGCCGAAAAAAGGGACTATTCCTGCGCCCGCCAGCGGTCACCTAAATCGGTCGGCCGACAGCCAGGCATACTCGCGTCGCGTTCCTGCACCGTTCTGACAATTCCCATTCTTCTGAGACGAAGGACAACGACATGCTGCATTCTCAAAAGTCCATGAAGGGTGGAACACGGTCTTTTTCGCCGCTGCGAAGCGCACCTAATCGGCCAACAGCAGCCGCCCGCAGTTTAGCGGCGAAGAAGTCAAGGCCCCACACTGATGTGCCGAATGAAAAAGCCAGTGAGCGTGCAAAGCGCGTCACCTTCAAGGCCGTCATCACTTCTTGTGTCCTGTTGTCGGCGCCATCGTTCGCTGCGGAGGGGAAGGGCCCATTTTACATCGACAATGGGAACATCGTGGTTTCCGGCGAAATCGGTCTTGCCGACATCAGGGCCCAGGAATTTGTCTACTGGAAGCACGACGACTGGCACAATCACAAGGTCAGCCAGCTGGATTGGAAGAGCATAGAGGTCACTCTGCTGACGGTTGGGGTCAGTGCACCCATCGATAAGGAATGGAGCCTAAAGAGCAGATTCGATGTCGGTATTGGCGGCGACGGGCACCTGCTCGATCGCGATTGGGTCAGCAAGCTCCACGACAGCTGGAGCGGCCGCGCGGTTATGCCCGATACCGACCTCGATCACTATTTCGCCGGTTCGATCGAGGTTGACCGGATCGTCGGCAGCAATGAGACCGGCAGTCTCGCGGTCGGTGCGGGCTTGCGCTATACCGATGTTAAGTGGACAGCCTATGGGGGATACGGCATCGAATCCAGCGGGGATCCGCTCTTTCGCGACCGACACGAAATCTGGTCGGGAAACCGTAAAGTCATCAGCAACCGGCAGAAAATTCCGGTTGGCTTCGTGAGCCTGAGCGGCGAACAAGTCCTCGGTGACCTTAGCGTCAGTGGGGGCATTCGAGCTGGCCTGAGCATCGGCTTCGAGGACATAGACGACCACTGGGGCGAGCATCGCACTTACAGTGACCTATACACAGCACCGACGATGGGAGCCGATATCGCGGTTAGTTACGCGGTAACGCCATGCACCTCGCTGTATCTGCGGGGGTCCTTCGATCGGGTGTTTCACACCCGCGGCGACGAAGAAAGCTTAGACACCGACAAAGGGCAGCTCAAGGGCCCGTGGAAAGACAGTGTCGCGGCGACGTTCCAAGCCATGTCAGTCTCCCTTGGTCTCAAGGCCACTTTTTGAGGATGCTGAGACATGCACCTTTGCCGAAGCGCCGAAGGAGGCCGAGACTGCTATGGGCGCTCGATCGCTTCCAGCCATTGCCTCAGCCGAAGCGGCACGCTCACCGAGTGACGTATTCACGATCGCTGGGCGCCGGTGCGCTTACGTTCTTGATTGTCGGGCCGTGATTTATCCATGGTCGCGCCAGCGCCGACAACCTTGCTAAAACCCGCTCCCGACGTACGATGATAGCGGGGTCGTTCACAAAACCTGTCTGGATTGCGCACGCTTCAGATCAGCTCGGGCCGCCATCGGGCATGCCAGACATTGTGTCTGGCAGGCCAATAAGCTGGCGCATCGCCGTAAACCCGCTTCGTCGCGAGGACGCGCTTTTCCAGGGCGCTGCTAAGATCGGATTTTGCCGCGATATGCGGCGCGGGGCGGTACCCGCCGCGGATCTTCATCTACTCAAACGAGCACCGGGTGGCCCGATTTGCAAGACATGTGGGGCTTCGCTTGGGTCAATACCTTCCGTTCGTCCGGCACGGCATTGCGAACATGCTTGGGCGATGAAAAAGCTGCCAGTAGATTTTCGGGCTATTGCGGCGGATGGATTGCCAGGTGCGCTGCGAAATTCCCCCTGAGCAAGTTGCTGTCCCTGGCGCGCAATTCGGCAGGGACTTCCGGCTGGAGGTCCTTCGTCCCCGAGTTCCTGGGTGACATTTTCGTCGGCCCCGGGGGTCGCGTTGGCTGAGGAAACGGAGCCTCCGCCGGATCTTGCCTCAGCCCGCATCGCCGTATGCTGCCACAAATGCTCCCGCCCGCAGGATGAGGCGAAGCGCCCCGGTCCATATCTCGCCACTGGCACTGCCGCCCGGTGTCGGGCTGCCGTCTTTTTTCTTGTCGGAACGCCAATCAGCCGGCGAACAATTCCCTGTAGCCTGTCGTCACCATCCAGTTCGCCCGATCGAGATGGCTGCGGGCCGCATTGCGGGCCCGTTCCGGTTCGCGTTCGGAATCGATGCCGAGGATCAGCTGCGCCATTTCCTCGTAACTGGCACTGTCGGCGGCGGCGTCCAGGAACCGCATATAGGTCGTAAAATGCTCTTTGTCGTAGGCCGTGAGGCTATCCGACCAGGGAACTTCGTCTTGCATTTCGATGTCCAAGTGCTTTGTGCGAGTTCGGCTTCCGGGCGCGTCTTCCACGATCCCAAATGTGTTTTGCGCGGCTCACTATAACGAATAGGAACGATCGTTCCTAGAACGATAGTTCCGGTTCTGGTCCGTATATCGCCATGGACCTCAAAGAGGTGATGGCGATCAACATGCGTCGCGTGCGCCATCATCAGGACCTGACGCAGGAGGACTTGGCGGCTCTCGCGCAGCTCAGCATGCGTTATGTGGGCTCAATCGAGCGCGGCCGCGTCTCCGCGAGCGTAAGTGTCCTGGGTCGGCTCGCAAAAGCTCTTAATGTTGATCCTTGCGAATTGATCAAGCCGCCCCGGTGATCAAGCAATCCATATTCCCCGTCGGCATGACTCGTTTGACAACCCCTTGAACTGAGCGGCGGCTGCGCGCAGACGGCGCTCACCGGACGCTCGGGAAATCGAACCTGCTCGGCGATGCGATCGGCCTGATGGCCGCGCCAGCCGTTTTCCGGCGCGACAGCAAAAGAGCCAATATCATTGAGAGGTCGACAGCCAGGAATGATTGTGGCCGATTGTTTAATAGTCGCTTCGAAGTTCCGTAATCGTTAAACAATGATGTAACGAAAGTTTCACAAAACTAGCTTTTATTGTTAGTTATATCGTGCAAAGTGTTATAGATATGCTTCGATTTGGTTCCCGTGATGCTTTGGTGACCTGGAGGAAGATTGTAAGACATATTGGGTCGGCTACGTTATTGATCTCAAGTCGGCAACCGGATTCATAACTATGAGAGGAGATGTCACCATAACCGCGAACTCTAACAATGGAACTCGCCAAGCATCCACCGCATCGGCGTTGCGGACTCTGGTATGTTCGAATGAAATCGCTTTCCTTATGGAAGCCCACGACGCCCTGTCGGCGTCGGTCGCGGAGGCCGCCGGCTTTCGAGGTCTGTGGGCCTCAGGACTGTCGATCTCGTCCTGCCTGGGCTATCGCGATGCGAACGAAGCGTCGTGGACTGAGATCGTCGATGCTGTGCACAGAATCGTCGAGGCCACGCAAATACCTGTTCTTGTCGACGGCGACAGCGGATTCGGGAATTTCAACAACGCGCGTCTGTTCGCGCGCAAGCTGCACCAACGCGGGGCGGCCGGTGTCTGCGTCGAGGATAAGAGCTTCCCAAAAAAGAACTCGTTTGTTGCAGACCGGCACTCGCTCGCTGAGATCGGTGAGTTCTGCGGACGTCTGCAGGCTATTCGGGACCACGTGCCGGATCCGGAATTTGTTGTGGTCGCGCGGATCGAGGCACTCATCGCGGGGCATGGTCAGGATGAGGCGCTGACGCGGGCACATGCTTATGCTGACGCCGGTGCCGACGCGATCTTGATCCATTCGCGCAAACCAGACGCAGCGGAAATTCTCGCCTTTAGCCGCGCCTGGAGGAACCGTCTTCCGGTAGTGATCGTCCCGACGAAATATTACAGCGCGCCGGTCGCGCAATACAGAGCCGCACAAATCTCAACCGTGATTTGGGCGAACCATAATATGCGTGCTGCGATCTCGGCCATGCGCCAGGTTTGCGACCGCATCATCCGCGAAGAGAGCACCGCCGGGATCGAGCGCGACGTTGCGACGCTCGAAGACCTCTTTGATCTGCTGAAATATCAAGAGCTCTCCGCGGCCGAACAAAAATATCTGCCGCAAATAGCGAGCAGTACCCGATAAACGGGCCTGACTTCCCAAATCAAGGCAAGGAGGCGCCGATGCTTGCTCGACGCACAAGCTCGTTCGGTTCATCTGGAACCGCCGCGGCGCGGGCCGCCGCAAGACAGGCAGCCCACAGCCGCCAAGAGGTGATCGACCTGACCGCTGGCGAGATCTGGAGCGAGCTCGCTCCGACCATTCGCGAAGGCGCGATCAATGCTATCGACAAGGGCGTCAATCGTTACACCGATACGCTCGGCATGATGGAATTGCGCGAGGCGCTGGCGCGGAAGGTCTCCTTCGATACGGGCCAAACCTGGAAAGCCGACGAGATCGCGGCAACGACAGGCGCCAAGCAAGCGCTCTTCAACGCAACCATGGTGCTGCTGAATCCAGGTGATGAGGTGATTATCCCTTGTCCCTACTGGACGACGTTCTCGGCCCAGGTCGTAATTGCAGATGGCAAGCCGGTTTTCGTCGATACGCGTTCCAACGCCTACGTCCCGCGGATCCAGGACATCGCTGCGGCCTTGACCGAAAAGACCCGTGCGATCGTCGTCAATACGCCCGCCAACCCGTCGGGTGCGGTCTACGATTTTGATACGTTGACGGCGATCGCCCATCTGGCGATCAACCGCGACCTGTGGGTCATTTTCGATGAATGCTATGCCAACTTCGTCTACGGCCATCATGCCCATCACCCGATCGTCTCGGTTGTGCCCGAAGTCAGGTCTCGAACAATTATCGTCAACGGATTCAGCAAGTCGCTGGCCCTGACGGGCTGGCGGATCGGGTATCTGGCGGCTCCAAAGGAAGTTGTTGATGCCGTCAGGGCCTTGCAGTCCCATACCACCTCAAATCCCAATGTGATCGCCCAACATGCGGTGCTGGCGCACCTTGAGCGGGGAGACAGCCGCCATGAGAGCAAGCTAGGCTTGCAGCTGGCAAGTTCCAGACAGATCGGTCTCGGCATCCTCTCCTCATTGACGCGGATCCCCGTGCCTCGGGCGCAGGGCGGCATTTATTTCTATCTTGATCTTTCCAACTTGCGACCCGCATTCAAGAATGGTCAGGCGAGCGCCGATGACGTTGTGACCGCGCTCCTTGCCGACGCCGGCGTCGCAGCTGTATCGGGCACCGCCTTCGGCGATCCCCTCGGTCTCCGCCTGTCCTATGGAATTCCTCCCGAACAACTCGAAACCGGGCTAACCCGGCTGGTTGATGTCCTCAACAGCTGGAAATGACACCACGAAGAAAGGAGGATCGACATGCCTGTCGCCGCGCCCAAGAAAGCCGTCATTCTCGCCGCCGGAATGGGCTCACGTCTGCGCCCGCTGACCGATCTGCGGCCGAAGCCCCTGATCGAAGTCAACGGCACGTCGATCCTGCACAATGCGCTGCGAAACCTCGCAGCAATCGGCGTGGAAGAGGTCATAGTCGTCGTCGGCTACCGCAAAGACGCTATTCAATACGCATGCGGCAACCGCTTCCACGGCATCGAGATCACGTATGTGGAGTCAACGGTTTTCGACCGCACCGGCAGCGCCTATTCGCTTTGGCTAGCCCGCGATATGCTGCTTTCGGGGGATTGCTATCTTCTCGAAGGCGACGTCTTCTTTGAAGAGGATGCACTCCACTATCTTAACATAGCCGATGCCACCGACGTTGCCGCCGTTGTAACGTTCGACGCTACGATGCAAGGGTCGGCGGCGGTCATTTCGGCGAGCGGATTGATCTCGACTTTCCGCACAAAACAGACCGCGGCAGATCTTGCCGAAAGCGGGCCCAAGCTCTTCAAGACGATGAATCTACTGCGTTTGGCCGCGTCTACCCTTAGAGGCCTCATCGTTCCCGCGCTCGACGAGGTCATCGGCTCAGGTGCTACTCAGGCTCACATAGAGGAACTTCTTGCCTATCTCGTGGAAAGGCGCGGGCTCCAACTAGCCGCGGCCTGTTGCGATGGCGTGAAGTGGTGCGAGATCGACAGTGCCGAGGATCTGCACAGCGCGCACAGCATCTTTGCTGATGCCGCGCAGCCGCTCCACCCCGCCCGGGCGTAGCGCCTGCGATAATCAGCCAGGGAGGTATCGATGATCCGCCTGCTTGTCGATCCGGCAAATGCAATGACCGCCATGGGCCTCGCACTCTCCGCGATCGGCATCGATTTCTCGATCGCCGGGTTTCCGGAGATCGGCGTGGCAATCGTTTTGTGGGCGCTCTTGGCTGATCATTTCGACGGCGTCGTCGCGCGGCGAATGCGAGGCAGCCGTTCGGCGCAAACGGGAGAGGTCGGCAAGAATTTGGACTCACTCGCCGATCTCGTCAGCGCCGGAATTTTTCCAGCCGTGACCCTGATCGTCGTCGGGCACGGATCGCCACTGTGCGTTGTTTGCGGAGCCATTCTCGTCGTCGCCAGCGCCTTGCGGCTGAGTTTCTTCAACGTGGTCGGGTCTCCGACAGGGCGGTTCGTCGGAGTGCCGACCAGCTGGGTCATGCCGGTGACGGCGATTGTGTTCTTGCTTCGTCCCACTCTCCCCGAAAGTATTTTCGCGAAGCTGTTCGCATTCATCCTCATCCTGCTCGCCATTCTCCACGTCTCGCCGGTCCGTGTGCCTAAAACCGCGGGCTTCATGTATTTGGTCGTGACGGCGTTTTGCGTCGTTGCATCCGCGGCGCTCGCATTTCGGGGCGCGTCTTGAGGCCGGCGGGAAAGTGCCGCGAGCACGGCAGGCCGACGTACCCTTTGTGTCCGGGCGACCGTGCTCAGCCATTGCGGCAGGCCGACGTAGGGCCGAACAATTGATAGGCATGGCTCTGTCGTTCCCGAGGTCGCTCGCGGCTACGTTCGCAAACGACGACAGCCACGACTTCAAGCTTCTTGCCCCTTGTCGGCACCCACGAAAACCAGGGAGCGCCTCATGAGCCATCCGCGAACCAGCGCAATCGATCTTTCTACCGCGCTGCCGCCGTGCCCATCTTTTATGGGAGAGGCTTTGTCTCGATCCCTCGTCGAACTGGCCTCGCAATCGCAGCTCCACTGGCGGATCCGGAAAAATCGGCCCGGTGGAGAGGAACGGGATCGCGAGATCGGCTCCATATGGATAAAGCCGCGCGTCGGTGAGATCGTCCCCGCGGATCGCATCCTGGTGACCAACGGCACCCAAAACGCGCTCGTCGTCATACTGCGGCACTTGTGCAAACCGGGTGACGTCATTGTGGCCGAAAAGCTGGCTTATCTCCTGATACGTCCGATAGCCTTGTCGCTCGGCCTTATCGTAATCGGTGTCGAAATGGACGCGGAAGGGGTCGAGCCGGCCGCGCTCGAGGCTGTATGTCGGCGAGCCAGTCCCAAACTTCTCTACTGCACCCCGACAGTCCAGAATCCCACCACGGCAGTCATGTCAGCAAGTCGGCGAGCCGAAATTGTCCGCGTGGCACGAGCGCACAACGTTGCGATCATAGAAGACGATGTGCTCGGCCGTCTCCATCCGGAAGCACCACCATCACTATACGCCCACGCCCCGGATACCACCTGGTACATTATGAGCGTTTCCAAGTGCTTCGCGATGGGCCTTAGATTGGCCTATCTGGCGATGCCCGAGGGCCTCGCGGCGGCAGATGTATTCAGGCCGCATCTAAGGTCGTCGTCGATGTTTGCCAACTCTTTGTCCTGCGAGCTCGTTGCGCACTGGGTCGAAGGGGGCAACGCTGGGCAAATCGTCGACACCGCGCGTGTCGAAGTCACGGCAAGGCAACAATTGGCCCTGCAGCATCTTGGCCCATCCGGCGCCAAAACCGTGCCGGGGGCTTTGCACTTGTGGATAGAACTGCCTCAAAATGCGGGCTGTGACGCAGTCGTCGAAGCCGCTCTGGCGGCTGGCGTCCAGATTAGATCCGCCAGGGTTTTCTCGGTGGACGATCAGCCACCTCCCAACGCGATCCGCGTGGCAATTACTGGTCCCCAGGATCACGCGCAGCTTCATGCCGGTTTGTCGATCGTTGCGGAAATCCTTTCCGCCCATCTCTCACACGACCCACCATGAAGACGTTAAACAGTGCATCCATCAAGACAAGGAATACGGGAAATGAGCACAACAGACCGTCGAATAATGACCACGGCGCCTGCGGATCTGTTTGCGGGAGCCGCTTACTATTTTGCGCGCTACCAAGCAGACTATCCGGCCGCGATGTTCGATTTCTTGGCACAAAATTACCTTTCTGGCCGGGAGCCGGCCGTCTTGCTCGATCTTGGCTGTGGAACGGGCCAGATCAGTGTTCCGCTTGCTCGATTTGCCGATGAAGTCATCGCCGTCGACCCCGATCAAGGTATGGTCGATGAGGCACGCCAATACGCCGCCAGGTCCGGCGCTCGGAACGTCTCCTTCGTGATCGGAAAATCCGAGGAGCTTGGCTTGGACATCGGCCCGTTTTCACTGGTCACGATAGCGGGCGCGTTCCATTGGATGGATCGGGAGCGGGTCGTGAAGTACCTTGAGAAGGTGGCGGCGCACGACTGTGCTATCGCTGTCATTTCCAGGCACCGTTCGAACTGTTCACCCGATGATTGGTGGTTGGAACAACTCGCCTATACCGAGGCTTTCTGGGGCGGTTTCTTTCCGGCGGGCAGCGAAGGTATCCGACCTGCCTTGAAGGTCGCGAATGATGTCATCCTTGCCCGTTCCGCCTTCAGCGACATTCAGGACAAAAGCTTTCCTTACGAACATCGTTGGGATCTGGATTCGCTCGTCGGCTATATCTTGTCCACATCCAAGGCTTGCCCTGGGGTGCTCGGCGACCGACGGCCGGCATTCGAGGATGGCTTGCGGTCCCGACTCTCGGCGATGTCGCCCACCGGGACGTTCATCGAGCGCGGCGTCGCTTCTTTGCTCTTGGCAGCGCGGCCATAACGAGCAGTGTCTCGCCCGTATGGGGCGCGGATCATCTCAGCCTCGTTCAGCATGTCGCGCCGAGGCTTGGCGGGACATGCTGAACGGCCAACATTATGCAGAAACCGCTTCCAGTTTATATGGCGACTGCTTCAAACGACCATGGAACTCACGAGCGCCATAGCTCAACATATGGTTCGCATGATCATAAACGAGCCGAACGCCCTTATCGACGAAGGACCCCACGTCGCTATGGTTGACGAGCGTGCCGCAGATCTTGCCTGCGTCCACTATCGTTTTGATCGCACGATCGACGACTTCGGCAACGGCTTGCGGCTTGTTGCCTTGCTGCCATTCGTAGGTGATGGGCTGAGCGCCGATCGTGAGGGCCAGGTCCCCAGGGGCAACCAGATAGGCATCGACGCCTTCGACGGCCATGATTTGCGGCAAGTTGTTGACTGCCTCGATGGTCTCGATCATCAGGATAAGCAACCGGTCCTGGTGATCGAATGGCGCGGAGAACCTGAACCGGTCCACGATGCTCTGCGCTACTTTCGCGTCCGACACCAGCGGGATCATTAGACCATCGACGCCGCATTCGAGATACTTGGTCACCATCCATGGCGAGGGATCTTCCGGCCGCAGGATCGAAACGATTCCGGACAGACTCGAAGCGCGCGCCATCTCTTCCACCCGTTCCGGACCGGCCGAACCGTGCTCACAGTCGATGAGGACGGCATCGAACCCGCATTCAGCCAGTTTTTCCACTAGGCTGGGGGAGGGATGACTGGAGTGTACCAGGGTGCCGATGTCCCCGGAGCGGAGTTTTTCTTTTAGCGCGCGAGAGGCTGACAAGTCACGCTTTAGGAATGATGCCATTTGATAACACCTTTGATTGAGGAGTGGTTGGGGTCAGGGTCGGTCAATGCAACGGCAGCAGATCGGAGACGTCACGTCCCATCTGCTCCAGTGCTTGCTCGGGTGCGACTTTCAGCAAAACCACCGACGCCAAGTGGTTCTTTATCACGGTGGTGATCTTGACTGAGTTCTCGCCCGGGAACGCTTCCCATGGTCCCATCACCGACAACGCCGGGATCAGCGCCTGGAGGTTGGGACGCGATGCATAATATTCCCGGAGCGCTTCGGTGCTCAGCGCGAGATCGTTGGCCGGGAGATAAGCCGTGCGCGTCGCCACGATTGTCTGCCCCGCGACACCTGAAGCGAACTTCATGAACTCCCATGCCTTTTGTCGCTGCTCCGGATCCTTGGAGAACATGATGCTGATGGGTCCGGCGGCGGGCAGGTGACCGGCTTCATTGGCAACCGGGAACGGCCGCATCGCAACTTGAAACTGTCCTTCGGCGCGTTTGGCGATAGCCGCGTAACTGCTGCTTGAAGTGCACAGGATGCCGATCTGACCCGCGGAAAATGCCTGTCGCGCCTGATCGCGTGACATGTCCGCTCGCGCTTGTCCGCATGCGCCGAAATCCCGCAAAATTCCAAGAGCGGCGAGCCCTTCGGGCCCGACAAATCCGACGTTGCGTTCGTCATCGGCCAAGATGCGGCCGCCAAACCCATTCAAGAGGCAATGGAACGTCCAGTTGCCTCCGTTGTCGTACTCCATAAACGCGCCCACGACCTGGCCTTTGCCCATGGCATCGAGTTTGCGGCCCAGCGCCGTGATTGCTTCCCAGGAGCCCGGCGGCTCGCTGACGCCAATTTGTTTCAAGAGGTCGAGGTTATAGAGGATCACCGGCATCGAGACCGCAAAGCCAAGGCCGTGCATGCTTGCTCCAAAGCGGCCGATCCGTGTCACGGCCGGTGAGAAACTTTGGCCCCAACCGGCTTCGTTGCGCTGGTAATCATCCAGGCTTTGCGCAAGCTTTCTGTCGGCGAATACACGAAGACAGTTCGGGCTGATGAACAGGACGTCCGGCAGTTCCCCAACCATTGCCGAGCGCAGCACGGTGGTGATGGCGGTCTCATCCTCTCGAATCGAGGTGTCTATGTTCAACGCAACATCATGTCCCGCCTGATAGGCAGCTCCCAGCGCGGAATACATGTCGGCGAATATGGAGGGGAGCGCGACTACGCGCAGCGCATCCGGGGGCGCCGCGCGCGCGAGAGACCCCGTGGTAAGGAAGATGGATGATGAACCGGCGAGAAAATGGCGCCGCGTGATTTCGAACATTGGTTGATCCTCATTGTATTTGTGAGCTGCGTTCATTTCACCGACCCACCAGTCATTCCCTCCACGAACCACTTCTGCGCGGCCAGGAATGCGATGAGCAAAGGGGCGACGACCAGTGTCGATGCGGCCATCAATGGGCCGTAGTCATTCCCGGCCTCTTCGTTCTTGAAAGCCATGATCCCGAGCGGCGCAGGCATCAGGTTGCCGTCGCGCACCGCAATCAGCGGCCAGAAAAGATCGTTCCAGTGAGCGACAACCGAGAAGATGGAAAACGCGATGACGGCAGGCAGCGCCATCGGCACCATGATTTTCCAGACGATGGCAAGTTCGCACAGGCCATCAAGCCGAGCCGCGTGGACAATGTCGTTCGGGATCTTCTTGAAGAATTGGCGGAAGAGAAAAATACCGAACGGTGAGACGACGTATGGAATAACCAGGGCCAAGTACGTGTTCAGGATGTCGAGCTTGTAGCAGAGGATGAACAAGGGAAGGGACAGCACCTGGTGCGGCAGAAGCAGCCCGACGAGAACCATGGCGAAAATGAAATCGCGACCCCAGAACTTGAGCTTGGCCAGAGCGTAAGCCGCCGGCGCGCACACGAGAATTTGTGCTGCCAGGATCAGAGCGCAGACAAGGAGGCCGTTGCCCATGTACCGCGGCAGAGGCACCGAAGTGATCGCCTTGGCGTAATTGTCGACACCATAAAATTGTGCAGGAAGGACCGAGAAGGTCGCCCGAAAGATCTCACCAGGCGATTTGAGCGACAGGCTGACCATCCAAACGAAGGGCACGAGAATGAATGCGGACGTGAGGACCAGCACGCCGTGGCGCAGGATGGCTGCCGCAGGAGAAAGGCGGGTCGCGCTCATTGATAGTGTACCCGTTTGTCCATGCTACGCGCCTGGAGCAGGGTCAGCGCCACGACGATTGCGAGAAAGACGATGGCGACCGCGGCGCCATAGCCCGCGCGCAAGTATTCAAAACTTTCCCGGTAGATCGTGTAGAGCAGCATTTCCGAGGAGTGGCCCGGGCCGCCTTGGGTCAGGATCTGGATCGTGTCGAAGGTTTCGAAAGCTCTAAGCGCCACAACGATGACGACGAACATGGACACCGGTCCAAGCATTGGAAGGGTGACGGTTCGCAGGCGATCGAGCCACTGATCGGCCCCGTCAACATCAGCGGCGTCGTATAAATCGAGCGGGATCGACTTCAGCCCCGCCATGAAGAGCACCATGGCGTAACCGAGATTCTGCCAGATGCCGATAACGGCGAGAACAGGCAGGGCCGTCGTTTCGTCGCGCAGCCAGTTGGCGACAGGTAAACCAAGGGCCGCGAGGCTGTGGTTGACCAGGCCGATGGTGGGATGGAGCAAGGCCTCCCACGAGATCGCCATTGCAGTTGCCGTGGCCATGAAGGGCAAGAAATGAACTGCTCGATAAAGAGCGCGGCACGAATGGCTGCTCTCTATGAGCAGCGCGATCAAAAGTCCCGCAAGGACGGTTCCCGGAACAACCATCGCTACGTAGACGACAGTATTGATCAGCGACGCTCGAAAACCCTCGTCAAAGATGACTTCGCGGAAGTTTGCCAGGCCGACGAAGGAAAGCGAGCTGGCGCCGAACTGCCAGTCGCTAAACGCTATGACAAAGACGCCGATAACCGGCAGGAAGAACAGAACGACGAGAAAGATGAGAGCGGGCGCAATCAGTGCCCAACCCCACATTGCCTCATGCAACCAGTGTCTTCGTGGCAGCGAGACGCGCGACGATAGCTTCCCCGCGACCCCTTCCGCAGGCTGGGCAAGCCGACTGACAGCATTTAGGCTTGCGCTCATCAGGCCCATTCCCTGACTGGCGTGGACGAGTGGGCGCTCGAGACGTCTCGCGCACGAACCCGACGACCGTCGCGATTGAAGACCAGCAGCTGGTCCGATCTGACCGAGACATGCAGCATCTGCCCGGCGACAATATGCGGTGCGCGCTCGGCGGAAAGCCTGGCTATCAACGGTTGCTGGAGGCCGGACGGGTCGAAATAAACGAACAAATCGGAGCCCATATGCTCGACCATGCGTACCGAGCCGCTGATCACGCCCGGGCCGGAATGTTCAGCAAACTGGAAAGCCTCTGGGCGGATGCCGACAGTGAATCTGGACCCCGGCGCTATCTCGCAAGCAACCGAAAGGGCGGAGCCTGCAAGATCGACCAAGCCAGGTTCGCGCATTGTTGCGTCCACCATGTTGATCTTTGGCGATCCGAGGAACTCAGCCACGCGTATGTCGTTCGGGTCGGCATAGATCTCCTGCGGCGGGGCAACTTGCAACATCTCGCCGTCACGCATCACAACGACACGATCGGACAGCGTCATCGCTTCCGCCTGGTCGTGCGTCACATAGACAAATGTCACCCCAAGACGCCTGTGCAGGTCCTTGATCTCAGCACGCATTTGGACCCTCAGCTTGGCGTCGAGATTGCTAAGCGGCTCGTCCATCAAAAACACGGCAGGATGGCGCACCATGGCGCGACCGACCGCCACCCGCTGACGTTGTCCGCCGGACAGTTGTCCCGGTTTGCGATTGAGCAGATGCGCAATTCCCAGCGCTTCGGCGGTGCGAGAAACCTCCATCTCGATCCCGCTTGTCACCGGCCCGGAGCCTGGTAGCCATCGGCCGATGAGCGGCAGGCGCTGCGCACGGCTCAGTCGTCGCATTCGCAACGGCAGGGCAATGTTCGCGGCGACACTCATATGCGGGTAAAGCGCATAGGATTGGAACACCATCGCCACGTCGCGACGCTTCGGGCGTACTCCATCCACCACACGACCGCCAATCTCGATGCTGCCTGTGTCCTGGACCTCGAGCCCGGCCAGTATGCGCAACAATGTCGATTTTCCGCATCCCGACGGGCCGAGCAGGGTCAGGAACTCGCCATCCGCAATCGAGAGTGAAACGTCATGCAGCACCCTTGTGGCCCCGAACGACTTGCGGATATTTGTTATGGTAATCCCAGTCACGCCGCGGACTCCTCATTCCTCACGGAAGCGACGACACGGCCAACTGACCTCGTCGACGCGCACCGCTGATGGCAAAGGACGCAGCGCTCCAGCGGTCTGATAGACCAGCTGTCAAACGTGCCCAACGCAAGACGATTGGGTAACCTGCGCCAGATTTGACGGCGATATGCAATGCGAGCTGTCGGCTCACATTGCGCAAAGCAATAAGTAAGAAAGCCGAGACTATTGAGTGGAAATGTCATGCACCCATCCTGGGGCCGGAACTGATGGCTACGCGGTACCGCCGGGACACGACAGTCCGGTGACAAATATCGAATAATGTGATGGATGGTCCCAGTTTGGAGATGAATTGCCGTAAGGGATCAGCCCTCCAACTATTTTTCCGGAGCTACCGATGACGAGCGAAGACGAAGCAGTGCCTTTGAACGCAATCCGCGCTTTCGTAACGATCGTGCGCGAGGGAAGCCTGACGCGGGCAGCCAACGCATTAGGGACGACGCAGAGCTCAGTCAGCCGCTACCTAGCCGTTCTGGAAGGATATCTCGGGACAGACTTGATGGAACGGCGGGGCAGGCGAAGCGAACTGACCGAGTTTGGAAGATTATTCGCCAACACTGTCTCGGAGCCGCTCGATACAGTGTGCTTCACCGCTCAAAGGATGCGGCGGCGGACGCGGCCGAGCGCGAATCGGATTGTCGTGCGCACATCACTTTCGACTTTTGCCTATTCATTCTTGATCCCAAATCTTCAGGCATTCTCCACCGAAATGGGCGGCGTGATGGTTGACGTGATCAGTTCGCTTTCGCTGCCGACATCGACTGACGATTTCGACATCTTGATTACACGCGACCTTTCGGTCGTCGAACCTGCCGATCATTGGGAAATCTACAACGAGCAGCTCGTGTGTGTGGGCTCTCCAAATCACATAGCGGGCAAAAGTCTTTCGGTCGTTCGCTCGATGCCGATAATCAACGTCACATCTCGTCCCGACATACTCCCCACCTGGCTGAGAGGGATGAATCTGACATCAAGGGATATCAAGTCGGGTGCGCGATACGATCACAATTACCTTGCGCTGCCTGCCGTCATGACAGGAAAAAGCCTTCTTGTAGCGCCCGAGATCATCGTCAGTGACCTGGTGCGCACTGGCGCTTTGAATGTGGTGCCGGGATCGCTTACGCCAAGCGGTATGCAATACCGGGCCTATGCGGTCGATCGCTCTGACAATCCCGAACTCGCTCGCGCCTTTTGCCGGTGGTTGGCTCGACTATGTAAGAAGGCGGCGATTTCGGAGGCTCGTTAATATCGCATTCGGCTATGGAAAGGTCTCAAAAATCGATCAATCCGTTTGATTGCCAACGACGTCGCTGAATACAGGTGGCAGTAATTCGATCATTCGTCGATTCCAGAGGCGCGCAAGATGCTGCAAACTGGTCAAAGCCCCAAGCACATCTGCGGAGCCTCCACGCTGACGAGCAGGGCATCGCTGCGAGCCCATATCTGCGCCGGCCGTCTGGCCCACGTCATGGCGGCGCACAGTCCCTTGTCGGCAATCCTGGCCGAGGAGGCAGGCTTCGATGGCATCTGGGCCTCCGGTTTCGAACTTTCCGCTCTTTATGGACTGCCCGATGCAAGCCTTGTCTCCATGACGCGGCACCTCGACATGGTCCGTTCGATGGCCGAGCAATCATCGCTGCCGATCATAGCTGATATCGACACCGGCTTCGGCAACGCCATCAACGTGATCTACGCCATCGAGCAATACGAGCGTGCGGGCGCCGCCGCGGTGGTCATTGAAGACAAGGCTTTTCCAAAGGTGACGAGCCTCCTGGCAGATGGTCGCCAGGAACTCATCCGGACCGAGGAATTCGCGGGAAAGATTCGGGCGGCCGTTGCCACGCGCGCAGACGCGGACTTCCTCGTCATTGCGCGCACCGAAGCGCTGATCGCCGGACTGGGTGAAGCCGAGGCCCTGAAGCGGGCCAGGGCGTATGAAGAAGCTGGCGCGGACATGATCTTGATCCACTCCAAGCGCAAGACGCCCGACGAGGTGGAAAGTTTTGTACGAGCATGGCGCGGCGAAGTTCCGATAGTCATCGTGCCGACGGCCTATCCGGAAATGAACGAGTCGCGCATCCGCGCGCTCGGCAAGATTGCGATGGTGATCTATGGCAATCATGCCATTCGGGCAGCGGTCACCGCCATGAAGGACGTCTTTGCCCGCATCCGCGCCGACGGCGGTATTCACCGCATCGACCCCGAAATCGTGCCCGTGGAGGAAATCTTCCGACTGCAGAAAATGGACGCCGTCAAAGCGAACGAGGATAGGTTTCTGTGGTGACGTCACCAGGGCTACTTTCCGGACCATCGAAAATAGGTCTGAGGATGACCTCCTGATGCAGCCAAGTTCGTCCGCTTCTGCATCTTCGGTGTCGGGTTCGCGGTGCCGAGCTCATTTCGGTTTTCAGTTCGCAATGCGGGCACTGGACTTCAGGCCCCCGCGTGTCTCTCGCGGCAACGGATTTTTCGATGCTATGGCTTGCGGCCGAGTCTTTCCATCCATGGAGCTCAGGCTGCTGCATGGTTCGGCGCCACCACCGTGCGAGCAGGCGCCGCTTGGCCAGCTACTTTTCGCGCGAGGTATGCCTCGCAAGGTGCCTTATGGCAAATGATGTAATGGAGGTTTCGCCGAATTGGAAATTTTCGAAAGGCTTGAAGCGTTGATCGATGCGCCGGGCGCGGAAACGGTCAATGAGGCACGCTCAATGCTGCGTCAGTTCGAGTCGGTCGTGACTGCCGACGCGATCCACCAATTCTTGCTGGATCTGATGACCTTGGTGTTTGTGGTGGACGCTGCTCCTCAAAATTATCACGCGCCGGTGCGCAAGCTCGTCCAGGTCCGGCTGGCAATGCTCAAGATGCTTGGCGAAGCCTCGGCGTGAGCACCGGCCAAGCAAGCCTGTCGCGTGGCGCAAGCACTATCAGCCGGATGGCGAAACGGCTGAAAATCTGTCGCGGCTGCACGTTGAATGGCGCGTGCCGCGGATCCGGTGTCATCGCCTGTCGGTTCGAATTGGATGCTGAAGAGACTCGAATCGGCATTCTCCCATCGTTGGAATGCCAGCCGGAAGGTGACGGACTGGCCATCGCGTAACGCTCCGTGCCGGCGAACGTGGCCATGTCACCTTGGCAAGCTGCCCGCCGGCTTCCGCGACTCCGAATGCCACGCGGCGGAAGGGTCTGGGGACGACTAGGCATGCAATTTGTCTTCGAGACCTTCCTGGAGCAGCTTTCGGAAAGCGTCGATGAGACGGATTTCCGCGACGCGATGGCGCGTGCTGCCGCGGCATTCGATCTCGTCAAATTCGCCTATCTGTGCCTGCCGCCACGGGCGCCGGGAAAGCCAAGGCTGATCTCGAACTATCCGCCACGCTGGACCGCTCATTACCTGAGCAACCATTATCACGCCATCGATCCGGTGATCGCGCGGGCGCAGGGCGGCCAATGCCCGTTTCTGTGGGGGCTTCACTACAGCCGAACCGGGCTGTCGGATTTCGAGCAGAAGCTCTTCGACGAAGCGGCCGCGTTCGGCATCCGCTGCGGTTTCACCATCCCGATCCTAGACAAGCGGGGCAACGTCGCCGCCATGAGCTTTGCCGCCGACGGGCTCAATCCGGCCCTCCTGCGGGTGACCGAGCGCTACCAAGAGGCATTTCGCTTCATGGCGACCTGCTTTCATATCTGCGTCCGCCGCAAGCTCTCGGCCGATCGGGTGGTCAATGGCGTGCAACTGACGCCGCGCGAATATGAATGCCTGGAATGGGCCGCGCAGGGCAAATCCGCACGCGACATCGCCTCGATTGTTGGCATCAGGCGCCGCACCGCCGCCTTTCACCTGGAGAACGCCAGGAAGAAGCTTGGGCTGCGCACCCGCATGCAGGCCGTGGCGCAATTCTCAGCCGCCAGATCGGGTCTCGGCTGACCAGGCACCTGTACCGCTGTACAGGCTGCTTCGGCCTCACGCCTGGCCTCCAATGGCAGGGTCAATCCTGCCAGGAGGCCGATAATCATGCTGCAGCTTATTGCTCCCGAATGGTACGGCGACTTCGCCGACGAGCTCCACGAAATGCACCGTCTGCGCCACCGTGTCTTCAAGGAGCGGCTGGACTGGGACGTCGACACCAGCGGCGGCTACGAGATCGATCGCTTCGACGCGCTGAAACCCCACTATCTGCTGCTGCGCGGCTCAATTGGCAGCGTCGACGGCTGCGTCCGCCTGCTTGCCTCGACCGGGCCGACCATGCTTGGCGATATCTTTCCGGCCCTACTGGACGGACAGCCGGCGCCGCAGGATCCAAGAATCTGGGAAAGCAGTCGTTTCGCGCTCGACCTGCCGCCGTCGGCCGCCAAGGGGGCAGGCGGCATCGCTGGCGGCACCTACGCGCTCTTCGCAGGCATGATCGAGTTCGGCCTGTGGCGAGGTCTGAGCCGCATCGTCACCGTCACCGACCTGCGCATGGAGCGCATCCTGCGCCGGGCCGATTGGCCGCTCGAGCGGCTCTGCGAGCCGCGCGCGATCGGCCCCACCCGAGCCCTGGCCGGCTACCTCGAGGTCTCAAGCGAGCGCCTCGATGCCGTTCGCCGCAATGGCGGTCTTGCCGGTCCGGTGCTGTGGGCGCCGGTCAATCCACGAGGCCGCATGCTGGCTTCGCTTCGTGCTTCGGGCGGAGATACCTGATGAGCCTGCCAGAACCTGAAGCCGACCGGCCGGACTGGCGCGATGAGCGGTCCTATGACTACACCCTTGAGCTGATGCGGCGCGGCTGGGCCTGGGAATTCCTGCGGCGCAATCCGGCCTTCCGGCATGATCTGTCCCACGCATTGGAACGGGCCAGGTCTGTCGATCAGCGGCCGTCGCTCGACGTCATTTTATCCTCCGCCGACCTGTCGCGCTGGGGGCTTTTGTTTCGCGTCCTCGATGCACCGTGACGCAGCCACGTTCTGGTGTCCGCGCCGATGCCCTCAGGTCTTGCCGGTCGTCGCCGAACGGGTGTCCTCCTCGCCGGCGATGCCGGCGTTCGAACCGGCGAGTCTGCCTTGCCGTGCGAGTGTGCTCAGGCTGGTTGACGGCACCCAGCATCTTCTGCTGCACAGCGCCGGCCGGCAGCTTCAGCTCGCCGTTTCGGGGCCGAGTATCCTCGGCCCCGTTCGGCTGCGCGCCGATGCGGTCTGGCCGGCCGGTGAGTGGCGGCAACGCCTCTGGGCGCTCAAATGCCTCAATAGTCTGGTTGCAGGGGGACGCTTGCCGAAAAGACTGTTTGCGCCGGAAGCGCGCGGTCGTCGCCTGCGCTTTGTCCTGCGGGCTCTTGACGGCTCAGTTGCGGGCGCCTCGTACCGAGACATCGCCGAAGCGCTGATTGGTCAGACGCGTGTGCGGGCCGACTGGACGGATCCTCGCGACCATCTGCGCGATCGCATCCGACGTGCCGTGACACGGGCTCGCGTGCTCATGAATGGCGGCTATCTCGACTTTCTTTCCTGACGTGTCTCGCGCCGTATAAATGCGTCAGCTGGTGAACAGCTCCCTGTAGCCCGTCGTCACCATCCAGTTCGCCCGGTCGAGATGGCTGCGGGCCGCATTGCGGGCGCGTTCTGGTTCGCGCTCCGGATCGATGCCGAGGATCAGATCGGCCATCTCCTCGTAGCTGGCGTCATCGGCGGCGGCATCCAGCATGCGCATATAGATGGTGAAGTGCTCCTTGTCGTAAGCCGTGAGGCTGTCCGACCATGGCGCTTCATCCGCTACCGGCACGGTCGAGTGAGGCTGCAACATCGCTGGTTCCATCTCCAAGAGCGGTCTCGCAAAACCCGTCCGCGAGTGGATTGAGATGCTTGGTGTGGAATACATATTATAGTTGATAAACTCAAGGAGCCTGATCCGCTGACTTCTGACGCATGGACATGCGTCAGTTGGTCGGTCGGAATGTGATAAGGATCAGGCTGAAGAAAGGTCTGACGCAGGAACAGCTCGCCGAAGTTTCTGGCTTCAGCCAGCAGTATATCAGCGGTCTGGAGAAGGGCCGCCGCAATCCGACGATCGTCACCATCTATGAACTGGCATTGGCGCTTGGCGTCAGCCACATGGATCTGGTTCGTCCCGACAAATAGTCGATCTTGGCGTGCAAATTGCTGGGCACCTGCGCGCCTGAAGGCGCGCATCGGGTGCTCGTGAACCGAGCCCGCTTGTCTTCGCGTCGCTCAGGCGGTCTCGACCATTCGGCTTCGCCCCCTGGCGCGGGCAGCCCTTGCGGGCTGTGCCGGTCGCCGCCCCTGGGCGGCGTTGTTTTTTGATTTGGCCTTCCCGGCGGCGCGGTGTGGGCGGCTCTCCCTTCTAGGCCCGCCGCGGCGGCCCGCAACCCTTCGCTCGCGCTCCGGGTCCTCCACTTGCGTTCCGGTCCTTCGGATGCAGGCCACCTCTGACGGCGGGCCTTTCCGGTCGTTTTCGCCGCCCACCCCGCTTTGCGGGGAAGAGCGCGGCGAGATTGGCGAGCGGAGATTTAATTATGCGCAAGACCTGCAAACATAGCGCTAGCGGAGAAGTTGGCGGCAAGAGGAGCGAGCCGCTTAAGGCCAGCCTTTATTCCGAGATCACAGACCGCATCATCGCCGATCTGGAGCGGGGTTGCGTGCCTTGGGTGAAGCCTTGGGGCAGCGCCAAGGCCAGCCTTGGCCTGCCGAAGAATGCCGCCACGGGGCGCGGCTATTCCGGCATCAACATCCTGATCCTGTGGGGCGCGGTCATCGAAAACGGCTATGCCGGCCAGAACTGGCTCACCTTCCGGCAGGCGCTTTCCCTCGGCGGCAATGTCCGCAAGGGCGAGCACGGCACGACCATCGTGCATGCCGATCGGTTCATCCCGAAAAACGAGAAGGAACGCGCCAAGGCGGAAGATACCGAGCCGCAGGCGGTGCCTTTTCTCAAGCGCTTCACCGTCTTCAATGTCGCGCAGTGCGAGGGCCTGCCCGACGCGCTTTACAGCCAGCCCGAGCCGCTGCCCGAACGCCAGATCATCCCGCATGCCGAGGCGCTTGTTCGCAAAACCGGTGCCGATATCCGCATCGGCGGCGACCGCGCCTTTTACATGCCGTCTGCTGATTTTGTTCAACTGCCGCCGCAACCGGCGTTCTTCGAGCAGATCAACTATTACCGAACCTGCTTCCACGAGCTTGGCCATTGGACCGGGCACCCAACGCGGCTTGCGCGTGACCTCTCCGGCTCGTTCGGCACCAAGGCTTATGCCCGCGAGGAACTGGTGGCAGAGATCACGGCTGCCTTTACCTGCTCGAGCCTCGGCATCGAGCCGACCGTGCGTCACGCCGACTATATCGCCTCATGGCTCGAGGTGCTGCGCGAGGACAACCGCGCCATTTTCCGCGCTGCCAGCCTTGCCTCGAAAGCCGCCGATTTCCTGCTGGCCTTGCAGACGGATGCCGAAACCAAGATGCGCGAAGGGATCGCGGCATGAGCGCTTCCGATTCCGTTGCGCTGCAGAGCGAGCCGACGCCGCAACGCGAGCAGATGCTCGTTCCCGATGTCCGCCCGGCCGACCTTCCTTCGCCCGCCGAAGCGGGCTTCGCGAAGGCGGGTCACCGCCCGCGACCGGTTTGACCTTTTGATGGACGCGCTGATGCGCCCGCGCGCGGCGCAGGAAGACGCTCGATTTCGACCTCTTCGATGAAGCCAAACGAAACCAGCTCGACCTGTTCTGACCCAGTTCGAGCTGTTCTGACAAGGAAGCTTTGCCATGATCCTGATCACCGACGAATTGCGCGCCCGCCTTTGCGCCAATGGTGCCGCCGAAATCGAAACCGACCATGTTCCGGTCGTCAAACTGTTCAATCCGGTCGGCGCCGCGACTTGGCTTCTGAGCGAACTCGACGCCGACGGCGACACGCTGTTCGGGCTTTGCGATCTCGGCTTCGGCTTCCCGGAACTCGGCAGCGTCAGCCTCGCCGAACTGCAAGCCTTCAAGGGACCGCTTGGCCTCGGCATCGAGCGCGATCTTTGTTTTCGTGCGCGGTTTCCGCTCTCGGTCTACGGAGAAGCCGCCCGGATTGCCGGCCACATTACCGAGGCCGAGCGGCTTTTGCGGCAGGCCGCCGCCGCTCTGGAAATTCCCACTCCCGAGCTTCCGCCAGACCGGGCGGAATGACCGCGCCGCCAGGCGCACAACATCCCGCCGCTCGGCCTGCGGCCTCGCGGTGGGGCTTTTAAAGCCCAGACAAAGGAGAAAGACCCATGCAGCTTGCCCATATTTCCATCGACCAGTTGAGCGTTTCCGCCATCAACATGCGTCATTCAAGGCGCGCGCCAGACATATCCGACATCCTGCCGTCGGTCAGGGCGCGCGGCGTGCTCGTGCCGCTTCTGATCCGGCCCAATGGCGCGCCGGACAGCTTCGAAATCGTCGCCGGGCGGCGGCGTTATTTCGCAGCCAAAACGGTCGCCGACGAGCGCGGCGAGGCCGAACCGCTGCCCTGCGCCATCATGGAAGAAGGCGACGACGCCGATGCGCTGGAGGCTTCGCTCATCGAGAACATCGCCCGCCTCGACCCTGATGAAGTCTCGCAGTGGGAGACCTTTACGCGCCTGGTCAAGGAGGGGAGGGGCATCGCCGACATTGCCGCCACCTTCGGCCTCACCGAGCCTCAGGTGAAGCGCATTCTGGCGCTCGGCGACCTGTTGCCGAAGATACGCGAAGCCTATCGCCGCGAGGAGATCGACACCGAAACGGTGCGGCATCTCACCATGGCTTCCAAGGCGCAGCAGAAGGACTGGCTCGCGCTTTATGCCGACCCTGATCAACATGCGCCACGCGGCTGGCAATTGAAGCAATGGCTGTTCGGCGGCCAGTCGATTTCGACCAAGGTGGCGCTGTTTCCAATCGAGGACTATCCCGGCCTGATCGTCTCCGACCTGTTCGGCGAGGACAGCTATTTCGCCGATGCCAACCTGTTCTGGCAAAAGCAGAACGAGGGCATTGCCGCCAGGCGCGAGGCCTATCTGGAAGCCGGTTGGATCGACGTGGTCGCGCTCGAACCCGGCCAGTATTTCCATTCGTGGGACTACGAAAAGGCGCCGAAGAAGAAGGGCGGCAAGGTGATCATCACCGTCTCGCAGCGCGGCGAGGTGGAATGTCATGAGGGCTACCTGTCGCGCAAGGAAGCGCGCCGCGTCCGCGCAGAAGGCGAGTTTGGTGAGCAAGCCGAACCGCGTGCCAAACCGTCGCGTCCCGAGTTGAGCGGGCCGATGCAGAACTATGTCGATCTGCACCGTCACGCCGCCGTGCGCACCGCCTTGCTCGATCATCCGGGCGCAGCACTGCGCCTGATGGTGGCGCATGCGATTGTCGGCTCGAGCCTGTGGACGGTGCGTCCCGAACCGCAGCGCGCGGCCAACGAAACGGTGGCCGCCAGCATCGCCGCTTGCAAGGCCGAAGCGGCGTTTGCCGAGAAGCAACGCGAGGTTCTGAGCCTGCTCGGTTGTGTCGATGAGGATGGCCCGGTGACCGGTGGCAATGGCGACGACTTTGCGCTGGCCAGCGTCTTTGCCCGTCTGCTGGCACTCCCACACGACGATGTCCTGCGCGTCCTGGCGCTGGTCATGGCCGAGACGCTTTGCGCGGGCAGCGCGATTGTCGAAGCGCTCGGCAATCATCTTGGCCTCGACATGCGCGGCCATTGGCAGGCCGACGATGCCTTTTTCGAGCTGTTGCGCGACCGGCAAGTCGCCACCGAAATCCTCGCCGATGTCGGCGGCAGGCTCGTCGCCGATGGCAATTCTTCGCAGAAGCTGAAGACGCAAAAGAAGATCATTCGCGACTTCCTTTGCGGCGAGAACGGCAGGCAAAAAGTCGACGGCTGGCTGCCGCGCTGGATGGCATTCCCGGTGTCGAGCTACACGAACCGTGGCGGTTTGCGCACCGCCGATCAGTGGGCGAAGGTCCAGACGCTGTTCGTGTCGGAATGATCCTCGCATGGCGGACGGCGACGTTTTCTGGCGTCGCCGCTCGTGCGCCAACCGGGCAGCATTTATCGCTCGGCAAAGTCTCCTGCAGACCGCAGCGCCGGTCCGGTTTCAGCCGCGCGCACCGGCCGACAGCAGTTCGAAAACACCCGGACAGGTGGTGGCAATCTGGCGCTTTGTGCCTGGCACGATAGCGCTGGCACGGCGCTGGAGCGTCCGCAAACCTGTCCTCGGCCAACGTTCTGCCTGGCTACCGCGACCGCGTCTTCGCGACATCTCCTTTTGCTCGTGCGAGTACCATTCCCCTGCCGCTGGCTTGATGACCTATGGGCGGATCCGGCCCGCCCGAAACCCTCGGCCAGCAGCTTTTTTCCCCGCCGCCTGCGGCGGCTCCTCGCGCCCGCTTCGCTTCAAAAAAGCTGCCCGCTCGGGTCCTCCGCTGCCGCTGCGGCCCTCCGGGTTCAGCCGGCCCAGACGCGCCCATCACGGTCCGCCATCGCAGGGGAATGGTCCCCGGCGAGAGCAAAAGGAGACTTTCAAATGACCGCGATCGGATACGTTACCAAGCAGGACAATGGCGGCTACAAAGGCCAGCTCAAGACGCTCAGCGTCCGCGCCGACATCGCCATCGTGCCCAACCAGTCAAAGAGCGCCGACACCCATCCCGACTTTAGGGTGCTCACGCAAGGCGTGGAGGTCGGTGCCGGCTGGACCAGGATCGGCGAGGCATCCGGCAAGGACTATGTGAGCCTGTCGATCGCAGCACCGGAGTTCGGCCCGAGAAAACTCTACGCCAATCTCGGCCGCGCCGCCGGCCAGGATGACGACGACACCTTCGCCATCATCTGGAACCCGGCCGACTGACGCAACAGGCCCCCGCGCCACCGGCGCGGGGGCTCTTTCAGCCGAACTGAGCCAGCCCGCAGGGGCGGCGAAAACTCGCCGTTGACTCTTCGCCCGTCCCGCAAGCGCTTTTCCTTGCCGATCCTCCCCACCGTCTTCAGCCGACGAAACGAGGATCATCATGGACGACGAAAACGAACGCGCCGCCCGCGCCAAGAAGGGCAGTCCCTTCCTCAACACCGCGCAAGCCGCCTTCTATGTCGGGCTCTCTCAGCGGACTTTGGAAAAGATGCGGCTCAAAGGCGGCGGCCCGCAATTTCGCAAGCACGGCCGCTTCGTCCGCTACCACATCGACGAGCTCGACGCCTGGTCGAAAGGCCAGCCGAAGGGCTTTGACGCCGATGACAATCGCGCAGGCCAGCCATGATCGCGCGGCCTTCTCTTCATCTGATCGGCAGCCGGTTGCGGCGCGTTCGCGCGCGCAAGATGCTTGCCGCGGCATGCATCGGCCTTGGCCTGATCGGCTTCACCGCTTTCGTCAAGCCGACGCCCGTACTGGTCTGGAATGCCTCGGCCAGCGCGCCAATCGGGCTCTATGGCCTTGGCCTTGGTGCCGCTCGCGCCGGCGATTTCGTACTTGTCCGCTTGCCCAAAATGGCCGCTCACCTCGCCGACCAACGCGGCTATCTGCCTCGCAACGTGCCGCTGGTGAAGCGTATCGCCGCACTGCCGCACGAGCATGTCTGCGCCTTCAATGACGCCATCATCATCGGCGGCGAGATCGTGGCACGCCGCGTTCCGGTCGACACGCAAGGCCGAACCTTGCCTTGGTGGAACGAATGCCGGGCACTCGCCGGCGACGAAGTTTTCCTGATCAATAGCGAGGCTCCCGGCTCCTTCGACAGCCGGTATTTCGGGCCGGTGCCGGCCGCCAATATCGTTGGGAGGCTCGTGCCGCTATGGACCGAGTGACCCTCCTGATTTTGGGCATGGTGTCGATTGCACCATGCGCCTGTTCCGCCGCGACCGGCGCACAGCCGGCCGTCATCTCCCAAGGTCCGCAGCTGGCAAGATGGCAAGAGTTCGTTGCCGAGGCAAGCCTGCGCTTCAGTGTTCCACAGTCCTGGATTTATGCCGTCATGGATGCCGAAAGCCGTGGGCAGACCATGCTCAACGGTCGGCCGATCACTTCACGAGCCGGTGCGATTGGGCTGATGCAGGTGATGCCCGACACCTATGAGGAACTGCACGTCGAGCATGATCTCGGAGCCGATCCGCACGATCCGCGCGACAATATTCTGGCCGGTACAGCCTATCTGCGCGCCATGTATGATCGCTTCGGCTTTCCTGGGCTGTTCGCAGCCTACAACGCCGGGCCGGATCGATATGAGGCGCATCTGGAACGCGGCAAGCCGCTGCCGAGAGAGACAGTCTTGTATCTCGAACAGCTTAAGGCGGCGGGTGTTTCGGCGGTCGACATGGATCAGTTCAAGGGCAAATCTCGACCGCCAAAAGCGCCGAAAATCTCCTTAGGGCGCGAATTGTTTTTCCTGAGGGATGGCGTTTCGGCGGGCGGTTCGAGTGGCGGAATTCTGGTGCCGCTCGGGTCTCAGCCAGGTGGGTCAGCGCGGCCGGACGGCAGATGAGGGCAAGGTGCTGGGCGGGGCGGTGGGGGCACGCTATTGCCCTCCCTTGAACTAGCGCCAGATGGGCACCGGCCGCTACACGGTTTGGGCGCATCCGCGTGACGATCGTCTCGCGGCGCTGCGCCGCCAGTGCGGGATCGTAGCCGTTGACCTGGTGGGAGGGCGCAGGACCGGCTGGTCGCCGGATACGGACACGGCCCCGGTCGGGGCCGTGGGTTATCTCTCTCTGACTGCCCATTGTGGCACCGCCTCTGCGGCGTCAAGGACGAGCGGTCCCCCCAATTTTGCCGCCGGACGCTGAAGCGCCCGCCGACCAAATCGGCTCCCCCGCACGCCGCCTTGCGGTCGCTAAAGCGATCCTTGACCCCTCGATGCGCCGGTGCGGGCACCTTCCGTCAGAGAACGAAAGGAGATTTCCATGACACATCGCAAAATCGTCAGCATCGACGGCGGCAGTGCAGAATATTGGCGGCAGCGCAAGCTGGGCTTCCTGCTCATCCATGAGGCCGAGTGGGCGCTTTCGCGCCTGAATCGGGCGCCGATGTACCTCCACGGCGGCTATGACGAGAACGGCGACGTCATCGCCATCGAAAACCTGCGGCCATATGCCGACATGGAGGACGCGATCCGGGCGATCGAGGCGAACGAGACGGCCGTCAGCATCCTGGTCGCGCAACGCCGCACCAAGATCGGCGACCATGAGGTCAAGGCGGTGATCCGGGAGCTTAAGGATCGGGACCGCGACTAAAGTCGAGACGAGAGACGGCATCCGCCGCCTCTCGTCCTATGTCGCCACCGCGGAATTCCGATCGCGCGGCCGCATCTCGGCGGCGCGTTGCCCGCCGTTAGGCGCCGAGCTCGAAGTAGCGCATGGACGGAGGCAACAATCCGCCGTGAGCTTGGCTTATGTACGACTGAAATGAATCATGCCGTCTTTACTGCGATGGAGTTGGAATTGAGCAATTGATATTGATGAATTATTGCAGGTTGATGGGGTGTCTAATTGGTAAGGCAAGATAAAGGTACCGCCTCCATGAGGCGGTCAAGTCTTTGTCTGCACATCATTTTTCCAGGAGGCAGCCAGCAGCACCAGGAGGCTGCGGCGTGCAAGTCGCTGATTTTGCTGCAGTTACCTTAGAGGCTTGCATGACAGACGACGAGTTCAGGCCAAAGCTCGGCAAAATCGGGTCGCGGAGCTCGAAGGCAGGGAAGCGGTTTGCCGGTCAGCTTAGGGCCGCTGTCAACCGAGCCGGTGGCAAGTCCCGGCGCGGCAGTCATTTCATTGGAAGTCGGGTTGGGCGCGGAGGGGCGGCCGCCGCGCTGCTCAAGTCACGCGATCGCTACGCCGCCTTCCGGCAGCGACGGGTTGTGGTCAAGGCGCGGGTGGTCAAGCTGGCCGGCAAGGGTGCGGACGGAGCGCGTGCGCATCTGCGGTATCTCCAGCGCGACGGCGTCACCCGGCAAGGCGAGCCCAGCGAGCTCTACGGTCCTGACAGCGACCGGGTCGATGGCAAGGACTTCATCGATCGGGCGGACGGCGACCGGCATCAGTTCCGGTTCATCGTCGCGGCCGAAGACGGCATCGAGTATGAGGATCTCAAATCGCTGACCCGGCGCTTGATGGCCCAGATGGAAGAGGATCTCGGCACGGAGCTCGACTGGGTCGCCGTCGATCATTTCAACACCGGCCATCCGCATACGCACATCATCCTTCGCGGCAAGGACCACCGCGGCGAGAATCTTGTCATTGCGCGCGACTACATCTCCTCTGGTTTGCGCGAGCGGGCGGCCGAGTTGGTCAGCCTCGACCTCGGCCCGCGCACCGATCGCGAGATCGAGCAGCGCCTGCGCCAGGAGATGGAGCAAGAACGCTTCACCAGCATCGATCGCCAGCTGCTGCGAATGCGCGACAGCGATGGATTTGTCTCGCTGGACGGTCGCGACGCTTTTCGCCAGACCTTGCATCAAGGCCGGCTGCGCAAGCTCGAGCGCATGGGGCTTGCAGCGGAGATCGGCTCCGGCCGCTGGCGCCTGGACGATGAGCTCGAAGCAACGCTGCGTCACTTGGGCGAGCGCGGCGATATTATCAAGACCATGCATCGCGAACTGACCAGCAAGGGACTCGTGCGCAGTGCCGCCGATTGTGTTGTCTACGATGCGGGACAAAATGCCGGGCCTGTGGTCGGCCGCGTGATAGCGCGCGGGTTGGCAGACGAAATCAATGACCGGCATTACCTCATCGTCGGCGGTGTTGACGGCAGAAGTCATTTCATCGACATCGGCAAAGGGGTGGCCACCGAACCGATGCCCGACGGCTGTATCGTCCGCGTCACGCCTCGGAACACCGAGCCCAGACAGATCGACCGGACGATCGCCGACATCGCCGCGGCGAATGGCGGGCGCTACAACGTCGATATTCATCTGAAGCATGATCCGTCCGCAAGCGAACGGTTTGCCGAGACGCACGTCCGGCGGCTGGAGGCGATACGCCGAGCCACTGGGGGCGCGGAGCGCCAGTCGGACGGAACCTGGATGATCGCGCCGGATCACCTCAAGCGCGTCGCGGACTACGAGCGGCAGCGTGCCAAGGCTGAGCCTGTTGTAATCGACACGCTCTCGCCGATGCCGCTGGAAAAGCAGGTCGGCTTCGATGGCGCCACCTGGCTCGATCGGGAACTGGTTTCGAATGAACCGACGGCCTTGCGCGAATCCGGCTTTGGCCGCGAGGTGCGGGAGGCGCAAACGCGACGGCGGCAGTGGCTCATTGCTCAAGGACTCGCGCACGAAGAGCAGGACCGGATCGTCTATCGCGCCAACATGATTTCCATCCTGCGCCAGCGCGAGCTCAATCGCGTCGCAGGCCAACTGTCAGTCGAACTTGGCCTGCCCTATGCCGAAGCTCAGTCTGGTGACCGAATAGATGGCACGCTTCGTCGATCCGTCGACCTTGCCGGCGGGAAGTATGCCGTCATTGAAAAGTCGCGCGAGTTCACCCTCGTACCGTGGCGGCCCGTGCTTGATCGTCATGTCGGAAAGGAGGTTTCCGGGATCATACGGAGAGAGGGGATTTCTTGGACCATCGGGCTGAAAAGGAGCGGCCCGAGTGTTTCGTGACACGCAAATCGTTGCTCAGTCGAGAGGAGGATGCACGTTGTCTGGCCACAGAGCTAAATGACTGATGAGGCAACATTATCATTCGTTTTGTTGCGCCGACAGGCTGTGCGTTTTGATGCGAAAATTGTAGCACAAAGCGCACCGCCCCTTTACCCTCGAAAGCATGATTCGCCTCGATCCCGCGACCGCCAATCCGTCCGCGCCGCCGGCCGTCCCGGGCTGGGCTCTCGCCGCCGACATCGCGTCTAGCGACGCCGATGCCGCCTTCCAGGCCGGCGCCGCCCTGGCTTCGCTTGATACGCTTGCCCGCGCGCAGCCTGCTTGGTCCGGCGCCTGGCGTCAGCGGCTGGCGCTCAAATGCGCCGCGGCCAGCATGCGGCTCGCCGGCCGTGTGGAGGATGCGGCCGCCTTGCGCGACGCCTGGTATCTGCGCCCCGCCGGCGCTGATCCCGGTCCCGCCGGCGCCGTGTTTGGCGCCTGGCGGCAGCTGGCGATTCACCCGCCCGCCGTCAGCGCCGATCGGCTCGAAAAGACCGTCGACCAGCTGGGGCTCCATTGGGACAGCGCGGCGCTCGCCGACCTCTGCACGCAGATCGATAAGCTGGCGGTATCCCAGCGGCCCGCGCCGTTCGCCGCCGCGGCGATCGCCGCCCACGTCGTCACCATGCGGCCCGACACCGAGCTTTTGGCCTGGTGGCTTGCCGACCTGGTGCTGGCGCAAAGCCTCCGCTGGCCCCTGCCGCTGCCGCTGTTGATTGCGGAGGCTTTTGGCCCGGCCTTCCGCACAGAGGCCGGTGGCAAGCGCATCCGACCCGACGAAAAAGGTTTTGAGCGCGCGGTCTGCGTTGCGCTGGTTCATGCAGCAGCAGATGCCTGCCGGCTGGCCTGCGAACTGGCGCGCCGCGCTGAAAGACTCCTGGCGGTGGCGCCAAAACTGCGCGCCAAAGGCGCCGGCGACGTGATTTTTTTGCTCCTGAATGAAGATGCCGTCGCCGGATCGCTTGTGACGAAGAACCTGTCGCGCTTTGCGGCGCGACGGCTGTTCGAACGCCTGCAACACCTCGATGCCGTGCGCGAGCTGTCGGGCCGCACCAGCTTCCGGCTTTTTGGGCTGTAGCGCGATGAGCCAAGCCTCCGTCCGCCGCAAGCCAAACGATCAGCCGGCGCTGCTGGACACCGAGCTTGAGCACCTGCCGCCGGAACTGCGCTGGCGCGAATGGATGGGCCGGGTCGAAGCGGTGATCTTTGCGGCAAATGAACCGGTGCCGCGCGAGGTGCTGGCGCGGGTGGTGGGAAAAAACTGCAATCTCGAGCTGGTCATCGACGACATCCGCGCCGAGCTCGCCGGCCGCCCTTATGAGCTGGTGTCGGTCGCCGGCGGCTGGCAACACCGGACCAAAAAGGTCTTTGGCGACGCCATCCACGCCGCCTTCGGCCAGCAGGGCGCCGACGGGTCGAAAGAACTGTCGCAGTCGGAGGCGCTCGTGCTGATGTGCATTGCCTATTTTCCAGCCGATCACGCGTGGTGAGCTGTCGTCCTTCTTCGGCAAGGAAGTGTCGCGCGACCTGATCGGCGTCCTGCGCGCGCAGGACCTCATCGCCTCGGGGCCGCGCAGCCCGCAGCCGGGCGCACCCTACACCTATGTGACGACCAAGACTTTTCTCTCGCAGTTCGGGCTCGACACGCTGCGGCAGCTGCCAGATTTCGAGGCGCTCGAGGATGCTGGCCTTCTCAGCAAGGAGAAACTTCTAGCGAGCGCTATTGGGGCTGCGTCAGATGTAATGCTGTTCGACAACGATGATCTGATCTGAGCCTAAACGTGTCGCTTCTGGCCGCAACCCAAATCCCGAAACCCGCTGACGAACAGGCTTTCGAGCGCGCCAGCGTCGTGGTCTGGCGCGGCCTGCTCGACGACCCCAACATCCAGCGAAACGGCCGGCGTGGCCAGCGGCAAAATGGCGTGGACCTGTTCGGCGTTCGCAATGGCGACCCCACGCACGCCGTTGGAATCCAGTGCAAGCTCAAAGGGGACGGCCAGGTCCTGACCGAGGACGAAGTCCGCGACGAGGTGAAAAAGGCGCTGACCTTCAAGCCCGCGCTCAAAGAGTACTTCATCATCACCACCTCTCCCGACGACGTCACCCTGCAGGAGCTGGCGCGGGAGCTCGCGGTCGAGCAAAAGACCAATGGCCGGTCCATCCTGATCTATGTCTGGGGCTGGAACACGCTTGAGGAACGCATCAGCGAGGACGCGGCGGCCAGGAAGCAATTCGATCCCGACTATGGCGCCTTCAGCGAGAAGGTGTTGGAAGGTGTCGAGGAGATCGCGCTTGTTCAGTCCGATATCAAGGGCCGTCTCGATACTGGGCTGGCGCAGATCCAAACCCAATTGGCTCGCTTCGAGACGTCACGTTATGTCGGTGCAGGCGACGCAACGGCGAGCAGCGAAGCCCTGGAAGCCCAGCTCGATGCCGATATCGATGCCTTTCGCGACCTTGCCAACAGCGGCAAACCCCGCACCGCACCTGGCCTGCTGGAACAATTGCTGGCGCGCGTTGCCTCGTCCGCCTCCGGACGCATCCTGTTTCGCATCAAGGCCAATATCGGCTCGTGCCTGTTGGCACTCGGCAATGAGGAAGGCGCCGCACGATTTCTGTCGGAGGCCTTCGATCACGCGCCGGCAGAACCAAAGGCCATTGCGAACAAAGCCTTGTCGCTTTTGTTGCGCGGCCAGGGGCCGGAACTTTTGCAATGGGGCAGGGCAGAGCTGGCGGCCGATCCGACGAATGAGGGCCTGGCCGGCTACATGGTCCAGGCCGCGCGTTTTGACCCGACCATCGAGGATCCCCTCAATATTGTCCCCGAGGGCCTCAAAGGCTCGGTCGCCGTTGCCGTGGGACGGATCGACGTGCTTCGCCAGCGCGGACGAATGCCGCAGTGGTGGGAGGTTGCGCGCGCAGCCAGGCTTGCTCATCCCGACGATCGCCATGTTCGCCAGTTTGCCGCCGAAGCCGATCTCGACGAAATCGTGCGCGACCCTGCTTTTCAGCGCGACCAGCTGCTTTCGCCGTCGCAGCTAGAAAAAATCACTGCTGCGGCCGGGTTGTTGGAGGCGCAGTGGAACGAGGTTCGTGCATCGGAAGGGACGCCGCGGCCAGAAGATGCCGCGCTGTGTTGCAATCTAATCCTTGCCTATCACGCGCTTGACGATCTGCCCGCCGCGTTGAAGGTCGCGCGCGAGGGCATGGCGGCTCTGCCGGACGATGCAGCACTTGCAAGCCGGGCCGCCTTTGTGGCGCTTGAAGCCGATGACGATGCGCTCGCCCAACAGGCGCTCCCGCGCCTTGCACCTGGCCCCGATGCAACGGTTCTGAATTTTCGCTATCACGTGGCGCGCAGCGACTGGGCTGAGATCGTGCGCCTGTGGCGCACTGGCGAGGCGCGCATGTTCCAGCCGTCGAAAAGGTCCTGGTCGCCACAGCCGGGCAACTGGCCGAGCTCAAACTTGCCTCGCCGCCAGACCTTCCAGAACGGCTCGGAGCGATTGCGCTTGAGGTGGCTGGCGATCCGCGCGCCAGCGTGCTGGTGGCGGAGTTTGCGACAAGGCAAGGACTCGAAGAGGTCGCAAACAATGCGTACCGGGCGGCTTTGTCGAGCATCGACGAAGACAGCCACATCGCATCGCGGCTGATGGTGGCAAGGCTCGCCTCCAATCGGGGCGAAGCGGGCATTGTCGCCGACCTGCTCGATGGCCATGTGGCCGAAGATCACGATCACGAACTGCTGCGGGTGCTTGCCAGGGCCTTTGTCAATGACAGCCCGATCCGGCAGCGCGCCATCCGCTTTTTCGACAGGCTTCCCGCGGCCGTCAAACAGAACGCGTTCTACCTTCATGCGGAAGGGTTGCTGCATTTCAATCGCGGCGCCCTGAAACAGGCCGAGGGCTGCCTGCGTCGCGCGATCGATGTCAGCCCCGATCTGACGAACCATCTGGCGCTCTTTGCAACGCTGCGCCGAGCCAACCGGGAAGAGGAGATCAAACCGCTACTGGCGAAGCTCGACCTTTCAGCCGTCCAGGGCAGCCCCGGCCAAAAAATGTTCCTGGCGCAACAGCTCTTTGCCTCCGGCATGGCGAAGCAGGCGCTGTCTTTCGGCTACGACGTGCTGGAAGCTGCCATGAACGATCCCGAGGCGGCGCTGCGTTATTTTGGCTTGATGATGCTCGACCCAGATGGCCGCCACACGCCGCGCCCGGGCAGCGTCGGTCCCGACATGTGGGTTCGCCTTGAAGACGAGCACGGCCGCTCCTATGCATTTTTGATCACCGAGACCGCTGACCGGCCAGCGGATGGGGTCGTCAAAGTGGATCACTCCATCGCCGCCGCAGCCCTGGGTCGCCGCGTGGGTGACAGCTTCACTGTCAAGGCCGCCTACGGACCCGACACCACATGGCGGGTGATGGAGATCAAGCACAAATATCTCCATGCGCTCCATGATGTGATGGCGAACTTCCAAACCCGGTTTCCCGATGCCCAGGGCTTCTACACCATCCACATGAAGGGGGATGATGTTCAGCCGGCGCTGGACGACGTGCGGCGGGTCTCGGAAAGCAATCGCAAGCTCGCCGATCTCTACCTGCTGCAGCATATGCCGATGGCGATGGTGGCAGCACGGCTTGGACGCGACAGCGTCGGCTTTGCCGATTATGTGCGCTCGCTCGGTCACGACATCGAAACCTGCATCGGCAACGTCCCCGAGCAGGAGACTGCCAGGCAGGTCCTTGTTCACCATCGGGCAGCCGGCGCCGTCCTAGACACCTATACGGCCTGGACGGCGGCGACTATGGACATCCTCGACGTGCTCAGAGCGGTTTGCGGCAAGCTGGCGGTCCCGCGCTCGACCATGGACGAGCTGCAGAGCCTGCGCGCGCCCGACGATCTCGGCGCAAAAGGTCGCTCGATGACAATTGCCTGGCACAATGGGCAATTTGTTCGGCAGATGCTGACACGCAAGGATGTCCGGGCCCGCGAGAGGTTCATTGCCGAACAGCTGACCAAGATCGAGAGAGCCTGTGACGTCCTGCCAGCGGCGGCTCCAGACGCGCCCTCCGAACTGGCCGCCATGCTCACCGATACTTTCGGCACGGATGTGCTCGATGCCGCCGACCTCGCCGCCACCGGCTATGTGCTTCTTTCGGAAGATATGTTTTACCGTCAGATGGCGGAAGCGGCCGCGGGGTCGAACGCCAGGGGCGTTTGCTTGCAATCGGTGCTGACCTTTGCGCGCCAGGCTCATCTGATTGACGAAGAACGCCATGCGGCGGCCTTGGTCAAGCTTGCCTGGCGAAGGCACAGTCACGTGTCGCTGGATGGCGACACGCTGTTTCGGACGTGGCTGGCTGACAAGAGCGATGACCTCGCCGATTTCGCGGCGCTTGCCGATTATGTCGGCACAAGCAATGCTGAAATACGCTCGCATGCCAAGGTAGCGCTGTTGTTCTTGAACCGGGCCTGGCAGGACGCCCAAACGCCCAGCCTCAAGGTGATGCGCGCGACCGGGATCCTGCTTGAGAAGCTTTTGCGGTTTCGCACCGAGGACTGGGCCCTGACACTAGCCTTGATTGCCAACACGGATCTGGTCGCCTTGCAAGCCTATGTCGAGCGTTGGGTGGTCCATCATTTCCTTGATCTTGCCGCGCTGCGGCACGCGCAAGATATCGTTCGGGCAGCGCGCGCCCGCAACCGGGTCATCGCCTCGGTCGCGCGCTCCAGGATGGCCCTTGTCACAAGCAACTGGCCGCTAAAGGGACGAGCCGTCCCCCGTAGTCATCGACAAGCCGTTGGACAGCCGGCGCAACGACCTTGATCAGGCGCCTTTCACGTCGAAGCCGAGGAAGCGAAGCGCCTTCGCCATGCGCCCGTTCATCGGTGGGCATTCCTGAGGCTTGATCGTGCCATAGAGCTCGAGCGCCGAAAAATAGCCAAACAGGGCGATCCTGCGCGAAGGGTGGTAGAGGATGTCATGGAGTCGCTCGATAAAATCGCCTGGCCCGTGCGTAAAATAGGTTAGCGAAAGCTTTACATGATCGAGCTGCTCACCGTTTCTGGCCCAGAATGCAGCGGGCAGGTTCTGCTGGCCGCCCTTGACGAAGCGCAGCTGCTCGACAAAGGCATGCAGTGACATCAAACCTGTGGTGATCTGGTCCTTGCTGGCAGCCTCGATCGCTTCGGGCGTGCCAAATGTTTCGCCGACTGTTTCCAGCCACTGCTCATAGACCTCAGGGACCCGGCTGTCCGCGGCCTGGACCCATTCGTGAGCAAGTGAAAGGATCAGCGCCTTGCGGTCGTCGGCATTGCGAAGCGGCGCCGTTTGCCAAGCCTCGTCGCCGATGACATGCGAGAGCCGGACATAATTCAGGAATCGGTTGGCCTCGTTCATCAGACCGACCCCGGCTAGCTCGGGGCGGCGCAGCTTGTTCTGCTCAAGGATGCCTGCCACCTCAAGGAAGGCTGGACGATATTGCTCGTAAACCTCACGCCGAAGCGTCTCGAGGAAGACACGTTCCTTGGGCTGGCCGAGACTGCCAACATGGATGTTGGGCGGCTCGGCCCGCCCAACGGCGTCCTCGATCTCGCGCTCGTCGTTCGGCGTTCGCTTGCGCAGGTCGTGGCAGGCGGCGGCAAAGGAAACGAGCTTGGCTTGGGTCAGAACCTGGGCGGCCTCCCAGAGTTCGACAAAAAGCGCACGGATCTCTTCGATAGCGTCCGCGTCCTCCTCACGGTCCAGGCAGATGACGCCTTCGCGGTTGGCACGCAAGCCGCCGTCGGTAAGGTTCGACGAGCCGAGGAGTGCGGCCTTGTCGAACACGAAGATCTTGGCGTGGAATCGTCGCGTCAGATAGCGGATGGCCAGACTTGGGATGCCGAACAGCGACTGCAAGGCTTCCGGGCTAGTGGCCTGATTGAGACCGACAAGCAACTGAACCTTCTTGCCTGCCTTCGCGGCCTCCAGGATGGGCGTGGCTTCGGTAAAATAGGGCGCTGCCAGGTGGAGCGCGCTTGAGCCCGCGACAAGCTTCGAGAACGGATTGAACACGAAATCCTTTGCGGTGCCATTCGAGTAGATTCGGCTCATGCCCCCTCCGTTCCATCTGCTCACTCAAAATTTCTCGACCCGAGGCGGTCTGCTGGAAAAGGGCACGGATGACGACCGCTGATAGCCATCATTGCAGCCAAGACCTCAATCCTATGTTCGGGTTTTTGTCTCAAACGCAGCGTAGATAAACGCTCCAGAAACGGATCACGATTCCACGAACCGGTACACAGTTGCCAAGGCTGTGGTCTAGATCCCAGTGGATTGACATGGGAGCACAATGGTTGGCGTTTCGTATCCTCTCAGTTTGGCAAAACTGACCGGCAATTGGTGTGCGCGCAGAGGTGAGCAGCCGGAATGTCAAAAAGATCCCGTCTATCCCGAGCCACTCGTGCAATCCGAAATGCCGATGGCACTGCTATGACAAGTCTTGCGCTTGGACCTATACGAGACGCACTGCCCTGGTCGCTTCGTATCATCTACACGGCTTGAGCAGTGCCGAAAGTTGCCGGCGAAGCCCGGGCATCGAAATTGCACTGATGACCCCGTGACGGAAGGTTCTTGCGTCTAGTATAGAGGGACGGGTCGCCCTTCAAATCCACGGGCAGGAACAGCAGGTTGCCGCACGATGAAATCGACCAGCAAAACCATCTATTTCACGATGCTGGAGTTGGAAAACATCCGCTCGTTTGCTGGCCAGCAGCGGCTGGACCTGCGTGATCCCAAAGGTCGCCCCGCCCAATGGACTTTGATCCTTGGCGACAACGGCGTCGGCAAAACCACCATTCTTCAATGCCTGACCCGAATGCGGCCTCAATATAACGAGCTTGACGGTGAACCGTCCGAGCAGATGCCGCGGCCTATCGAGCCCGAGCTCGCCCAGGAAGAGGACAACGCCGTGCTGAAGGCGCTGGCGCGGTCGGGCACGGACGCCGACGCCTCACTGACAGCCGAACTTGAAACCGGAGCGCGTTTCGGCGGCACCGCCAGGGCAAAACGTCGGTTGATCTCGACGCACATGACAATTCGTCGGAAAAAGGGACGTATCATCGACGTCGAGGCTGGTGGCGAATGCGAGACAAGGGTTGAGCCTTTGGTGCTCGCTTACGGCGCTGGTCGCCATCGGGGGGTTGGAAATCTCGAAAAACTGTCGGAGGCTGGCTCGACGGCGTCCCTGTTCGACGCTGCGGCCGAACTGTTCGATACAGAAGAGACGCTCTATCGGCTCGATTATATTCAGCTGAAAGAGAAGGGACCGCGCAAAAAGATCGCCAGCCACAAACTCAAAGGCCTCAAGGCGCTGCTTGCCGAGATACTGCCGTATATCGATAGTCCTGAGGACATTGACATTCGCGGGCCCCGCCTGCCCGGGTCGAAGGACGACAATGGCGGCGTCTGGGTCAAGACGCCGTTCGGCACGGTCCCCATAGCGGATCTAAGTCTCGGCTACCAAACTGTCATGGCCTGGACGTCCGATATCGCGTGGCGGCTTCTCAACCACTATCCCGAGAGCCCGAACCCGTTGCTCGAACCTGCCATCGTTATCGTCGACGAAATCGACCTTCATCTTCACCCGCAGTGGCAACGAACCATTCGGGAACATCTGACCAAGCATTTCCCGGCGGTGCAGTTCATAGCGACCGCGCACAGCCCGCTGATGGCCCAGGATGCCCTGGATACTAACCTGGCGGTTATTCGCGATATCGATGGCCAGGCGACCATTGTAAGCGATCCTGCCGTGGTTAAGACTTGGAGGCTGGACCAAATCATCACCAGCGAACTCTTCGGGCTGAGTTCGGCAAGGGGACCAGACGTTGAGCGCGCGATGAGCCGAAGGGTGGAACTGTCTCAGAAGAAGGTTTTGTCCGCGACCGAGAAAGCCGAACTGAGCGCCCTTGACAGGTTTGCGCACGGGCTGCCGACTGCGGAAGGCGACGACCAGAAGGCGATGGACATCATCCGACAGGCCGCAGACAGGCTTTCGCGGCAAACCGCATCATGATCCTGATCAGGAAACCTGAAGCTGCTCCCGCCAGGCTGGCGCAGGGTGCTGCGCTGGTAACCGGCTACAACGCTGATTTCCTGGCAAGGCGGCCCGACTATGAAAGCGGCTCGGTCAGCTTCGACATTGAGACGAATATCTACGGCCACCAAAGCGTCAAAGCCGTTCTGAGAACTGCCCAGCTGAAAAAATGCTGCTTTTGTGAAGGAATTTTCGAGGCCCACGCTGCGGCGGACGTCGAACACTATCGGCCAAAAAAATATAGCCAGCAAGCCGTCAAGAGACCCAGGGTCTATCCCGGTTATTACTGGTTGGCTTATAGCTGGGACAACCTCTTCTATTGCTGCCAGGTCTGCAATCGCAGCCACAAGAAGAATTTCTTCCCACTTCGCAATCCGAATGCGCGGGCGCGCAATCACCTGGAAGACATCGCCGCCGAGGAGCCGCTTCTCCTCAATCCTTCGGGGCCTGCAAATCCGCGCGATCATATCAAATTCAGGCAAGACGTCGCAGTCGGCGTCACCGAAGCCGGCGACGCCACCGTCAGGGTTGTCGGTCTCAACCGCAACGATCTGTCTGAGGAGCGGCTGGGGATCGTTCAGCGACTGGTTGCACTTAAAGACATCGTCAAGACGCTCGAGCTATCGGCAGACGCAGAGGCACAGAGGCTCGTCACAAGCGCCCGGGAACAACTGGATCGCGCCAAGTTGCCGGAGGCGAGATACAGCGCGATGGCTTCAGATTTAATCGATGGAACTGGCGTTCCCTGATCCGCGCCCGTCGATCAGCCATTGGACGAAATGACGGCCCCGTTCCGTCAGAGCGGGTGACGACCCAAGATCGGAAACCATCGCGATCTCCTCCGCGATTTGGCCGCGTCGCTTCGCAACATAGTGATGCTGGTCGAAGCCGAGTCCGCTTTCGCTGGCCGCGCCCAGCCATTCGTCGATGGCGCGAAAGACATAGAGGCCGTGCATAAGACCTCGGACGGGGCGATCCTTCTGCTGCCAGGGAGAGAAACCTGTGGCCTGCGCGTTGCGAATGAGCGGCACTGCCTGCTCGACAAGCGTCAACTGCAAATGCATTGCCTCGTGCAAGATCGATTCGGCCAGGCGCAAGGCGGCGTTGTTTTCGGCAATCGGCAAGGAGACGAAGATCGAAAAAGGTAAGTCCGGATCGGAATGGCTGATATCGTAGCCTGGGCCGGGACTGACGAGATAATGAACCGAACGGACCATGAGCGCGATTGTTTCGAGAAGGCCCGGCTGTCGATCGAGCCAGGTCAGCGCTTCCGTGAACAGCGAGCACTCATCAAAGGTTGGACTGTCCGATCGGAAACTGAGGTCCAGGGCTTCGTACCGGGAACGAACGTTCGCCGGCAGAGCCTCGGCGTGCGCATACCTTGCGCCAATCGCGAACCGATGTATCACCAATCGCTCGGCAAGGGGATCGGCCGTAAGCCATCGCGCCGTGCCATAGGAAAAGGCGTCGAGAACCTGGCCTTCCCTCAACCAGAAATCGCTTACGAGACGCCTCGCCAACGCCGGAAAAAAGGCGGAGCCGCCTTGCCGCCGGGCCTGCGTCAGAAAGTCGTCAGTGTGCCGGTCGATCTGCATAAAAGGAATAGACCAATGTGTATCGCTCCCCGCCATGCATCCGGGAGACGGCGTGATGAGAATCCTGGCTGATTTCAAAGCCGACGGCTGAACCGCTTAACGGCCGCAGGATCTTGTGGACGTCGTTGGCGTCAAAGCTGTTGAACAGCATGAAGAAGCCGCCATCGTTATCGGTAAGGCCTTGATTGAGCTGCACCGTGAGGCGATGCGTCTCGTGACCTTCAAGATAGTCGTTGTGGATGCCGATGCGCTGCCCGGCCAACAGCTTGTGAGCGACCAGGTCGGTCTTGTCAGTCAGCCTGCAGCCCAACGTCGTCTCGACGAGCCCACGCAAATGAGCCAGGCATTCCGGTGACACGAGCCACGCCAGTGACCCTGGCATGTCAGCCTCGAAAAGGCTGAACTCATACTGCTCATAAAAGTCGGTCTCTACCAGGCGCCAGGGCGCCTCGCTTTCGAGCCAGCGCAGAAGTTCGTTCTCAAGTGGCGGTGGAACGAACTGCTCCGCCAGGAAATACGGAAATGGCTTGTCTGTCTGTTCGACAATACGAAGCGTGATCGGCATCAAGTCGAGCATGGATTGCATTTGCGATATGTCTAGCGATTGTGTCGGTGATAGGTCCGGTCATACGCGGCTCTGCCATGCGGCGCCTCGTCGTTGCGGACCTCCTCAATGAGGCGCATCAGCGCGGCGCTGCTGAAGGCCCTCAGGCCGACCTCGCCTTTCGACTCGGCTGTAACGATCGGCGACGCATCAGCCATTTCATCTTGGCGCATTGGGTCGATCCTTGTCATGCGGCGTCACCATCGGCGAGCCTGATAGCGTTTCGCATGTTGGCGATCAAAAGACGCTGATCGGCACAAAACACCGTTGGATTGTCGAAACCGCGTTTGGCGCTCCATCGGTGTGCCACCATGCCTCCGCCGCAGATCGCCAGGTCCGGGCACATCTTGCAAAGGCTCGAGGTCGGGCGTTGTTGGCGCCAGTAGTCCTCGAACGAGGCGCTTGCCAGAACGCCCGACAATTCGTCGCGCAGGATCGACCAGGGCCGCTCGAACCGGTCGGCCGACGCATGCGCGACCTTGAGCGTATCGTTCTTGGATATGCGGCCGTCAGGTTCGACCACCAGAATACCGTAGTCGGTTTCTCCCACGCCTTCCTTGTAGGACTTCCCGCCAAGCAGCAGGCGAAGCATGTCATCGAGGATGCGCACGCGCGGCGGCGCGGGATCAGCCAGGTACTCGGCCATCAGGCCTGACAGCCATTCGCCATACTCGGTCGAATCGGCAGAGGCCTTTCCAAAGGGCAGCGAGTCCCAGTTGCCATCGCGAACCAGGAAGTCGAGGCCCGGTGCTCCTGTCTCTTTAAGGCAGGAGTAGACCTCGGACGGTTTGCTCGCCGGATCGACGACCGCGAGCACGCCGGCGAAAAGTGGCCGTGCGTCGTCGCGGCGCTGCAGCCTTTCAATTCCGGCCACGACCCGAGCGTGGGTGGCCTGCTGCCGATGATCCTTGCGGAAGCGATCATGCACGGCAGCAGGTCCATCGATGCTGACCGAGACGCCGACGCCGAATTCAACCAGAACGTCTATGATCGGATCACTCAGCAGGATGCCATTGGTCTGTACGTGAATTCCGCACGAGGCGGACAGGGCGTTCCTGAGCGTCCGGCAAAGGTCCGAAAGCCGCTCTACACCGAGCATCAGCGGCTCGCCGCCGTGCAATACGATGTTGAAGGGATCCCCTTGCCGTTCGAGCTGGGTCCGAAGGGAGGCTGCCACGCTCTCGACCACGGCAGGCGACATCAGCTTTGGCTGCTCGCGCCAGCCCTCGTCGCCCATATGGTAGACATAGCAGTAGGAGCAATCCATGTTGCAACGACTTGCGACTTTCAGCAGGATCGTATCAAGCCGCCTGCCGGTCGTGGCTGGCTGGTTCACCGGTTGTGCCGATTATGAGTGCGATTGTAGTGAGTCGCGCAAAAAACCTTGTCGTCGGCCGCTACCTCTTCCATCAGGCGCTTCAGCGCAGCGCTGTTGACCTCGAGTTCGATCGGGGCGGATTTCGTTTCGATCTGTTTTGTTTCCATGAGAGTCTCCTTCGAGCTTTAACGGCCACGATAGCACAACTCCGACCAAGAAGCGATACCGATTGCCCATAATAAGAAATCGGCGAACTGTCCAGAAATTATCGGCAAATCCGCAAGTTCGACTGATCAAAGGAGGCATAATGGAAATGTTTCTGGATCTCTCATTATAAATAATAGGGTTATATTAAGTCAATCGTAGAATAAATGATCAAAAACTGAAAATATATCAAAAATAATAGCTTACAATAAGGTCGGTATACGTCAATTGACGGCTTGTTCGCTCTAGCGCACGGCTGCTGATGGTTCCCCATTGGTCATGAGGTCTTTAAGGAGGGGGGCCATGGTGGGCAGGGGGCATCCGAAGATGATCCGGCTTGTCGGCAGCCAGCTGCTTTGCAACGCGACGACCCAGTAACGAACGGCATTCTCGCCCTCGATCCGAAAGCCGAAAATCGGCCCCCCGCTCATGCCTTTTATGTCGGTGACCGGAAGATCATTCCCGAGTTGGGCAACGAAGCGCGGATATGTTGTCTGGGGCGTTCCTTCAGGCGGGTTTTCGTGACGCATCACCCAAAACAGGGAGGGGGAAACAGATGCAGTCCCGGAGGAATCAACGGCAGGCGAGGTTAGTTGCTGTGGCAGACCAAGCATCGCGTAGCCGTCAAACAGCACTTCATGCTGGTGAATCCATTGCTTCTCGTCGAGCGCAATCGTGCCGTTCAGTGCCAGAAGGTTGGTGTAGTAAGGGCGTAAAGGTATGGCTCCGAAGTCGAGCCCTTGTTGTTTGTCATCCACGATGTAGAAGCGCTCGTTCCTGACATCGAATGGAACGGGCTTGTCGCTTACCTGGTCCTGCGAGAACGTGTCGGCGAGAACGACATCGATGATCTCGATCCTGTCGTCTTCAAGCTTTTCCTGGAGGTCGGCCAGCACATGGCCCGCAGTCAGGAAGCATGTGGCTCCCGAGATTTCGATCAGGGTTCCATTATAGGCGGCAAACAACGGAGATTGATCTTCGGACGAATTCCGAAGTCTATACGTTACACAAATCGCCAAGAGATGGCGACCAAAGAAATCGGAAAGATTGCTGTTGGGTCGACCAGGCGCGGTGTCCATCTGGGCCATCCGAATCGAGTAACTGTTCCTCGGTGCCGGATGAGTCTGCATGATCGATCACTACAAGGCAAACCAGGCGGAGGCCGCGCCAAACAGTTCCTCTCCGTTTAACCGCTAGAGCATGATTGAGGGCAATGGACGGCCTTGAGGGAGGTCAACCTGTTCGGTGATGGTGAAGCGCTCCTCCATTCGCAGTTTGCAAGCGAGATTGAGGCCCCCCGCCAAATGTCGGGAGGTGAAGGAAACGTCGATCAACCGGCCCATGCCTAGATTTCGTTAAAGACGCTCCCAGCTGCTCTTAGCAGAAGAGCAGTGCAATCTGTTGTCCAGGAAAAGTTGCTGACGACCGCCAAGGCGTTAACCAATTGGCGCGCATGCGCCACAACCTCAAAATCGCCGCTTCAATGCTGATTGGCTAATTTAGATCACAAAGATTTGATTGGCTGAAATCCAGCTTCCATTTGCGGTCCACTTCAATTGTATGCCTGTCTAAAGAAACCTGAGCATACAAATGGGGGGTTCCATGACGTTTGTAGTTGCGTGGGTTTCGGGAAAGAAGGAAATCACTTACCGCGATCAGTCCAGCGCGGAAGTCACAAGGAAGGATGGCAGTCGGTCCTGGCGTAACAACAATCCGGGCAATATCGCCCGAGGATCGTTTTCCGAGGCGCATGGCTCCATCGGCGACGATGGCAAATTCGGTATCTTCCCGGACGAACAAACCGGCTCGGCGGCGATCGTCGCGCTCTTCACGGGCGGCTCTTACAAGAACCTTTCCATCCGCGACGCCTTCTATCGTTACGCGCCGCCGGGCGACAACAACGATACCGAAGCCTACATCGCTGCGGTGACCGCCGCCGTCAAAGTTTTGCCGAGCACGATCGTGAGCTCCTTGTCCGCAGCCCAGCTCGACGAGCTGGCAGGCGCCATCAAGGTTCATGAAGGGTGGCGCGTTGGAACGCAGACCGGCGGCGCCGCAACGCAGCACATGGTCGCGAGCGCGATGAGCGCAGGTGGCACGGTCCAGAAACTGATCGATCTCGGGTCCGACGCCGATTCATGCCAGGAGATCCGGGCCAAGGCACGCCAGGCGATGGTGCAGATCTATGGCAAGCCGACAAGCCACAACGCCTGCGCCTGCACGCTCAGCCTCTTCCTGCAATCCGCCGGATTTGGTCCTGCCAAGATCATCTTTGGCGCCGGCGCATTGGCGCAATACCTGCAGCAAAATGGTTGGCCGAAAGTCAGCGTCGGCAATCAGCAGGCAGGCGACGTCGGGGTCTGCCGTGACGATGACAAGAAGACGGCCGGCGCCGATCACATATTCCTGGTCGTCAAGCGGGTCGACAGCGACCAGATGTGGATCGCCGACAACCAGGAGAGTTTTGCGCCGCATTTGCGATTTGCTTCCGGCAAGGGCGGCAAGACCCCTGTCGACTACTTCCTCCGCTACGCAAGCCATTCGCTTCTTACGACCTCCGTCACCGATCAAGCTGCGAGGCTCGACGAGATCGTGACGTCGGATGAGGAGACGGACGGCCTCGTGGTCATTTCGACGAGCAAGGCAACCCTCTCGTCACCAACTGATGCGTCGCCCGGTCGTTTCACCGACGCACGATAGCGGCTGCCTGCCGATCCTGATTGTCAACCTGTGGAGGATTTCATGGCGCTCGAACCCGACGTTCATGCCCAGCTACAGGCGCAAATCGATCGCGAACTCGCCGCGTGGAACGATGCCCAGCGCAAACAGTCCATGCGCTATCGGGCGGCGAAGGAGGCTGCGACGACGCTCGAGGCCGATTTTCATCTGGAGCAGAAACACCTGCTGGCTATCGGCGACTCGTGGTTCGACTACCCGATCGAAGGCAACAACCCGTTATCGGGTCCCTCTGACGTCAAGGTCCAGCTGCAGGCGATCTGCAGCCCTTCTCCCATCATCTACTCGACCGCGCACCGCGGCGATGCTTCGACCGACGAGATGAGCTTGCCGAAGCAGGAGCGTATTCTGCAATTGCTGATAGACAAGTCCAACTGGCCCAATGGCAAGCCGGACGCCATCATTGTGTCGGCGGGCGGCAATGATGTCGCCGGCAACAACTTCTGCATTTTCCTCGATTACAACGATGGGACAGCCATTGGCTTGAACGCCCAGCGATTTGCTGGCGTTCTTGCTATTATAAAGTCGAGCTATCTCGCTCTGTTTTCCTTGCGCGACCGGCATGCGCCGGGCGTGCCGATCTATGCCCATTGCTATGATTTCCCGACCCTCAACGGCGTTGGCGCGCCGTGCGGATACGGGCCATGGCTGAAACCGTCCCTGGATTTCTGCAATTGGCCCGCAGGTCCCGGCAAGGTGATCGTTCATGATGCCCTGGTTCAGTTCAAGGCCGTGCTCGACGGTCTGGCCGCCGACCAGGCGAACAAATTTCACGTCGTACCGACGCAAGGCACGCTCAATGGCGCCCATTGGGCAAACGAGCTGCATCCGGACCCGACCGGGTTCAAAATGATCGCTCAGAAATTCGCGACTGCTCTGGCCATGGCTCAGCTGTCACCTGAGGCGGCACTGGAATTGGTCTCAGCATCCGCGGACGTCGCGAAGGTTGCTGCCACGGCCAAAAGCAAGTCGCACAAGGGAAAAGCCAAGGCGGCCGGTGGCAGGTGAGATATCGGATTCGTCCAACGCAAACGTCGCGCTATTGCGAGGGATTCAGGCGCTCGCGCCCCATACGCTGCCGACCTACGACCTTCTTCTTGCGGCCGGCTTCTTGGCGGGTACGGCGGCAGCCTTTCGACCAAGCCCCGATGCTTTTGCCAAGGCCGATCGCTGAGCGGCATAGTTGGGCGCGACCATCGGGTAGTCGCTGGCAAGGTTCCATCTTGCCCGATATTCCTCTGGCGTAAGTCCAAAGTGAACGCCCAGGTGCCGCTTGAGAGATTTGAACTTCCTGCCGTCTTGGAGGCAAACGATGTAGTCCGGAAAAACGGACCGCTTCGGATTGACCGCTGGCACCAATTCGGGTTCGGGCGGCACCACCGGCTGCTCGATCCCCTTCAAAGCCAGGTTCACGCTGGCGATCAAATCAGGCAGGCTTGCAGCAGGTGTCGGATTGTTCTGCACATAGGCTGCAACGATATCGGCCGTCAAAGCCAGCAAGTCAGCGCTCTCGTGCTTCGCTGAAATCTCAGACTCAGACATGTTTGCTTCCGATCTGCGCGCTGGCGCTTCCGTTTTCGATGACTAAGGACAGGTTCAACCGTAGCCAGCAAGGGCATTGGTCCTGTCCGGCCCACGGTTTCGCGTAATTGGATCGTTATAAGTGATCGGTTGTTGGCACAACTGGCCTAATGACTGATCCAGCGAATTTTTGTTCGCGGTGTGAATAGGGTCGGCGGTTGGCCGTTGCAGGCGCGGTCGCAAGTTGATAAGATGTAGTAGCAGCTAATATTTCGGTTGTTACTATAGGGAACAATAATAGGCTCGCAGTCTTAAGCTGGCCTGCTGGGGGACATCGTGATGGTGAAGAAGGGGATTGCGCTGGCATCATGCGCAGTGCTTTTGGGTGGCTGCGTATCTGGAGCACAGACAACAACCTATCAAGTTGACAAGCAGCTCGTGGCGATTTCCGATATCACCGGCGCTGTAAAATGTGCGTTGGCGCTATCGTTGCAACATGAAAAGGCCAGCGGCTATCCTCGTCTTGAGGGCAATGTCGCTGCGATTGAGTACATTTTTCAAGTTGTCGATACGTCCTCGATTGGTGGAAACTTGAGTGCCGAGAAGGCTGGGCCTTTCGTGTTCGCGTTTTCAGGCGGTGCCGGCAGTATCCTTCCAAAGGTCGGCGCGTCCCTTGCCAGGACCAACACGATCACCACGACCATCGACGGAACACTAGGGTTGCATTACAAGGACACGGCGGTCTGCGACGCTGTCCCGGCGCGCGTCCGCGCTGGACTCGGCTTCGAAAAATGGTTGTCGCGCAGCATCGAGCAGCTCAATGTCCAAGCGCGATACAGCCCCTATGGCGTCGTCGAGTCCCTGCAGTTGAAGGCCAATTTCGGGGTGGTCAAATCCGGCAATGCCGGCGCCACCTTCGACTTCGTGTTCCTTGGTGGCGACGTCTCGGCCATGCAGTCGCGAAACGATGTGCAGACAATCCAGATTACGCTTCAACCGCCAAGCGACAAAGTAAAGTATCCGACCGTTGAAGTGGACGGCGTCACCTACGGCCCACCAGGTGGATCTCCAAAAGTGAAGCGCTCTAAACCCAAGCCCGCCAGTGCCAGCGCCGTCTTGCCAGCGCTGCCGAAGGGAAAAGAGGACAAATCGGTCACGCCGAAAAACGCCGAAGCCAAGAAAGCTGAAGCGCCAGCTCAGAAATCCGACGGGACTTGCAGAACGAAGCGTGGCCTGGGCTGTCTCGACGTTCCGCATCCAACGGAATAGCCGGGGCCTCGCGATTTGTAGCGCTCACTCTCATCCGGCGCGGCGGAAGCCGACTCCCAAAGGATCGCACTTGCAATTATTCCCGGCCGGGGTCATTCTTGCGCCAACGCCGTCATCGTCGGCGTGGCCGCTGCCTTGGCGAAGGACCGTCGTCCAACGAGTTTAAACCTCTAGCGACCGCATCCTCATTCCGGCCGCAGAGACGAGCAGCGCGTCTCGACCAGGCCGAGATGAAGGACGAGTCCATGTTTTCCACAGTCAAGGGCGCCAAGAAATGCGCCAAGGAAATCAAGCGGCGTTTAGATGAGAGCGGCTTTGTTTTCCCGTTGAACAAATGCCAGTCCGTGATCGCCATTGCCGGCGGATTTCGCGACTGGAACCATCTCGAAGGGCAACTCGAGAGCAGCCCCACGCCAGTGGGTCCGTTGCTGTTTCGCAAGCGTCTCATGGCGGCGTTGCCCGAACCGTGCGCTAGCCCCGTCAGCGCATGGCTTGACGGTGAACCGGACGAGCCGGCTCTCGATCGCCAAACGCCACCGCGCTGGTATCGCGACACCTTCCCGTACCTGCTTGCCACGGCCACCATCCACCGCGCTCGCACGTATCTCTTGCGCAAAGGTTCGGGCGCGGGTCAGCAATTGCGCGAGAGCATGGTCCTGGGGCTGCTTCTCAACACGCACGGAGAGGATCGACCGGTTCCACTGCTGGAGCCTGACACCCTTGCCTTCGTCATTGAGGGCGCCCCGGAAACCTTGTTTCGAGCCGAACTCGCCCATCCGAGATATCCGGTCGAACTCGAGGGGCTTATCGCGGCAGGAATCGTCGAGATCGGGCGGGGCGTTGTCAGGGTGAACTCTCCCGATCCCATTGCTGTCACGCGACGGGTCTCCGACAGCCGGGCTGGCAAGATAAGGATGTGGTCCGGAGGAATTGATCTGGAAACGGTCAACCTGTTGCGCGACGCACTTGCCGGCATCGGCGTACGGAATGCACTGCGCATTGCCGACGCGATCTGCCAACTGGGGTCGGATGCCTATACCACCGCGTCTGGCCCGGTCCTGGACCTGATGTCCCAACTCGCGGACGAAGGCGAGGTCGAGGTTTTCGCCAAGCTGGTCACGCTCTTTGTAACAGTCGAGCCGAAGAACGCCGACTTCTTGAAGGCCGCGATTCCGGCCAAGATTTCCTCGCGCTACCTTGCGCGCCACCGAGGCATCAGCGCCTCGAGGATGTTGACGTGGGCGAATTCAAATCCAGGTTGGCAGGATTCTCTCAAGTCGGCGGTCGAAAGGCCGGCGGCGTTTTCATCGGTGGTCAACGCAATGGCTGAGGCCATGGCTGCTTAGACCGCAAATCGGCGTTGGCGGAGGTCCAGGACGATGGGCCCCCGCCACCCGGCGAGGCCCAACCAAATCAGCGCGAAGGCTCCTCATCGCGAGCGAAGCCTCAGTTCTCCAGCAGGTGCCCAGGGAAGCCAGCAGATGCATGACGTGGCGCCGACGATAGCGGAACCGCTTGTCATAAATCTCGACGCGCAAGCGCCGGGCCGGCGAGCGATTGCCGGCTTCCTGCTCCAGATCCTGCGAAGCATCCAACTCGGCCTGGAGATGAATGTTTCGCTCTCGCCAGGCGACCAGCATGTCCAGATGATCCTGCATCTGGAGCCCTCCGACGGTGGCGACCATAAGGTTCTGGGCGGACCGCGCGACATCGTTGAGCAGGTGAAGATGCGCACGGTCCGGCGCAAATGGTCCAGCGGCGAGGTAGCCGCCACAGTGTTTCCTGACCTGCTTCGGGCCGTACATCTAAAAGCTGACCAGGCATTCCGCTTCGTCACCAACAATGCCGACGGGCTTGCTCCGCTCCAGACATATATAGCGCTGCGCGGCCGAGCGACCGGCAAGCCACATCGCTGGGGTTCCGGGCGCTATACGACCGACGAGTATGAACATCTTCTGGCGAGGTCGGCTGGTCTCGGTCATGTCACCGCCGAACTGCGTCATCTGCTGGACCGGTTCGAAATCACCATTCTCGATCGGGACCTGGTCCAGGACGAGATCGACAAGGCGCTTACGCCCCTTCTGGAGCCAGGCGATCATGCAAGCGACAAGCGTCTCCAACTGCTTGGTCAACTGATGGTGCGGGCGACCGATGGTGCAAAGGTGTCGCCGGCAGATCTTCTCGCCCTCATCAGCCCGCGAGCGCATCGGCTGCTCGCCCACATTCAGTCGTTGCCGACCCTGGCGGCCCATCATCTCGCAGAGGACGCTCGTTTGATCGGTTACGTGCCTGAGCGTCAGGCGCGCCGATCCGTTCCGGAGGTGACGGCGGATCTCGCCATACTTTCCGGCGAGTCTGGACAGGGAAAGACATGGACGCTTGCGCAACTGGCTCACGAACAAATCGATCGAGGCGAGCTAGCGCTTGTGATGAGCGCGCCCACAGGAATCGACGAAATTGTCGCTTTCATCAACGAGCGGATCTGGCAGCCTGCCCACCATGAACCCGCGCCCGTCACGGTGATGGCGAAAAGCCTGCGTGACGCTTTCGCAGGCACCGATGGAACGTGGCTTACGGTCTATATCGACGACGTACAGGATCGCTCATTTGCGCTACGGCTGGCGCGCTTGAGGTGGCATGAGCACGGCGTGCGGATTGTAATGTCCGCCCAACCTCGCATAGCAAGGGCGATCGAGTCTGTCCGGCAGGATATACAGGTCATCGAGATAGGCAATTTCCGCAGCGCGGACCTGCTTCGCTTCCTGACGTCTCATCAGCGTTCGACTATTCTGGAGACCATGCCCGACGACGTGTTCGAGCTGCTTCTGAAGCCCATTCACGCCGGCGTCTTTGTCCAATTGCCCAAGCGCGATTCGTGGGCTGGTGTCTCGGAATACCTGCTTTTCAGCGCTTATTGGCAACAGGCGAGCCTGATCGTCCGTGAGCAGCCTGATCATCCCGGCGATGGACATTGCCTGAAGGCGCTCGCCGGTCAATTGGCGACAGGGCAAACCTTTTATCCCTGGCGCAGTGCGGAGCTTCGGGCCGCCGGATTGGACGATCCGGCACTGCTTCGCCTCGAGCAGGTCGGGCTTTTGCGACGCATGGCGCCCGATCGCGTCGCTTTTGCCGCTGACCGGATGCTCAACTGGGCTGTCGCGGAGTCTCTGGTTGACACTATTTTGTCGACAGAATTGTCTGCCGCCGAGGCTGAGGAGCTTTTTGCCACGCTTGACACATTGCAGAGCAGAGATGGCGAAACAGTGGGGTACCGTCTCGGCTACGTCTATTTCGATGCGCTGTGGCTGCTTGCCAGGGAGCACGAACCTGCATTTGTCGCTCAACTCATTCGCGAGCATATGGCGCGATCGCCCCCTGACGAGCGAGGCGAGGAACAATGGACGAATGGCTTCGGGAGCCTCGGCCCGCAAATCCTGCCGGCCCTTGAACTCCTCGCCGCGCAGCCGGGAACTGACGAGCACAACGTCGAAATCTCCAGGAATTTGCCCTTCGCGCTGAGCGCCATTGCAGCGGACGATCCGAAGCCTGTCGGGGACCTCATCGCTCGTCAAGTCGCGTCAGGCGTTGAGGCCCAGGTCGAGATCGGTTTGCGCGCGGCCCGGTTGGTGCCGGCGCCGGCGGCGCTTGATGCGATCTGGAGCGTGCATCTGGGGCGCATATCCGCACATGCTCAGGCTGCTGCGCGGTCGGATGCCGAACTCCGGGCGGAGGCGTCATTTCACCTGGAACTGAGCTCTGACGCACTGACCAAATGCATTGCAGCCGACCCGCAGTGGCTAGCCAGGCGTCTTGCCGTCGAAACGGACGCGATTGCGCTCGACGCGCTCTTGTGGAAGCTAAAGGACGAACGGACGGTGGACGCAGAGACGGCGGTAGCCATTTGGGCCAGCCATCGCGAACGGCTGATAGGCATCATGCCGTCTTCCAGCATCGCTCTGATCGAGGCGATCGGCCATTTCCGCGAGGCATCCCTTGGGACACTATTGGATGAGGCTGCTTCTGTGCCTGGAGAGTGGATGCCGCCTCGCATCTTGCGAAGCCGGGCCCGGGTCGACCCGCAAGGCGCAATCCGCCAGCTGGCGCAGGGCAGCGACCTTTACGGGTGGCGGGGTTCGAACTGGTGGTTCGACGAGTTGGCCGCGGCCGACCCGCGGGGGCTCGCGGACGCGATCCGCACGCGAGCGAACAGGAGCGAACACCCCCTCACCGAGCTCGTCTTCTACTATCACGACAGGCCCGAGGCGATGGATTCCGACACCTTGCGCGAGGTGATCGAAGGTCTTGCCTCGGATCTTCGCGCATTCAACGGTGCAGGCGATCCCTACCGGGAAGAGGGGCGCTTGTACCATCCGTTGGAGTTCCTTGTTCGCCTCTCCGAACCTTGGCAATTCGGTGAGCTGAGGCGCCACGCCGGTGCGGCGCTCGAGACCGAGTTGGTGCGCTTCGCGGTCCGCCGCAGGGGACGAATGTCGATGGCGCGCGACCTGACGGGCGGCTATTGCGAGCGTATTCTGGCGATGATCGGCGGGGAGGGTTTCGATGAACTGGTGTTGGCCGAGATTGGTCGTCCAGATCCCTTCGGTCGGCAGGATGGCTATCTCGCGGCCAGATGGTCTGATGCCGCAACGGTCTCGGCGTCCTTGCCGCTAACCCCGCCCGAGGCCAATGCTCAAGCCGGTGACCAAGTGCTGCGCATGGCAGCGCTCGCTGTCCATCGCTGCGATGCAGAGCTGGAAAGCATGCTTCGGGCCGGGGCCCCGGTCTATGTGGACGCCATCGAAACCCGATCCTCCGGCACTCGGGACACTTCGGCGCTCCGTTCACGCGTGGGTAATCTTCTGGCCGCGGGTGATCCGGTCTCTGTTGATATCGCGGCGGCTCTCGCGGCCTTCGTCGGTAAAGCCGGCGACGCCAGTCCGCTGGTTTTCACATTCCTGGAGCCGGCAACGCCTGGCCGCACCCGGCTCAAGATTCTCGCCACCTTCCACGCAATGCGCTTCTACACGCCTGAATTGCTGCCGCTCGCGCGCGAGATGATTGCCGGACATATCCATCAGGAGGCTCAGGCGGTCGCATTCTATCTCGCCGAGGTCGGGGATGGAGACGCCAGACGTGTCGTGATCGATTGGCTCGCTACCCAGGACATCGGCACCGCGTCGACGTCGCGCCGGAGTTATCTTGCGGCTCTGGTCAAATATCCCGAAGGCGAGGCAGCGGTTGTAGGCTATCTCCAGCGCTCGCGCGCCAACGGTCATCTCGTGATAGAGGGAAACTTCCTGAGGCTTCTTGCGGAGGCTGGCGAGTCACAGGCTCAGCAAGAGCTGCTGCGAGCCTGCTATCGCCATTCCGGCTTTGATCGCGAAAACGCGATCGCGGCTATCGACCATTTGCGCAGGACAGAACCGCAAGAGGCCTATTTCGCGGCACAGCGTCTGCTGAGGCGCCATAACGTCGCTACCGCAGCCGATCTCATGCTCGAAATCGATCCAGCTCGTGCCGGTCCGGACTTGGTCGACCGCTACAGCGAGGCAAGGCCGTCCCTTCGGCTCGGACTCGAGCGGCGGCTGCGCGTCCGCCTGGGCGGCAACCAATTGGCCACGCTGCTCGATCCGTTGTCGCGTTCGCAACGCGCGAGGGAACGGATTCTCGCAGCGCAGATCGCCGCTGTGATCCCGTCGACCGTCGTGGTGCCCTGGCTTGAGACGCTGGCCGGCAGCGACTCTCCTGCCGTCTGCGACGCGGCCCGCGCCGCGCTCCGCCAGCGGCGCCTCGAAGCGGCTGCACTTTCGCACCGTGATCTGATGCTGGAATCAGACAAGCCACTTCAATGGGCACGGATGATGCGCATCATGGAAATGGTAGATCCCTATTATCTTTGGGCGCGCAACGATCCCGCAAGTCTCAAGGATTTGCTTGAGCTGCTGCCGTATGAGTTCGTCGCCGAGGCTCGCCAGCTGCGCACGCGACTGCTCAGGGATCGGGAAAACGCGGCGGCTCACGCCGACAGAAACCGTTAGCAACGGCAGTTCCCCAGGTCGGCCGTTCGCATGTGACCGGCTATGACAGCTGGCGCTACAGGCAACTCTATGACTTTTGCAAGAGACGCTGGATTGAGCTTTAGAGCAGATGCGCGCTATTCACTTTCGCCTGCCACAAAGCCGCAGGCCTCCATGAAAATCCATGCCTTAAGCCAGTTGAAGATATCGTTCATCTGCAGGCGCTCGACGTCGATGGCGACATCCGGATTGCTGGCATTGTAACGACGGATCGCCGCCAGGTGCTCGACATAGGCATCGCGGAACAAGCCAGTCGGCCGAAAGCCAATGTGGTCCGCAAAGACCGTTTCAACCATTGCCGTGACCATCGAGCCCCAATGGGGAAACTCAAGCTCGTGTGAATAGTCGGGTTCAATGCAATCTTCGATTGATTGCCTTGCGGTGCGCGAAAGGCGTCCATGAAACCCCAGTTCGGGCGCCTCCGAGAATCTGGCGCGGTCCTCATCGGCCAACTGGTTGGTGATGTTAGTTACCCGTTCAGCATCAGCCAGCCGAAACGGGTTCAGGGCGCAAATGATAAGATCAGACCGTTCCTCCCCGACAACAGCCATTTGGACTTCGTGCCAGCGTTTGCGGACGTAGCAAAAGCCATGCAAACCCTCGTGTTCCATCAGCTGAGCGGCATAGGATGTGAGATCCTCCAGAGCATCCCGCGTGTGCGATGGCAAGCTGGCCGGGTCATCCTTGTCGTAGTCGATCCATTTGGGAATGTCGGGAAAGGAAGCGACCACGCACGACATAGCATTGTGCGACAGCAGCCGGTTGGCAAAATGCTGGAACTCTTCATCGTCCGGAATGCACAATGACAGGCGCAAGCTTTCGGCTGTATCGTCCGGAAATTGCGGCTGATACAGGACGATGTTCCGGCCCGTGATCAGGAGGTCGTAGAGGTACGCCTGCTTTGTGATTTTCGCGGCGATCGGTGCCACGAGGATGTTCAGGATATCCTTGCTGCCCGAACCCGGAAAGAGACCAGCGATATAGTTGCTGTAGGCAAAAAGCTCCGTGAATGCATTTCGCTCGGCCGCCTTTTCAATCTTAAGTTCGAGCACGAAAAGGCCGTCTTCGTGCGTGCCGAGAAGGTCGAGAAACATATGCCGTGTCTTGTCGACCGGTAGATTGATCCCGCTGCCGATGAATTCGCCATTTAGCGCGAGACGATGGAGATATCGCAGCCTCTGGACGGTTTTCTCCTTGAGCAGCTTCCAGAGTTCGAACCCCGGTATGTCGTATTCGGTGAGCTCGTCCGAGAACTTGGGGAGGGCCGCTTCAAGTCGTGGCTCGGCATCGTCCATGACCGCCTCAAGCCCGGCCCGATGCAGATATTCATGGACATCGTTTTCGCTAAAAGCTCCCACGCAAACCTCATTTGGCGCCGACACGCGGCGGATCGACTGCAAGATGACTGCACAGCGGCATGGCCGGATCGGCGAGCGCTGGCAGGAAAGCAGCAACAGCTACGCGCATGATTCGCAAGAGCGCAAAATAGGAGCGAACTTGGTTCCGAGGCATGGCCGTCTGGTTCGGCCGCCTGGGGCGCTTGTTGGCGATACCCTCGTCCTCGCAGGCTCGGTCGAGGCTATCGCCGCCCAAGTTTGGAAGCCGGGAAGTCACTCAGCCGATCCGGCCTGGTTCCGGAAATGCGGCCTCAGCTGCCGCAACATAGTCCCTGACCTTCGCGCGCAAGACATGGTCGGCCATCGCCAGGAAGGTCCTGAGGCGCTGTCCGTATCTAGCCTCGGGATGACAATTGCCGCCGGCCACGACCACTCGGATCAAATGGGCTCGCATGCGTCCCTGAACGCCTTCCGGCGAGAGAGACGCAATGTCGTCGAGGATGCAGTCGTGCAGATAGCACGCGAGGTTGTCGCCAACCCGGGTTGAAAGCGCGACCCTCACCATTGAATTGGCCAGCGCGGTGGCCGCGTCGGCCGGGATAGCACCGGTCGAGAACTGATTTGTCGACGGAACAGCGGCATGCGGCGATGTGCTATCGAGATACCGGATATTGCGCACCCAGTTGCCCATGACGTCGAACGCCTCATACAACAGTCGGGCGCTGCGGGTTGGAAATTCGGCCAGCACATTGATGTCCGGTCCGGACGCGTCGTAGCTGGCTTCCAGCTCCGAGACGAAGTGCTCCACGTAGAAAAGCCACATATGATAGCTGATCCCCTGACGCATGGCCTCGTTGACCATGATGTCGAAGAACCGTGTGCCGACGAAGGTGATATCTCGCCATTGCTCGGCCTCGAAATTATCGGGACGGCCGTTGAGAAAGGCGGCGTAGCCGGTGTTCTTGCCTTCGTGGATCGTACGGATGACAGCGTCGCCGACAGGCTTCCAGGCCGCCAGCTCGTTGGTCACTGCGACATCGCCGAAGAGAAACCGCAAGAGGACATTTTCGCGCGCGATCCAATAGCCGCCCTTATCCGCGAGATTCTGGTTGTTCTCGATCTCCTGATAGAGTCCGCTGCCCTTGTCCGAGATCAGGTCCTGCAGAACCTTGTCCGAGAAGTCGAAACGAAGATGCAGCTTGACGGCCATGAGATCCGGCAAGGCGTCCGGCCGCATCGTGACGAGGAACTTTCTGAACTCGTCCGAGCGCAGCAGCATGCGCGCGATGTTCTCGGCATTCGCCTGCGCCTTGCGGCCCGCCGGCACAAGGTGCCTCATCCAACGAATGTGGCGCCGGAAAACCTCGCGAATCCGTTTGTCATAGCCGGCTGTCGACTGCTTTGGCTCGTCCTCTTCGGACGCGGCCGGCTTGAGAATCTTGAACTGCTGACGCCGCAACCAGTTTGCATCTGCCAGCCAGTCGCGCACCTTCTGCATGCGTAGCCGCCGCTCGGCAGCGGCGCGTACCAGCCCAAGCTGCGGCCTGATGAAATCCAGCAATTCCGCGAACCGGCGTTCATAGAGCAGGGTCTGCGCGATCTTAGCGACCGCAGCCAAGGAGCGTGGCCCTGGCCTCAGCATCGCATTCAGGCTCCAGGCAAGGATCATCCAGACGAATACGACCAGGAAGGCCGCCTGGAGTGGCGTGAAGCTGCCGTCTGCGGGAAAAGCCAGCCAGGAGCAGGCTTTAGCAGTTGGCAATCGGCACGGCCGGCCCAACAAAGGAAAGAACTCGAAGTAGAAAACGAGCGACGCCGCGAGAATCGCTAGCGGAATTTGCACCGCAAGATGCAACTGCGCGCGGAGCCGCGTTACTGGCGAAACGATTGCGTAAAATGCAATAAAGAGTGCGAGAAAACCGAGGAATCCGTCCAGTGTCACCGGACTTTCCTCGTGTCACAGGGTTGCACCGCCAAATCCGAATATCCTTTGGAATCGTCCGTGGTGAAATCAACGTAGTCGTCAAAGATCGGGATCAAGTCATCCGCCTCGATCGGGGTGTAGCCTGGAGATTGGCAGAGGATTACAAAGTCGAACCGCTTGGCGGCGGCATAATCATCAACCTGGACTCTCTCAAATGGCACGGGCGGCTCGAGCTTATGCGGCAGAGCCCTCAGTTCATCTCTTGAGCCGTCGCCGCAAAAATGCGGGACGTACCGCAACTCCATGACGCCGCATCCCGGATCGAAGTCACGGAAGAAGAATGGCATCACGTCCATACCAGCGTGTGCATGATGCACATAGGTCAGCGATCGGAGCCACCGGCACGCCAAAGCGAACGAAAGATAGTTTGCGGGCGAAATGCGCTCGGGGCCGTCCCGCGGCACTGCCGAACTCCGTTCTTCCGGCGGCAAGCCGAGAAGCCGCCCTCCAATATCAATCCACGACAGATCTCCAAATCCCGTTCCCAGATCTGAGTGGGCGTCGATGTGGACCAGATCAAGCGGGCGGGCGCCGTTTTGAGAGAGAGCCTCCAGGATAGGAAATGCTTCGTCATGACGGACGACGAACCGACCCCTCGGCCGTCGAGGTGGGTCTCGTTCAAGCAGGCACTGATCCTCGAGAAACCTTCGAAGTCGTTCCTCATCCCAGGGGCGCGTCGTTGACGGCGCTCTCCGCCCCTGACCGAACGCACTGACGCCGTCCAGAAATATGTCGAGATCGATGTCGGCGATATTCAAGTGCCGTTTCCGTCTGTGCAATGACCGATAAATATTGCTGACCAGAGTCAAATATCTCAAGCATATGTTGATCTGGACAGGTGCTGCTGAAATGTTACCAACAGATTTTGATCGGCAACGGTTCGGGGATTGAACGATGAACAAACAACCGGCAATGCCGACCATTGAGGGCATCCGATCTGGCCTTATCGTCGAAGGACAGCATTACGAGTTCAAGGCACGGCTGAATCTCGAGGAGCAACGCGGAAAATCAAACTTCATCGATGATGTCGTGGCATTTTTGAACGCGGCACCCGGTTACCTGATTGTTGGCGTACATGAAAAGAAGGGAGTTTTCGCGAACTTTGAGCCGATGGGTGGCGATCGCGATGCCATTCGACGCCAGATAACCTCGATCATTCAGGACACCATCGATCCGAAGCCGTTGAGCGTTCGTGTGGAATTTCTGGATCTGGGTCCTGACACGTTCATTCTCTAGCCTGCCTTACCATGGGCTGCGGCCTTGCCAGAACAAGACAACCGGCGGGTTCTACATGCGCACCGGGGCGCAGAACACGCCAATACCCCCTCAGCAACTGCATGCCTTGTTTACGTCAATCGAGAAGCTGGAAGCCGACACGATCCAACTGATGGAGCGCGAGAATGCGGCCGTCGAGAGCCGTGACATCATGCAATCCAACGACGCCACCTTGCATATCGCGATCGTGCCTCAAGAGCACTATGAACGCGACCGGGCACCATTCGACCCTGGAAGGGACGTTCTGAAGGTGATGCGTCACTATCACGGCGAAAGCCGCGGTGTGTTCAAAGGTTGCGACAATGGCGTCGAGGCGCGGGACTCGACATTTCAGGAAGGGCGCGCGATCTCCCGCTTTTTCATCGGCGACGATTGGCTCGTCCACTCCTATGTCTCGCATCCGTTCGTCGTCCGTGACGGCGAAGGACGGCTGACGATTAGCGAGTTTACCGACGAATTTGCCCGACATTTACGGGACATACAGCTCATCATGGACGACTCCGGCATCCATGGGCCGTTCGGGGTTCTGGTCGCCGTGAAGAATCTGCGCCGCAATCCAAAACTCGAGTGGGCTTTTTCCAACACCAACGTTGCCAGTCTGGTCCGGCCGCTGCGAGTTGAGCGCGTGAGCGACCAAGGCCTCGTCGATCGCTTCTGTGACAAGGTAAGGAGTGTCTCGGTCTATGGTTGTTGAAGACAAATCCAGGCCCTCGCCAATGGCTGCGAACCTGCCCCAGGCGTCTCAAAAGAGGCCATAGTTATGCGCCTGACACTGGGACAGGCGCATGGCGCGTTAGCCGAATTTACACCGGGGAGTTTTCTTTGGTCGGCAACACCGTAACCATCACTGTCCCGGACATAGAGAACATGTCCGACGAAGACTTCGCCTACTTTGCCCGGATGCACGATGGCCGCTGGAGCGAGCAGACCAAGGCTATGATGCGGCGCTTCAAAACTGACAAACTCAATCTCAATCGAGCCTGGGCAGGGGCGACACAGCACTGGAGTTGCCCGTGCTGCAAAAGGACGAAACCTGAGATCGCTCGGCTCACGTCTTCCGGGGTCCTGCTATGTGCAATCGAGTCGCATCACGATCATCTCGGCGACACAGCCGGCGACCGGTTCAAAGCGATCGTCGGCTCCAGCGATGACCGGGAATTCATCATTCAGCGCGAACACGCCAAAAACGGGATGCTTCAGTTCGTGGAGCGGTTCCAAAGGACGATGATATGTATTGACTGCAATGTGGCAGAGACCGCGGCCAAGGACCTTTTGGGCAATGTCACGGACGACATCTTTGCTCTGCGAAAGCGGGAGTTCAGTTTCTCTCCGTTGGAAATCGCCAGCTTCATCAAACCGGTCGCGAACAAAGTGCACGAGCTGAACGCCGATTTCGTCCGCTCAAGCTGGAACAGGGTAAGGCCGGACATCATCGATCGAATGGATTTCTGTGAACGAATTGCCCGCCGTTTCGTCAACGGAAAGAATCGCCGCGAGGTAGCAGTGGGCACGCGTGAGCGCATTGAGATGGACGACAACCTCATCGTCATGGAACAGGTCAGGAATGCGCTGCCGGATTTCTCGAGAGGCGAAAGCATTGCAACGCGGGTGCTTATCCGATCAGTTGCCAGAGACGCCGTGCGGCGTTCCTTCAGGCCGAAGGCAAAGGCGGCAACGCGCCCGATCACAGATGCCGATTACGCGCGACTTGACGCCGCGAATGCCGACCAGAAGCACTGGCTCAACATCAACGAAGACTGGCGTTGCACCTGCTGCCGTCGCACGAAGCGCGAGTTATGCCGACTATCGAACAAGAGGGTATGGCACGCTCAGATACACGTTCTCCGCAATTGGATTTTCGATGAGACGGAGCCGAATGCTCGATACTGGAGGGCTTCGCAGGAGAACACCAATCTCATCATTGTGGATCACATCCCGTCGCTGGTTTGTCAGGACTGCCGCCACGTATCGTCGGAAATCCAGAGAATGGATGACAGTGTCGATCAGAATGCGCTGACGATCGATGACATCGCCGAGTCGATTTCCGCGATTGCACCGCATCAGCTACACGATATCGACTACCGGTTCGCGATACAGCGCGCTCATGAGAACCATGACATTGTTGCAGCCGTTGAGGCCTACCACGCCCATGAACAAGAAGTGCGCTTCCAGATGGCGAGGATCAGGTCATTCATGAAGCGGCATCGCTGCCCTATTGAAGATGCGCGGAACACCTACGCTTATGAATACGCCAAGGCGGTAGATGTGGAAATTAAGGAAGGCCAAGCATTCATGGATTGGATGATTGCAGAGGGAAATCGGTTCGAGAAGCGGCGAGAATCTGAGTAAAGCTGACGCTGCAAATTCCCCTTCGGTCGCTTGAGCGAGATGCGTGTGAGCCAACCGAACCGCGCGGCGGCCGCACCTCTATCGCCTCACCTTTTCGGTCCGTTTTAGACCGGACGGCAGGAGCGCGACGATATCAATCATACCGCGGGGAACCATCTCGGAGCACGAAAGCGAAGGGGAAGTTGGGAGCATCTACGAAGCGATCCTGAGGCCGACTTATGGCTCAGGTCCCATACAGGGAGATCTGTGAGCCCATTCCGTTATGGTTGGAGCAGTGCACCGCCGAACTGCGACCAGAGATGTTCGCAATCCCAGGGCCTTGGGCTGGGCGTCCCCGGCTCGCGCCCGTTCCAGCCATTGCTAATGATCACCTAAGCTGCGGAATGGCAGGCCTATTGACGTCGAAAACACACGATGCCCCTCACCGTTCGCCTTTTGTGCTTCGAAAGTCGCATAAAGGGCAGTCTGGAATTTGCAGAAATTTCCAGAAAACCGCCACCCTCTTCACGGTCTCAGATCGCGTCGAACCTGCCGGCATCGCCAAAATCCGCGGACGACTTCCTTGGATCGGGGTTGCGCGGTGTCAGAGTCGCTTCGGCATCCAGGCTATGCATTGTTCCAGGCGTTCCAACCGAGCCTTTTGCGAACGAAGCTGGTGACCTACGTTAAGCAGATTGGATTTGCCTTTGGAACCAGCCGCATTGATCAATTCGGATTCGAGCAAAGCTATCCGATCGCGCATCTGCTGAGCCTCCGTCAATCGTATTTCTCTAATCCAACCTAGGCCGCGCATATTCAACGATCACCATCCATGCAGCGTGGATTAGCATCCGAAAACTAACGCCAGCAGATTCGAAAAACTCGCATTTTAAGCGTTGCTAAAATTCGCCGCGCTGTCCTACGTTTGCGCGCGTTCCCGACCGCAGATGACGGCACCTCTTTTCTCGCCCTTGTAGTTTCAGAATAATCTTAATTGACTTGGTAACGGCTCTTTCAGAGCCTCTATCTAAAGAAACAGTGCCAATCTCCAAAGAAACAACATGACGCCTCGCGCCAAGCGTATTCTAGGCAAATCAATAGTCGTGACGATAATTGCAATCGTCGCGACCTTTGCTCTGTCGTTCACGGCAAGACTCGCCTTGCACATGCCGATCGATTGGCTGAGCTGGGTGGAATGCACCCTCATTCCCATCCTGATTGGAATGCCCGTCGGTGCCTACATCTTCGCCCAGTCGGAAACCATCCAAGACACCTGTGACAAGTTGGAGAAGTCGTATGCGGCCCTGAGAGAGACCCACGACAGGCTGGCGTTCGTGACCAGCCACGACCCGATGACGGGGCTTCTTAGCCGCGGCGGATTCATGGCAAGGATGGACAGGAAGCGCGATGAGGGTGAATACGACACGCTTCTCGTTATCGACCCGGATCACTTCGCCTCGTTCAATGACAAGCACGGACATTCCAAAGGTGACGAGGCCTTGGTTCGAATCGCAAAAGCGCTTGTCTATCTAACGCGCCCTGGCGATTCAATTGGACGCCTTGGTGGCGAAGAGTTCGGGGTCCTGCTGCGAGGGGTCCGCAAAGAGCAGGCAATGACCATTGCGGAGAACATCCGCCGTCTTATCGAAGGGATGCCCTGGATCAAAGGACAACAGGACGATCTAAAGGTGACTGTCAGCATCGGGGGTGCGGAAATCCCTCCCAATGCAGATAGTCAGGATATCCTTCGCACAGCAGAACGATGCATTTTTGAAGCGAAACAGCGTGGCCGGAACCGCGTTTCGTTCGACTACGAAGCAACCAGATTGCGAGTCACGACTCCATAGCCGACCCCGCTTGGGGCGGATTCCTTCGGGTGCGGCGCTACTCAGTAAAATCAACCATCGTGAGTTCAAACGAGTGCCACACGCCGCAACAAATTGCGTTAATCGGAGCGCATCAAATTTCTGATGCCGTGCCAATCGGAAGCTATAGTCTTCGATTTGCACTAGGCTGCCTCAACGCGAAGGCGGTTGTCGGTTGCGATGATCCGCCGCTGTCCCCCAGCAAAGGCGGCACTCTGCAAAATCCATGATTTCCCTCGGGCGCGATGCGGCTTCTTCCCTATCAAGCCGTCATCGCCGTGACAACATATTCTGCGATAGTCGCAACCGACCTCGATCGGTGGCCTCTTACACAGACAAGCCGTTCACCAGGTCGGAGGAAATGAAATGAACGCCGAAGTTTTCAGCAGCCCCATCTTCGTGAGGCGTGCCACGGTTATCGTGCAAGAGATTGCCGGCCTTGCGGACGCAATCGATTTTCTCGATGAATGGCCGGAAGATCGCAGAGACTTGATCCATCAAACCGCCCTTCGGGCGTGCTTTGACGCCCACGACGGGCACAAGCCTATAGGCGCGGCCCACAATGCCTTTCTCGGCTTTGCGAAACGGGCCGGGATTTTGGAAGACCCAAACTCCGCGATGCAATGGGTCGTTGCCTGCAAATCGGGAAGCGGGAAGGTGCAGGTGTAGACTGGCGCTTGGGTGAGATTGGTCGAAAGAAGGCAGCGCCGAGCCTTGGAAGCCGGCGCAACCCAAATTCGCCAGTTCCCTTGTGGCGCAGCCGGCGCCCCACTCGCCTTGCCGGTGGCCGAGTTCATCGCCTTGAAGCAGAGCGGATGCGACTGGCGAGGCAGGTCAGGCGATCTTAATATCCGCTGCTCCGGGAGCTTGCTGAATGGCGTCCTTCGTGACCTTTCGACGGCAGGGACGGCCAGACGGGGTAGGACCTTAGCCGAATCCCGACCTGACCCAAATCAATTCGCGCAGAATGGTTCGATCCAATCGCCACTTGCTCTGGACGCAGGCCGTCGACAGCACAGGTCGGCGATCCCGTTACGCGAGACGCGATGTCTCTTCGAAATACGCACCGATGATGGAGGCGACACTCTTGCGGGCAACCGGCGGGCTGAACAGGAACCCCTGCAACTCGCCGCATTTTTCGGCGCGCAATGCCTCCAACTGCGCGACCGTCTCCACCCCCTCGGCCGTGGTATCGATGCCGAGGCTGGTGCCGAGGCCGATGACGGCACGGACGATCGCGAGCGACTCTGGACACTGGACGATCTCGCGGACAAACGACCGGTCGATCTTGAGGCGGTTGAATGGAAACTGCCTGAGGTAGCTCAGGCTGGAGTAGCCAGTGCCAAAATCGTCGAGCGCAATGCGCACGCCGAGCGATCGAAGTTGCTTGAGAATGGCGAGATTGGTGCTGCTCTCGGCCAGCAGCACCGACTCAGTGATCTCAATCTCCAACTGGTGCGCCTCCAGCCCGCTGCCGGCCAGGGCCAGTCCTACTGCTCCGACGAGATTCCCTTTGCGGAACTGCACCGGCGATACGTTGACGGACAGCACCAGATCGCGCGGCCAGGTTGCCGCCTCTCGGCATGCCATCGCAAGTACCCAGCGGCCGAGTTCGTCGAGTATGCCGGTTTCCTCTGCGATCGGGATGAAATCCGCGGGCGACACCATGCCGCGGCGCGGATTTTGCCAGCGCAGCAGGGCCTCGAACCCGCGGAGCTTTCCGGTTTGCGTCCGGATGATTGGCTGGCAATGCAACTCGAACTCGCGGTCGATCTCGGCGCCGCGCAGCTCTATCTCCAGCGCACGCCGCTCGCGCTGGCGCATGTCCATCCCGGCTTCGAACCAGCGGAAGGTACCCTTGTCCGATTGCTTCGCTCGATAGAGGGCGAGATCGGCGCATTTCAGTAGGCTGTCGATGTCGGCGGCGCCGTCCGGGACCAGCGCAGCGCCGATACTCGCGCCGATCACTATCTCGGCGCCGTCGACCTGAAGCGGCGGAGTGATCGGGATGTCCAAGCTAGTTTATCTTGCAGCTGGAGCCGTCCGCCGCCGACCGGGCTAGGCAACCCTGACCATCTCCACCCGGTCGGCGGCTTGCGTCTTCGTACTTTGCAAATATTGTAACTTGCGAACGAAGTAATAATCGCATTTATAAGTTGGCTACTTTGTCTCACTTTAAATAGCTTTGACAAAAATGTAGACAATCACTCGTTCAGTTTCGGGAGACCCGAATGTCGTTTTGCCTACCTGACGGCCCCAATGTCGCCGTATAGGGCACGCCGTCAATGGTGAAATTCGTCTGCGGCCGAGACGAGCTGGGCAACACTTCCTTGTAGTGCATTCCGCGCATCAGGTCCATTGACGCCCGTTGATTGCCGTGTTGCCAGCCCGAGACGTAGATGTTTAGCTCTGGCACTGGAGGCGGCGCGTAAGGCATGTATGGTGCCCCAAAGATCGACGCTGCGGCGCCTTGCTCCCACGATGGGCCTGGCTGATTGACGCTGGGCGCCGGTGAAGGCGCACCCTGCCAAAAACTCGACGAGTTGGCCCCCCAATTCTGGGGCGGCGCCTGGTTCCATTGATCGACGCCCGCCCAAACCTCCGCCGAATTGTGACTGGGCGGTGGAGAGGCGCCGCGCCACCCTGCCTCCGTCGCATCATACGAGTCCCAAAGGTGGTCTTGATTGTAACTCGACACCCGCGACGGGGACGACTCGTGCTCTGGCTGATTGACGCTGGGCGCCGGCGAAGGCGCACCCTGCCAAAAACTCGACGAGTTGGCCCCCCAATTTTGGGGCGGCGCCTGGTTCCATTGATCGACGCCCGCCCAAACCTCCGCCGAATTGTGACTGGGCGGTGGAGAGGCGCCGCGCCACCCTCCCTCCGCCGCATCATACGAGTCCCAAAGCTGGTCTTGATTGTAACTCGACACCCGCGGCGGGGACGACTCGTGCTCTGGCTGTCTAGCGCTACCCTCCGCAGCCCCCGACGTACCCTCCCCAAGAGTCTGACGGTAGTTCTCAATCATGCGCAGCCCTGCCGCGACCCGCTTATCACCCCCACAAAGTTCCTGGGCATAATTCTTGAGCGCCTCGCCGCTGACTCCACAGAGAGACAAGCCGTAAACGCTGTGAAGCCTGTCAGATAGCTTCCGGAGCCCGGAACCATATTCGACCACGGTATGACCCGCTATAGTGTTACCAGCCCGAGCGAAATCACCCGCCCTCTGGATGAGGTCATCGTCTCCAGGAGCGAACTGATACCGCCTCCCAGTGCCCGCCTGAGACGAACCCTCCCCGGAAGTCCCACGGTACCGCTTAAGCATGTTCAGCCCCTTCACGACTTGGCTTTCACCCGCGCACAGTGTGCGAGCATAGCTCTTTAGCGACTCGCAGCTGAGGCCAGAGAGAGACAATCCATAAACGTCGTGAAGCCTTTCAGATAGTTTCCGAAGGCCTGAACGGAACTGATCTACGGCCGCACGCCCAGATCTCTGCAACTCCATATTGCCCGCGCTCTGGATGAGGTCCTCGTCTCCAGGGGCGGCCCTATACCTCCTCCCATGATCCGGAACGTTCGGCTGGGCCGCCCCTTCGAGGTGCTGCTCAAAGTGGCCTTGCGCAGCCCCCTCAGGTTCTTCCGCCTGTCCCGCCTGCTGCTGCGCCGCCAAGGCGAAGTACGCATTCGGATCGAATCCAAATAGATTGAAGTTGCTCGGGTCCATCATAGTCTCCTAAGGATGCATGCATCACGTATGCATGGGCCCCAGACGCTACTCTGGTTAACTGTCCAAGAACTGACGAACGCCTACGGTCCTTCAGAAAACTGGACCAGTCCTTTTTGTCTGGTTCTTACTGCGCGCAATTAGCTCTAAGAATTCATATCGGTAGCACTCTCCGTATCGAGTGCTAAAAAATTCGTGCCACCCTCTTGAAATGCGTGCTTCAGATGATATGGGGCGAGCGGCGAGGGTGTGGCATCCTTCGGCGCTCCAAGATCATCCAGCAGAAGGAGCGTCCCCATGTCGCAATCTTTTGACGCGAGCCGGTCCCTTACCGCTCTTGAACAAGATAACACGATCGTCGCCGTCATCGAAATGAGCAAGGCGAAGTGGCTGGTCGCCGCGCTGGTTCCGGGCTTCAAGCGCCAGCCGCTCAAGAAGCTCGATGCCGATGCGCCAGCTCTGTTGAAACTGCTGCAGCGCTGGCGCGACGAAGCCGGCCAGGCCGGGCACCCGATCAAGCGCATCGCCGTCGCCTATGAGGCGGCTGGCGACGGCTTCTGGTTGGCGCGCTGGCTGCGGGGACAAGCCATCGAGGCCTACACCATCCACCCCGCCAGCGTTGCAGTGTCGCGCGAGCACCGCCGCGCCAAGACCGATCGCCTCGACACTGAGCTATTGATGCGTGCCTTTCTTGGCTGGCTGCGCGGCGAAAAGCGCCATTGCACCATGGCGGCGATCCCGACCATGGAAGAGGAGGACTCGCGGCGACCGAGCCGCGAGCGCGAGCGCCTGGTCGGCGAGCAGACGCGGCTCGTCAACCGCATCAAGGCGATCCTCGCCCGCTTCGGCATCCGCCACTTGCGGTTGAGCCTGCGCCAGGCTGCGGACAGGCTCGAGGCCATCCGTACAGCTGAGGGGACGGCGCTGCCGCATAACACCCGCGCCGAGCTCCACCGTTTCCTCGAGCGGCTCAGCCTGGTGCGCCAGCAGATCCGCGCCATCGAACAGGAACGGGAGCGCAAGCTCGCCACCGGCCCGGCGGCGGAAAACGACCCGCACGCGATGGTTCGCCTTATCGCACGCATCATCGGCATCGGCGTCGAGACGGCGGACATGTTGGTCCACGAGATCCTGTCACGCGGCTTGCGCGACCGCCGCGCCGTAGCGCGCTATGCCGGGCTCACCGGGTCGCCGGACGAGAGCGGCCAGCGCCGCCGTGAGAGGGGGCTGGCACGTGCCGGCAACGCCCGCGTGCGGCGCGGCATGATCCAACTGGCGTGGCGGTTTCTGAGCTTCCAGAAGGACAGCAACCTCGCCCAATGGTTCCAGGCGCGCACGAGCGACGGCCGCAAAACCACACGTAAGACGATGATCGTGGCACTCGCCCGCAAGCTTTTGATCGCCCTGTGGCGTCTCGTCACCACCGGCGAGGTGCCGAACGGCGTCGTCTTGCGTTTGGCATCATGAGGGCACGTGGAAAAAGGAGAACAACGCATACCCCAATTGGCGGGCCTTTAGCAGGTCTGCTGATGACGATCCGAGGTGGCGGCAACCCGAGGAATTACATGGTCTTTGAGCCGCGTTTCAGAATGGGCCCGCCGCCCGGAGCTTCGCCACCGATGCGCATGCTGCATCATGGTCGGATCATCGGGATCCACCGCATACAAGTCTGCCGCGCGACCTCCGCGCCTGCTCATGGCGAGCTCGCCTCGGAATCCATCAATGGGTCCCGCAGGAAGGCCCCACCCCGTGGCTAGGCAGCCTGCCGCCGTGCTCGTGACCGTCAAAGACAAGTCGCTTCGCGATGGCCTGCAGCCATCCTTGACCGTCACTGCGCGCGGCGGTCAGTCAGAAAGCCCAAAGGCCCGGGACGAGGAGATGGTCGCCAATCGGGCCGAGAAGGAGATGAGGAAAACGAACCAGGATCAAGCTTGACAAATCATAGCCCCATACAGGTAATTCCCGGACAGCCTTGGAGTGCACCCCCAGACTGAGACAAGGAAAATCGCGGACAGTTTCCCCGCAGGAGAGGAAACTGGGGCATG
>NZ_JAVIIY010000020.1:0-73974 GCF_033977345.1 Mesorhizobium dulcispinae
GCCAGCATCTTGAATCACAAATCCGACAAATCAGGAATCCCCTCCGATTCCGTCAAATCTTGAACCGCTCTAGAATAGGCGTCCGCCGTTCGGCACCTTGCGCTCTATGGCGCCGAGCACCACGGCGCCCTCGTCATCCGGAAAGCCAAGCGTCAGTACTTCCGACATGAACGGGCCGATCTGGCGCGGCGGGAAATTGACCACCGCGAACACCTGCCGGCCGATCAGCGTCTCCGGCGCGTAGTATTTGGTGATCTGCGCCGATGACTTCTTCACCCCGATCACCGGACCGAAATCGATCTTCAATTTGATAGCCGGCTTGCGCGCCTGCGGAAAAGGCTCAGCCTCGACGATCGTGCCGGCCCGGATGTCGACGCGGTCGAAATCGGCAAAGCCGATCTCGGGCTTGCGCTCGCTGCTGGAACTCATCGGCGGTATTGGCTTGGCTCAGGCGTTTCCATGGGTCTCAAAGAGCACGCTGGACAGCGCGTCCTTGGCCGATGTACCCGACCAGACGACGAACTGGAAGGCCTGGAAATAGCATTCGCAGGCCTCTAACGCCGAGGACAGCAGCACCTCGACCTGCTGGCTCGAAGGCTCGACCCCGCCGGCAAGCAGCAGCGACTGCCTAAACATGATCGCGCCTTCCTGCTCCCACAGGTCGAAATGGCCGAACAGCATCTGCTCGTTGATCAGTGACAGCAGCCGCATCACTTCGAGCGCGCGCGTTTCCGGCACCTTTATGTCGAAGGCGCAGGCCAGATGGAGCGCTTCGAAATCTTCCATCCAGGAAAAGGAGACGTGATAGTCGGTCCAACTGCCGGCCACCGAAATCGAAATCTCATCGTCGCCGGCTCGTTCGAAGGACCAGTCATTGTTGTGGGCCACCTGCTCGATGACATCCACCGGGTGGATTTCGCGGGATAATTCGAGTTCGAGAAGTTCCATGGATGCTTCCTGTGTTCAGGGGAGCGCCACACGCTCCGCGGGGCACACACGACGAACAATCTTGTCTAGAACTCGGACGGCCAGGAACTTCTCAAACGCAAAGACCCCAGACCGGACCCCACCGCCCGGCGCATGACCCTGCTTCGAATCATGCAACAAATTCAGTCTATTGATCGGGAGTCGCGTGAACAGCCCAATTTTTCGCACTGCGTCATTCGCATGTGGAAAGGCGCTGTCAAAAAGATTCATGCAATGCCGGTAAGCGATTCACGGCAAAGCGATTTTTCGGATCGCGCTTTGTGGAAAAGTTTACGATTATTTTTTTGATCTGGGCTTCGCCGCGGCCGCCGGTGCGGCCTGACCGGTCACTTCGGCGAGCTTCGCTTCGAGCGCCTCGACGCGCGCCGCAAGCTGGATGTTGTCTTCCCTCGCCTTGACGGCCATCTCGCGCGCGGCCTCGAACTCCTCGCGCTGCACCACATCCATGGAGTTGAGCAGACGCTCGGCCTGGCTGCGAAAAGCAGTCTCCATCTCGCGCCGAACGCCTTGGGCGGCCCCCGCTGCATCCGTCATCAGCTTGGCGAATTCATCGAGAATGCGGTTCGGTCCGTTCGACATGGCAGATCCTCGCTTGCTGATTTTGACGTAGTGGCGCGCGCCACGGAATGCAAGCGCAACGGGCGGGCTTGCTATTACTACTAGTCGACCGGTCCAATAACTATTATTATAAGTTGAAACCTCAAGGAGTTCGTCATGGCGATCAGCGCAGACCTCGGGCACCGGCTGGAAGATGTAGTGAACCGGCTTGTCAGCACCGGGCGCTACAATTCGAAAAGCGAAGTGCTGCGCGAAGGCGTCCGCCTTGTCGAAGAACGGGAGAAGCGCCTGGCCGCGCTCGATGCAGCGCTCGCGAGGGGTGTGACCGATGTCGACGAAGGACGCGTAAAGCCGGCCGAGGAGGTGTTTGACCGCCTGGAGGCCAAATTCAAGGCGATGGCCGAGAGGAACAGGTGAGGCGGCTGATCGTTGCCGCGCAGGCTGAATTGGATCTCGAGGTCATCGCAGAACACATCGCCAGGGACAACCCGTTCCGGGCCCGTGACTTTTCTTCAAGAACTACGCAACGCTTGCGCCGAACTGCGCACGATGCCGGAGCGTTATCCTTTGGTTCCGCGGCATCAATCTTCCGCGCCGGGTCCACGGTAGCTATCTGATTTTCTTCCACGTCAGTGCGGACACGGTTGAAATCCTGCACGTCCTGCACGGAGCGATGGACTACGAGCAGATTCTATTCCCCGGAACCTTATAGCGGGTCCGCTTGCCCACGGCACCGACGCTGCCTTGACCCCGCCAAAACCCTGCCGCATGGTCCGCGCCGAAATGCGACCGTGCCCGGGAGACCCCGTTTGAGCGAATATTTCCTGCTGCCGCTGGCCTCCCTGCCCTTCCCCAACATCGATCCGGTCATCGTCAATATCGGACCGCTGGCGGTGCATTGGTATGGTGTCGGCTACATCGTCGGCATCCTCTTTGCCTGGTGGTATGCCAAGCGGCTGGCCACCAATACCGGTCTTTGGCCGGACGGCAAGCTGCCGATGAAGCCCGAGGACCTCGACGATTTCATCGTCTGGGCGGCGATCGGCGTTGTGCTCGGTGGGCGGACTGGCTACGTGCTCTTCTACGACCTGCCGCGCTACATCGCGCATCCTCTCGACATTTTCGCGGTCTGGCAGGGCGGCATGTCGTTCCACGGCGGCCTGCTCGGCGTTATCCTCGCCATGACCTTGTTCTCGCTCAAGCGCGGCATCCACACCTGGACTTTGTTCGATGTCGTCGCGGCCGGCGTGCCGGTCGGTCTTGGACTGGTGCGCGTGGCCAATTTCATCAATTCGGAGCTCTGGGGACGGCCGTCGGACGTGCCCTGGGCGATCGAATTCCCCAATGGCGGCCCGTTTACCCGGCATCCCAGCCAGCTCTATGAGGCGCTGCTCGAAGGCCTCGTGCTGTTCCTGGTGCTGCGCTTCCTCACCCATTCGCGGCTGAAGCTCAGGACGCCGCGCTTCGTCGGCGGCGCTTTCATCTGCGGCTATGGCCTGTCGCGCATCTTCGTCGAGTTCTTCCGCGAGCCCGACCAGCAGCTCGGCTACCTGCTCGGCACCAACTGGCTGACCATGGGCATGATCCTCTCCTCGCCGATGGTGCTCGCCGGCATCTGGGCGATGGTGACGGCAAAGCCGATGACGCAAACGCAACCGGCATGACCCGGCTGAAGGAGCGCATCGTCGGCCTGATCGGCGCCGTGGGGCCGATCCCGGTCAGCGAGTACATGGCGCTCTGCCTGTTCGACCCCGAGGACGGCTACTACACGACGCGCGAACCATTCGGCGCCGCCGGCGACTTCGTCACCGCGCCGGAGATCAGCCAGATGTTCGGCGAGCTCATCGCCGTCTGGCTTTACCAGGCCTGGCAGGGCGCCGGCCGGCCGCTCCCCGCCACCTTCGCCGAAATCGGCCCCGGTCGCGGCACGCTGATGAAGGACATGCTGCGCACCTGGTCGCGGCTCGACCCGGCGCTTGCCGCCGGCGCCTCCTTCGCCCTGATCGAGACCAGCCCGCGCCTGGCCGAAATCCAGAAAGCGACGCTTGCCGGCCAGAGCTCGGCCCTGAGCTGGCACCAGGCCATCGACACGCTGCCGCGGCAGCCGCTCTTCATCATCGGCAACGAGCTGTTCGACGCGGTACCGATCCGCCAGTTCATTTATGTCGGTTCGGGCTGGCGCGAGCGCATGGTCGGTCTCGACGACGCCGACAATCTCCACTTCTTCGCCGGCGCTGGCTCTGTCGACCCGGCGCTGCTGCCGGCTGGCGCGGCAGATGCGCCGCAAGGCGCGATCGTCGAGGTGGCGCCGGCTCGTGCTGCGCTGATGTCGGCGATTGCCGAGCGCATCGCCGGCCATGGCGGCGCCGGGCTGTTCATCGACTATGGCCATCTTCAGCCCGGCATCGGCGACACATTGCAAGCCCTGCGCAGGCACGATCACGAAGACGTGCTGGCCAATCCCGGCGAGGCCGATCTCACCGCGCATGTCGATTTCGCGGCCCTGGCCGCAAGCGTCCGCGCGCACGGCCTCGACGCGGAACTGACCACGCAGGGCGAGTTCCTGCTCGGCATGGGCCTCATCGAGCGCGCCGGCGCGCTCGGCGCCAAGGCCGACGACGGCGAGCGGCAGGCGATTTCCGACGCCGTCGAACGCCTCGCCGGTCCCGATGCGATGGGTGACTTGTTCAAGGTGATGAAGATCCTTCCGACTACGAAAAGCGGCTGACATCGGCAGGCAACCCGTGCAAGCTGGCCCTTCCACTTGCCCGAACTCCGTCTTGACGAAACGGCCTGCGCGGACAACAAACCCATCCATGCTGATTGAGACCAGACCCGATCCAGTACGCTCGCCTCTGCTTGAGAAGGCGCAAGGCATACGCCACGGCTATTTCACCCGCATCGGCGGCGTTTCCGGCGGCATCTACCAGGGCCTCAACATCGGCACAGGCTCCAGTGACGACCAGACGCTGGTCGCCGAGAACCGTCGCCGTGTTGCCGACTGGATGGGCGTGCCGGCGGACCATCTCCTCACCGCGCACCAGGTCCATTCCCCTGATGTCGTCATCGCAAGAGAGCCTTTCGCGAGCCCTCGCCCCAAGGCCGATGCCATCGTCACCGACCGGCCGGGCATCGCCGTAGGCGCCTCGACGGCCGATTGCGGGCCGGTGCTGTTCGCCGATGCCGAGGCGCGCGTCATCGGCGCTGCCCATGCCGGCTGGAAAGGCGCCTTCACCGGCGTGCTCGAAAACACCGTTGCCGCGATGGAAGGCCTTGGCGCCCGCCGTAAGCGCATCGTCGCCGTGCTCGGCCCCTCCATCGGGCCTGACAACTACGAGGTCGGGCCCGAATTCGTCGCCCGCTTCGTCGAGGCCGATGCCGGCAATCAGCGCTATTTCAGCTCGTCGGCGAAACCCGATCACTCGATGTTCGACCTCAACCGATATACGGTCGACCGGCTGCGCAAGGCCGGCGTGACCGCCGAAGGGCTCGGCCGCTGCACTTACGCGGAAGAAGATCTTTTCTATTCCTATCGGCGCACCACCCACCGCAAGGAAGCGGATTACGGGCGCCAGGTTTCGGCAATCGTTCTGGAGAGAGAGTAATGGCGCTGCATTTCGAACGTTCGGAATTCGACGCGCGGCGCGACCGGCTGCTGATCGAGATGGCCGAGAAGAAGCTCGACGCCGTGCTTTTGTTCGCGCAGGAGAGCATGTACTGGCTGACCGGCTACGACACGTTCGGCTTCTGCTTCTTCCAGTGCCTGGTGGTGAAGGCCGACGGCTCGATGGTGCTGCTCACCCGCTCGGCCGATCTGAGACAGGCGCGCCACACCTCGACCATCGAGAACATCGTGCTGTGGACCGACCGCGACGGCGCCAATCCCGCGATCGACCTGCGCAATTTGCTCAACGACCTTGACCTGCTCGGCGCCCGCATCGGCGTCGAATACGACACGCATGGCCTGACGGCCTACAATGGCCGCCGCGTCGACGAGCAGTTGCAGACCTTCGGCCAGATCGCCGATGCGTCCGGCATCGTCGGCCGGCTGCGGCTCTTCAAGAGCCCGGCCGAGATCGCCAAGGCGGAAAAGGCGGCAGCGCTTTCCGACGATGCGCTCGATGCCGCGCTGCCGCTGATCAAGCAAGGCGGCGACGAGGGCCTTATCCTTGCCGCCATGCAAGGTGCCGTTTTTGCCGGCGGCGGCGACTATCCAGCCAACGAGTACATCATCGGTTCCGGCGCCGATGCCTTGCTTTGCCGCTACAAGGCCGGGCGCCGCAAGCTTACCAAGAACGACCAGTTGACGCTCGAATGGGCGGGTGTCTTCCATCACTACCATGCTCCGATGATGCGCACGGTGTTGACCGGCAAGGTCTCCAAGCGCCACCAGGAACTGTTCGATGCTGCCCGCGCCGCGCTGCTCGCGGTGGAGAAGGCGATGGTGCCGGGCAACACCTTCGGTGATGTCTTCGATGCGCATGCCCGCACGCTCGAAGCGCATAATCTGACCAAGCACCGGCTGAATGCCTGCGGCTACTCGGTCGGCGCCCGCTTCACACCGTCCTGGATGGATATGCCGATGTTCTACCAGGGCAATCCGGAGCCGATCGCGCCCAACATGACGCTGTTCGCGCACATGATCATCATGGATTCGGAGACCGAGAGCGCGATGACGCTTGGCCGGACCTACCTCACGACGGAATCGGCGCCGAAGCCGCTCTCCCGCCATGATCTCGACTTGATCGTACAGTGAATCCATAATGGTTGGTTCACGCGGGGCGTCGCCACCAGGGAGTTTTCGGGCAAATGAGACGATCGCAGGTGACGACCGTGTCATTGCTTGCGGCGCTGGCGCTTACCGCCTGCACCAACGCCAAGGACGTCCTCGACCCTTCCGCCGTCAAGCCGCCGGCTAATTCGGCCCAGGCTTTGCCGGCCACGCAGGGCACATCGGCCACCACGTCCCCGACCACGACCGCGCCTGCCCCTGCAGCGACCGCGGCGGCTTCGACGCCCGCCACGCCGGCTCAAACCGCCGCCGCCATCGCCAAGACCCGGCTGCAGGTGGCGCCGATCGTCGGCGCTTCCGTCGAGGCCGCAGCGCCCTTGACGGCGGAACTGCAGGCGCGCGCCAGGCAGCGCGGCGTGACGCTCGTTGGCAGCGCCGACCAGACGGCGACGCATGTGCTGAAAGGCTATTTTTCGACGATGTCCGAAGGCAAGGACACCACCGTCATCTATGTCTGGGACGTCTACGACCCCTCGGGCAATCGCCTGCATCGCATCAATGGCCAGCAGAAGGCGCCTTCCGTCGGCAGCACCGAGGGCTGGCCAGCCGTTGCCCCCGCGACCATGCAGGCGATCGCCGATCAGACCATCGACCAGTTCACCGCCTGGCTCGGCAGCGGCGGCGCCGGCTAGAGCAGGAAAGTGCACAACGGTTTTCCGTTCAAAATTGCGTCAGCGAACATGTTGCCGGCTTGCGATGCCGGCGGCCTTTGTTGCGCCTTCTCGAAGGATTCCCGATCACGAGGCTTGCAATACCGGCGCGGGCCGCTAAAAGCCCCGCATAAAACGCTCATGAGAGTCTATCCGGTCTCTCCATCCTTCACCAGGAACGGTGCATGAAGCTTTTCGCGGGCAATTCCAACAGGGTGCTGGCCGAAGCGGTCGCTCGCTATCTGAACATTCCGCTGGGTAAGGCCAGCGTCCGGCGCTTCGCCGATCAGGAGATCTTCGTCGAGATCCAGGAGAACGTGCGCGGCGAGGATGTCTTCATCCTGCAGTCGACCTCCTATCCGACCAACGACCACCTGATGGAACTGCTCATCATGATGGATGCCTTTATGCGCTCCTCGGCAAGGCGCATCACGGCGGTCATTCCCTATTTCGGCTACGCCAGGCAGGACCGCCGCGCCTCCGGCCGCACGCCGATCTCGGCCAAGCTCGTCGCCAACATGATCACCCGCGCCGGCGCCGACCGCGTGCTGACGCTCGACCTGCATGCCGGCCAGATCCAGGGCTTCTTCGACATCCCGACCGACAACCTGTTCTCGGTGCCGGTGATGGCCCGCGACGTGAAGGCGAAATACAAGCAGCTCGGCAACGTCGTCGTCGTGTCGCCGGACATTGGCGGCGTGGTGCGGGCGCGCGCGCTTGCAAAACGCTTCGACGCTCAGCTCGCCATCGTCGACAAGCGCCGCGAGCGCCCCGGCGAATCCGAGGTCATGAACATCATCGGCGCCGTCGCCGGCAAGGACTGCCTCTTGATCGATGACATCGTCGATTCCGGCGGCACGCTCTGCAACGCTGCCGATGCGTTGCTCGCCAATGGCGCGACCAGCGTCACCGCGTACATCACCCATGGCGTGCTCTCGGGCGGCGCTGTCGCTCGCATCAGCGGTTCGAAACTGCAGGAACTGGTGATCACCGATTCGATCCAGCCGAGCCAGGCCGTGCTCGACGCGCCCAACATCCGCGTCATCTCGATCGCCGATCTGATGGGCGAGGCGATCTCGCGCACGGCGACCGAGGAATCGGTCTCGAGCCTGTTCGATTAAGCCGCGCTGCTGGCCTGAACCGGGCCGCCTAATCGCTTTGCCCCCTCGCCTGCGTCGCGCGCGCCGCGCATATAGCCGCGCGGCGAGCTGCCTAACATGCGCTTGAACATGGTGATGAAGGCCGGCACGCTGTCATAGCCGAGATCGAGCGCCACCCTGGTGATCGGCTCGCCGTCGGCAAGCCTGGGAAGTGCTGCAAACAGGCAGGCCTGCTGGCGCCAGGTGGAGAGCGGCAAGCCGGTCTGGCGATGGAAGGCGCGGGTGAAGGAGCGCCGGCTCATGCCCGCGGCATCCGCCCATTGGTCGATCGTAGCGTGCGGCGAAGGCGCCGCCACGAAGCGCCGGCAGAGCGCCGCGAGCTTCGGATCCGACGGGAAAGGCAGGCCGAGCGGCCGTTCCGGCAGGTTCGGGATCTCGTGCAGCAAAAGCCCCATGATCAGTCCCGCGCGCCCTTCGAGTTCGCCGCCCTGCGGCAGCTTCTCCGATTCCACGATCAGGCTGTGCATCAATTCGGTGATGCCGACGACGCGCAATCCCTCCGGCAGGCCGGGAATGGCGTCGGGCACCACATAGACCGAGCGCATCGAGACATCGCCCAGCATCTCGACCGAGTGCTCGATGCCGGCCGGTATCCACATCGCATGGTCGGGCGGCACCATCCAGCGGCCGTGTCTCGTCGTCACCAGCACGACGCCGACCAGAGCATGCAGCAACTGGCTGCGGCTGTGGCGGTGCCGCGGCACGTGGTAGCCGTCGGGATATTCGGTCGGCAGCGCGACCGCCGGCCCGACCGCCTGCTCCAGCCATTGCCAGCGGCTTTCGTGCAGCCGGCCGAGTTCGGCGGCGTCACCCCGGAAGATTTCCCGGCCATGCGGCATCGGATGTGGCCCACTTGCGAAACTATTGGACCAAACCACGAAAGAAGTCGCCTGACAAGCATCCTATAAGGCTGCCTGCGGTTCGCCGCCAAAAAGACCACGGAGCATTGCCTTGACCGATACGACAGCCACCGCCGTCGCTGCCCCAGCGCCGGCCAGCCACCCCTCGGCGCAAGCGACGGCGTTTACCGTCATTCTTGCAGTGAGCTTCTGCCACTGCGTCAACGACATCATGCAGTCGCTGCTATCGGCCATCTATCCGCTGCTCAAGGACAATTACGGTCTCGATTTCTGGCAGATCGGCCTTTTGACCTTCACCTTCCAGGTGACGGCCTCGCTGCTGCAGCCGGTGATCGGCATGATCACCGACAAGCGGCCGATGCCCTATTCCTTGCCTTGGGGCATGGCCTCGTCGCTGGTCGGGCTGGTGGTGCTTGCGCATGCCGGCCATTACTGGCTGCTGCTCATCGGCGCCTCGCTGATCGGCATCGGCTCGGCGATCTTCCATCCGGAATCCTCGCGCATCGCCCGCTTCGCCTCCGGCGGCCGCTTCGGTCTCGCGCAATCGCTGTTCCAGGTCGGCGGCAATTTCGGCCAGGCAATGGGACCGCTGCTCGCCGCCTTCATCGTCGTGCCTTTCGGCCAGACCAGCATCTCCTGGTTCGCCGTCGGCTCGTTGATCGGCATCGTCGTTTTGTGGCAGGTCGGCGGCTGGTACAGCCGGCTGCGCGCCTCGATGGCCACCCGCAAGCAGGCGGCCCATGTCTCGCCCTTCCCGCGCAGCAAGGTCATGTGGGCATTGGCGGTGCTGACGCTGCTGGTGCTGACCAAGAACGCTTATATCGCCTCGCTCTCCAGCTACTACACCTTCTACGCCATCCATAAGTTCGGCGTTTCGGTGCAGATGTCGCAGGTGATGCTGTTCCTGTTCCTCGGCGCTTCCGCGCTGGGCATCCTGCTCGGCGGTCCGTTCGGCGACCGCCACGGACAGAAGGCGATGATCTGGTTCTCGATCGTCGGCGTGCTGCCCTTCACCCTGGCGCTGCCCTACGCCAATCTGGAATGGACGATGGTGCTCACCGTGCTGATCGGCCTCATCCTGTCGTCGGCCTTCTCCAACATCGTGGTCTTCGCGCAGGAACTGGTGCCGGGCCGCGTCGGCATGATCGCCGGCATCTTCTTCGGCTTCGCCTTCGGCATGGGCGGCATCGCCGCCGCTGTGCTCGGCGTCATCGCCGACATGAAGGGCATCGACTTCGTCTACCAGGTCTGCTCCTACCTGCCCTTCCTCGGTTTGCTGACGGTGTTCCTGCCGAACATGAAGGAAGCAAGGAAGCAGGCGGCGGCCAGCTAAACACCCCCGATCTTCAGGGCTCGAATAAGGGCGTGGCAGCTGCCGCGCCCTTATCGATTCCTCCCCATACGCCAGGTGAAAAGCCTGTTAGAGCAATTCCAGGAAAAGTGTGTAACGGTTTTCCGTCTGGAATTGCGTAAAAACAAATAGTTAGAACAGTTCAGCGTTTCCGTGAAACGATGAACTGTTCTAGTGTTCGAAACGCGTGCGCGGGCGACGCTGCCGCAGATAACTCAATGTCTCTGGAGAATGATATGCGCAAGATCGTGTTGGCCGTGTTGGGCGTGCTTCTTGTAACCTTGCCGGCTACGGCACGCATCGTTCCTTTTCCGCCCGGTTTCAAGACGCAGTCCGTAGAAACCAATGGCACGAGCCTCTATGTGCGCGTCGGCGGCAAAGGTCCCGCGGTCGTGCTGCTGCACGGCTTTGCCGATACCGGAGACATGTGGGGCGCGGCGGCGGCGGCGCTCGCAAAGGACCATACTGTCATCGTGCCGGACCTGCGCGGCATGGGTCTGTCCGCTCACCCTGAAGCGGGCTACACCAAGAAGAACCAGGCCGTCGACATCGCCGGCATGTTGGATGCCCTGAAGATCGACAAGGCAGATCTGGTCACGCACGACATCGGCAACATGGTCGGCTATGCGCTTGCTGCGCAATATCCCAAGCGCATCACCAAATGGGTCATCATCGATGCGCCACTGCCCGGAATAGGTGACTGGGAAAAGATCAAGCAAAGCCCGCTGCTTTGGCACTTCAACTTCCGTGGCCCGGATATGGAGCGGCTGGTCGCGGGGCGCGAGCGCATCTATCTCGACCGCTTCTACAACGAACTGTCGGCCGACCCGAAGAAGATCGATGAGGCCACGCGCAAGCACTATGCCAAACTCTATGCACGCCCGCATGCGATGCATGACGCTTTCGAGCAGTTCAAGGCCTTTGACCAGGACGCGATCGACAACCAGGCGATGCTCGCCGCTGGCGGCAAACTGACCATGCCAGTACTGGCTGTTGGCGGGGAAAAATCCGCCGGCACCACGCAGGCCGATATCTTGCGGCTTGTTGCGACCGATGTCACAGGCGGCATCGTGCCCAACTCCGGTCATTGGATCATGGAGGAAAACCCCGACGCCACCGTCAAGCTGATCACTGGTTTTCTCGCCAGATAGGCACTGTCCCGCGGATATGTCGATGACAGTACAAAAGCACCCGCCTGACGGCGGGTGCCTTGTCTATCCAACTGGACGATTCTAGGCCTTGAAGAAGGCCAGGAGGTCGGCGTTGATGATGTCCGCATGGGTGGTCGCCATGCCGTGCGGAAGACCCTTGTAGACCTTGAGCTCGCCCTTCTTGAGCAGCTTGATCGCAAGCAGCGCCGAGTCCGCGATCGGCACGATCTGGTCGTCGTCGCCGTGCATGACGAGCACCGGCACGTCGATCTTCTTCAGGTCCTCGGTGAAGTCGGTTTCCGAGAAGGCCTTGATGCAGTCGTAGTGCGCCTTGGTGCCGCCCATCATGCCCTGGCGCCACCAATTGTCGATCACGCCCTCCGACACCGTCGCGCCTGGGCGGTTGAAGCCGTAGAACGGACCGGCCGGAATGTCGCGGAAGAACTGGGCGCGGTTGGCTGCCTGGGCGGAACGGAAGCCGTCGAACACCTCGATCGGCAGGCCGCCGGGATTGGCGTCGGTCTTGAGCATGATCGGCGGCACCGCGCCGATCAGCACGGCCTTGGCGACGCGGCCGCCGGAACCGTACTGCGCGACATAGCGCGCCACCTCGCCGCCGCCGGTCGAATGGCCGACATGGATGGCGTTCTTGAGGTCGAGATGCGCTACCAGCGCCGCCACATCGGCGGCATAGGTGTCCATCTCGTTGCCGGTGTCGGTCTGGCTGGAGCGGCCATGGCCGCGGCGGTCATGCGCGATGACGCGGTAACCCTTCGACAGGAAGAACAGCATCTGGGCGTCCCAGTCGTCGCTGCTCAGCGGCCAGCCATGATGGAAAACGATCGGCTGACCAGTCCCCCAGTCCTTGTAGTAGATCTGCGTTCCGTCCTTGGTAGTGATCGTGCCGCTGCCCGAGCCGGCCTTCGCGTGCGAAGCTTCAGTCATCTCCATCTCCTCTATAATTTTCGCGATAAACAATATCGCGATAACGATATGCCTAGCGTGGTCGAACTCACTTGTCCACAAAAATATATATCACGATAACATTTTTCGTGGTACATAATCAGGGCTCAGTCGGCAAAAGGAACGCGTCGTGCCTCTTCCCTTGGACAATCAGCTCTGTTTCACGCTTTACGCCACCAGCATGACAATCAATCGTACCTACAAGCCCATGCTGGACAAGATGGGGATCACCTATCCGCAATATCTGGTGCTCAACGCGCTCGGCGAGGCGGACGGCATGTCGGTGGGCAGCATCGCACACCGGCTCGCCTTGGAATCGAGCACGATCACGCCGCTGGTGAAGCGCATGGAACAAGCTGGCTTGGTCGCCCGGCAGCGCAGCCAGACCGACGAACGCCAGGTGCAGGTCGATCTGACACCCGCCGGACGCGCGCTGCTCATCCAGTGCAATTGCCTGAACGAGACCCTGATCGAGCGCTCGGGCATGACGCTGGCTGAGCTCGACGCCCTGAACCGCCAGGTCCAGGCGCTGCGGGATGCGCTGAACAGTGACCTGGCCGGCGCCAGCTGAAGCTTGCGCACTATCCCTTAATGTAGCCCGAACTCGCGCAGCAGCTCCTCGCGGTGGCGCACGAAGCGGCTTTCGCTGCGGTCGCGCGGGCGCGGCAGGTCGATGTCGATCAGCCGCGCCGCGCCGCCCTTCTCCTTGGGCAGGATCAGCACCCGGTCGGCGAGATAGATCGCCTCCTCGAGGTCATGGGTGACCACGACCATGGTGACGTTCTCCTCGCTCCAGATGCGCGCCAGTTCTTCCTGCATGGAGATCTTGGTCATGGCGTCGAGAGCCCCGAGCGGCTCGTCGAGCAGCAGGATCTCGGGCTGCACCGTCAACGCCCTGGCGATGCCGACGCGCTGCGCCATGCCGCCGGAAAGCTGCCTTGGATTGGCATCGGCGAATTCGGCAAGGCCGACCAGCGCGATATAGAAGCGCGCGCGCTTCTCGGCTTCCGCCTTGGGCACGCCGCGCACTTCGAGGCCGAAGGCGACATTGCCGAGCACGGTCAGCCAGGGCAGCAGCCGCGGCTCCTGGAAGATCACCGCCCGCTCCTCGCCGACGCCCTCGATCTCTCTGCCGTCGATCGCGACGGCGCCGCCGTCGACCCGCTCCAGTCCGGCCAAGATGCGCAACAGCGTCGTCTTTCCGGAGCCGCTGGCGCCGACGATGACGAGGCACTCGCCGGAGCGGATGTCGAGGCTGAGCGAGCGCAGCACGGCAAGCTGGCGCCCGCCGAGGCTGAAGGATTTCGACAGGTCGCGTATCGTGACCTCGCCGCCGCGTGCCGTGGCCATGGCGCTTGCCTCCGTGCTCAGTTAGTCTTGGTTTCGCCTAGACGGTAGAGGATGTCGGCTGCCTTGAGCTTGCCTTTCGGCAAACGGCCGTCGCGCTCGAGAATGCTCACCCAGAAGTCGACGTCGCGGTCCGTCACGGCCGCCTTTTCGCGCAGGCCGAAGCCGGTCCAGAAACGCGCCAGTTCGCCATTCTCGCCGCGCTTGTCGAGGACGCCGGCGAGTACCTTGCGCGCCTCGTCCGGGTTCTGCCGCGACCAGTCCGACGCTCGCGCCGACTGCTCGACGAAGTTGCGGGCGGCGTCCGGATTGGCGGCGATGAAATCGCGCCGCAGCACCACAAAACCGCCGGCGATCTCGCCGAGCACGTCAGTGTCGTTGAAGACGCCGCGCACGCCGCCATTGCTGACCAGCTGGCCGGCAAACGTCGCCTGCCAGTAGCCGAGCCCCGCGACATCGACCTGGCGCGAGCGCAAGGTCTGCTCAAGCTGCGGCCCGGGCACCACGACCAGCTTGGCCGCGTCCGGCGGCAGGCCGACGCCGCGCAGCGCCTCGCGCACCGTATAGTCGAGATGGGCGCCGAGCGTGTTGACCGAGATCGTCTTTCCGGCGATGTCGGCGATCGATTTGATCGGGCTGTCCTCCAGCACATAGAAGACGCTCTTGACCTCCTTGTTGATGCCGTTGCTCGGATAGGCGGCGACGAAGTCGTTGCCGCCGGCAATCGAGTTGATCACGGCCGGTGTGGCGGCCGAGCCCAAGTCGACGCTGCCGGAGGCGAGCGCGAACAGCGATTCCGGGCCGCCCGCGGCGTAGCCGACATTCTCGAGCTCGATGCCGAGACCTTTGAAATAACCGAGCTCGGCGGCGAGCTCATGCGGGGAAATGCCGCCGCGGCTGGCGAGGTAGCGTATCTTCACGGAGGCAGCCTGCGAGCGCGCGATCGAAGGCAGGCCGGCGGCGATGATGCCGGCGGCAAGCGGGGCACGTAGAAGAAGCGAACGGCGTGTGATGGTCATGATCCGGCCTTTCATTTTTCGGTGACAATGATGGGAGGCTGCTTAGCCCACGGTATTGCTCCAGCGGCAAAGCCGCCGCTGCAGACTGACCAGCGCCTGGTTGGCGATCAGGCCGAGCGCTGCCAGGATGATGATCGCCGCAAACATCAGCGGGATCTGGAAGTTGTACTGCGCATTCATCACCTGGAAGCCGATGCCCTTGTTGGCGCCGATCATTTCCGAGGCGATCAGCAGCAGCAGCGCCGTGGTGGCGCCGAGCCTCAGGCCGACGAAGATCGAGGGCACGGCGCCAGGCAGCACGACGCGGCGGAATATGGTCAGCCGCCGGGCGCCATAGACCCGCGCCATTTCGAGCAGCTTCGGATCGACTTCCTTGACGCCGCCGATGGTGTTGAGCAGCAGCGGAAACAGCGTCGCCCAGAAGATGACGAACACCTTGGAGGCTTCGCCCAGGCCCAGGAGCAGGATGAACACTGGATAGAGCGCCAGCGCCGAGGTTTGGCGGAAGAGCTGCAGGATCGGGTCGAGCGCGGTTTCGACGGCCCGCACCTGGCCCATGACGAGGCCGAGCGGGATGGCGACGACAACGGCCGCAGCAAACGCAAGGCCGGCGCGCTGCAGGCTGATGGCGATATCGCCGAGCAGGCTGCCGCCGGCGAGCCCCTTCCAGAGCGCGACAATGATCGCGTCGAGCGGCGGCAGCACCGCCGCGTTGACCCAGCCGCTGCTCGCCGCCACCTGCCAGAGCGCCAGGAAGCCGAGGAGCACGCCATAGCGCGACAGGATCCGTAACCAGGTCCGGCCGGACAGTCGCAAGGCCTCCGCTCCGAAGCCATTGCCGCCGTCGCGCCTGCCGATGCCGACTGCACGTTCGATGTGCTGCAAAGTCATCGTCTTGCCTCTCGCTTCAAGGGATCATTCGGCGGCGAGCACGGTCGAACGCGCGGCCGTCCACGGATTCTCCGGCCGCCTGAGACCGAGATTCTCGCGCAGCGTCCTGCCCTCATAGGCGGTGCGGAACAGGCCTCGCCGCTGCAGTTCCGGGATCACCAGGTCGACGAAATCATCGAGCGCGCCGGGCAGCCAAGGCGGCAGGATGTTGAAGCCGTCGGCGGCTTCGTTGCTGAACCATTCCTCCAGTTGATCGGCGATCTGCGTGGCGCTGCCGATGACGGTGTAGTGACCACGCGCAGTCGCCACCCACTGATAGAGCTGGCGGATCGTAAAATTGTGCTCGTCGGCGATCTGGCGGATCAGCGCCTGCCGGCTCTTCATGCCTTCGGTTTCCCGGCTCGGCGGCAAGGGGCCGTCGAGCGGATAGTCCCTGAGGTCGAGCGTCTGGCCGGCAAGCGCGTTGAGCAGCGCAACACCATCCTCCGGCAGGATCAGGTCGTTCAATTGCTGATATTTGGCGCGGGCCTCCTCTTCGGAACGGCCGACGAAGGGCGCCACGCCGGGCATGATCAGCACCTGCGCCGGATCGCGGCCGGCCGCCGCCACGCGCGCCTTGATATCGCGGTAGAATTCCTGCGCGGATGCCAGGTTCTGATGTGCAGTGAAGATCACTTCGGCCGAGGCTGCCGCGAGCCCGCGCCCGTCGTCGGATTGACCCGCCTGCACCACGACGGGGTGGCCCTGCACTGGACGCGGCACGTTGAGCGGACCCTTGACGCTGAAATGCTCGCCCTTGTGGTTGATGTCGTGCAGCTTGTCCTTGTCGTAGAAGCGACCCGTCTTCTTGTCGCGGATGAAGGCCTCGTCCTCCCAGCTGTCCCACAGCGCTTTGACCGTCTCGACATGCTCATGCGCCCTTGCGTAGCGCTCCGCATGGTTGGGCTGGACGTCGCGATTGAAGTTGCGCGCCGTGTCGTCGCCGGCCGAGGTGACGACGTTCCAGCCGGCGCGACCGTTCGACAGAAGGTCGAGCGAAGCGAATTTGCGGGCGAGCGTGTAGGGCTCTTCATAGGTGGTCGAGGCGGTGGCGATGAAGCCGAGATGCGTGGTCAGCGGCGCCAGCGCCGCAAACAGCGTGACCGGCTCGAACCCGGCGATCTTGGCGTTGCCGCCTTCACGGGCGCCGAGGCCGACTGTCAGATTGTCGGCGAGGAAATAGGCGTCGAACAGGCCGCGCTCGGCGGTCAGCGCGAGCTTTTTGTGGAACTCGAAATTGGTCGCGCCGTCGGCCGGCGAGTCCGGATGGCGCCAGGCCGCGACATGCTGGCCGCCGCCGGGCAGGAAGGCGCCGAGCTTGATCTGTCTGGACTTGCTGGGGCTGGTCATGGCTGATCCTTCCGTTCGGAAACGACTGCTTCGGAGTCAGGCGGCGAGGCCGACACTGCGGGTGGCGCCCACGACGTTGACGACCTCGGCGATGGCCTGCCGGGAACGGGCATGGATGGCTTCCGACACCAGTATGCCGTCGGCGAAATCCTTGTCGGAGGCGTAGATCGCAGTCGGCATGGTCAGCGCTTCGAAGAAGCCGAACAGCGGCCGCAATTGGTGCTCAACGATCAGCGAATGACGCTCGCCGCCGCCGGTCGCCGCCAGGATGACCGGCCTTCCGCGCAGCGAAGCCGGATCGAGAAGGTCGAACAAGTGCTTGAAAAGGCCTGTATAACTGCCCTTGAAGGTCGGCGACCCCGCCACCAGCACGTCGGCGCTGACCAGTTGTTCGATGATGCTGCGGGCAGCCGGATCGAGATCGGAAAGGCGACGCGCCACCGGAAAGGACGGACCAAGGTCCTCGATGTCGAAGACCGCCTGCGTCGCACCGATCCGGCCTGCCACCTCGCCGGCGATATGGTTGATGAATGCCTTGGTTTTCGAAGGGCGGGTCAGGTTGCCGGATATTCCCACCACAAGCTTCTTCGTCATCTCGGCTCTCCTCACGGCATTTATTCATTAAGACTACCGATTTTATAGAATTAGATGAGCGAGAAGATTTCAAAACGGACCGGATGGAGGGATTGAGTTTGCGCCCTTTCGCTGTTGATTGGTTCAGCGGATGCGGCGGCCCGCCCCGCGTCCCATCGCCAGGACGGCGCGGTTATCAACCATTTCCGCCGCGGATTGGCAGATCTCCGCGGCGGCGATCCCTCAAAAAGGGGCGGTTCAAGTTGGGGCTCAGTCCGTGGCCTCGCTGTTGACCGATGGCAATGGCGGTGCGTCCAGTCCAAGAAACGGATCGCGCCAGGCATCGATACTCTCGAGCCCCAGATACCACCGGCTTACAGACGGATACTGCTCAAGCGGCAACCTGGCGGCATCGTTGAACGCGAGAAACGTCGCCATGCGAAAATCGGCATAGGAGACGGAATTGCCGACCAGCCACTCCCTTTCCGAAAGCACGACATCGAGGATGACAGCCGCCGTGTGGAACAGCCTCAGCCCCTCCTCGACCAGGGCCCTGTCGATCGGTCCCAGCCCCCAGCGCTGTTTCGTGCCACGCTCGAAATGCACCATGTCGCAGGCCCTGGTGAAATTCTCCTTGCCCCAGCTTATCCAGCGGATCATCTCGGGCTCGTCGTCGCCGGTGCGCCAGAAGTCGGAATGCATGTCGCGCGAAAGCCGGCAGGCGATCGCGTCTGCTTCCCAGAGGCTCCATCCCGGGCCGACCAGTATGGGCAAGGTCAAATTGGGGTTCAGCGCGCGATAGCGCTCGGCCTGCCCCGGCGCCATGGGCGACGCGAATTCGAAGGCAACATCCGCTTTCAGATAGCGCGCCACCGCGACCGCGAGGCGAGGATTAGGATTGCGGCTGAACAGAAGTTTCATGTCGATCTCCAAAGGTTCTTCGAATGCCTGCCAAGGACGATTGAAACCTGCCTGATGCGACATGACGAATACAGGCGGAAACCCGGCGCAACCCGCGGATCCAACTTTGCACCGGCCGGAAGCATCGCTTATGCTCCGCCTGTCGGGCCAGATGTCTGCGTAAACCTTGGCTCAAGGCTTCCGGCTCAACGGCTTGCGCCCCTCGCCGCCTTCCGCTATAGAGCCGCCACCCGCGTAGACACCCTTGGAGGCAACGCGGAGGAAGGCCGGCCAGGCCTCACATGATCCCCAGACGCATTTGGATCGCCAAACGCATCGGACAGATCGTGCAAGGCCGCGACGGCTTTCGACGTTTACGGTTGGGCTTGCTCGCCGCGAACGCTCCATAACACGCGAAAGGAAATGCCATGAGCCACGAGGCTTACGAGCTCAAGGCCGAAGCGCGCGAACAGGTCGGTAAGGGGTCCGCCCGTGCAGTTCGCCGCAACGGTAAAGTGCCTGCAGTTATCTACGGCGACAAGCAGCCCCCCCTGGCGATTGCGCTCAACTACAAGGACATCTTCTACAAGATCCACGGCGGCGGGTTCCTGACCACGATCGCCACGATCGATGTCGACGGCAAGAAGATCCAGGTCCTGCCGAAGGACTTCCAGCTCGATCCGGTCAAGGACTTCCCGGTCCATGTCGACTTCCTGCGCGTCGGCAAGGACACCGAAGTCAATGTCGACGTGCCCGTCCACTTCATCAATGAAGAGAAGTCGCCCGGCATCAAGCGCGGCGGCGTGCTCAACATCGTGCGTCACGAAGTCGAGTTCCACTGCCCGGCCAATGCGATCCCGGAATTCATCACCGTCGATCTCGCCGGCACCGAAATCGGCGATTCGATCCACATCTCGGCGGTTACCCTGCCGGCCGGCGTCAAGCCGGTGATCTCCGATCGCGACTTCACCATCGCGACCATCGCCGGCTCCGCGGCAATGAAGCCGGAGACGGAGGAGGCTGCTGAAGCAGCAGCAGCGCCTGAAGCTGAGGCCGCTGAGGCCGAAGAGAAGTAATTTTTCGCCTGGAGTCGACGATGCTTGTCTTTGCAGGCCTCGGCAATCCGGGCGCGAAATACGCCAACAACCGGCACAATGTCGGCTTCATGGCGGCGGACGCGATTGCCCGCCGCCATTCCTTTTCACCCTGGTCGAAGAAGTTCCAGGGGCTGATTTCCGAAGGCATGCTCGGCGGCGAAAAGGTCCTCTTGATCAAGCCGCAGACCTTCATGAACCTGTCCGGACAGTCGGTCGGCGAGGCGCTGCGCTTCTACAAGCTCGACGCCGCCGCCCTCACCGTCTTCTACGACGAGATCGACCTTGCCGCCGGCAAGGTCAGGGTCAAGGTGGGCGGCGGTTCCGGCGGCCACAACGGCATCCGTTCGCTCGACCAGCATGTCGGCAATGCCTATCGCCGCGTGCGCATCGGCGTCGGCCATCCCGGCGTCAAGGAGATGGTGCACGGCCATGTGCTCGGCGATTTCGCCAAGGCCGACCGTGAATGGCTCGACGTATTGCTCGATGCGATCGCCGACGACGCGGGCTTGCTGGCCAAGGGCGACGACAGTTCCTTCATGAACCGCATCACGCTCGTGCTGCGCGACAAACTCGTGCCGACCGGCGATGACGATCGGCCCCCACCCAAGGCGCCGAAACAGAAGAGCCATATCCGCAAGGCCCGCCAGCAGCAGCCACCGGCGAAGGTTCCCGAAAGCGGCCCGATGGCCGCGATGCTGAAGAAGCTGTTCGGCAAGGACTGAGCGTCGAAACGATCGCGCCAAGGGCTTGACGTTCGTCGTCGCTTTCGCCCATAGCCTCCACCAAAATCTCGAATTCCCGATAGGACCGCACAAGATGGGTTTCAAATGTGGCATCGTTGGCTTGCCCAACGTCGGCAAGTCGACGCTGTTCAACGCGTTGACCAGGACGGCCGCCGCTCAGGCCGCCAACTATCCTTTCTGCACCATCGAGCCGAACACCGGCGAAGTGGCGGTGCCGGATCCGCGCATGCAGAAGATCGCAGCGATCGGCAAGTCGAAGGAGATCATCCCGACCCGCATCTTCTTCGTCGACATTGCCGGCCTGGTGCGCGGCGCCTCCAAGGGTGAAGGCCTGGGCAATCAGTTCCTCGCCAACATCCGGGAGGTCGACGCCATCGTGCATGTGCTGCGCTGCTTCGAGGATGACGACATCACCCATGTCGAAGGCCGCATCGATCCGGTCGCCGACGCCGAGACCGTCGAGACCGAGCTGATGCTCGCCGACCTCGAAAGCCTGGAGCGCCGCATCGTCCAGGTCCGCAAGCGCGCCGCCGGCAAGGACAAGGAAGCTATGGCCGTGCTGCCTATGATGGAAGCGGCGCTCGAATTGCTGCAGGCCGGCAAGCCGACGCGCTTCCTGCTCAAGGGCATCGCGGCGGAGGACCTGCGCATCCTGCAGGGGCTGAACCTGTTGACGTCGCATCCCGTTCTCTACGTCTGCAACGTCGCCGAGGCCGACGCCGCCACCGGCAACGAGCATACGCAAGCAGTGGAGAAGATGGCCGCCGCGCAGGGCGCCGGCACGGTGGTGATCTCGGCGGCGATCGAGGCGGAAGTCGCGCAGCTTTCCGACGAGGAGGAAATGGAATTCCTCGCCTCGATCGGCCTTGATGAGCCGGGTCTCAACAAGGTGATCCGCGCCGGCTACGAGCTCTTGCATCTGATCACCTATTTCACCGTCGGGCCGAAGGAGACGCGCGCCTGGACGATCCACAAAGGCGACAAGGCGCCGCAAGCGGCGGGCGTCATCCACACCGATTTCGAGCGCGGCTTCATCCGCGCCCAGACGATCTCCTACAACGATTTCGTCACGCTGGGCGGCGAAGTGGCGGCCAAGGAAGCCGGCAAGGCGCGCGACGAAGGCAAGGAATATGTCGTCCAGGACGGCGACATCATGCTGTTCAAGTTCAACACCTGACATCGCCGGGTCTCCCTTGCCGGCCGATCCTCGGCCGGCGGTGGCGCAGTCTTGACCTTGTGATGCAGCGGGGCTAAGCGGCCGGTGCTGACGGCCATCAAGCTCCTGCATCCTGACGACGCTTCGAACGAAATCTCTTTGGTCCAGCAAGGGAGACCCGGCGATGATCAAGGCCTTCGTCGTGGACAACGATCGCCTGCGCGTCACCGACGATCTCGCCGCGGATGGCGACAGGGTCGTCTGGGCCGATCTGTTCAATCCGACCAAGGAAGAAGAGGCCGCCATCGAGAGCTGGCTGGGCATTGCCATCCCGACGCGCGAGGAGATGGAGGAGATCGAGATCTCCAGCCGCCTCTATGTCGAGGACGGCGGCTACTTCATGACCGCCGTGCTGCCCGCGCAAACCGAGGTCGACGACCCGTTGATGTCGCCGGTGACCTTCGCGTTGGCCGGCAATCGGCTGATCACCATCCGCTACCACGAGCCCAAGGCCTTCAAGACCTTCCCGCTGCGCGCCGAAAAGGTGGCGACCGGCTGCACCAGCGGCGACACCATCCTGATCGGCCTGCTGGAAGCGATCGTCGACCGGCTTGCCGACATCCTCGAACGCGCCGGCCGCGATGTCGAGACGATCTCGCGCGACATCTTCGAGGCGCGCTCGACCAAGGCCTCGAAGCGCAACCGCGATTTCCAGGAGCTGCTCAAGGGCATCGGCCGCAAGGAGGATCTCGCTTCCTCCGTCCGCGACAGCCTGATCTCGCTGCAGCGCCTTGCCGGCTTTCTCGCCCATGTCGCGGCCCAGACCAAGATGAGCAAGGATGTGCGGGCCCGCATCAAGACGCTGTCGCGCGACGTGCTGTCGCTTGCCGACCACGCCACCTTCCTGTCGCAGAAGATCTCCTTCCTGCTCGACGCCACGCTCGGCATGATCTCGATCGAGCAGAACGCCATCATCAAGATCTTCTCGGTCGCCGCCGTCATCTTCCTGCCGCCGACGCTGGTCGCCTCGATCTACGGCATGAACTTCGACATCATCCCCGAGCTCAAATGGGAGTTCGGCTATCCCTTCGCCATCGGTCTGATGGTGGTCTCGGCGATCCTGCCCTTCTGGTATTTCCGCCGCCGCGGCTGGCTCTAAAAGCAATTCCAGGAAAAGTGCGCAGCGGTTTTCCGTCCGGAATTGCGCGACACAAAGAAACCGAGCGGTTCCGCCTCTCTGCATTCGCGCCCATTGGCTGGCTCACCAGAAAGGACTTGACCAAATTGGCTCGGGCCGTCATCCGGGATGCCCGACTTGGGGATCACGTTCGTCAACCGGATTGCCGACATGACCGGAAAGACCTGGGCTTTTGAGGATTTCGTCGAGGGCGCGTCGCTCGACCTCGGCGGTAAAGACGTAAGCGCCGCCGAGATCATCGAATTCGCCAGCGAGTTCGATGCCCAGCCGATGCATCTCGACGAGGAGGCCGGCAAGGCCAGCATCCTGGGCGGTCTTTCGGCTTCGGGCTGGCACACCTGCGCGATGTTCATGCGCATGCTGTGCGACGCCTTCCTGCTCGATTCGACCTCGCAAGGCTCGCCCGGCATCGAGCATGTGAAATGGAAGAAGCCGGTTCTGGCCGGCGACCGGCTCACCGGCAAGGTCACCGTGCTTTCCAAGCGCCAGTCCACATCGCGGCCTCAGCTCGGCCTCGTCAGCATGCGCAGCGAGTTGTTCAATCAGCGCGGCGAATGCGTCTTCGAGCTTGAGAACACCGGCATGTTCTTGACCCGAGAGGCCGTCACGTGACCCTGGACGAGTATTTCCTCATCGGCGAGACCGTCACGCTGGGCTCGCACAAGTTCGAAGCGGACGAGATCAAGACGTTCGCGCGCAAATACGATCCGCAGGTCTTCCATGTCGACGAGGAGGCAGCGAAGAAGAGCGTGCTTGGCGGTCTCTGCGCCTCCGGCTGGCACACAGCCGCCACCTGGATGAAATACAACCTCGAAAAGCGCATGGAGACCGAAGGCGTGCGCTGGACCGGTCCCGGCCCGCAGCCCGAATTCGGCCCCTCGCCGGGCTTCCGCAACCTCAAATGGCTGAAGCCGGTCTATGCCGGCGAGACCGTGACCTTCACCCGCACCGCGCTTGCCCATCGCCCGCTTACCGGGCGCCCGGGCTGGAGCCTGCTCACGCTGCGCTCGGAAGGTTTTGACTCAACCGGCGACAAGGTCATCGAGTTCGACAGCGCCGTGCTGGTGAAGGTGGAGTAGCGTAGATCCTTCTCCCCGTTCACGGGGAGAAGGTGCCCGGAGGGCGGATGAGGGGCGGCGCCAACGATGGTGTCTCACACTCGACCGGAGCGCTCACCCCTCACCCTGCTCCGCTCGCGTTGCTCGCTCCGCTTCCCTCTCCCCGTAAACGGGGCGAGGGAGAAGAGCTAATGCCCCTGGAACCCGATCAGCGTCCTGACCGGCACGCCGAGCGCTTCCAGCTTCTGGCGCCCACCGAGATCCGGCAGGTCGATGACGAAGCAGGCGGCGACAATGTCGGCGCCGATCTGCCTGACCAGCTTCACCGCCGCTTCCGCCGTGCCGCCGGTGGCGATGAGGTCGTCGACCAGGATCACCTTCTCGCCGGGCGAGACGCCGTCCTTGTGCATCTCCATCTCGTCCAGCCCGTATTCGAGACTGTAGGCTACGCGCACCGTCTCGTAGGGCAGCTTGCCCTTCTTGCGGATCGGCACGAAGCCGGCCGAAAGCTGGTGCGCCACGGCGCCGCCAAGGATGAAGCCGCGCGCCTCGATGCCGGCGATCTTGTCGATCTTCAGCCCGGCGTAAGGATGCACCAGCTCGTCGATAGCGCGGCGGAAGGCGCGCGCGTCACCCAGCAGCGTGGTGATGTCGCGGAACAGGATGCCGGGCCTCGGATAGTCGGGAATGGTGCGGATCGCGGCAAGCAGCGTGTCTTCGAGCGAGGGTTTCATGAGGCGAGGCTCCGCGTGTCCGGCTGTCGGGTATGAACGGCGTCGACGCGCCCGGCGCAACGCAACCAACAACGGCTACCGCGATGGAGCCCGGGAGACAAGCGCATCCGGCAAAGGATTGGCATCGCCTGCCTTGCCCATGCTGTGCCGCAATCGAAAAGGGCGCCCGATGGCGCCCTTGCAAGAAGGTGAGCGCCGAGCGGATCACATGCCGAGGTCGGAACGCAGCTCCGAGCGCGCCACTTCGAACTCGGCCTTGAAATCGGGGCGGCTGAGCAGAACGGCGGCAATCACGCTGCCGGAAATCTTGCCCATCTCGACATCCGACGGATAGTGGATGCCGCCGACGACGCGGTTATGGGCATATTCGGCGGCGCGCGCCATGATCTCCGCGCGCTTTTCCGGCACCATGTCGGACAGGATGATGCCCATCATGGTTCCGACCGTGGCATGGCCCGACGGCCAGGAACCGGAATTCGACAGCTTCACCACGGGCTTGACCAGATCGCTGAGCTGGTGCGGGCGCGGACGCTTCCAGACGTCCTTGGCCGGATCGACGACCGCGCCTTCGGTCGCCGCCACGCGTTCGAAGAAGGCGCTGAACTTCGGCAGCGTCTCCCTGGTGAACTTCGGTCCCATGACGTCGGCAAAGCGCCAGACGTCTTCCTCGGCATCGGCTTTGGCGCGCGCTTCCATCTCGGGCGTGCGCGTCACCTGCACTTTCAGGACTTCACCCAGTTCGGCCTTAGTCTCGGCCGAATCGTTCGCCGGTGGCGGCGGCAGGATCATCGTCAGGTCGATGTCCTTGTTGGTGACAAAGGGCTGGGCGTCCTCGGCGCGGACTGCCGGGCTGGCGACAAGAAGCAGCACCACGGCTGCAAGCGGCGCGAATCTTTTCATGGGTGCGATCCTCTAAGGTGGCAAGACAGGATCGCTGCGCGCGATGACGGCCATGTGACACGGCCGGACCAAGAGCGGCCTCGAAATGCAAAAGGGCGCCTTGCGGCGCCCTTCGAACCTTGATGATCGGTGCGTGGCTCAATGGGCCACGTCGGCCCACACCTTGCGCTTGGTCATGTAGACGAGCGCGCCGAACAGCAGCAGAAACACCATGACGCGGAAGCCGGTCTTCTTGCGGTCCTCGAGATGCGGCTCAGCGGCCCACATCAGGAAGGCCGACACGTCGCGCGCATACTGGTCGACCGTCTGCGGCGAGCCGTCGTCATAGGTCACCTGGCCATCCGAAAGCGGCTTCGGCATCTTCAGCGACACGCCGGACAGGAAGTACGGATTGTAGTGCGTGCCTTCCGGGATCACCATGCCGGCCGGCGGCGTCTGGTCGTAGCCGGTGAGCAGCGAGTGGATATAGTCCGGGCCGCCCTGCGCATACTGGGTGAAGATGTCGAAGACGAAGCGCGGGAAGCCGCGCTCGACGCCGCGCGCCTTGGCGAGCAGCGACATGTCGGGCGGCGCGGCGCCGCCATTGGCAGCCGCGGCGGCCTGCTCGTTCGGGAACGGCGCCGGGAAGTGGTCCGACGGCTTGCCCGGGCGATCGAACATGTCGCCGGCATCGTTCGGGCCGTCATGGATGGTGTATTCGGCGGCTAAAGTCTTGATCTGCGCTTCGGAGTAGCCGAGGCCTTCGAGCGTGCGGAACGCCACCAGGTTCATCGAGTGGCAGGCCGAGCAGACTTCCTTGTAGACCTTGAGGCCGCGCTGCAGCTGGGCCTTGTCGTAAGTGCCGAACGGGCCGGCGAAGCTCCAGCTCATTTCCTTCGGTTCGTTGATCGGGAAATGCGTCGGGGCTGCCGCGTTGTGTTCCTCTTCGGCGGCGATGGCGGCGGTGCCCGCGACCACCAGGCCGAGCAGCGCCAGCGAGGTGAGAATCTTCTTCATGCCAAATCCCCTCAGATTCTCAGCCCTTGGTTTCCGGCGCGCTCACCGCGCCTGCCGGATGTCCACCGGCCCCCTTGTTCTTCTTTTCCAGCACCGCCTCGGTGATCGAGTTCGGCAGCCGCCGCGGCGTCTCGATCAGGCCGAGCACCGGCATGACGACCAGGAAGAAGGCGAAGTAGAACAGCGTCGCCATCTGCGCCATGAACACGTAGCTGCCCTCCGCCGGCTGCGAGCCCAGCCATCCCAGCAGGACGGCGTCGGCCACGAACAGCCAGAAGAACAGCTTGTACCAGGGCCGGTAGACCGCCGAGCGCACCTTGGAGGTGTCGAGCCACGGCACCAGGAACAGCATGGCGATGGCGCCGAACATGCACAGCACGCCGCCGAGCTTGGAGTTGATCGGCCCGATGTTGAAGGTGATGGCGCGCAGGATCGCGTAGAACGGCAGGAAGTACCATTCTGGAACGATGTGGGCCGGCGTCTTCAGCGGGTTGGCGACCGTGTAGTTGTCCGGGTGGCCGAGATAGTTCGGCAGGTAGAAGACGAAATAGGCGAAGAAGACCAGGAACACGATCATGCCGAACGCGTCCTTGATGGTCGCATAGGGCGTGAAGGCGACGGTGTCGGTCTTCGACTTGACCTCGATGCCGGTCGGGTTCGACTGGCCGACGACATGCAGCGCCCAGATGTGCAGCACGACGACGCCGGCGATCATGAACGGCAGCAGGTAATGCAGCGCGAAGAAGCGGTTCAGCGTCGGATTGTCGACGGCAAAGCCGCCGAGCAGCAGCTCCTGGATCCAGTTGCCGACCAGCGGGATGGCGCTGAAGAAGCCGGTGATGACGGTGGCGCCCCAGAAGCTCATCTGTCCCCAGGGCAGCACATAGCCCATGAAGCCGGTGGCCATCATCAGCAGGTAGATGATGCAGCCGAGGATCCAGAGCAGTTCGCGCGGCGCCTTGTAGGAGCCGTAGAAGAGCCCGCGGAAGATGTGGATGTAGACGGCGACGAAGAAGAACGAGGCACCGTTGGAATGGAGATAGCGCAACAGCCATCCCGAATTCACGTCGCGCATAATCTTCTCGACCGAATCGAAGGCGAGATTGGTGTCGGACGTGTAGTGCATGGCCAGCACGATGCCGGTCAGGATCTGCGAGGCCAGCATGATCGACAGGATGCCGCCGAACGTCCACATGTAGTTGAGGTTGCGCGGCACCGGATAGGCGACGAAGCTGTCATAGACCAGCCGCGGCAGCGGCATGCGGGCGTCGAACCAGCGTCCGATGCCGGTCTTCGGCGTGTAGGTGGAATGTCCCTCGCTCATCGAAATATCCCCTGCCTCAGCCGATACGGATCTTGGTGTCGGAAATGAACTGGTAGACCGGGATCGCCATGTTCTCGGGCGCCGGGCCTTTGCGGATGCGGCCGGCGGTGTCGTACTGCGAGCCGTGGCACGGGCAGAACCAGCCGCCGAAATCGCCTTCCTGGCCGAGCGGGATGCAGCCGAGATGGGTGCACACCTGCACCATCACCATCCAGGATTCCTTGCCGGGGGTGGTGCGGTTGGCGTCGGTCGCCGGCGCGTCGGAGGCAATGTTCGCGTTGCGGGCGATCGGGTCCTTGAGGTCGTTGAGGCTGACCGCCTCGCCGTCCTTCATTTCCTTCTCGGTGCGGTTGCGCACCACGACCGGCTTGCCGCGCCACTTGACGATCAGCGAGCTGCCGGGCTGCAGCGAGGAGACGTCGACTTCGACCGAGGCCAGCGCCAGCGTCGAAGCGTCCGGGCGCATCTGGTCGATGAACGGCCAGGCGACGGCCCCTGCTCCGACCACGCCGGCCATGCCGGTGGCGATGTAGAGAAAATCGCGACGGTTGGGATCGTGGATGTCGGTTGCGCTCACGGGTGCCTGATCCTTTCGCCTCTTTCCGTGCCGGCGGCCGAGCCTTGTCCCCGCTCAATCGCGCCGGCCCGACAGCGCATGGCGAACAGGCTAGCGAATTCCTCCGGCATTTGGAGTTCGGTTTATGCGTGAAGCCCGTTTTTGTCCAGACGGGTGAAGGCACAAGGGCACATTGTCGCGGCTGCATGGCGCGGCCTGCGCCGATGCCCCGGCGACAGGCCGGCGAAGGCCATGAAAAAGCGGGAAAATCGGGAGCGAAAACGAGTGCTTGCTCGCCTCGACAGCGGTCGTTGGCCCGGTCTATTCTGCACCCATGGCGCATGTCATCGACCGCGACAAATGGGCGGAAGCCCCCGACCGCTGGCAAGGCGAGCTGCAGTGTGGCGCGTGGGGTTCCAGAAGCTGCCTGATCTTCAACTATTTGCCCGGCATCGGCGGCGGCCCGCGCCTGCACAAGCACCCTTACGCGGAGATCTTCATCATCCGTTCCGGCTCCGGCCTGTTCACGGTAGGCGACCAAGAGATCAAGGCCTCGGCCGGCCAGATCCTGATCGTGCCGCCCGACACACCGCACAAATTCACCAATCTCGGCCCCGGTCCGCTCGAGACCATCGACATCCACGAGAACGGCAGCTTCATCACCGAATGGCTGGAGTAAATTGCGTCAGGCGATCTAACTCGCGCCCAGCCTGACCAGCACTGCCCTCGGGATATCGTATTCGCGGATCACGGCGTCGTGCTTGCGCAGGCCGCAGAGCTCGCGCTGGATGAAATAGGCGTGCACGGCCGCCGCAGCCTCCTTGAGCAGCCGGTTGCGATCTCCGCCCTCGCCGCTTTCGCGCAGCTTCGCCAGTGTCTCCTCGACGCGCTGGCCGGCGCGGCCGAGCGCCGCCGCCTTTTCGGCAAGGATCTCGTGGCCGAGCAGGTCGAGCGCGCTCTCCTGTGCGCCGGACCGTCCGAAGTTGCTGGGCATTCTGACCGACATGGCTGGGTTCTACTCCGCCGGGCGCGTCTCTTCCAGCACGCTTTCCTCATTGAACAGGAAGCCGCCGGACTGCCGTTTCCAGAGCCGCGCGTAGAGGCCGTCGAGCGCCACCAACTCGTCATGCGTGCCCTCTTCGACGATGCGGCCGCCGTCGAGCACGACCAGCCGGTCGAGCGCGGCGATGGTCGAGAGCCGGTGGGCGATGGCGATGACGGTCTTGTCCTCCATCAGCCTTACCAGGTTTTCCTGGATGGCCGCCTCGATATCGGAATCGAGCGCCGAGGTCGCCTCGTCGAGGATGAGGATCGGCGCATCCTTGAGGAAAAGGCGGGCGATCGCCACGCGCTGGCGCTGGCCGCCGGAGAGCTTCACGCCGCGCTCGCCGACATAGGCTTCGTAGCCGGCCCGCTGGCGATTGTCGCGCAGGCTCATGATGAAATCATGCGCCTCGGCTTTGCGCGCCGCGGCGATCACCTCAGCGTCGGTCGCGTCCGGCATGCCGAGCTTGATGTTGTCGCGCAGCGAACGGTGGAAGAGCGCGGTGTCCTGGCTGACCACGCCGATATTGGCGCGCAGCGAATTCTGCGTCACCCCGGCAATGTCCTGGCCGTCGATCAGGATCTTGCCGCCCTCGAGGTCGTAGAGGCGCAGGATGAGATTTGCTAAAGTCGTCTTGCCGGCGCCCGACGGACCGACCAGGCCGACCTTCTCGCCGGGCCGCACGACGAGGTCTATGCCGTCCAGAACCCCTGCCCCTTTGCCATAATGGAAGGTGACGTTCTTGAGGTCGATGCGCCCACCGGCAACCAATAGCTCCCTGGCGCCCGGAGCGTCGGTCAGGCCGAGCGGCTGCGAGATCAGCGCCTTGGAATTCTCCAGCACGCCGAGATTCCTCAAGATGCTGTTGAGCTGCATCATCACCCGTCCCAGCAGCATGTTGAGCCGCAAGACGAGAGAAAGCGTGAAAGCGACGGCGCCGACGGTGATCGAGCCTTCCACCCAGAGATAGACGGCAAGGACGGCGATTGACGTGATCATGATGCCCGAAAGCGTCGTCAATGCCATGCGCACGCCGGTCAGCCGGCGCGTGAACGGCCGCAGCGCATCGAGATAGATGTCGAAGCCGCTGCGGATATAGCGGTCGTCGCCGTCGGCGGCGAACAGCTTCAGCGTCTGCACGTTGGAATAGGAATCGACGATTCGGCCGGTGATCATCGAGCCGGCCTCGGCGGTCGCCTCGGCATGCTTGCGGATCGCTGGCAAATGGAGCCTGGCCAGCCAGGCGAAGGCGGCGATCCATATCACCACCAGCACCGCCAGCCTGAGGTCGAGGCCGGCGACCAGCGCCAGCGTCGTCACCGTGTAGACGATCATGAACCAGATGACCTCGATGAAGCTCTCCATCAGGTCGCCGGTCGCCTGCCCGGCCTGCCAGACCTTGGTGGCGATGCGTCCGGCGAAATCGTTCTGGAAGAAGGCGTAGGACTGGCGCGAGACATGCCGGTGCGCCTGCCAACGCACCAGGCTGTAGAAGCCCGGCGTGATCGTCTGCTCGTCGACCAGCGCAGAAAGGCCGACCACCAGCGTGCGGATGATCAGCACCACCGCGCCCATGAACAGAAGCTCAGGGCCGGCGGCGGCCCAGAGCGCATGCCAGCTGCGCTCGCCGGGAAGCTGGTCGAGGATATCGACCAGCCGCCCGACGAAATAGAACAGCCCGGCCTCGACCAGCGGCGCGATGCCGCCGATGATCAGCATGGCGAAGAAGGCGAGCTTCGCCTGTCCGACATAGTGTCGGAGGAAGCCGCCGACGCTGGCGGGAGGCCGAAGATTCGCGGGCTCGCGGAACGGGTAGACCCAGCTTTCGAACCAGCGATAGACGGCTTTCATCATTCCGCGGCTTCACCCTTGGCCCCAAAGTCATGGGCAATTGCATCGTTGGCCGCTTCGGCGGGCGCGTCGTCGAGCAGGAAGCCGCCCGACTGGCGTTGCCAGAGCTGGGCATAGAGCCCGCCCTTGGCGACAAGCTCCTCGTGCGACCCTTCCTCGATGACGCGGCCCTTGTCCATGACGACGAGCCTGTCCATCGCCGCGATGGTCGAAAGCCGATGCGCTATGGCAATCACGGTCTTGCCCTGCATCAGCTTGTAGAGGTTCTCCTGGATCGCAGCTTCTGCTTCCGAATCGAGCGCCGACGTCGCCTCGTCGAGGATTAGGATAGGAGCGTCCTTCAGCATAACGCGGGCGATGGCGATGCGCTGCCGCTGGCCGCCGGACAATTTGACGCCCCGATCGCCGACATGGGCGTCGAATCCCTTGCGGCCGTTGTGGTCCGAAAGCGCGCCGATGAAATCGAGCGCCTCCGCCCGCCGCGTCGCCTCGAGCAGCATCTCGTCGGTCGCGTCGGGTCGGCCGTAGAGGATGTTCTCCCGCACCGAGCGGTGCAGCAGCGAGGTGTCCTGCGTCACCATGCCGATCTGCGCGCGCAGCGAATCCTGCTTCACCCCGGCGATCTCCTGGCCGTCGATCAGGATCCGGCCGCTTTCGAGGTCGTAGAAGCGCAGCAACAGGTTGACCAGCGTCGACTTGCCGGCGCCGGAGCGGCCGACAATGCCGACCTTCTCGCCGGGCTTCACGGTAAGCGACAGGTTCTCGATGACGCCCTTCTGCCTGCCGTAATGGAAGCGGATGTCCTCGAAGCGGATCTCGCCCTGGCTGACGGTGATGTCCCTGGCACCCGGCCTGTCCTCGACCAGTCGCGGCAGCGAGATCGACTGGATGCCGTCCTGCACCGTGCCGATATTCTCGAACAGGCCCGTCATCTCCCACATGATCCACTGCGACATGCCCCACATCCTGAGCACCAGGCCTATCACCACGGCGACTGCGCCGATCGTCACCGCATCGGCGAGCCACAGCCACAGCGAGATCGCCGTGACGGTGAACAAAAGCAGCGAATTGAGGATGTAGAGCAGGCCGTAGAGCACCGTCACCAGGCGCATCGAGCGGTAGACGGTGTCGAGGAAGCCCGCCATGCCTTCCCGAGCGAAGGCCGCCTCGCGGCGTGCGTGGGAAAACAGCTTCACCGTCTGGATGTTGGCATAGCTGTCGACGACGCGACCGGTCATGGTCGAACGCGCATTGGCCTGTTCCTCCCCGACCTTGCCGAGCCGGGGAATAAAATACCGCAGCAGCCCGATATAGCCGATCAGCCATACGCCCAAGGGCGCGGCCAGCCGCAAGTCGGCCGAGCCGACGATGAGCAGCATGCCGAGAAAGTAGACGATGACGTAGTTGAGGACGTCTATGACCTTCATGACGCAGTCGCGCACGGCGAGTGCGGTCTGCATCAGCTTGGTGGCGATGCGGCCGGCGAACTCATCCTGGTAGAAAGCCATCGACTGTTTCAGCAGGTAGCGATGCACCTGCCAGCGGATGCGCATCGGGTAGTTGCCCATCATTGTCTGCTGGTTGAACAACGCCCGCACCCAGACCGTGCCGGGCAGCGCAAACAGGACGATGAAGGCCATGCCGGCCAGCTTCCAGCTCTCGGTCTGCACGAAGGTTTCCCGGTTCTGCGCCGACAGCCAGTCGACGATGCGGCCCATGAAACCGAACATCCACACTTCGGTAATGGCGATCGCCGCCACCAGCACCGCATCCACGACGATGTAGGGCCAGACGCCGCGCGTGTAGTGCACGCAGAAGGCGACCAGCGTCTTCGGCGGCTCGACCGGCTCCGCGGCGGGAAACGGATCGAGCTTGTTTTCAAACCAGCGGAACATTCCAGGCACTCGACTGTCCATGCGCTCACGCGGCGCGGGATTGATGGGGTAGAATCATCGGCCGCGCGGCGCCACGGGCCGGCGATGCGGAATCAACTGCATCGCCGGCCCTGCTTCGCGCAATATAGGGTGTCGTGGGCTTTTCGCCGACAGGCTCGCCAGAGGATCCTGACGGCCTCGAATTTCCTGGCGCCAAGCTGTCGCCAGCCCGCGCTTTCTCGCCCGGCCGGAACAGCCTTGCGATACGGCGCACCAGCGAAGGCCGGCCGGGATCGGGCACGGCGCGCGAGAAATCGACGTCCGGCAGCATGCCGCGATGCGGACGCCGGCGCGTCTCGGCGTGCACCGCCGACGAGTAGGTCTCGCCGATCAGCAGCGCCCACGTCGCCATCTTGCGCTCGTGCAGGCTTCTCGAGCCGGGTATTCTAAATGGATCGAACATCGGTCCGTCCTCCATGTGCAAATGCGTTAAAAAGGGTGACACGAACTCGACCTCCGGCATTCGGCCGGAGGCACGCAACGTGTCGGTCCCGACACAATGGGTCGTGACACGTTCAGGTGGGGCGAGGCGCCCCTTTGGCAGTTTGAAAAACATCGCGAGATTCCTTCGAAAGCCGAAAACTGGGTTCGGCGGGAATCGGTGCGATGAGGTCTTAAAGTGTCAGAAGAATCGTCGTACCGAAACCGCCGCCGGGCATACATGAGCCCCGGAGAGGAGCTGCCCGGAAAGGAGCTGGAAGTGCATGGTCATCATGTGGTCCCCCTCCTTCGGTTCGGGTTGACGATGGTGGGCATATACTCGACTTCGCAGAAAATGGCCACCCGCCAGTCCAGAAATCGCCAAAAGCTCGAGCCGCCTGTGGCCGATCTGCCACTTATTAGCAGGACGCGGAAATGAACGACCGTCTCCGCATCGCGCTCTACCAGCCGGATATCGCCGGCAACACCGGGACAATCCTGCGCTTCGCCGCCTGCCTCGATCTCGGCGTCGACATCATCGAGCCGGCCGGCTTTCCGCTCTCCGACCGGGCGCTGAAACGGGCCGGCATGGACTATCTCGAAATGGCGGCGCTTTCCCGCCATGCCGACTGGCACGCCTTCGAGGAATGGCGCCGGGCGAATGCGCGCCGCCTTGTGCTGCTCACCACCAAGGCCGCGACCGCCTATACGGAGTTTGCCTTCGCCGCCGGCGACATCCTTCTGTTCGGCCGCGAATCCGCCGGCGTGCCGGACGAGGTTCATCAGGCGGTGGATGCGCGATTGACCATTGCGATGCGGCCGGGCGCGCGCAGCATCAATGTCGCGCTGTCCGTCGCGATGGTCGCGGGCGAAGCGCTCCGCCAGATCGGATAAGATCCTCGGCCGTTCACAGCCGCGGACCACCTCCCCTTCTGCCGTCATTCTCACCCAGGCGCACATCGCCTTCTCCTCAATTTGCTTTGTCAGGATTTCCTCGCTACAAGCTCAACCTAACTTGAGGTCAAGCGGAAACTGCGAGTGGCTCCGGTACGGGAATTGACGGTCGGCCAGGTGGCGATGCGCAGCGGCGTGGCGGTGTCGGCGCTGCATTTCTACGAAGCGCGCGGGCTGATCCGCAGCCATCGCACGGCGGGCAACCAGCGGCGCTACGGCCGCGACGTGCTGCGGCGCGTGGCGATCATCCGCGTCGCCCAGGAGGTCGGCATCTCGCTCGCCGAGATCGCCGCGGCGTTCCAGTCCCTGCCCGAGGGACGGACGCCGACACGCGAGGATTGGAATCTGCTTTCAACGGCCTGGCGCGACGGACTCGACCACAAGATCAGCCAGTTGAAGAAGCTGCGCGACGGCCTGACCGACTGCATCGGCTGCGGCTGCATGTCGATCGACAAATGCCCGCTGAGGAACAAGGAGGACCGGCTGGCCAGGGAGGGTACGGGGGCAAGACGGCTATTGGTGCCCTGACGATTTTTCAGTCCGCCGCCGGCAACCGGCGCATGGTGAATTCGATGACGTCGCCTGGGCGTTCGAACCAGCTTTCGATCTCGGTCCAGTAGGCCTGCTTGGGGAAGCGTTCGAACCATTCCTTCGCCTTAAGGCGTGCGGCCGGGCGCGGCAGCACGAAAGTCTCGCGCAAAAAGCCGTCGCGTGGCTTTCTTTCGCGCTCGGCCCGCGAGCGTTCCAGCCTCTTCCTCAAGCCATCCAGCGGCGGTCTTGCCGGGGTGCGCACGAAGGAACTCCTTGCACCTTGGTCAGACAGGACTTGACCCTTGCCTTTAAGAGATTAGGGATCGCGCGCAGAAAAAACGAGTCATTTGTCGGGCAAGTGAGCCTGTAACTGGAGACCGAATTGGAAAGACCTGACCTTCCCGTGGGGCTGCCGGCCGACATCGAACAGAAGAAGATGAACGCCCGCCTCTGGTTCGAGGCGCTGCGCGAGCGCATCTGCGCCACATTCGAGCAGATCGAGCAGGAACTCACCGGACCGCAATCGTCATGGTCGCCCGGCCGCTTCGAGAAGACGCCCTGGGAGCGGGATGAGGGCCGCGGTGGCGGCGGCGCCATGTCGATGATGCGCGGCCGCGTCTTCGAGAAGGTCGGCGTACACACATCGACCGTCTACGGCGAGTTCTCGCCCGAATTCCGCAAGCAGATCCCCGGCGCCGAGGAGGATCCCCGCTTCTGGGCGAGCGGCATTTCGCTGATCGCGCACCCCTGGAACCCCAACGTGCCGGCGGTGCATATGAACACGCGCATGGTCGTGACCACGCGCCTGTGGTTCGGCGGCGGCGCCGATCTGACGCCGGTGCTCGATCGCCGCCGTACCCAGGACGACCCCGACACGCTCGCCTTCCACCGCGCCATGCAGTTCGCCTGCGAGAAGAACGCCGCTGTGGCCGATTACCCGAAATTCAAGGCGTGGTGCGACGAGTACTTTTTCCTGCCACACCGCAACGAGGCGCGCGGCGTCGGCGGCATCTTCTTCGACTGGCTGCATTCGGACGAGGACAAGGGCGGCTGGAGCGCCGACTTCAATTTCGTCCAGGATGTCGGACGCTCTTTCCTCGTCGTCTATTCCCATCTGGTACGGGGCAATTTCAACCAGAACTGGACCGACGGCGACCGCGAGGAACAGCTCATCCGGCGCGGCCGTTACGTCGAATTCAATTTGCTTCACGATCGCGGCACTATCTTCGGCCTGAAGACCGGCGGCAATGTCGCCTCGATCCTCTCCAGCCTGCCGCCCGAGGTAAAGTGGCCGTAAAAATCCGGTGAGCGGAAGGAAGGCCGCATTGATGTCCCATTTGCCGAAACATGGCAGGCAATGTGGCGGCAGCGATATCTTTTTCGTCTAATATCCTTTTGAAAAAATTGATCTATTTAAGGTTGCCGGGTCGGGAAGCGCCGGCGGCTCGTCACTGCTACGATCCGCGACCCGACGCATCCGGACGGCCCTGATCGAGAGGGGTGCCTTCCCATACGGCGCCCGCATTCCAGGAGAGCATGCCATGCGCAAGCTTATTGTGACGGCAGCAACCGCTGCCTTTCTCGCCTCCGGCGGCGCCGCGTTCGCCGCGGTCAAGCACACCACGGGCACGGTCAAGAGCTTTGATGGAACGGCCATGAGCCTTGTTCTGGACAACGGATCGACCTTCACGCTGTCCAAGGCCTTCAAGGATCCGGGCATCAAGCCGGGCGAGAAGGTCCGCGTTTCCTGGGATATGAGCGGCAAGAACAAGATCGCCGAGGCCGTCAAGATCATGAAGTGACGGCCTGCTCGGCCTTGGCAAGATCATGAAGTGACGGCCTGCTCGGCCTTGGCAAGATCATGAAGTGACGGCCCGCGCGACTTTAGCAAGATCAGGCAGCAAGGAGGCGGAGCAGTACTGCTCCGCCTCTTGGGTTTAAGTACCTTGACCGGCCGCTCCAGACAGCACGACTCTTGATGCAACCGAAGTCGGCAACATGTGTTATGGTTATCCACTTGAGCAATTCCAGCGAAAGTGCCCAGCGGTTTGCGCGCGGGATTGCGTAAAACAACAGCTGGAGTGGTCGAAGCCGAACCGCTCCGCAGCGAGGAAAGGAAAACCCATGAAGGAATTCCAATGCGGAACACTCGTCCCTGGCTGTGACTGGCACACGCGTGCCGAGGAAGAGGCGGAGGTCATGCGCCGTGCCGTCGAGCACATGCGCGAGACCCATGGCGAAACCATCATCCGCGAGACCATGATCGAGGCGATCCGCTCCCGCATCCAGAAGGTCCGCGACGCGGCCTGAGGGATCCGGTCGCGGATTCTTCACCTCTACCAACAAAGACGGCGAGCGGGATGCAGCATTCGGGCGCGTTCCGCTCTATTTGCGTTCCGGCCGGCGACAATGGCCCAGCTTCGCCGAATTCATGCAAAAACTTATATTCGTATCGGGTTAGATAACCCCGCGGTAACGGTATGCATGCGATCGTCGCGCACGATCCGGCCATAAGCGGCTGCCCAAGGAGCCGTTCGCCACAAGGCGTTGGCCGGATTCAGTGGGACGAGGTGCTTCGCGCATGCGCGAAAGATCCGACATTCGAGGCGGTTCCCGCGCAGCGGCGTTTCTGTTGTGCGCGTTCCTCGGCGCGTCACCGGCGGCCGCCCAGGAACTGACCACGTCGCTCGTCGATATCCACCAAGGGTCCTGGCTCAGCGACCGCGCGAGAGGCCTCGGCAATGGCGGCTACGAGCTGCAGGACGGAAGCTGGGTCTCGTTCAATCGGTGGTACCACAGCAACTGGGTCGACATGCATGTCGATTTTCTCACGCAGCTCACCGAAAACAGCGGCATCCTGTGGGGATTTGGGACCGGGGAACAAGCCGAGAAATACCGCATAGCGCCGAGCCTCAAGCTCGGTTTTCTCACCCAGACCCATCCGAGCCTGAACAGCACCCTGTCCCTTTCTGTTACCTCGACCTTCGGCGGCAACCTGACCGAAAAGCCCTGCGTGGCTGACTACGGGGAGCTGGGCACCTACAGCGTCAACTGCCGGCTCGCGGCCGGCGAGACCGCACCTGAGGAAACGCTGAAATATCTGGTTAACGCTACACCCGAGAGGCTGCGCCTGTGGCTCAACTACCGTGTTACTTTCTGATCGCCGGGAGGCCATGCATGAGAAGTTTTCCTGCTCCCGAAATTCGCAATCCTCCGTCCTCGTTCTGCTTGACCGGGAGTAAGACCATGTCTGGTAATTTCTGGAAGTTCGGCATTGCCGCAGCCCTCGTCCTTCTGCCGGCATCCATCGCATTGGCGCAGGACGCCCTCGACGCGGACCAGACGGCCGCGCTGTGCCACGGCGGCGGGTCCATATGCGTGAGCGCAAAGATACCGGCTGCGCGAACACAAGCGGTGCAGAGCTGGATGAGCCCCGACGTCGGCGCCGCATGGGCCGCCGGCTACAAGGGCCAGGGCGTCACCATCACCATCGTCGACGACTTCAGCAGTTCATCGCGCTTCTCCGGCAATTTCGGCATCGGCACGCAATACCAACGGCATGGTGAGTGGACGCGCGAGGAAGCCAGCATGATCGCTCCCTCGGCGACCATACGCTCCAAGGATTTCTCGACAGGCTCGGCCGTCTCGCTGGCAAGCGGTCGGAACGTGCTCAACCTCAGCTACGGCATGTATGCCAGCGCCGGCTACGGCGTGAACCAGATCGGGTGGGCTCCGGAGGAGAAGTCGATCATCTCCTACGCCACGTGGGGATCGGCCGTCGTCTCGAAGGCGGCCGGCAACGACTCGGTCGCCGTCGGCGGCGTCACGGGCGGCCAGCAGGATTATCTCGATCTTGCCCTGATCGGCAAACCGACAGCGATCTTTGTCGGCGCGCTGTCGACAAACGGCACGACATCCAACAAGGCTCAGCTTGCCTGGTATTCGAACTATGCCGGCTCCAACACTGCCGTGCAGAGCCACTTCCTCGTGGTCGGCGTCGAAGGAAATAAGACCGGCCTTTATGGCACGTCCTTCGCTGCGCCCATCATCTCGGGATACGCCGCGATCATCGGCAGCAAATTCACCAGCGCGACACCGGTTCAGATCACCAACGACCTGCTCAACACGGCTCGCACCGACACGCTGGTCAATTACAACCCAGCCGTCTACGGCAAGGGCGAGGCAAGCCTGTCGCGCGCCCTGGCCCCTGTGGCGATACATTGACCGGCACCGATCGACCGGCCAACCAATTTAACCCTTGAGAGCCTTCGCGGCGCGTTTGAGCAGCGCGCCGCGATCCATGGTGAACCCTGAATCCGCCCATTCCTTTTCGAGGTTTTTCAGCGTGGCGCCAAGCTTCGGGCCTGGCGAGGCGCCGAGTTCGGTCAGATCGGCGCCCTTGATCGGAAACACCGGTTTTTCCCATTTCAAGGCGAAATTGAGCTGGCGCGAGAAACCGCCGGCTTCCATCATGGCCTGATTGTCCTCGACGGCGCGTGTCCGCGCGGCGGCGAGCGCAAGCCGCAGTCGATCGAGGAAGCCTTCGCGGTCGCCGAAATAGAGCTTTTTGGAAAATTCCGTCTCGGTCATCTTGGGTTCAGGCGGAACAGCCAGCGCCCAGTGCCGCAGGCGTTCCCCTTCGCCGGTCGAAAATCTCAGCCTTTCGGCAAGCGTTTTCATGCGCGCGGCATCCGGCGGAACGACGGCCTCCAGCCTGAGCAGCGGATCGGATGCCCAGCCGAGATCCCTTTCGGTCCGGACCAGCCCGTGGATGGCGTCGATACCCCACTTCTCGCTCTCCGGCAGCACCGCGGTGAGAACGCCGGCCTGGCGCATCCACAGCAGGGCACGCGCAGGATCGGGCGCCGAAAGCAGCTTCTTCAGTTCGGACCAGACGCGCTCGGCCGAAAGCCTGCCGAGCCCGTCCTTCAGCCTGGCGCAGGCCTTCAAGCCCTCGGCGTCAGGCCGGCCGTCGCCATACCAGGCGAAGAAGCGGAAGAAGCGCAGGATGCGCAGATAGTCCTCGCGGATGCGCGCTTCCGGATCCCCGATGAAACGCAGCCGCCGCGCCTCGATGTCGGCGACGCCGCCGACAAGGTCGACGACCGTCCCGTCGGCTTCGACATAGAGCGCGTTGATGGTGAAGTCGCGCCGCTCGGCGTCCGCCTTCCAGTCGCGCCCGAAGACGACTTTCGCTCGCCGACCGTCGGTCTCGATATCGGCCCTGAGCGTCGTGACCTCATAGGGTTTGCCGCCGGCGATCGCCGTGATGGTGCCGTGCTCGATCCCGGTCGGCACGGTCTTGAAGCCGGCTGCTTGGGCGCGGCGGATCGTTTCCTCGGGCACGGTCGTCGTGGCGATGTCGATGTCGGCGACCGGCTGGCCGATCAGCGCGTTGCGCACCGCCCCGCCGGCCACGCGCGCCTCCTCGCCGCCCGCCTTCAGCGCGGCAAGCAGCTTCTGCAGATGCTTTTCGCCGAGCCAGTCGGCCTTGCCGGAGAGAGACACCTCAGCGCTCACGCATAGAGCCTTTCATAGAGCGTGCGGATGATGCCGGCGGTGACGCCCCAGATGCGCTGGCCGCCATAGGGCATCTCGTAGAAGAACCATTCGAGGTCGTTCCACATGCGGCTATCGCGCGCGTGGTTGACGGGATCCATCAGGAAGCGCAGCGGCACCTCGAAGGCGCCGTCGACCTCGTCGGCATTGAGCGTCAGCGAAAAGCCCGGCCGCACCACGGAAAGCACCGGCACGATGCGGTAGCCGCTGCCCGAGATATAGTCGGGCATGCGGCCGATGATTTCGACGTGGTCGCGGTCGAGGCCGATTTCCTCGAAGGTCTCACGCAGCGCGGCGGCCTCAGGCCCCGGATCGGTCGGATCGATGGTGCCGCCGGGGAAAGCCACCTGACCGGAATGGCTGCGCAGCCTCTCGGCGCGCTTGGTGAGCAGCACGGTGGCGCCATCGGCGTGATCGATGACCGGGATCAGCACCGCGGCGTCGCGCAGAGGCTTTATGTGCTTCAGCCTGGGATGGCCTGGATTGAAGCGGTGATCGCCGAACTCGTCGCCGGGTTGCAGCTTTGCCTGCGCCGCGGCGCGGGCGCGAAAATCCGCGATCGAGAACGGCACCGGCGCCACCTGGTCCATCACGCGCTTAGCCGCTCGAGCTTTTCGGCCGGCATGATCGGATAGACCTCGCCGCCGGAACGGACGGAAAACATTGCCTTGCCGTCGATGTCGATCACCTCGCCATGCTCGACCAGTTCGTACATCACCGGCCGCGCTACCAGGGCCTCAAGCCGCCCGCGCACCAGCACATAGGGCTTGAGCCCGCCGGTGGCGTCCTCGTCGACGAAGCGCAGCGGATGGCCGGGCCCGGCGGTGACGACGTCGCCGACATTGGTGCGAAAGGTGATGACCTGCTTGTCGCCGGCCCCCGATGCGTTCATCTCGACGGCGATGAACGGCGCGTCGGCGACGCGGATGCCCACGCGCTCCACCGGCGTCACCAGATAGGTCTTGCCGTCGGCGTCCTTGCGCAGGACGCTCGAAAAGAGCTGTACCAGCGGTATGCGCCCGATGGGCGTGCCGAGATAGAACCAAGTGCCGTCGGCCTTGATCTCCATGTCGAGATCGCCGCAGAAGTCCGGATTCCAGCGCTCCACGGGGGCCGGTCCCTTGTCCGCGCGCGCCGCCCGCGAGATCAGCGCCTCCAGCCCGCGCGCCTCGGTGACACCGGTTAGACTCTGCTCGCGATGTCCGGAATGATCGGTCATGGTCACGAAATAGTCACTGTTGTTTCGCTTGTCAGCCTAAGTCTGTGATTTAAGTTCAATCGCAGGCGCCAGGCGAGGCCGAATCGCGGCATTCTGCGACCCTGAGAGTGCAGGCCGGTATTTCCAACCACAAGGATCGAACGGCATGAGCGTGATGATCAAGGAAAGCCCGTTGAGCGACAAGGCGATGATCGAACAGGCCGAGAAGGCGCTGGCCGACATCTCGAAGGTGCGCGACGCCGTAGGCCGTGTGATCTTCGGCCAGGAAGCCGTCGTCGAGCGCACGCTGGTTGCGCTGCTGGCCGGCGGCCATGCCCTGCTTGTCGGCGTGCCAGGCCTCGCCAAGACCAAGCTTGTCGAGACGCTCGGCATCGTGCTCGGCCTCGATTCCCGCCGCATCCAGTTCACGCCCGACCTGATGCCGTCCGATATCCTCGGCTCCGAAGTGATGGAGCAGGACGAATTCGGCAAGCGCTCCTTCCGCTTCATCTCGGGGCCGATCTTCACCCAGCTCCTGATGGCGGACGAGATCAACCGCGCCTCGCCGCGCACGCAGTCGGCGCTGCTGCAGTCGATGCAGGAATATCACGTCACCATCGCCGGCGTCCGCCACGACCTGCCCTCGCCTTTCCACGTGCTGGCGACGCAGAACCCGCTGGAGCAGGAAGGCACCTATCCGCTGCCGGAAGCCCAGCTCGACCGTTTCCTGATGCAGGTCGACATCCTCTACCCGGAGATCGAGGCTGAACGCCGCATCCTGCTCGAAACCACCGGCGTCGAGGAGGCCAGGGCCGACAATGTGCTGCAGCCGGCCAGGCTGAAGGAAATCCAGACGTTGATCCGCCGCATGCCGGTGCCGGAAAGCGTCGTCGAGGCGATCCTCAAGCTGGTGCGCTCGGCTCGTCCGGGCCAGGGCATTGCCGACACCGACAGGCACGTCGCCTGGGGCCCGGGTCCGCGCGCCAGCCAGGCGCTGACCCTGTGCGCCAGGGCGCGCGCGCTATATGATGGACGATTGGCGCCGTCGGTCGACGACATCCGTGCGTTGGCCGAGCCGGTGCTGCAGCATCGCATGGCGCTGACTTTCGCTGCCCGCGCCGAAGGCACGTCCGTGCGCGACGTGGTGGCGAAACTGGCAAAAGGCATCTGATGGGTCGAATAGGCGAGGTCCAGGCACCGGTTGCGACGCGCGACGCGCTCGCCCGTGGCCGGTTGCGGGCCTCTCTGGTGCCGGACCTGCTGGTCGAGGCGCGCCGCATCGTCAACACGGTGATCGCCGGCTGGCACGGCCGCCGCAAGCGTGGCATCGGCGAGAATTTCTGGCAGTTCCGCCCCTATGTCGAAGGCGATGCCTCGCGCATCGACTGGCGCCGCTCGGCCCGCGACGACCACACCTATGTCCGCGACCGCGAGTGGGAAGCGGCTCATACCGTCTGGCTCTGGTCCGACCCCTCGCCCTCCATGCTCTACAAGTCCGCGGGAGCCGGCGTTTCCAAGGAATCGCGCGCGCTGGTGCTGACGCTTGCCCTGGCCGAGCTTCTTTCGCGCAGCGGCGAGCGCATTGCCTGGCCGGGCCTCACGGACCCGTTCACCGCCCGCAACGGCGCCGAACGCATCGCGGCCCAGCTCAGCCATGCCGGCAACCTGCCCGCCAAGCCCGACCTCTCGGCCATCCGCCGCTTCTGCGACATCGTCATCGTCAGCGATTTCCTCGATCCGGTCGAGGAGACCATGGCCTGGCTCGACGTGCTCGCCCGTCACGGCGTGCGCGCGCATCTGATCGAGGTCGCCGATCCGGCCGAGGAGACCTTCCCCTATTCCGGCCGTACCGAATTCACCGATCCCGAGACCGGCGACAAGCTGACTGCCGGCCGCGCCGAAACGCTTAAAGACGAATACCGCCTGCTCTACACCGCCCGCCGCGAGGAACTGGCCGGCTGGTGCAAGCGCCTGGGCTGGAGTTTTACCGTCAACCACACCGACCGCCTCGCCTCCGAGGCGCTCGTGCGGGTCCACATGGCGATGACCGCCGACAGCAGCCGCCCAGGGCTGATCACTGGTCATACCGGGTTGACCGCCGGCGGCAGTAACACCGGAAAGGCGGTCGCATGAGCTGGCTGCCGCTCTCCTTCGGCGCGCCGATGGTGCTGTGGGGTCTGCTGGCCCTGCCGGTGATCTGGTGGCTGCTGAGGCTGACGCCGCCCCGGCCGCAGACCGAGGTCTTTCCGCCGCTGCGGATCCTCGCCCGCGTCCTGAGGCGCGAGGAGACGCCGCATCAAAGCCCCTGGTGGCTCACATTGCTTCGCCTGCTGATGGCCGCCCTTGTCGTCACCGCGCTCGCCGAACCGGTCTTCAATCCGCGCGAAAAGCTGCCGGCAGAGGGCTCGGCGCTCGCGCTGGTCATCGACAATGACTGGGCAAGTGCCGCCGATTGGGGCAAGCGCGTCGCCACCGCCGAGCGGCTGATCGCCGACGCCGGCTCGAACGGCGTGCCGGTCGTCATCGCCTTCACCGCCGAAAAGCCGAATGCCGAGATCGGTCCCTTCGATGCATCGGCCGCGCTCGACCGCCTGCGCGCGGCAAAGCCGCGCCCGATCCCGGCCGACCGCCCTGCCGTCTATGCTCGCGTCGCCGCCACATTGGAGCGCCTGCCGGGCGCCAGCGTCGCCGTGCTTGCCGATGGCCTTGCGGCCAATGGCGACGAAGCGGCCTTCAAGACGCTCCTGGAAAGAAATGCCGCGAGGCTGGTCTGGGCCACCTCGGACCGGGTTTCGCTCACCGGCCTGACCGGCGCCGACAATCAGGTCGACGGTTTCACGCTGACCGCCATCCGCGCGCCGGGTGATCCGGCGCCGGCGCAGGTCACGGCGGGCGCCTTCGACGACAAGGGCCGCCGCATCGCCGACGCGACGGTGACCTTCGCGCCAGGCCAGACCACCGCCAACGGAACGATGAAGGTGCCGTTTGAATTGCGCAACGACTTCGCCTCGATAGCGCTCGATGGCGAGCATCAGGCCGGAGCCGTGCGCGTGCTGGACGAGAGTTCCAAGCGCCGCCGCGTCGGGCTGCTTTCGCAGGCCGAGGCAGACCAGGCGCAGCCGCTGCTGTCGCCGCTCTATTACATTCGCCGCGCCCTGCAGCCCTTCGCCGACCTGGTCGAGCCGTCGAGCGCCGATCTGGCCGACGCCATTCCGCAGCTTCTCGACCAGAAGCCGGCCATGATCATCATGGCCGATGTCGGCACCATCCCCGCGCAGGTCCGGCAGCGGCTGGTCGACTGGGTGAACAATGGCGGCACGCTGGTGCGCTTTGCCGGTTCAAGGCTGGCCGCCGCCGGCAATGACGATGATCTCTTGCCAGTCCGGCTGCGCAGCGGCGAGCGCGCGCTGGGCGGTGCGCTGTCCTGGACGACGCCGCAACAGGTCACCGAATTCCCGAAGAACGGCCCGTTCGCCGATCTCGCGCCACCGACCGAGGTGACGGTCAGCCGGCAGGTGCTGGCCGAACCCACGCCCGACATCGTCGAGCGCACCTGGGCCACACTTGCCGACGGCACGCCGCTGGTCACGGGCATGAAGAAGGACAAGGGCACGCTGGTGCTCTTCCATGTCACGCCGGAGGCGACCTGGTCGAACCTGCCGATCTCCGGCAGCTTCGTCGAGATGCTGAGGCGCGTCGTGCAATTGTCGCGCAACCAGGGCGCCGCGGTCGCCAATGCCGAGGCTGCCGCCGCCTCCTTGGCGCCCTATCGCATGATCGGCGCCGACGGCACGCTGGTGCCGCCGACGCCCGACGCGCGGCCGCTCGTGCCCGCCGCCGGCCCGCTGCCGGTAACGCTGGAAAACCCGCCCGGGCTCTATGGCTCGGAAACCGGCGTCTTCGCCCACAACCTGCTCAACGCCTCGAGCACGTTTGCGCCGCTTGCCCGGCCGCAGATCTCGCTGCCGGTGACCGCCATCCCCTATGCTTTCGATGAATCGGAGAACCTGAAAGGCGCGCTGGTCACATTGGCCCTCCTGCTGATGGTGCTCGACACGCTTGCCGTGTTCTCGATGGGCGGGCTGTTGTCCCGCCGGCCGCGTCGCGCAGCGGCGACTGCCGCTGCCGTGCTGATCGCGCTCGGCGGGCTCTTCGGCCACGCCGACCTTGCCCGCGCGGATGATTCTAAGCCCGGCGATTCCCAGGCGATCGAGGACATTTCGAAAACCCGGATCGCCTATGTCATCACCGGCGAGCCCGGCGTCGATTCGATCAGCCGCGCCGGCCTCGAGGGCCTCACCCGCTTCCTGATCGAGAAGACGGCGCTGGAACCCGGCCCGCCGGCGGGCGTCGACATCTCCAGGGACGAGCTCGCCTTCTATCCGCTGATCTATTGGCCGATCGACGCCACCGCGCCAATGCCCAGCGAAGCTGCGATCGCCCGCATCGATGCCTATATGCAGCAGGGCGGCACGGTTCTTTTCGACACGCGCGACCAGTTCTCCAACGGCATCGGCGCTGGCTCGGCGAGCCCGGCCACCGAGCGGCTGCGCGACATCCTCGCCAATCTCAACGTGCCGCCGCTGGAGCCGGTGCCGTCGGACCATGTGCTGACGAAGTCCTTCTTCATCCTTCCCGAGTTTCCCGGCCGCTTCAACGGCAGCCCGCTCTGGGTCGAGACCTCGCTCGACGCCAGCAACACCGAAAACCGTCCCGTGCGCACCGGCGACGGCGTGTCGCCGATCATGATCACCGGCAATGATTTCGCCGGCGCCTGGGCGGTCGACGAGAACGGCGATCCGATGCTACCGACCGTGCCGCCGGATCCGATGCAGCGCATCTACGCGCTGCGCGCCGGCGTCAACATCATGATGTACATGCTGACCGGCAACTACAAATCCGACCAGGTGCACGTGCCCGTCCTGCTCGAACGGCTGGGGCAGTAGGTCATGAACTGGTCGATCTCCTTCGAGCCGCTCGTTTCCTGGCCGCTGTTCGGGCTTGTCATCGTGCCGCTCCTGCTGCTTGCGCTCGCCGGCCTGTGGTTCCGCCAGCGCGGCTCTGTCTTGCGCTTCGTCGCCCTGCTCGCGCTGGGTGCTGCGCTGCTCAATCCAGTCTTCCTCGACGAGGAACGCGAGGCGTTGAAGAGCGTCGTCGCCGTCATCGTCGACCGCAGCCAGAGCCAGGATATCGGCGACCGCACCAAGCAGACCGACGAAGCGCTGGCAGGCCTTCAGGATCGCCTCGGCCGCTTCAAGCAATTCGACGTCCGCGTCGTCGACGCCGGCAAGTCCGAGGCCGCGGACGAGCGCACCGAAACCAGGCTGTTCGGCGCGTTGGAAAGCGCTTTCCGAGACGTGCCGCCCTCGCGCATCGGCGGCGCGGTCATGATCACCGACGGCGAGGTGCATGACGCGCCGGCCGGCGCTCCGGAATTCAACGCGCCGCTGCATGCGCTGATCACCGGCAGCGAGCACGAAAAGGACCGCCGCATCCGCTTCGAGAACGCGCCGCGCTTCGGCCTCGTCGGCAAGCCGCTCGACATGAGCTATCGGGTCATTTCCACGGAAGGCCAAGGCAGCCCGGTCGACGTGCGGGTCTCGGTCAATGGCGAGCAGGTCTCGGTCGAGCATGCGACCATCGGCCAGCCGATGAAGCTTGAGGTCACCATCCCCAATGCCGGCCGCAACATCGTCCAGCTTTCGATCGATCACGAGCCGGGCGAGCTGACCGACGCCAACAACCGCGCCATCGCGCTGGTCGACGGCATCCGCGATCATCTGCGCGTGCTTCTGGTCTCCGGCGAGCCGCATGCCGGCGAGCGCACCTGGCGCAACCTTTTGAAATCCGACGCGTCGGTCGACCTCGTCCACTTCACCATTCTGCGGCCGCCGGAAAAGCAGGACGGCACGCCGATCAACGAGCTGTCGCTGATCGCCTTCCCGACGCGCGAACTGTTCGTCGAGAAGATCAAGGATTTCGATCTGATCATCTTCGACCGCTATCAGCACCGCGACGTGCTGCCGATCCTCTATTACGACTACATCTCCGAATATGTCGAAAAGGGTGGCGCGTTGCTGATCGCGGCCGGCCCCGAATATTCCGGCGAAAGCTCCATTGCCCGGACGCCGCTGATGTCGGCCCTGCCGGCGATGCCCACCGGCGAGGTCGTCGACAAGGCCTTCTATCCGCGTCTCACCGATCTCGGCCAGCGCCACCCGGTAACGCGCGGGCTCGAGGGCTCCGCCAGCGATCCGCCGCACTGGAGCCGCTGGTTCCGCACCATCGGCGTCAAGAATCCGGAGGGCGAGGTGGTGATGAAAGGCGCCGACGACCGCCCGCTGCTTGTGCTCGACCGCAAGGGCGAAGGTCGCGTCGGCATGCTGCTTTCCGACCAGGGCTGGCTATGGGCGCGCGGCTTCGAGGGCGGCGGGCCGCATGTCCAGCTCTACCGGCGCATCGCCCATTGGCTGATGAAGGAACCCGAGCTTGAAGAGGAACGGCTGACAGCGGACGGCCGCGGCATGGTGCTGGAAATAAGGCGCCAGACGATGAGTGACGATCCCGGCCCCGCCCAGGTGATCACGCCTTCCGGCAAGACGATGACGGTCAAGCTGGAAAAGGCCGAACCGGGGATCTTCACGGGCAGCCTGCAGACCAGCGAGATCGGCCTTTACCAGGTCGGCAATGGCGACCTCACCGCGCTCGCCCATGTCGGCCCGATCAACGCTCCGGAATTCTCCGATGTCGTTTCCACCGAAGACAGGCTGAAGGCGCCGGCCGAAGCGACCGGCGGCAGCGTGCGCCGGCTCGCGCCATCCTCCATGCTTGGCAACCTCGCCGGCGGCGTGGCGCTGCCTTCCATCGTGCCGGTGCGCTCCTCGGGCGCGGCGTCGGGCAACGACTGGATCGGGCTCCGCACCACCAACGACAGCACCCTCAAGGCCGTTTCCCGCGTGCCGCTGTTCGGCGGTTTCCTCGGCCTCGGCCTGCTGCTCTTGGCGATCGGTTCGATGTGGTATCGCGAGGGGCGGTGAGCCTCTTCCTTCTCCCCGTTTCACGGGGAGAAGGTGCCCGAAGGGCGGATGAGGGGCGGCGCCCAGCTATCAGAATCAGGCGCTTGCCTCACCCCTCACCCTGCTCGGTCGGCAAAGCCGGCCTCGCTTTCCCTCTCCCCGTAAACGGGGCGAGGGAGAACCGCACTACTCTTCCGGCTCGGTCGTGAACAGCAGCGGATAGCCCTTGGCCTTGCCGGCATCGGTTGCCCGCGCGGCCTTGGTCTCAGCGACGTCGCGCGTGAAGACGGCGACCACGCAGACACCGCGCGTGTGCGCGGTGATCATCACGCGATGCGCCTGATCCTCGCTGAGCTTGAATTCGCCTTTGAGCACGGTCACCACGAACTCGCGCGGCGTGAAGTCGTCATTGACCAGGATGACCTTGTAGAGCTTTGGCCGCTCTGTTTTCGGCTGCGTTTTGGTGCGCGGTTTGAGGACAGTTTCAGGCATCGGAATTCGCCGGTTGGGAACTGAAGCAATTCCAGTGCTTGGCGGTTTCCGGAATTGCGTGAAAAATAGCCTCGCTTCCACTGTGTCATCTAAGGAAGCAGTCGTCCATTTGCCCGCTGTGGCGGCGGGCAAGCACTCGGCACTATGTGGGGAGACGCTGCTTGCCGTTCAACGGCCCTGCCGGCGCATCGCGGTGCCTGATCTGCCGGAGCCGCCGTTATCCATGTCGGAGCCGCGCTCCATGAAGGCGGCAATCATCCAGGCGACGAAGCCGATCAGCGTCGCGCCCGTCAGCACGATCAGGATCCAGCTCTGTGCCGGCGTGATGTAGTCGAAGCTCGATGAGATCGCCGGCGCGAAAAGCTCCGGCTCGGTCCTGCCGCTGGCGGGATCCGGCACCGGGCTGGCTGTGAAGATGATCAACGCTCTTGCCGCCGCGGTGGCAACCAGGCCGCCGAGGGTCAGCGAGCGCATCCGGGACGAAAGCCGCTTCTTCATGCGGATTGTCTTACAGCACCGGCATTGCAATCGGGTTAAGGATCGGATTGTCGCGGTGGAAGCTAGCCGGTGCTCCGCTTCGGCCGCCAGAAAACCGCCCCAGCCGAAACAGGTTGGAGCGGCTTTGAAAAGGTACGTGCGAAGCCTGGATCAGGGCTTCTTCGCCGCGGTCTTCTTCGGGGCCTTCTTGACCGGGCACTTGTGCGTCTTGGTCACTTTGCAGGCCTTCTTGGCGGAGACCTTCTTCGGAGCAGCCTTGGCCGGAGCGGCGGCGGCCGGAGCAGCGGTCGTGGTCGAAGCAGCCGGAGCGGCGGTCGTCGTGGCAGCGGCGTTGCCGAGAGCCGGCATCGAGAAGGCGAGAGCAACTGCGAGGCCGAGGGCGGAGAGGATGGACTTCTTCATGGCTTCATTTCCTTTTTCATGCGGGTCGAGAGGGCGAGCGTCACTGAACAGGGTCGATCGGTGTCACTCCAAGCAGCTTCAAAGCATTCGCGAGCATCCGGATTCCCTGTGCCTGTTTCTTGGCGGCGCAGAACCGGTTTCCCTTTCTTTGAAGTGCCTTTGCCGCGGTGACCTGCGTTGCCGCGGCGTGGGTTTCGAGGGCTTCGTCAACTTGACGGTTGAGATTGGTGCAGCGCTCGGCCCGGGTCAGCGGCGTTACCTTTGCGTTGGAGGCCCCGACCGCGGCTGTGATGAGCGACATGCTGAGCAACGCACCCATCAAGCTGATCCAGAACCTCTGCATTGGTATTGCCCGTTACTCCGGAAACTCGCGTCGCAGCCGATGACCTGACCGCCACGGCACCGGTTATGCCCTTGAAATTTTTCACGAGTTTTTCCCGACTGTAGAATTTTGTTTCTGGATTGTTTCTGAGGAAGGTAATCCATGCCGCATCGCCGCCACTGGCCAAGATGTGGCCCGAATTCTATCGTGTGGGTGATTTGGGAAGGGCCGGCTTGGCTACCAGCATGACAGGGTTCTCGTGAAATCCGACGCGCACATACTGATCGTCGATGACGACAAGGGCATACGCGACCTGCTTCAGGAATTCTTTCAGAAGCGGGGACTGCACACGACGGTGGCCGCCGACGGCACCGAGATGGAGGCGATCCTGCGCCGCGCACAGGTCGACCTGATCGTTCTCGACGTGATGCTGCCGGGAAAAAGCGGGCTGGAGCTTTGCCGCGAGATCCGCGCGAACTACACGACACCGATCATCATGCTGACCGCGGTGACCGAGACGACGGACCGGGTCGTTGGCCTCGAGATGGGCGCGGACGACTATGTGCCGAAACCTTTCGATCCGCGCGAATTGCTCGCCCGAATCCGCGCTGTGCTGAGGCGCAACGGCACGGCCGAGCCGCGCCGGCCCGCCAGCAACCAGATCTACCGCTTCGCCGGCTGGACCATGGATTGCTCGCGCCGCCGGCTGACGGCGCCCGACGACGTGCGGGTGGAGCTGACGATGGCGGAGTTCAACCTGCTGCAGACCTTCGTCAAGAGCGCCCAGCGCGTGCTCACCCGCGAGCAACTGATCGAGCTGTCCGGCGGGGACACCGGCTACAGTTTCGACCGCAGCGTCGACATCCTGGTGAGCCGCTTGCGCCGCAAGATGGAAGACGACCCGAAGACGCCGAAGCTGATCCTGACCGTGCGCAGCGGCGGCTATCAGTTTCTGCCCGAAACGACCTCCGAATGAGACGCTTCCTGCCGCAAACCCTGCCCGTCTGGGTGTTGCTCATCGTCATTGCCGGCCTGATGATCAGCCAGGTCGCGACCCTCTACATCGTCTCGCACGACCGCGCTGCGGCCAACGACGTCGTCGATCTTTATCGGCTGAACGACCGCGCCTACTCGCTGGTGCAGCTCATGCACGACGCCACGCCCGAGGAGCGCAAGGCGACCGCATCCGGGCTGTTCAACGCCACCTATGCGCTGACCGTCTCGGACACCCCTGCCGTCACCTCCTCGATCGCCGGCGACGATCAGCTTGCCGAGCTGGAGGACATCCTGGTCGGCCGCCTGTCCAAGTTCGGCATCACCGATGCGCGCGTGCGGCGCGACCCGGCGACCCAGGAGGCCGATGTCCCGAACGGCCAGGTGATGAACAAGGATGTCGGCCAGGTCGAGCGCGATCTTCTGGTGCTGGCGGCGGATTTCGCCCAGAGCGACAAGCTGACGGCGTCGCTACGGTTTGCCGACGGCCAGTGGCTGAACTTCACCGAGCCGATCACGCCGGCAGGTCCGATCCTGAGCTGGGACAGCCTGCCGCTTTACTCGCTGATAGCAGGGCTGGTCGTGGTGATGTCGATCTGGTCGCTGCGCCGGCTGACGGCGCCCTACCGCATGATGGAGACGGCGGTGAACCGCATCGGCAAGGACTTGAAAAGCCCGCCGATCGCCGAGACCGGCAGCCGCGAGATCCGCGCCGCGGCAAAGGCGGTCAATGCCATGCAGATGCGCCTGCGCGACTATGTCGAGGACCGCGAGCACCTGGCGGCGGCGCTCGCGCATGATCTGCGCACGCCGCTGACCAGGATGCGGCTGCGGCTCGAATTGCTGCGCAAATCGCAGGCGCGCGAGGCGCTTGCGCATGACCTCGCCGACATCGAAAGCATCGCCAGCTCAGTGATCGACTTCGCCAAATTCGAGGTCACGGAGGAAAAGGCCGAGCGGATCGATTTCTGGTCGCTGGTGGAATCGGTCGCCGACGCGTTCGAGGACGCTTCGCTCGACGAGGACGCCAGGCCATCGCGGGGCTTGATCTGCATCGCGCGGCCGGTGGCGCTGCGCCGTTGCATCACCAATCTCGTCCAGAACGCGGTCACCTACGGCAAGAAGGCGCATATCGGCGTGCGGCGCTCGGGCGACACGATCACGCTCAGCATCCGCGACGAAGGTCCGGGCATTCCGCAGGCCAAGCTGGATCAGGTGTTCGGCTCGTTCGTGCGCCTCGAACAATCGCGCAACCGCGAGACCGGCGGGCTGGGTCTCGGCCTCACCATAGCCCGCAACATCGCCCGCAGCGCCGGCGGCGAGATCAGCCTTTCCAACCATCCCCGCGGCGGCCTGCTGACGGAGCTGCGCCTGCCGCTGGCAGCTTGAGTCAGCAGCCTTTTCTCGACTGCCGCAGGGGCTGGATCGGCCGCGCCATCCTTGTGATAGTGCGACCCGCTCCACAGCGCCGCGCGTCCTCCCGGACGCGCAAAGGACGCTGTACCACTTCAATTTGGTGCATGTTCCTTTCCGAACCGAGGGTCAGCGACGCAAAAATCGATTCCGATTTTGGGTCATGCACGAGGAAACCGAACCATGTTCTATGCGATCCTTGCCTATCACGTCGAAGAGACCGTCCAGTCCTGGACGCCCGAGGAGGATGCAGCCCTCATGAAAGATCTGCTCGAGATCAACGACAGGCTGACCCGCGCCGGCAAGCTCGGCCCGGCGGCCAGGCTGGGAGATACCGCGAAGGCCGTCACGTTGCGCGGCCCGGGCGACGGCATGGTGATCGACGGCCCCTTTGCCGAGACCAAGGAGCAGTTGCTCGGCCTCTATGTGCTGGATTGCGCGAACCAGGACGAGGCGATAGCGGTGGCGCGCGATCTCAGGCGCGTCAATCCCACCGCTGTCTACGAGATCCGGCCGATCATGCTTTATCTGCCGGGCGCGAAGCTGGCCTGATTCCAGGAAAAGTGACCGGTTCACCGCAGCGGGCGGCGGCCGCGAGCCGCGATATCGGCGGGGGCTTCATCGACCGGATAGCCGAAATCCTTCAGTTCCGGTATCGACAGACCAGCCAAAGCCCTGCGCTGCATGGCGTCCTGAAACCGGCGCCGAAGCCCGGCGAAGATCATCGCGATACTGGCGGCGAGCGTGCCGACGAAGCGAGAGGTCGGCTGGAAGGTCCTGAGGCTGATGTAGGTCATTGTCATTCTCCCTCGTTCGAACTCACGAGGGCAATGTCCCACCGGCGCGCTTTGCCAATGTTCATCCAGGCGTGAAAGCGCGAGAAAAACCGCGGATAGGAGCGCTAAATCGCCGTTAAGTCGGCGGCGGGACGTGATAATCTGTCCAGGGCTTTTTCACGGGGGCTGGAGTGCACATCCGATTGCTTGGCGGCATCGAGGTTGTCTCCGCAGGCGGGCAACCTCTGCATTTCGCGACGCGCAAGACGTCGCTGCTCTTTGCCGCGCTCGTTCTGGCCGGTCCCAAGGGCCTTCGCCGCGAGAGGGTGGCGGCGATGCTGTGGGCCGGCAGCGGCGAGCAGCAGGCGCGCAACAGCCTCCGCCAGGCTCTCGTCGACATTAGGCGGTTGTTTCCGTCCACCGGCGGCGAAGCCATCCGCATCGAAGGCAATGCCGATACCATCTGGCTGGCGGCGAATGCCAACGAGGCTGACATCTGGGTCTTCGACCGGAAGTGCCAGGCCGATGACGGCATGAGCCTTGCGGCAGCCGCCGACCTCTATCGGGGTGAGCTCCTCGACGGGCTGTCATTCCCCGGCGAGATCGATGAGTGGCTTGCGCCGCTTCGGGCGAACTATGCCCGCAAGGCGCTGGATCTGGCCGAGCGGCTGAGTCTCTTTCGCGAGTTGGGTTCGCGCGAAGAACAGGCCTGCGAAAGGCTGGCCGAATGTCTGGTGACGCTCGACCCATGCGCCGAGCAGGCCCACCGCGCCCTGATCCGCATCTTCCGCCGCCGCGGCAAGACCAACGACGCCTTCCGCCAGTTCCTGGCCTGCAGGGAAGCGCTGAAGCGCGAGCTTGGCGTCGAGCCCGAGGAAGCGACGCGGGCGCTGGTCGCCGACAGCAGTCCGCCGGAGGTCGAACTGTCCTCCCCGGAAACGAAGGCGCCGCGTCCGGCCGTCTCGGTGCCGGAAAAGCCGTCGATCGCTGTCCTGCCGTTCCAGAACATGAGCGGCGACGCCGAGCAGGACTATTTCACCGACGGCGTCGTCGAGGAGATCACGACGGCGCTGTCGCATGTGAACTGGCTGTTCGTGATCGCGCGGAATTCCGCCTTCGCTTACAAGGGCCAGGCGGTCGAGGTCACGCGCGTGGCACGCGAACTCGGGGTACGCTACGTCCTGGAGGGTAGCGTCCGCAGGGCCGGAAGCCGGCTGCGCGTGGCAGGGCAGCTCGTCGAGGCGGCGGCCGGGGTGACTCTGTGGGCCGACCGGTTCGAAGGCGACGTCTCGGAGGTGTTTGAACTGCAAGACCTCGTCGCCTCCAGCGTTGTCGGCGCGATTTCGCCGAGGCTCGAACAGGCCGAGATGGCGCGCGCCAAGCGCAAGCCCACCGAAAGCCTCGACGCCTACGACCACTATCTGCGCGGCATGGCGAGCCTTTACCGCTGGACGAGGGAGGGGCTGGAGGAAGCGCTGCCGCAATTTTACAAGGCCATCGAGCTCGACCCCGATTTTGCCGCAGCGGAGGGCGCTGCCGCCTGGTGCTATTTCTGGCGGATGGCGAATCGCTGGATGACTGATCGGCAGAAGGAGACCGCCGAGGTTTCCCGGCTGGTCGGCAACGTCGCGATCTCCGGCCAGGACGACGCAGTAGCGCTGGCCTTCGGCGGCCTGGCGTTGGGCTATGTCGTCGGCGACTACGAGGCCGCCTCGGCACTGGCCGACCGCGCGCTCGTGTTGAACCCGAACTGCGCTACCGCCTGGAGCGCCAGCGGCTACCTCAAGTCTTGCTACGACGATCCTGACATCGCTATCGAGCACCTGTCGCGGGCAAGACGGCTGAGCCCGCTCGATCCGCTGACCTTCTTCATGCAGACCTGCACCGCCTTCGCCCATTTCGTGGCCGGCCGCTACGACGTCGCGTGGCCACTCGCAGAGGCGGCATCGCGCACGCAGCCATATTATCTCACCGGCCTGCGAGTCGCGGCCGCCAGCAATGCCATGGCCGGCAGGCTGGATGCCGCGAGCAAGCATATCGCGCGCTCGCTGGCGCTCGACCCCGACCTGACGCTTGCCAACCTCACACACGTGGCCGGGCATATCAGGCCGGCCTATTTCGCCAAATATTTCGAGGCGCTGCGGTTGGCCGGCCTGCCCGAATAAGACACCTCTTGGCCGGGGCCTTTTCAAGCCGGTGACGCAGCTGCCTCGATTTCCTTTCCGATGCGAAGCGTCTCGCGCACCAAGAGATCGAGATCGTCGCGCCGCGTGCGGTGATTGGTGATCGCGGCTCTCAGCCAATGCTGCCCGTGCACGGTGGTGTCGGAGACGGCTGCGATGCCCTCCTCCTGCAGCCTCATCATGATCTCGGTGTTGAACGCCTTCAGCCGCTCGCCGGACAGGCCACCGCCACGATGGCGGAAGCAGACGATGTTGATCGTCGTCGGCGCCGTCAGTTCGAGCGCCGGTTCGGCCTCGATCAGGCCGGCGAGATAGCGGGCCTGCGCGATGTTCTGGTCGATCAGGCGACCGAACTTCTCGACGCCATGCTCCTTCAGCGCCATCCACACCTTGAGCGCGCGAAAGCCGCGTGAGGTCTGCAGGCCGTAGTCGTGCAGCCATTGCCCGGAAGGGAGCCCACGCGGCGCCGATTGCAGGCATTCCAGCGTGGTGGCAAAGGTGCCGCGATGCGCCTCCGCATCGCGAACCAGCGTGCAGCCGGCCTCGAATGGCGCATGCAGCCATTTGTGCGGATCGAGGGCGATCGAATGCGCCTGCTCGATGCCGGCCACAAGCGATCTGTTTTCAGGCGCGATGGCGATCAGCGCGCCGATGCAGCCGTCGACATGGAACCAAAGGTCCTCTTCCGCCGCCAGCGCGGCCAGCGCCTGCAGGTCGTCGACCGCGCCGGTGTTGACGGTGCCGGCGGTGCCGATCACGCAAGCCGGCTTGAAGCCCGCCGCGCGATCCTCAGCGATGGCCGTCTTGAGCGCATCGACGTCGATGCGCAAATTGGCGTCGGTGGGGATACGCCGCAGTGCCCGGTTGCCGAGGCCAAGCGCTTCCATCGCCTTGCGGTGGCAGGAATGGATCTGGTCCGAGGCGTAGAAACGCAGCGGCTTCGGGATGGCGCCGACGCCCCTCTCGCGAACATCGACGCCTGCCTTGGCATTGCGCGCCACGGTCAGCCCGATGATGTTGGCCATCGAGCCGCCGCTGACCAGCGTGCCGCTGGCCGAGGCCGGAAAGCCCACCATCTCCTTCAACCAGTCGACCACCTGGCTGTCCATCAGGCCGGCGGCGTGGTTGCCGCCGCCAAGGTTGGAGCCCTGGATCGCCGCAAGGAAATCGCCGAGCGCGCCGGTGAAATTACTGGAGCCCATATACCAGGACCAGAAGCGCGGATGGATGTTGCCCATCGGATAGGCCATCACGTTGCGGGCGACGTCGCCGTAGACATCGGCGATCGGCGCCGGCTCGTGCGGCAACGGCTCCGAAAAGAAGGCGCGGACCTCGGCGGGCATCTCGCGCCACACCGGGCGGTTCCGGACATCCCGGAGATAGCCGATGGCGTCATCGACGATTCGGTGCGACAGGGCCTGCATATCGGCCCAGTCCGATGGATCTAGAGTTTCGTCCGCGACCATGACTTCCTGCTGCGTATCCATCGGTTCCTCCCCCAAGGCATGGGGCCGGCTCTCGGGTCACATGTGAAATCAGTCGCGGCGCCACCATCCGCCTGGACAGCAGCGCCGCGCGTTGTCTTCAGGCATCGAACTGGCAGCTTGGCGTCGAGCGCGACAGCGCCATCTCGTCGGCGTCCATCTCCGCCTCGATGCCGTCGAAGAGCGGCGTCGACATGTAGCGCTCGCCGGTATCGGGCAGCATGCACAGGATCACCGAACCGGCCGGGGCGGTTCCGGCGATCTGCCGCGCCACGGCGAAGGTGGCGCCACCTGAGATGCCGGTGAAGATGCCTTCCTGCTGCGCCAGGGCCTTCGCCCATTTGATGCCTTCCGGACCGGGGATCGGCACCACTTCGTCATAGTAGCGCTTGTCGATCGCCTCCTGCAGCACGTTGGGGATGAAATCCGGCGTCCAGCCCTGGATCGGATGCGGCTCGAAGGCCGGATGACTGGCGGCCGGCGCGCCGCCCGCGCCGCGCTCCTGCCCCTTGCCGCTGCCGATCAGCTGCGCGTTGGCAGGCTCGGCAAGCACGATGCGGACATCAGGCCGCTCGCGGCGCAGCACCCGGCCGACGCCGGCGACGGTGCCGCCCGTGCCATAGCCGGTGACCAGCACGTCGAGCCGCGAGCCCGCGAAATCGTTGACGATCTCGCGCGCCGTCGTCGCCTCATGGATGGCGGCATTGGCTTCCGTCTCGAACTGGCGAGCGAGGAACCAGCCATTGGCTTCGGCGAGTTCCACCGCCTTCTTGTACATGCCGAAGCCTTTCTGGGCGCGTGGCGTCAGCACCACCTTGGCGCCCAGCATGCGCATCAGCTTGCGGCGCTCGATGGAGAAGCTGTCGGCCATCGTCACCACCAGCGGATAGCCCTTCTGCGCGCAGACCATGGCAAGGCCGATGCCGGTGTTGCCGCTGGTCGCCTCGACGACGGTCTGGCCCGGCTTGAGCTTGCCGCTGCGCTCGCCTTCCTCGATGATGTTGAGCGCCAGCCGGTCCTTCACCGAGGCTGCCGGATTGAAGAACTCGGCCTTCACATAGATCGTCGCATGGGTCGGACCGAGATTGTTGATACGGATGACCGGCGTGTCGCCGACCGTGTCCAGAATGCTGTCGAACAGCCGGCCGCGACCGGCGGTGGTCCTGATCTTCAACTGCTGCAGCATGGGTTTTTCTCCTCGCTATCTCACGTACCGGTTACAGACCGGCGGCTTCGGCGGCGCAGCTTCGACACTTTGCCGTGCTAGGTTGCTTGACCTGCCGCAAATGCGGCAACGGCGGCATTCCGGGCGGGAATTGGGCTGCCGAATGCTTCCTGTCGTCTTTGGTGATAGAACATGGACCAACTGGTGAGCGTTGGAAAAAGCGTGGGAACATACGTGGAATCCGGCCGATCGAGCCTGCACGACACCACCGCCGGCCTCTCCGTGCGACTGCTTGGGCAACTGACGATTGCCCGTGACGGCGAGCCGGTTAAGTTGCCTTCCTCGCGCAAGCTTCGGGCACTGCTTGCCTATCTGGCGCTCGCGCCGCATCCCGTCAGCCGCAGCCGGCTCTGCGAGCTTCTGTGGGACGTGCCGAACGATCCGCGCGGCGAGCTGCGCTGGTGCCTGAGCAAGCTCCGCAGCGCCCTCAACGAAACGGGCCAGCACAGGGTCGAGACCGAAGGCGACACCGTGGCGCTTCGTCTTGCCGATACGAACGTCGATGCCATCGAAGCCGCCGCTGCGGTCGCCGAAGGGATCGAGACGCTTGACCTCGGGCGCCTTCGGGCGCTTGCGCCACACTTCGCCGGCGATTTCCTTGACGGGCTGGAACTCGATCGGAGCCCGCATTTCACCAGCTGGCTGACCGCGCAACGCCGCCGTTTCAGCGCATGCCATGTCGCCGTCCTGGAGCACATCATCGCCCTTCTCCCGCAGGGCGCCGATGAGGCAGGGGCCTATCTGGACAAATGGCTGGAACTGGCGCCGTTCGACGGACGCGCGCATGTGGCGTTGCTGGAAAACCTTGCGCGGCGGGGACAGATCGGCGCCGGTGAGGAGCATCTTGCGACCGCGGCGGAACTCTTTCGTTCCGAGGAGCTGGATGTCGCTCCCTTGCGGGAAGCATGGCAGGAGATAAAAGCCCGCCATTCCAGCGCGACGCCGTGCGCCCGATCCGTGCCGACTGTGGCCCCGCAACCGCCTATCGTTGCCGACGAAGACGAACCCGCCGCGTCGCGCCGGGCGTCGCTGGCGGTGATGCCGTTTGCGGAAAGCACCGTCAATTTCCGCGGCGGGCTTGCCGACGGCCTGACCCACGACATCATAACGCGCCTCGCCAAGCTTCGCGATTTCTTCGTCATTGCCCGCGGATCTGTCTTCGCGCTAGCCGAGAAGGACATCGCGCCTGAGGATGCCGGGCGCAGGCTCAATGTCGACTATGTGGCGACAGGCTCGGTCCGCAGCTTTTCGGGCAGGGTCATCGTCTCGGTCGAGCTCGTCGAGGTCCGCACCGCCAGGATCGTCTGGGCCGAGACCTTCGAGCACAGGCCAGACGAAATCTTTGTCGTCATCGACGATATCGGCAACAGCATCGTCTCCTCGATCGCAGCCGAGATCGCGACCGTCGAGCGCAACCGCGCGATGCTGAAGGCGCCCAATTCGCTGAATGCCTGGGAAGCCTATCATCGCGGCCTCTGGCACATGTACCGCTTCACCCGCCAGGAGAACGAACTGGCGCAGCATTTCTTCGGCGAGGCGTTGAAGCTCGACCCCACTTTTGCCCGCGCTTATGCCGGCCTGTCCTTCACCCATTGGCAGAACGCTTTCCAGCGCTGGGGCGATCGCGACCGGGAGGCGGCATTGGCTTTCGAAACCGCCGGTCACAGCCTTCTGGTCGATGACCGCAATCCGGCGGCGCACTGGGCGATGGGCCGCGCATTATGGCTGCGCGGCGAGCAGGACGGCTCGCTGCTCGAGTTGGCAAAGGCCGTCGAGCTCAGCCCGAACTTCGCGCTCGGCCACTATGCGCTGTCCTTTGTTCACTCGCAGTCGGGTGATCCGCAATCGGCGATCGGCTCGTCCGATCACTCGCGTCATCTCAGTCCCTTCGACCCGCTGCTGTTCGGCATGATGGGCGCGCGCGCCATGGCGCATGCGCGGCTCGGCGAATACAATGAGGCCTCCGAATGGGCGCTCAAGGCGGCAGCGAGGCCCAATGCCCATGTCATCATCCTGGCGATCGCCGCGCATTGCCTGGCGCTGGCCGGCCGGCAGGACGAGGCACGGAATTTTGCCGCCGCGATCCGCACGACATGGCCTGACTATCGCGCAGACGATTTCATCGCCACCTTCCGCTTCGACCGGGACGGTGAAGCCCTGTTCCGGAAGGGCGCGAAGTTGATCGGGTTGAACTGAGCCTGGTCTGCGTCAGTGCACGAGCGGGCCGCCGGCCTTCCGCCACGCATCGATGCCGCCCTGGATGTGGCGGGCGCTCGAGATGCCGACATCCTGCGCCGCCTGCACGGCCATCGCCGAGCGCTCCCCGAAGGCGCAATAGAACAGTATCTGTCTGCTGGTCGATTTCGCCAGCTCATGCATCATACCGCCAGGAGCGATGTTTTCCTGCAGCCGCGCATAGGGCAGATGGATCGCGCCAGGAATGACGCCGTGGCGATCCCGTTCCGATTGCTCGCGCAGGTCGATCAGCGCCACATCGGGCCGACCGACCAGCGCCAGCGCCTGCACGGCGGTCACCGACCAGCCCCGGCTGGCGATGTCGTCCTGGTGCAGCCCGACCCGCATGTTGGCCGGCACCGCGACGTCCATCATCTTCGGGTTGGACAGCTTCAGATTGTTCATGATGTCGACATACTCGTCGACCGATTTCACCTGCAGGCGCGGGTTGAAAGCCTTTTCCTCGCCGATGGTCGACACGGTCTCGCCCTTGTAGTCGTGCGCCGGGAAGATCAGCGTCTCGTCGGGAAGCTTGAGCAGGCGGCCGAAGATCGATTCATATTGCTGGCGCGGATCGCCGTTCTGGAAGTCGGTGCGGCCGGTGCCGCGAATGAGCAGCGTGTCGCCGGTGAAGACCCGGTCCGGCAGGATGAAGCTGTAGGAATCGTCGGTGTGGCCGGGCGTGTAGATGACGTCGAGCGCCAGGCCTTCGATGGCGAGCTTGTCGCCGTCGGCAAGCCGCATCGACACGACGTCGGCCTTGGTCTGCTCGCCCATCACCGTCACACAATGCGTCCTGTCGCGCAACGCGCCGAGGCCGGTGATGTGGTCGGCATGAAGATGCGTGTCCACCGCCTTGACCAGTCTGAGGTCGAGCTCGTTGACCAGTTGCAGGTAGCGTTCGACCTTCTCCAGCACCGGATCGATGATCAGCGCCTCGCCGCCCCGCCGGCTGGCGAGCAGATAGGAATAGGTGCCCGAAACGGAATCGAAAAGCTGACGGAAGATCATTTTATCGGCCCCATACGCCAGCGGCCCTGCCCGGCTGCCAGCCAAGTCTAAAACAAGCATGAGGTGCCCGCCAGCGAACACTTCATGCTTGGTCTAAAGGCCGAACTCCTATCGCCTGAGCACCGCGCTCAGCACGTCACGTATGCCGATCGCGCCGACGAAGCGCGAGCCTTCGTCGAACAGCGCCACAGGCGCCGTCTGCGAGCGGTGCATGGCGAGCATCACCGTCTTCAGCGGCGTGCCGGGATTGGCCCAGAACACCTGTGCCCCCTCCTCCGGCTGGCTTTCGACATCGGCGCAGGACACCCACACCGCCGGCTTGCCGTGGCGTTCGGCCGCCGCCACCAGGCCGTGTTCGTCGATTTTGAAGCGCGTCGTCTTGCGCCGGTCGAGCCACACCCAGCCGTTCTCGCCCTGTTCGAGATCGCGGCGGTCGCGCATCACGTTCCACGCCGTCAGCACCGACAGCGGATTCACATTGGCGATGAAGTCGCGGACGTAATCATTGGCAGGGCGAAGCACGATGTCTTCCGGCGCGCCGGTCTGGACGATGTGCCCGCCTTCCATGATCGTGATGCGGCTGCCGATCTTCAGCGCCTCCTCGAGGTCGTGGCTGACGAAGATGATGGTCTTCTTCAGCGCCGCCTGCAGTTGCAGCAACTCGTCCTGCAGCTTGGTGCGGATCAGCGGATCGAGTGCCGAGAACGGCTCGTCCATCAAAAGGATCGGCGCCTCGGTGGCGAAGGCCCGGGCGAGGCCCACGCGCTGCTGCATGCCGCCCGAAAGCTCGTGCGCGTATTTCTTCGACCACTGGTCGAGATGGACGAGCTGGAGCTGCTTTTGCACCCGCACCTGGCGCTCGGCCTCCGGCACGCCGGCAAGCTCGAGGCCGAAGCCGACATTCTCCTCCACGGTGCGCCACGGCAGCAGGCCGAACTGCTGGAACACCATGGCCACCTGCTTCTGCCGCAGCCGCCGCAAGGTCGCCTCGTCGCAGGTGACGACATCGACGGTGCGGTCGCCGTCCTTGACCAGCACCTGGCCGCGCGACACGATGTTGAGCCGGTTTACGGCTCTGAGCAGCGTCGACTTGCCAGAGCCCGAAAGGCCCATCAGCACCGAGATTTCGCCCTCATACACGGTGAGGTTGGCGCCGGCGCAGCCCAGCACATTGCCGGTCTTTTCGAGGATCTCGGCGCGGGTTGCACCCTGGTCGATCAGCGCCAGCGACCCGGCCTGATCGGCACCGAAGACGATATCGACATTCTTGAAATCGACGGCGATGGTCATTTGTTGCCTCCAACGCCAATACGCGTCATCCGGTCGAGCACGATGGCAAGCACGACGATGCCAAGGCCGGCCTCGAGCCCGAGGTCGATCCGGCGCGAGCCGAGCGCGCGGTTGATTTCAGTGCCGAGGCCGCCGGCTCCGATCAGGGCCGCGAACACCACCATCGACAGCGACAGCATGATCGACTGCGTCAGCCCCGCCATAATGGTGGGCAAGGCTGAAGGTAGCTCGACCTTCCAGAGAAGTTGTCTTTTGGTGGCGCCGAACGCCTCGCCTGCCTCGACGATCGATTTCGGCACTGAGGTGACGCCGAGATGCGTGAGACGAACCGGGGTCGGAATGACGAAGATGATGGTGACGATGAGGCCGGGGGCGTTGCCAAGCCCGAACAGCGTCAGCACCGGGATCAGGTAGACGAAGGTGGGCAGAGTCTGCATCAGGTCGAGCACCGGCAGCATGAAGCGGTAGACCTTCGGCTTGTGCGCGGCCCAGATGCCGAGCGGAACGCCGATAGCCATCGAGGCGGCGGCGGCGGCAACCACCAGCACCAGAGTCTCCACGGTCTGCTTCCACAGGTTCTGGTTGATGATGAAGATAAGGCCGAGGAAGACGCCGACGGCAAGCGGCCGCGAGCGCTGCAGGAACCAGGCGATGACAGCAATTACAAGCGCCAGCAGCACCGACGGCACCATCAGCAGCAGGTCCACCGCCCCGTCGAGGATGAAGTTAAGGCCGTTGGAGAACGCCCTGAAAAGCGTATCGAAATTGTCGGTGAGGAAACTGAAGAAGGCCTTGCCCCACGGACCTATGGGAATCTTGTAGGCGACCAGAAATTTCGAGATCGGATCCATCTTTCCCCTCTTTGACCTCGCCGTCCTTATCGAGCGATCATCTCTCACAGCTTAGTGCATGTCGCCCAAAAGTGTGCGGCGGTTTTGGGAAAACGACATGCGAAAAAACAAAGACTTAAAGCGCGTCGCTTGAACTCGTTTCAGCGCGGCGCGCTTTAAGAAAAAGGGCAGCCTTTTCCAGTGGCTGCCCCTTTCCGGAGATCATACCGGGCTCAAGCCGGCTCAGCTCCCGAGAGCGGTCTTGACGGCCGCCGCGGCATCGCCGCCGTCGAAGGTGGTCACGCCGGCGATCCAGGGCGCGATCGCGTCCGGATGCTTCTTCAGCCAGTCGGTGGCGACCGTCTGGGCGTCGCCGCCCTTGAGGATCGCGTCCATCATCTCGCCTTCCATGTCGAGATTGAACTTCAGGTTGGAGATGAACTTGCCGGCGTTCGGGCATTCGGTGGTGTAGCCCTTGCGCACATTTGTGTAGACGGTAGCCGCGCCGAAGCCGCTGTCGCCCATGCCCTCGAGATAGGTGATCTTCATGGCGCCCATAACCGGATGCGGGGTCCAGCCGAGGAAGGCGATCCATTCGTTGTTCTTCATCGACTGCTCGGCTTGCGTCAGCATGCCGGCCTCCGAGGACTCGACCAGCTCGAAGCCGGCGAGGTTGTCGGCCGGGTTCTTGATCATGTCGAGGATGATGCGGTTGCCGTCATTGCCGGCCTCGATGCCGTAGATCTTGCCGTTGAACTTGTCCTTGAACTTGCCGAGATCGGTCAGCGTCTTGACGCCTGCATCGGCGACATAGGTCGGCACGACGATGCCGTAGCCGGCCCCGGTCAGGTTGGTGCTTACCGTCTCGACCGAGCCGTCGGCGGTGTAATCCTTGATGTCATTGGTCATCGACGGCATCCAGTTGCCGAGGAAGACGTCGAGGTCCTTGTTCTTCAGCGACGCATAGGTCACCGGCACCGAAAGCTGGATCACCTGCGGTTCGTAGCCGAGCGCGGTGAGCAGCACCGAGGCCAGCCCCGTGGTTGCCTGGATGTCGGTCCAGCCGACATCGGACAGACGCACGGCCTTGCAGCTCGCCGGGTCGCCGGCATAGGCGGCGGTCGTAGACAGAAGCGCCGCCAGGCCGAGGCCGGCGACGAAGGATTTCATACGCGACATTAACTTTCTCCCATTGCAATTCGAGGCGGCTCGAAGTCACGGTTCTTGTGACCGCCTTGTTTCGTCAGCCAAACACCATTTTGAAGTGGTTTCAAGCGGCGCCACATCACGATGAACGGCGCGCACTGGCCATTCAGCGACATGTCGAGCCTTTCCGGCGCGACCGCTTTTTTGGTGGAAGGAGCCAGCGCCCCCTCCCTGCGCCACGGCAATTGAGCTTAAAGACCCATATGGCCAAGCTCTACTTCAACTACGCAACGATGAATGCCGGCAAGACGACGATGCTCCTGCAGGCGTCCTACAATTATCGCGAACGCGGCATGACGACGATGCTGTTCGTCGCCGGCCATTACCGCAAGGGCGACACGGGACTGATCTCGTCGCGCATCGGGCTGGAGGCCGAGGCCGAGATGTTCCGCGACGGCGACGACCTCTATGCCCGGGTCGCCGAGCATCACGAGCATACCACCGTGCATTGCATCTTCGTCGATGAAGCGCAGTTCCTCGAGGAGGAGCAGGTCTGGCAGCTCGCCCGCATCGCCGACCGGCTGAACATCCCCGTCATGTGCTACGGTCTGCGCACCGATTTCCAGGGCAAGCTGTTTTCCGGCTCGCGCGCCCTGCTTGCCATCGCCGACGACCTGCGCGAGGTGCGCACCATCTGCCGCTGCGGCCGCAAGGCGACGATGGTCGTGCGTCTTGGTCCCGACGGCAAGGTGGCGAAGCAGGGCGAGCAGGTGGCGATCGGCAAGGACGTCTATGTCTCGCTCTGCCGCCGGCACTGGGAAGAGGAGATGGGCCGGGCCGCGCCCGACGACTTCATCGGCTTTGCCCGCAACTGAGGCGGAGAGCCTGAGCAGCGCCTGCGAAGCCGGTTTTTCACCTAGCCCGGTGCGAGTGGCCCGCTGACCATCCGATGATTTGCCGGGTTTCTGCGCAAATGTATTGCCGACGCTGTTCCGCCCGGCTGGCCGTTTGCAAAAACAAGAACTTAAGGCATATCAGCTAAAGCTGTTTGAAGGCGAGACGCACTACTCGCGCGATTGGCATGCTTGCCTTGTCTTTCAAGGGCCTAACCAATTCTTTTGTTTTAGCGCATCTCCTTGTCTTCCTTCTTTCAATCCCTTGAGGCCCCACATATATTCGCCGCCACGTGCGACACGAAACTGGATGCCGAAGCGGGAGGCCCCTATGGCGACGTTGCAGAATTTCGATGCCGAAATTGCCAAGACCAAGCAGGTCGTGCAGGACATGCGCACCAAGATCGAGCAGTCCGGCACCGTGCTCGACACGCTCGCCCAGGCCGACAAGAAGATCGGCGACGCCAATTTCGACATCGAGAACGCCCGCATCGAGGACGTGCTGAAGCAGCAGAAAGTGATGGAAGGCAACATCGCCGACCTGATCATCGGGCTGGAGGACGCCACCAATGTCTTCGGCGCCGAATTCGAGAGTATGAAGAATTACACCGGCTGGGAGAACTTCGTCGGTGTCTTCTCCGAGCAGCGCAAGCAGCGCATGCGCACCGACCGCGTGCGCAACATGTCGCTGGCGGGCAATCTGCAGGAGCTGCTGGCGAAGTCCGACACCATCGTCGGCATCCTCAAAGCCCAGAAGCAGATCCTCGATCAGCGTTATAAGACCTCGGAAACCAGCCTGTCGCAGGTGATCGAGCGCCGCAAGACGACCATGGCCAACCTCGAGGCGGTGCAGAAGCGCATCGAGGAGCTCAATCCGATGCTGCTCGACATCGAGAACAAGATCGCCGCCTCGACCAGCCAGAAGGAGCGCACCCAGCTCGAGGGCGAGCGTTCGAAGATGGCGACGGAATACAACGAGAAACAGGCCAAGGAGCAGGAGCTTCTGGCCGAAAGCCAGACGCTGGAACGCTACACCTCGATGTTCCAGACATTTGTCGATTCCCTCAACAACCAGATCGCCGCGCAGTCGACGCTGATCAACAAGCTGACCATCGACACCGAGCAGCGCATCGTTCTCTACAAGGCTTTGGAAGACTCGCTGAAGACCGCCGCCCAGCAGGACGTCGCCCACAAGATCAACACGCTGGGCAGCCAGGTCGACAACACGGCGGAGGAAACGATGGCCGGCATCGGCGCCGCCTCGCAGAAGCACATCGGCGATCTGCTCGAAATGCACGAGAAGAACATGGTGGCCAGCGCCGACATCCAGCGCCGCAAGAAGCTTGCCGACGACGCCTTCGCCCGTCGCTTCGACGAGGTGATGAAGAAGCACAATTCCGCCAACTACGTGCAGCAGTAGGCGGCGTGCCGGCATTCTTCAGGGCAATGCCATGACTCCCGAAAACGACGCTGCGGCGCGTTACTTCTCCGCCATCACCGCGGCGCTGAGCGGGCTGGAAGTGTTCATGCGCGACGACCGCTCGCCGCTCTACCGGCATGGCATCGTCGCCAGGATCGTCGCCGAATACATCGCCCGGCTAGACAAGTCCTTCGCCTGCTGGCGCAACCGGCTGGGTTTCATGGATACGTTCCGCATTTCGCGCGCCGACAGCGGCTATCCTGTCTTCCAGAACCTGCTGGAGCTGGAGAACGACCGCCGCCAGGCAGACAGCCGCTTGGCCAATATTCCCCAGGCCGGCGAGTTGCGCGAGGAGATGGCCGACTTCATCCTGCGGCATAAGGAATTTCCCGCCGCACTGCAGAAGTCGATGGCCGAGCGGCTCTATCTGGAGGACGTCAAGAGCGAGGCGACCTTCGGTCCCTTTATCCTGGCGCAGACGGCCAAAGTCTCGGTCAATCCGAAGACCATGCGGCCTTACTATCTCGTCCACTGGGCCGCATTCGACGGCAGCGCCAACCTGCCGCTGGTCTATATGGTCACGGTCGAGGACTCTTCCGAGAGCATGGTGCGCCAGCTCGTCGACGCCAACGGCAAGCTCAATGAGCGGGTCGACATTCCGCTCCCCGTCGACGGCTTGCTCAACCCCGAGCTTGCCCACCGCTTCGACGATTTCACCGAGAAGAATTCGGCCTACACGCTCTCGCCGGCGACCATCGCGGTCAATCTCGACAAGGATTTCGAGCCGCTGCACCCCAAGCAGCTCCGCCGTGTCGTGCTCGGCCCTTTTTATTCGGCCGGCATCACAGAGAACAATTCGACTGTGACCGAGGTACTCGGCAAGGTACGCAAGCCGGAGAATGCCTGGCTGCTCACCTGGACCATCCAGGAAGTCTTTTCCAAGTCCGAAAAACCCGGGCGCAAGGGCCTGTTCTCCAGCGAGAAGACGACGCAGGAATTCTTCATCAATACCGACGACCTCGAAGCTGCGCGCCAGGGCGTCTCGAGCTACGAGAACCACGCGCTGATCCCGCACGAGGCCTACCAGGCGCTCTACGCTGCCGGCGAGGCGCAGAAGATCTTTTCCGGCTACAAGGTCCACATCCTGTCCAACGGACGGGTCATCAGCGACGTCTGATTTCAACCGCGGAGCATCCTTCATGGACACCGGGCTGACCACGATCTCGGAAGCGGCAATCGAAAAGCACCGCACCACCGCGCAGAGCTTCATCACCCGCATCGTCGTGCTGGAGGATCCGTCGCGCGAATCCGGCACCGCGCTCGCCGGCACCAACCGCCGCTTCGTTTCGACCGTCTCGGTCGGCTCGGTGCGCCGTACGCGCGAGGTCGAGCTCACGAAGACGGTCGCGGCCGTCCACCCCGACGACCAGTTGATGACCATTCCCCAGCATATGCTTTTGTTCCGCGCGCGGCGCGGCCTGGCGATCGCGCTGGCCATTTCGGACGTCTTCGCCGAGGGTTCCGACCTCGAAAGCCTGCAGGCCAAGAATGCACGCGCGCCGCTCGAAGGCGACGAGGCCGCGACATTCAAGAAGCTTTTGTCGGCATCGGCCTATGTTTCGGCCTTCAGCTTCGCTTCCTACCTGTTCCAGCTGATCGACAGCGACGGCGAGGCGCCGAACGACATCCCCGAGCCCGACTTCCTGTTCGACACGCCGCAGGACGCGGTGAAGTCGATCGTGGCCGGGCTCGACAAGGCGATTGCCGGCTCGAAGGACGATGCCGACCTGATGACGCGGGCGCGCGCGTTTGCCCGCGTCGCCATCGACGGGCTGCTGGCGCGAAAAGGCCGCTTCGACGGCATCGGCCCGTTCGAGAACGCGCATATCCGCATCGACGTCGACGACTTCATCCTCGACGGCTTCGATGTCGCGCCCGGCAAGCGCTCGAAGCCGCTGGTGATGACCTTCAAGAAACCGGAAGAGGTCGTCGGCAACCACATCGCCAAATTCCAGTCGGTCAGGCTGGCCAAGATGCTGATGGCCTACGACTTCGAGCGCGAGCTGAACCCCTTCGTCGAGCTCGGCGGCTTCCTGTTCACGTTCATCGGCGACGGCGCGCCCGGAACCGGCAAGACGACGCTGATCCAGATGATCGCCGGCCTCCTCAACGGTTATTGCCAGGTCGCGGGCTATCCTTTCGCTTATGAGAATTTCGGCGTCGACCAGATCTCGTCCTATCAGGGCAAGTCAGGACAGAACTGCCGCCAGTTCATCAACAACGTGCTCAATCCGCGCGCCATCGGTTTCGGCACCATCGACGACATCGACCAGGTGGCGGCGCGCCGCTCCGACGACCGCGCATCGGCCGGCCAGCAGGAAATCACCGGCGTCTTGATGGATGCCTTCGCCGGCGCTTCCACGGTGGTGCGCGGCAGCTGCGCTTTCGGCATGTTTTCCAACTATCCCGAGAATGTCGATGATGCGCTGCGCCAGCGCGCCGGTGCTCGCTGGCTGGTCGACGGCCCGCAGACCCGCGACGACTACATCGACATCTTCGTGCTGCTCGCCGGCAAGAACCACAAGATCCCGCTCGGCGAGCACGAGCTCTATGCGGCGCAGGAGATCCAGCGTGCCGTGGCCGAGGCCTATGAGGAGCACGAGAAGCCGCAGGAAGACGGGCTGATGAAGGTCTATGAGCGCTACATGAAGGAGAACGGCGCGCCAAAGACCATGGCCGACATCGGCACCTATCTGCACATGATCAAGGACGCCGAGCCGCGCTTCACCGGCCGCGCCATCAAGAACGTCACCGACGCCATCAAGATGCGCGCCATGGACATCGAGCTGCCGGACGAGTGGTTCGAGAAGCCGGAAGCCTTCATGCACAAGAGCTACGACGACAAGAAGGCGATGATCGAGGAACTGCGCGGGCCGTTTTCGATGGACATGGTCATGCAGGAGATAAACCGCTACGCCGATTCCGAATTCCGCTATTCCGACAAGTCCGACGACGCGGCGGTGGAGAAGCTCCTGCGCGATGCGCGGCTGCGCGAACGCGCCGCGCGCGAGATGGAGGAGTTGAAGAAGAAGGGTTTGTGGAATGCGTGATTCTTCCTTCTCCCCGTTCACGGGGAGAAGGTGCCCGAAGGGCGGATGAGGGGCAGCGCCATGCGTGGGAGAAATGAGCCGAAGGTAGCGAGAGCTCGTGAGTTGCGGAAGGTCGAAAACGATGCGGAGGAAAGGCTGTGGCATGAGCTGCGTGGACGACGATTGAACGGCCACAAGTTTGTTCGTCAACTACCGATTGGCCCCTATTTCGCTGACTTCGCCTGCCGTGAAGCCAATCTGGTCGTGGAAGTCGATGGGAGCCAGCACGTAGGTCGATCTTGGGATCGATACAGGGATGAAACGATGAATAGGAATGGCTGGTCGGTGTTGAGGATTTGGCACGTGGATGTTTTGACAAGCCTTTCGAGCGTGCTGGATACGATTGTTGCAGCGTTGGATGGCCGGCTGGATCGAAAGATGATTGGCATCGATGCGAGATTTCTGCCGGCCGCAAGATCGGAACAAGGATGATGAGCGTCGGCGCTGCCCCTCATCCGCCCTGCGGGCACCTTCTCCCCGTAAACGGGGAGAAGGATAGGTGAAGAAGAAACCCGACCTCCTTCGAGACAATGAGCTGATCTACGGCAGGCTGCTCGCCGTCGACGAGCCGCATCTCATCCAGCGCTACAACAAGGCGCTGGTCGCCTTCGGGCTGGAGCCCACCAAGTTGAAGAGCTTCCAGATCGACCGCACCGGCTTCTCGCCCGAGGTCGCGGAGGAGTGCGGCGACTACGATTATCTCGATCCCAACGAGGTCAACCGCCGCTTCATCATCCTGACGCCGTCGCAGATCGACCTGCCGGTGGTCCACACCGCCTTCTCCAACACCTCGCAGCTGATGTTCGAGTTCATGTCCAGGAACCAGCGCGCCGTCGACGCGCTGACCATCAAGGACGTCATCTACGGCGAGATCGAGGACTCCGTCCCCAAGGTCAACGACATCGAGGACCTGCTGTCGATCAACCAGGTTGAGTTCAAGGTGCTGTCGGCCGAGGACGTGCTGGGCAAGGCGGCCGAGCTCGGCAAGCTGGTCGACCGGCTGAAGCAGGAGCCCGACGCCTGGCGCGACGACGCCATGCTTGAACGCATGGTCGATCTCGCCAAGGTCTGCGGCGATATCCGCGAGAACGCGCTGGTGCCCGACCAGGTGATCTTCCGCCACAACGCCTACTGGACCAGCCATTTCGGCGGGCTCTACGTCTTCGTCGACCCCGACATGACGACGGTGATCTCCGATCCGGCAGCGCCGGGTTTCCGCCGCTCGCGGCCTTGGCAGGTGAGCTATCTGTCGATCAACGACGCCGACAAGGTGTTCCGCTTCCTCGCCGCCACCGGCCGTCTCGACCTGCCGCGTGCCTCGTGGATCGAGGCTTCGGGCTATCTCGAGCATCGCGCCGAGATGGTGGTGCGGGCGCTGATCCGCGATGCCGAGCCCAACCGCAACCTGACGGACGTCGACAAGGTCTGGCTGCAGACCTGGATCCACGGCCATGCCGACCTGATCGCCAGCGACGGCAACTTCCCGTTCCTCAACGCCGCCAAGCGCGAGATCGCCCAGTTCGGCCACCTGAAGCTGGAAGATGTGCCGCCGCGCCAGCGCTTCCTGGTCGTGCGTGCCAGGCCCGATCATCCCGATGCCTGGCTCACCAACCAGCTGATCTCGGATTTCGTGCCGCAGGACTTCGTCTCGCGCTACGTCTTCAACAAACCGGGCTTCTACAAGGACTTCGACGGCTTCAGCGACGCCTGGCGATCGCATGTTGTGGACGTTCTGAAAACCACATATTTGAAAGACAAGGTGGCGCTCCGCGCGCGCCTTTACGGCTTGACTGATTGAGGGGTGACGAGAGCCATGCTTGATCCGATCGTGACTTTCTTCACCCAGATCTTCCAGTGGATCGGCCGCGGCATCGGCTTCGTCGTCGGCATTATTCTGTGGCCGTTCATGTGGGTCGGTCGCTGGTACGGGCAGCGCGGCTGGATCCTGAAGGCGGTGGTGGGCCTTGCCCTTCTGGTGCTGATCGGCCTTTACGCCAACTTCTTCTATGCCACCCAGTGGTGGAACAATTTCGACCCGAACTATCCCGACAAATACACCTTCGAGACGCGCAACGTTTCGGCCGGCGAGCAGGTCTCGGCCGGAGCCGGCACCGACACCGCCAAGACTTGTGGCAACTCGGCGATCGCCCAGGTGGCTGCTGACCTGACCGACTTCAACGTCAATCAGAACGCCTGGATCTCGTCGATGATCCTCTACAAGCTCGGCCTGTTCGGCATCGACTGGGACCACACGCCCTGGATGGACAACAAGGCGTCCTTCCAGCGCGGCATCAACCAGGCGGTGCGCCGCACCGCGACCGAGCTTGCCGACAATCTTGGGCGCGTGCGCACGACTTCGCAGATCGACTCCGACCTGCAGGATGCGCGCGGCAATCTGCAGTTCGACGAGGAGACCTGGTATTTCGGCCTCAACCCGTTCGGCCCGAAGACCCCGACGCCGAGCTATTACCGCGACGCGGTACGCAAGCTGCGCTCCTTCAATGCTCGCCTTGCTACCTGCCAGGCGACGTTCGATGCCCGTGCCGACAATCTGAAGCAGTACATCGACCGCATCTCTTCCGACATCGGCTCGACCTCGGCGATCCTCAAGGAGCGAGCCGAGAACCACAATGACGGCTGGTTCGACTTCCGCGCCGACGACCGCTTCTGGTTCGCATACGGCCAGCTCTACGGCTATTACGGCCTGATGAAGGGCGCTCAGGCCGATTTCGATGACGTGATCAAGGAAAAGCACCTGCAGAACCTGTGGGACACGATGGACGCGCAGTTCGTCTCGGCGCTGCGCATCCAGCCTTTCATCATCGCCAACGGCCGTGAGGACGGCTGGCTCCTGCCGACGCACCTGACGACCATGGGCTTCTATATCCTGCGTGTGCGCTCCAACATGGTCGAAATCAGCAACGTGCTCAGCCAATAACGCTGCCGGCAGCGCCGGGCGCTGGCGGATTTGCGCCGTCGCCTCTGTCGCATTCCGTGCATTGCGCGGCTGTTTTGAGACGGCGGAGCGACACCCGCTCTGGCTTCTATACGGCGCAACGACCGGGCGCCGAAGACGCTGGAAAGGTCGATCGGGAACAGCAACTCTTTCTTCGCAGGAAACATAGTTGCATGAAAGTTGACGCCGTGACAGCGACAGGGTTAGAACATGCCCTTGCGTCCGGGCGGCGTTTCGAGCATGCACCAATCGAACCCCTCCCCTCCACCGCCTATTCCAGAGGAAAGCCGTCATGGCCGAAGTGAAGTCCGACATCGAGATCGCGCGTGCAGCCAAGAAGAAACCGATCCAGGAGATCGGCGCCAAGATCGGCATCCCCAACGAGCATCTGCTGC
>NZ_JAVIIY010000021.1:0-73471 GCF_033977345.1 Mesorhizobium dulcispinae
TCGGAGTTGGCGCCGATCGTCTGGGCGTCCTGCGTCACCAGCGTGATGGCGCTGTCGTTGACCGTGCCGACCGCCACTGTCGGTGCATCGTCATTGAAGGTGATGGTCAGCGTGCCCGGTGCCGTCGAACCGTCCGCATCGGTGATCACATAGCCGAGATTGACCGTCGCGTTGTTCTCGTTGTTCGGACCGCCTGTGTGAAGCACGTTGTCCAGCAGCGTCACCGTGTAGGTGCCGGTCGCCGGGTCGGTCACATGGACAGTGAACAGGGCGGTGCCGATGCGGTCGCCGCTGGTGGTGGTCGCCGTCAGCGTGTTGGTGCCGGCATCCCAGCTATAGGTCACATTCTCCTGGCCAACCGTGCCAGAGGTGCCGTTAAGGGTGGCGAAGGAGAAGCCGTTGGCGCCGGCGCCGTCGCCGCCGAGGCTGCCGCCGAGCGTGCCAGAGAAGCTTGCCTCGCTGCTGGCCGGACCATCCGCGTCGCCGACATTGGCGTTGATGTCGCCCGTCGTGCTTGCGGGATTGCCGCCGGCAAGCCCGTCGTCGTCGACCGTGGCTGCGGCCGAGCCGCTCGTCGGAGTATTGGCGTCCGTCACCACGAAACTGATGCCGGCCGTCGCCGTGTCGCCGTCGCCGTCCGTCACCGTGTAGGTCGCGGATGCGGCACCCGTGCCGGCAACCGAGCTGTCGGCTGTAAACGAGTAGCTGCCGTCGGCCTTGACCTTGATCGAGCCGTCGCCAATGTCGATCGACTGCGAGTAGCCGTCCTGGCCGAAGACCAGCAGCGTGCCGTTGATATGTGTCACCGTGGCGCCGTCGGCGCCGGCGACGAAGTCCAGTGTGCCGGTGATCGTGCCGCCTTCGGCGACGTTCTGCGGGGCCTCGGTCGAAGCCGTCGGCGCGTCGTCGTCGAAGGTGATGGTCAGCGTGCCGGTCGTGGACGAGTTGTCGGCATCGGTGATGGTGTAGGTCAGGCTGGTTGTCGGATCGATCGCGTTCTCATCGTTCGGGCCGCCCGCATGCAGCACGTTGTCGAGCAGCGTCACGGTGTAGGCGCCAGTTGCCGGATCCGTCACATGGACCGTGAACAGGGCGGTGCCGATGCGGTCGCCGCTGGTGGTGGTCGCCGTCAGCGTGTTGGTGCCGGCATCCCAACTGTAGGACACGTTTTCCAGGCCGACCGTGCCGGTCGTACCGTTCAATCCGGCGAACGAGAAGCCGTTGGCGCCCGCGCCGTCGCCGCCGACGCTGCCGCCGAGCGTGCCGGAGAAGCTTACCTCGCTGCTGGCCGGACCATCCGCGTCGCCGACATTGGCGTTGATGTCGCCCGTCGTGCTTGCGGGATTGCCGCCGGCAAGCCCGTCGTCGTCGACCGCGGCCGCGGCCGTGCCGGTGGTCGGGTGGTTGGCGTCCGTCACGACGAAGCTCATGCCGGCCGTCGACGTGTCGCCGTCGCTGTCGGTCACCGTATAAGTCGCCGAAGCCGCGCCCGTGCCGATCACCGGATTGTCGGCGGTGAAGGAGTAGCTGCCGTCGGCCTTGACCTTGATGAAGCCGTCGCCGATGTCGATCGACTGCGAGTAGCCGTCCTGGCCGAAGACCAGCAGCGTGCCGTTGATATGCGTCACCGTGGCGCCGTCGGCGCCGGCGACGAAGTCCAGCGTGCCGGTGATCGTCGCGCCTTCGGCGACGTTCTGCGGGGCCTCGGTCGAAGCCGTCGGCACGTCGTCGACGATATTGACTGAGAGTGTGCTGTCGGCGCTCTGGCCGTCCAGGTCGGTCAACGTGACGTCGAAATTCTCGAACAGGCTGTTGGTACCCTGAGCAGTGGCATGCGCTTCATTGTCGACGAGTGTGTAGGTGTAGGTGACCTCACCGGTGGCGGCATTGTAGGCCGTCACTGTCAGCGTGTTGCCGAGTGGCGTCGTGATGGAACCGGCGGTGAACACGCCATTGGTGATGAAGTCGTGTCCGCCGATGTTCAGCGAGGCGATGCCGTCGGGCGAGTGGATGGTGAAGGTGCCGCCCTGGGTGGTGCTTTCCTTCGATGCGTCGGAGCCGTCCGACTCGCCGGGGCCACGGCTTGCCAAAAGGTCGTCCTCGTTGACGATGACGTCGCCGCCGTTGGCCTCCGGCGTCAGGTCGGTGATCTCTGGAGTCGAGTTGCCGATCGAGATCGTCAGCGTGGTGTGCGAGGTGTCGCCGTCGCCGTCTTTGATCGTATAGGTGAAGACGTCGTTGACGCCGCCGGGCGTATTGGCGTCGCGCACATAGGTGTAGCTGCCGTCGGCGTGCAGCGTCAGCTTGCCGTAGGCGCCCTGAACCTGCACATCGAGCGTGCTCGCGTCATCCAGATCGGCATTGGTCGTGCCCTTGGCGACGCCAACCACCTTCGCGCCGTCTGCGCCCTGGACGTCGGCGACGCCATCCGTCGTGTTGGCATCGCCCGCATCGGTGCCGCCAACCAGCACATTGCCCGTCGCCGGGCCGATCTGGCCGGCCGCCACGCTGTCGGTGTCGGCGATCGCCGTCGGCACGTCGTCGATGATGGCGACGGCAAAAGTGGTGCTGGCGGTATCACCGTCGGAATCCGTGACGGTGATGCTGAAATTGTCCGGAACCGTATCGTTCGGATCGTATCCGTTCGTGTGTTCGGGATGGGTGACCGACTCGGTCACCGTGTAATTGTATTCGATAGCGCCGGTGTTCGGGTCGAAGGAGACGATGGTCAGGTAACCGAACTGGCCCTGGATCTGCTGGCCGGTGCCGGTGACGGTGACGCCGTTGATGACGATCGATCCGATGCCGTCCGGCGCGTCGATGGTGATCGTTCCTATGCTTGACGTTTCCGCGTTGCTCGGCGCGTCGCTACCCGGCGATTGTGAGGGCCCGCCGTTCAAGCCGGTCTCGCTGGCCGCCTCATCCGGGCTGAGCAGCGACACGGCCACGACGGAAACGCCGTTGTCGGGGGCTACGGAGGGGAACAGCTCGCGATGTTCCGGCTGCCCGAACTGCAATGCGGTCGGCGGCAAAAGCGCCGTCAGGCCGAAGCCGTCGCCGATCCCGCCCGGAGGAACCGAGAAGTTTCCGCCGGCGCTGCCCGGCGCGCCGTTTCCGCCGGCCGAGATTGAGCCGTCGGCGCCGAAGGCGACATCGACATGGCTGGATTCAAGCGCCGCGATCAGGGCAACGCGCGGCACCTCGACGTCGCCGATGATGAAGGTCGGCACGTTCAGCGCGCCGTCCTTGATGACGATTTCGGATCCGTCGGGCTGCACCAGCACCAGATTGTGCCCCTCGACCTTGATGTTGTCGATCGAGACATTGGCCGGAAGCTTCACGACATTGCCGGCCTCGGCGTGATATTCATGCGGGACGTTCGAGGCCGCGGCATTCGCCGCCGGCGCGTTTCCGGCAGGAGCGTTAGCGGCGGGAGCGTTGGCGTCGACCGCCGGCTTGTCTGCCCCTTGTGCGTTCTGTGTGTTGGCCGCGCCCTGCGCCGGCGCGCCGCTCCCCACATCGACCGGTACCGGCTCACTCGCGGCCTGGCCGCTGGCGGCCTGGGCGACTTGCACGCCCGTCGAGATCGGATGTTCGCCAACAGTCGAGTGCTCGTCCCAGGAATTGGAAACGGCGTCGAGTTCGATACTGGTCGTCATAGCTCAAGCCCCCTTCGGCATTTCCCGGAAAGAGACATGCGAGCCTCGAACTTTGCAACACACTCTCAATCTTTTTCATATACTTGAATATGTATGGATTTGCATTTTTTACACTTGGTAAATCGTCATGATATACCCAGTTATGTATTCTCGCAGGCGCCGCTCGGCTGGTTGGGAAACGCGGCTTCAGCTCGGTAAATCAAAGTATAAATTTGAATAAAATTTGAAGAAAAGAAGAACAGATTGATTCGCGGAAATTTACCCACCTTCCTTTCCGATAATTTGAGACAAGATCGGTAGCGTCCACAGTCAAAGGTGGGCGCTATGAAAATACAAAAAGCTGTCCCGGCAGTGTCGGGGATCAAGGTTCTGCTGCTGGCAATCGGCCTCGCCGGTCTGCCGAATGCGTCATCCGCCAGCGCGATCTCCGTCGGAAATTCCGCCTCTCAAACGGTGCCTGCACCGGCCGATCTCGGCGGTGTTTCGCTGGCCAGATTGCTGCCCTGGCAACCTGTTGCCGCCTACCGGATCAGCAGTGTCGTCGGCGCCTATGCGCCCCTCGAAGTCAATCTGGCGGCAGGTTCTTCGAGTGAAGAGGTCGTCCCCGGTATCGACCCGATCCAGACGGCAGCGATCATTCCGGGCGTGTTCGGGTCGGTCGCCTTGTCCATGCACAACTTCCCGGTCGCCGCGCGCTGGGCCCCTGTCTATAAGGCGATCCTCGACTGCACGCCGGGCAGCGCCTGCGATCGCGAGAACGCCGCCTTTGCCGGGATCATCGATATCGCCAGCAACAAGGGCTTCCGCGACAAGCTGGCCTTCGTCAACAGCAGCATCAACCGCCTGATCGCCTATCGCAAGGACAGCGTCGTCTACGGCAAGCTCGACTACTGGGCGAAGCCGTCGGAAATCCTCGAGCATCGCGCCGGTGACTGCGAGGACTTTGCCATATTGAAGATGGCGGCGCTGTTGCGCGCCGGCATCCCGGCGCAGAGCATGTCGCTCGTCGTGCTGCAGGACCGCCGCCGGAAGTTTTTCCACGCTGTCCTGTCCGTGAGCACCGGAAGCGGCGCCTTCATCCTGGACAGCCTCAGCAACAATGTGGCGATGGACAGCGATCTTCCCGACTACGTCCCGCTCTATTCCTTCAGCACCGATCGCGCCTGGATCCACGGGTCGAAATCCGGTTCCCAGATCGCCGATATCACCGGCGGCTTCGCGACGGTGGCGCCCGGCGAAGGCTCTTCGCCTGACACGGCGGCGACGCCCGCAACATCTGGTTTGGGTGCGAGATAGACCGTCCGCCTAGAGCAATTCCAGGAAAAGTGTGAGCGGTTTTCCGTCCGGAATTGCGCAAAAACAAAGAGATAGGGCGTTTCGCCGTTTCCGTGAAACGGCGAAACGCACTAGCCGTTGAAGACGAATGCCATCAACAGTTCCGGCTCGGTGACCGGCGCGCGCACGGCACTGAGCTGGCCCCGGTAGCGGCGCTCGCCGGCGCCGATGACGAAGCCGGTGGTGACGGGTGTCTCGCCATTGGCGTCGAGCCGGGCAAAAACGTCGATGACGTTGAGGTCCAGCGCCAGCTTGAGGTCCTGCCTGCCGTCGTCGCCCGGCGCGTTCGGCAATTGGCGCCTGACCAATTGCTGGAACGGCGCGTTGAACGTCAGGATCTTCTTCGACGACGACAGCGCGAAGGCGGGCGAGGGGCAGGCGACCAGGATCGCGGTGATGGTCCGGATCGAGGCGAGCTTACGCAACTCCATGCTTTCCTCGGCAAGGCCGCGCATGCACGCGACCCGGATCGCCGATGTCAGATTGCCCTGGTCGGGATGACTTTCGGCGATCTCCTCGACCAGCATGCCGATCGTGCATTTGCGGCTTTCGGCCATCTGCTTCAGCGATACCCAGAAGGCGCGCTCCAGCCGGATGCCGCGGCGCACGCCGCCGCGCGCCACGACGCGGAACTCCGGGCCGAAATCCTCGGCCGCGAGCGAGGGCAGCAGCCGGTCGCGCGGAGTGTCGGGGCGTGCGGCGCTATCGCTCACTCATCGCCTCCTGACGCGCCTTGTTGATGGGCTTCAAAAGATAATTGAGGATCGTCTTGCGCCCGGTCTTGATATCGACCGAGCAGATCATGCCGGGGATGATCGAATAGGTCTTGCCGTTCCTTTGCAGCGTGGATTTCTCGGTCGCGACGCGCACCTGGTAGTAGGGTTCGCCCGTCTTCTGGTCGACCAGGCTGTCGGCGGTGATGTTGGAAACCTTACCCTCGATGCCGCCGAAGATCGAAAAATCGTAGGCCGTGACCTTGATCAGCGCGTCCTGGTCCGGCTGGATGAAGGCGACGTCGCGTGGCGAGACCCGCGCCTCGACCAGCAGCGTCTCCGAGGTCGGCACGATACCGGCCACGACCGCGCCCGGCTGCACGAAGGCGCCGAGCGTGTTGACGTCGAGCGTGTTGACGATGCCGTCGACGGGAGAGCGGATATCGGTCCGCGCCACCTTGTCGGTGGCGCCGCGGATGGTTTCGTCCACCACCGAGAGGTCCGCCAGCGCCTGTGTCAAGTCGCTCAACGCTTCCTGCTGCAATTGCAGGCCGAGCTCGTCGACTTGAAGCTGCGCCTCGGTGATGGCCGCCTTGCTCTTCTTGATGGTCTCTCCGGCAAGGTTGAGCTGCCCGCGAAGATCGGTCTGCTCCCGCTCGACGCGGATCTGCTCGGTCTTGGCCATCAGACCTTTCTTGACCATCGGTTCGACGAGAGCCGTTTCCTGGTCGCTGACGGCGAGGCTCTTGGACAGGCGGTCGGAATTGGCGGTCGCTTCGTCCAACTCCTTCTCGCGCTGATCAAGGCGCGACTTCAGCACCGACAGCTTCACTTGGAAGTTGTCGCGGCGGGCAACGAGCAGCTTCTGTTCGTTATCGCAGATTTCCGGCGCGATCTTCTGGATGTCTGACGGACAGGGGAACGCGCCCTCCAGATTGCCGGCCTGCTCGTATTTGAGCCTTGCGATGCGCGCCTGCAGCGCCCGTGCCTTGGCCTGTTCCTCGCCCAGGCTCGAAGTGTTGCCGGTGTTGTCGAGGCGGATGATCAGGTCGTTCTTCCTGACGGTCTGGCCGATCTTGACCGCGATTTCCTGGACGACGCCGGCTTCACTCGCCTGGATGATCTGGGTCTTGGAAGCAGGAATGACCTTGCCGTCGCCGCGCGCAATCTCATCGACCTCGGCAAAGGATGCCCAGGCGGTGAAGGCGACGAACAGCGCCCCTATGATGTAGACGGACGCCGATGCGAAAAGCGGCGGCCGGTCTTCTCTTGCAAACATTCCCCAACGTGCCCCAGTCAGGCATTCGCCTTTTGCAATGCCTGTATGACTTGTTCCTTTGCTCCGTCCGCGACCACGCGGCCCTGCTCGATGACGATGAGGCGGTCGACCAGCTCCAGCATGCTGTAGCGATGGGTTGACACGATCAGCGTCGTGTTGCGGTCGAATGCCACTCTGAGCTGCTTGATCAACTGCCGTTCCGAGGCGAGATCCATCGAACCCGACGGCTCGTCCAGGAAGACGATTTTCGGCTTGGTCAGAAGCAGCCGCGCGATCGCCACCGCCTGCCTTTGGCCCCCCGACAGATTGGTGCCCCGCTCGCCGACATTCATGTCGTAGCCGCGCGGGTGCCGCGAGACGAAGTCATCGACGCCGGCGGCCTTCGCGGCATCGATGATCTCCTCGTCGGTCGCTTCCGGAGCGGCCATCAGAAGATTTTCCTTGATGGTGCCCGAAAACAGGTCGCCGGCCTGCGCGACGATGCCGACCGCGGCCCGGACTTCCGACGGGTGGTATTGGCGGATGTCGATGCCGTCGATGAGCAGCTCCCCGGACGTCGGCAGGAAGAGCCGGCCGATCAGGCGGCCCATTGTGGTCTTGCCGGAGCCGATGCGGCCGATAATGCCGACACGCTCGCCGGGCCGGATTGCGATGTTGAGCCCGTTCAGAACCTCGTTCTCGGTGCCCGGATAGGCGAAGCCGACATTCTTGAAGAGCATCGCGCCGCTGCGGATCGGCCGGTTGACGAAGCCGACCGTGTCGGGCCGGTCCTCCGGCTGCGACATGATCGCGTTGACGATCCTGAGCGACAGCATGGCCTGCCGGAAGCGCGACAGGGTGATGGCGATCTGGCCGAGCGGCGCCACCGTACGGCTCGCCAGCATGACGGTGCCGATGATCGCGCCTGTCGAGACCTCGCCTTCCGAGAAGGCGTAGGCGCCGGCAACCACCAGCGCGACGGTCACGAATTGCTGGATGGCGCCGGTGATGTTGCCGGCGGCGGCCGAAAGCTCCTTGATCTTCTCCGACGTGTTGGCGGCGTTCTTCGAGTGCTCGCCCCATTTGCGAAGCAGATAGGCCTCGGCGCGCAGCGACTTGATCGTCTCCAGCGTGGAAATGGATTCGACCAGGAGGGCTTGGCGCTGGGCCGATTCGTTCATCGAGGCGGCGACCCGCTTGCCGATGCGCCGCTGCGTCACCAGTCCGACAATGACGGCGATCACGAAGGCCAGGGCCGGTATGATCACCAGCCAGCCGCCAATGGCATAGATGACCAGCAGGAAGACAAAGACGAAGACCGTGTCGATGAAGACGCTGATGGTGTTCGAGGTGAAGAACTCGCGCACGAACTCATACTGCGTGACGCGGTTCGCGTATTCGCCGGTCGCCCCCGGCCGCGCCGAAAGCGACGAGTTGAGCACCTTCTCGAACAGCAGATAGGAAATCCTCAGATCCGCCTTGCGCCCGGCATAGTCGATGAGCGAGGCACGGGCGGTTTTCAGCAACAGATCGAACAGGATGGCCGCGCCGATCCCGAGCGCCAGCACCCAGAGCGTCGACATCGCCTTGTTCGGCAGGATGCGGTCGTAGACGTTCATGGTGAAGATCGGCGAGGCGATCGCCAGGATGTTGATGAAGACGGCCGACAGCACGACCTTCGAATAGGTGCGCCAGAACGCTCCCATCGTTCCGGTCAGCCAATGGCGCCTTTCGATCCTCGGCGCGGTGCCGACCGTCATCTCCTCGGCGGTGTTGGCATAGGTTATCGAGAACGAGGCGCCGCCGCTGATATAGCTCTCGGCGAGCTCCGACTTGCCGATCGTGGTGCGGCCGTTTTCCTGCGGCGCCGTCAGATATTGTCCGGTCTCGGTCTCGGCGAGCAGCGCGACCGGCAGCTGGCTGGCGCGGAAGACGATGGCCGGAAGATCGACGCGGCCACGCACGAAATCGCGATGGCCGAACGACTGGACCTCGAGGCCGATGCGTTCGGCCAGGTGCCTGATGTCGTCCGGCTCGATGCGCGTGTCCGAAATCGGCACCCCGGCAAACAGCACGGTCTCCGCGCTCGGCCGGCCGAGATAGGCCGCAATCGCCGAGAAGCAGGCCTTGAAAGCCTCCTTGGGCGAGATGATGTTGGGCTGCTGATTCACGATCCGCCCCGAAGGACCAGAGATCGATGCTTACATCGGCTGCTTTTTCCTGACCGGCGCGAGGATGTCGAACGGCAGATCGTTCTTCTGCTCCGACGGCGTGCGTGCATAGGTTTCGGTATCGGCCGTTGCCGGCACGCCGAATTCCGTACGCGCATAGGCCGCGGCTTGCTTGGCCGGCTGGATGTTCAGCGTCTTCAGCAACTCTCCGGTCGCGGCCAGCAGCCGGTACTCGGCAAACAGCGACGCATAGGACGAGGTGTCGGCCAGCGTCGCGGTGTTGAAGCGCGTGTTCTGCGCATCGAGCACGTCGAGCAGCGAGCGCTGTCCGACCTTGAACTGCTCGCGGTAGGACGCGACGAGCTTTTCGTTGGTGGCTGCCTGCAGCCGCAGCGTCTGCGCAAGTTCCGCCTGGCGGAAGCGACGGTCCCACGATGTGCGGACGGCTTCCTCGATTTCACGCAGCACCTGATGCAGCGCAAGGCGCTGCTCGCTGGTGCGGCGGATCTGCTCCTGCTCGTTGGCTTTGTCGATGCCGCCGCGATAGAGATTCCAGCGCAGCACGACCCGAGCCTGCAGGTCGCTAGTGTCGCCGTCGTCGCCGTCGATGTCATATCCGCCCCTGGCGACGCCCTCGGCGGTAATTGTGGGACCGTATTTTGCCCGCGCCGCGTCGACGAGCGAAGCCGCCGCGTCGATGTCGCTGTTGGCCATATGGACACGAGGATTGTTCTGCCTGGCAAGCCCGATCGCGTCATCGAGCGAGCGCGGCAGCGCGCCGGCCACATCGGCCGGCCGCGACGGATTGGTCAGCGGCTTGCCGACATTCTTGAAGAAGCGGATCTTGGCCGCCTCTAGCTCTTCCGTGGCCTCCTGCATCCGCGCCTTGGCGGCGTAAAGCCGCTCCTCGGCCTGCTGCCGGTCGGCATCGTTGAGCGCGCCGCCCGCGATGCCTTGCTTGATGTCGCCGAGTATAGACTGATGGAAGGCGAGGTTCTTCTTCGCTTCGGCGACGATCGACGCCTGCAGCATATATTCGAGATAGTCCTGGACGACGGCAAGCCCGATGAATTCGGACCGTTCCAGCACCCTGAAGGAAGCTCCGTCGACGCGCGAGGCCTGGCGGTTCAATTCGGCCCGTCTTGCGCCGCTATCATAAAGCGTCTGCGTGACGGTGAGGTCGGCCTCGTTCGGATAGAGAGCGTCGTTATCCTCGTCGAGCGCACGCCGGGATTGGTTATCCAGACGCCGGACGCCGGTTGACGCTTCGAGATCGACGCTCGGAAGATAGAGGCCTTTCGCCTGGCGCAGCTCGAATTCGATGGCTTCGCGGTTTTCGATCGCCTGCCCAATCTCAGGATTGGATTCGACGGCGACCGCTACTGCTTCCTTGAGTGTGAGTGCGCCGGCGCTTCCGCAAGCCAGCATCGACACCGTCATGGCAAGCGCAAGGCGCCAGCCGACGGTCACTTTACCCGTCCTGGTCATTTCTACCCCGTGACTATCCCCGCGCCTTTTTTGTTTTTGTCGGCGCTTATTTGCCCAAGCCTGCCACCGGAGCTTGCGATGAGTATCTATCAGATTTTTCGCAGATGTGAGCACTTATTGATTTAGGGGACTCCAAAAGCGAGGATTCCAGCTGGCGGTTGTAGCAAAAATGGCACAGAAACGATGCCCGGCCGGGGTGCCATTCAGTTGAAACCGACCGCGATCACTATTTTTCCTTAAATAAATAGCAATGCGCACAAAGGAATCGCCCGAGGCGTCGCTAACCGACACCGAGCTTGGCGGTCAGATCGATTCCCGGCGTGAACTGCGGCATCCGCCCCTCCGGACATGGTCGCGCTGCGAACACCTGGAGGATGTGGATCGCTGCGAAAAATCTGCTCCGGGTCTGCTAGGCGTGCGCTGGAAATTGCCATGCTTGGCTGGTTTTGTTGGCAAACGGGGATCGTTGCCTGTATTGCGGGCTGAAGCAAAGCATGGACGTTCTTGTATGACAAATGTCGCCCTGACCGGGCTTGCCCGCGATCTCGCCCGGCGCGCCGCCGAGGGCCGCCCCGTGCGCATCGGCGTCATCGGCTCCGGCGAGATGGGTACCGACCTGGTGACGCAGGGCATGCTGATGCCGGGCATTTCGGTGGCAGCCATCTCCACGCGCCGCCCGCACACGGCTCGCGACGCGATCCGCATCGCTTATGGCGACGATGCAATGGCCGCCGAGGCCGAGACTGCCTCCAGGGTCAGCCAGGCGATCGAAAGCGGCAGAATCGCCATCACCTCGAACGAGATGCTGGTCACCAATCCGCTGATCGACGTCGTCATCGATGCCACGGGCAAACCCGGCGTCGCCGCCGATTTCGACCTGATGGCGATGGAGCACGGCAAGCACCTGGTGATGATGAATGTCGAGGCCGACGTGACCATCGGCTGTTATCTGAAGCAGCAGGCCGACCGTTTGGGCGTTGTCTATTCGGTCGGGGCCGGCGACGAGCCGTCGAGCTGCATGGAGCTGATCGAGTTCGCCTCGGCGCTCGGCTACACCATCGTCTCGGCCGGCAAGGGCAAGAACAACCCACTCAACCATGACGCCGTTCCCGACGATTATCGGGAAGAGGCACTGCGCCGCAACATGAACCCGCGCATGCTGGTCGAGTTCGTCGACGGTTCGAAGACCATGGTCGAGATGTGCGCCATCGCCAACGCCACCGGCCTGGTGCCCGATGTTCCCGGCATGCATGGCCCGAAGGCCGACCGCGACCAGCTCGCCAAGGTGCTGATCCCGCGCGAGGACGGCGGCATCCTGTCGAAGAAGGGCGTCGTCGACTACACGATCGGCAAGGGCGTGGCGCCCGGCGTCTTCGTCATCGTCGAGGCGACGCATCCGCGCGTCGTCGAGCGCATGGACGATCTCCATGTCGGCCATGGCCCTTATTACAGCTTCTTCAGGCCCTATCACCTGACGTCGCTTGAAGTGCCGCTGACCGCCGCCCGCATCATGCTCTACGGCAAGCCCGACATGGTGCCGCTGCCGAAGCCGGTGGCCGAGGTCTGCGCGGTCGCCAAGCGCGATCTCGTCGCAGGCGAGACCTTCGATGCCATCGGCGAGACCTGCTACCGCTCCTGGACCATGACGGTCGCCGAGGCGCGCGCCAGCCGCGCCGTGCCGGTCGGGTTGCTCGAAGGCGGCAAGGTGCTGAAGCCGGTCAGGAAGGGCGAGCTGCTGACCAGCGACAACGCTGTGCCCGATACGACGACCAGGCTTTATGCGCTGCGCAAGCTGCAGGACGAGATGCTGTACGGGAGCTGAGGCCCCATCCATCTGGCGAGCGCCAACCGATCGCTTCGTCATCCTATGGCGAAGCAAGGAGCGAAGCGACGCGGCGCAGACCATAGGATCCATTCCGTGACTCTCGAGAGCCGCAACGGTGCAGAATTCTGTTCCGCTGCGCCCTTCGCGCGCGGTCACGGCATGGATCCTCGGGTCTCCGCGTCCGCTTCGCTCCCGCTCCGCCCGTGGATGACGAATTTCGGGCGCCTCGGCTAATCTCTAAGTCGACGATTTGCTTCGTTCCTGGAGACCCCTTAACGAAGACGTCGAGGCGCTGCTGCTCAGGTGACCATTCTCCCAAAATCAACGCGTCGAGGAACCAGATGGCTCTCCACATCAAAAATCCACGTGCCCGCGAGCTGGCGAGATATCTTGCGGACAGCCGCAAGATTTCGCTGACAAAGCCGGTCATTGAAGCGTTGGAATCCGAATTGCAACGCGAGATCAGCCGCAAGCCACTCGCCGAGCGGCTCGCTCAAATCGCCCACGATTTGAGCACCAAGGCAGCAATGCAGGGTCGATGTATGGACCAGAACGAGATCGACGAAATGTGGGGACATTCCTGACTTTCGCGCGCTACTTCCCCAGCTCTATCGACCTGAGCCTCGCCGCTTCTACCGCGTCGGTCAAAAGCTTCGTCAGCCGGTCTTCGCCCATCAGCACGGCAAGCGCGGCCGCAGTCGTGCCGTTGGGGCTGGTCACCTGCTGGCGCAGAACGCCCGGCTCCTCGTCGCTTTCGGCGGCAAGCGAGGCGGCGCCATAGACGGTCTGCATGGCAAGCAGCTTGGCGGTCTCGGCCGGCAGGCCGGCCTTCTCGGCGGCAACCGTCAACGCCTCGATGAAATGGAAGATATAGGCAGGGCCGGAACCGGAGACGGCGGTTACCGCGTCCATAAGGCTCTCGTCCTCGATCGTCGTCACGACACCGCTCGCCGAGAGCAGCTCGGCGACGAAACGCCTGACGTCGTCCAAGACGAGCGGGTTGGAAAACACCACCATCATGCCCTTGCCGATCGCCGCCGGCGTGTTCGGCATGCACCGTACGATCGGCGCGAGTTCGCCGAGAACCTCCTCGAAGGTCGCGACCGGTGTGCCTGCGGCGATGCTGACGAAGGTGGTCCTGCCGTCGCCGAATCGCTTGTAGCTTGCCGTCACATCGCGGATGACCTGCGGCTTCACGGCGATGACGACGAGATCCGGTACGGCATCGGCGGGAATGGCGGATGCGTCGGCCCCGGCGCCGCAGCCCAGCGCTTCGGCGCGCTTGCGCAGTTCTGCATTGGGCTCGACCACGAACACCGCCGATGGCTCGAGCTTGCCGGACTTCAGCCAGCCGGAGAGCATGGCGTAACCCATATTGCCGCAACCGGCGAGAACGAGCCTGATCGTCATCGAAACCTCCGCAAGGACGGCTCTCCTTAAACGCTTGCGCGGCTACGGAAAAGTCCAGTCTGCGAGAGATCGATCGGCCAGGTCAGTTGGGGCGGCGAACCGGGAGAGGTCGCAGCGACACTTGCCGCAGGCCAAGCAAGCTGAGCACGAAGAGCAGCCAGACGGGGTCCGCGCGTCGGAAAAAGAAGCTTTCGAGAAATCCGTTCAGGGCCGCGAACAGCACCACCATCATGAAGAAGTCGCCGAGGAAGATGTTCTCCTTGCGCGGCGGAATGCGCATGTAGTCGCGCAGGGGCGCGATCAAAAACGTATAGACCGCGACGCAGAGCGCGGGGATGCCCATCAGCACCGCGATGTCGAGATAGCCGTCATGACCGTGCACGATGGTGCGGATGTCCCACGGCCGGTCGAAGGGCTGGTCCTGGTTGAGCAGCAAAGGCGTTCCCCAGAAGCTTTCATAGCCGTAGCCGGTCCAGGGCGTCTTCGCCAGCATCTCGCCGGCAAACTCCCACAGCGTCGTGCGGCCGGTATAGGTGAGATCGGGGAAATAGATCGCCGCCAGGTGCTTCACCGGCGGGATGAAGACGATGCCCAGCGTGCCGAGCGCCGTCGCGATGATCGCGGACAGGAACAAGATCGGGGTGCCGAGCCGCATGCCGATGAGGCTGGGCAGCACCACGATCAGGATGGAAAACGGCACCAGTCCGACGGTCGTCTTCGAGCCGGTATGCAGCATGAAGATCATCGCCGCTGAGAAGATGCCGATACCCCACCAGCGTTGCCCACGCCGCCAGAGATAGAGTCCGGCGAAGCTGAAGCAGGCCATCACCGGTCCCGCGATGTTCTTGTGGGTGAAGACGCCGCGCCACAAGCCCGCATGCTCGGGCTCCTGCGAGTCGGCCGTGTGGAGCGCTTCGTGCGGAAAGACGATGAGGCCGACATAAGAGAGCCCCATCACCACGACCGCGGTGAAGATGATGACCCTGGCGAAGGAGTCCGCATCGCGCGGCAGCACCAGGATCGTCGCCATGGTGATGATGCCGATCATGGTGAAGGAGGCCGCGCGCATCGCCGACGGCGGATCGGTCGCCAGGACCACCGACAGGAAGAAGAAGCCCAGCATCAGCGCCCAGGACGGGCTGACGAGCGAGCGCACCACGCGCGGATCGGCGAAGGCGAGCAGCGAGAAGATCGAGATCGCGCCGAGCGAGCCGAAGCCGAGCTGGTTGACGATGTCGCCGCCGTCGCCGGTGAGTTCGGCGCCGGCAGGTTGGAAGGGCCGGAACGAGACGATGATGGTGGCAAAGAGCAGCGCAGCGATCGCCGTCGAGACGCCCTCGCGCGTGAAAGCGGCGCTGAGCGGCGCGCGCTCAGTTCTTCTCAGGCTGCCGGTACTGCTCATTGGCATATCCGAATTCGGCAAGCACCCGGCCGAGCGCGACATAGACGGGATAGAGGCCTGTCGCCAGCGACCCGGTGCGCGCCAGCCTGATAGTGCCGCGCAGCGGCGAAGCGGCAAGCAGCGCCAGGCTCTTCAATAAAACCTTGGTGCCGGCGAATGGCGTGTCCGCGCGCTTCTTCTTTTCCACCAGGGTCGAGATGACGCCGTTGCGCAGGCTGCGGGCGCGGATCCAGTCGGCCTCGACGCGACGGGCAGGGACCGTTTCCCTGACCCTTGCCTCGGCGCACCAGCCGAGCGCGAAACCCTTCTGCGCCGCGCGGCTCAGAAAATCGGAATCGCCGCCGCCCATGAAGTTGAACCTCAGATCGAGGAAGGGCGGTCCCATCGCCGCAAGGACGTTGCGCCCGACCAGCAGATTGCCGGACGAATAGAGCGCCGGCACGCGGCCCGTTTCACGGTATGGCGGCGCGAAAACGGGATGGTCGGCCCATCTCGCATGGGAGGGATCGGCAAAGATCGGCACCTGCGGCCCGCCGACGATGTCGGCTCGAAGCGTCTCGGCGGCCTTGCACATGCGTTCCAGCCAGTCGGGCTCGGCGATCTCGTCGTCGTCGATCACCAGCAGATGCTTGAAGTTGGGGAAGTGCAGGACCGCCGTCTGCCAGCCCGCATTATAGGCGCTGCAATTGCCGCGCTCATGCGCGATGATCACCAGGCCTGGCATTCCGCCGCGCTCGAACAGGGGCAGTGCCGCCTTGGCGCCCTCGCGCGCCTCGGCCTCGTTTTCCATGACGATGACGGCAAAGCGGCGCGCGGTTTTCTGGGACCTGAGCGATGCCAGCGTTTCCAGGAGCAGTTGGGGCCGCTTGAAGGTCGGCAGCGTGACGACCGCCTCGACGGTCTCGGCGGCAAGTCCCGGAGACCGCCCCGCGATCGATACCCCCGCGATCGATACCAAAGCGTCCGATGGCAAAGCGAGCATCCGTTTCCAGCCGTGTGGGTCCAGCCCTCGATAGCAGCCCGATGATAACGTTTCGTTAATCACCTTCATGGGCAGGCCCCGCAAAACCGGGGCTTTTGGCCTTTGACGGTGCCATTTAATCAAGGCTTCACCGCACTTTGCTACCGGCTGCACCAATGGATAGGTGAAATGCATCTGCTGTTCGCCACATCGATCGTGCCCGATGGCGCTCTCGCTTCGGGCTACGAGATTGCCAACGCCGCGATCATAGATGCGCTGCGGCGCGCCGGCGTGCGTGTGACGGTGATCGGCTTCAACTGGCCGGGAAAGCCTGCCGTCGATCCTGAAAACACCATCGTCCTCGGCGCGATCGATGTGCGCACCGAAAGCGCCTCGCCACGGCAGAAGCTGGCCTGGGTGGCCAAGGCGATGCTGACCGGTCTCACCTTCGCCTCGGTCAAGCTGCGCGTCGTTTCCGATGCGGACGTGCGCGCCGCGATCGAACGCGCCGGCCCGTTCGACGGCTATGTCCTGAATTCCGTGCAATTTGCCGGCGCCTTTGAAGGCCTCTTCGGCGACCGGCCTTCGATCTTCGTCGCGCACAATGTCGAGCATCGCTCGGCCGAGGAGAACGCCGCGGCGGCCGGCAGTGCCCTTCAACGCTGGCTGTTTCGCCGCGAGGCCAGGCTGCTTGAAGTCATGGAAGAGCGTCTGTGCCGCGCCGCGCGCTTCGTCTTCACGCTGGCCGAAGAGGACCGCGCGGCACTTGGCGTTGCCTCCGACGACCGCTCGGCAGTGCTGCCGCTGGTGACCCGCGCCGAAGCGCCGACGAAGAAGGGTCCGCGCCGCATCGACTGCGACGCCGCGCTGATCGGCACCTGGACCTGGCAGCCCAACCGCATCGGCCTCGATTGGTTCTTGACCAAGGTCGTCCCGCATCTCAGGCCGGATTTCCGCATCAGGATCGCTGGCAACATGCCGTCTGGCGTGGCCTCGGCGCATCCCGGCGTCCAGTTCGTCGGCAGGGTTCCGGATGCCCAGGCCTTCGTGCGCGGCGGCGCCGTCATTCCGCTGATCAGCACCGCCGGCAGCGGTGTGCAGCTGAAGACCATCGAGACCTTCGAGCTTGGCCTGCCTTCTGTCGCCACCGGCCGCTCGTTGCGCGGTATCGGTTATCAGCCGCAAAACTGTGTCGTGACCGACGACCCTGTCGCCTTCGCCTCCGCGCTCGAAGCGGCGGCGGCCGACGTGAGGGATGTCGACGGTAGCGCCTTCCATGGCCGGCAGGTGAGGGCGCTCGATGCCGCGATCGGGCTTGGGCTGGAGAAGCTGGACGTCAGGCAGGAGGTCGCTGCATGAACATGCATGCCGCCCGCGCCGCCTTCGGCTTCGACACGCTGAGGAGGATCCTCGGCATCTCGGTGCTTGCCATCCGCTGGGACGAGGCGATAGCGCTGCTTTCGCGGCTGATCGCCGAGCGGCGCTTCACCAAGGTGAGCTTTCTCAACGCCCACAATGCCAATCTCGCCTACCGCGATCCGGTGTTTGCCGAAGCGCTCGACGACTTTCTCGTGCTGCCGGACGGTGTCGGCGTCGATATCGCCGCAAAGCTGCTTTACGGCGCGCCTTTCCCCGACAATCTCAACGGTACTGATTTCGTCCCGGCTTTCCTTCAGGCATCGACGCAGCCGTTGACCGTTGCGTTGCTCGGCGCGACGCGGGTCAATGCCGAGGCGGCGTCCCTCAAGCTTTCGGCGCTCGCCGTGCAGCACAAATTCGTCGTCATCCATGACGGCTACTTCTCTCCCGCCGAGGAGCCGGCGATCGTCGAGCGCATCGCCAGATTGCGGCCGGACGTGCTGCTGGTCGCCATGGGTGTGCCGCGCCAGGAATTGTGGATCGCGCGCCATATCGATGCCCGCCATTGCATGCTGCCGATCGCGGTCGGCGCGCTGCTCGATTTTCTGAGCGGCACCGTGCCGCGCGCCCCGCTCTGGATGCGTCGCCTCAGGCTCGAATGGCTCTATCGCCTGTGGATCGAACCCGGCCGCCTGTGGCGCCGCTACGTGGTCGGCAACCCGCTCTTCCTATGGCGCGTCCTCAAGCAGAAATTGGCGCTTGGACCGCGGCCTGCGGAGGCGCGTCGGTGAACAGCCGTTTCGTGCCCGACGCCGCCACAAGCATCGAGCCGCTGCCGCGCATGCCATCGGCCGCGGTCGTGACGGCGAGCTACGCGCCGGACTTCGAGCGCTGCCGGCTGCTATGCGAGACGATGGACCGCCATGTGACCGGCGTCGCGCGGCACTACATCCTCGTCGAGCGCCGTGACGTGGCGCTGTTTCGTCAGCTCGAGGGCGGCCGTCGCACGATCGTCGACGAGAGGGATCTTTTGCCGCGCTGGCTGCGCGTTTTCGACGATCCGCTCAGCCTGTTCCGCCGCCGCGTCTGGTTGAGTTTCAGGACCCAGCCGCTGCGCGGCTGGCACGTGCAGCAGCTGCGCCGCATCGCCATTGCCGCGCATGCCGGGGAGGACGTGCTCGTCTTTTGCGATTCCGACGTTGCCTTCCTCAAGCCGTTCGACGCGAGCGCTTTTTGGCGTGACGGCAAGGCGCGGCTGTTCCGGCGCGACGGCGTGCTGGGCGATGCCGGCCATGACGAGCATCGCATCTGGTCCCGCAATGCCGGCTCAGTGCTCGGCATCGACCCGGGGAAAGTCTCGCCTCACGACTATATCTCGACGCTGATTGCCTGGCGCCGCGAGACGGTCAACGCGATGTGCGAGCGGATCGAGAAGATGCACGGGCGCGATTGGGTCACCGTCGTCGGCTCGGCGCGCAAATTCTCCGAATGCATGATCTATGGCCGCTATGTCGACGACGTGCTCGGCGGCGCCGGGCACTTCCATGACTCGGTGGAATTCTGCCGTGTCCACTGGAATGGCGAGGCGCTGTCGGACGAAGAATTCCGCCGCTTTGTCGATGCCATGGCGCCGGAACAGGTGGCGATCGGCATGCAGTCCTTCATCGGCACCGATGTCGGCCGCATCCGCCGTCTGATCGGGCTCGCATAGGCTGAGCTGAGATTCAGGTCAGGCCGACCTCACCTGAATCTAGATCGCTTTGGCTGGCCGGCGCATCGCCGAATAGGTCAGCAGCATCGAGGCGAGATAGAGCAGCAGGAAGACGATGTTGAACGACAGCACCAGATCGGGTGTGTCGGGGATCGTCGTCAGCACGTAGTTAAGCAAGACCGCCTTCAAGCCGGCGAGCAGCCCCAGATTGATCGCCCGCACTGCGGTCTGGCCGCGCGCGAACAGAAGCTCGGCCTGATATTCGACGAGATTGCGCAGGCCCGGCACGCAGACCGCCAGCGCCACCAGGGGCGCCGCTTCGGCAACGTTCCTGCCCAGCGCATTCGGGAAAAAGTGCAGCACGATGCCGAGCGACAGGAGCGCCAGCGTCGAGACCACGAACACGCCGCCTTCGATGCCGCTCTTCACCGCCAGCCGCGAAAGCAGCTCGGGCGCGCGCATCATGCGCTGCACCAGCATCATCGAGAAGGTGCGGATCGGGATTGCCGTGAGATCGACCAGCCGCATGATGATGGCGTAGATGCCGGCGAGATGCGGTCCGCCGATCGACAGCACCAGTAGCTTGTCGAACTCCATCTGCAGATAGAACAGCACCTCCGATCCCGCCACATAGATGGAATCGGCGAGCCGTCGGAAATAGAGCTCGGTTCGCAGCCTGAGCCGCTGGCGCGGGTAGAAGAAGGCGAACGCGACGATCAGCGAAGCGGCGTTGGCGCCGATATAGAACCACGACCAGACGCCGATGGTTCGTTGCGCGGCAAGCATGAACAGCACCGCACCGACTGCCCTGAGCGCCGTCGCCAGGATTGCGAGCACGGCGGCGCGGCCGAACTTGCCAAGGCCGTTGTTGACGATCAGCACCACCTCGACCGGCCGCCACAAAAGCGCTTCGGCGAAGACGACCGCCGCAAAGACCGACAGCGGCACCGTTCTGGCGAAGAAGATGAGGTAGACAGCGTAGGAAGCGGCGGCGAGGACCGGCAGCGAGATCACGCCGAGGAACAGGAAGCCGGCGGTAAAGGTGCCGATCAAATTGGGGCGGATCGTCGCCGTGCGGTAGAGTGCCGAGATGAAGCCGAAGGCAAGCACGCGCGACAGCATGACGCCTGCCGCCGAGGCCGTGGCGAACATGCCGAATTCGGCGATCGACAGCGTGTTGGCCAAAGCCACGAAATAGGCAAGCGAGAACACCAGCCGCCCGCCGGCGCCGCTGATCGCCGAGAAATAGTCGAAAACCAGCTTCCGGCGCACGGCCACGAAGTGGCCGATCCGCGCGAGCGTCCGCCTTTGCGGTATGTCGCTGGTCTGGGTCATGTCTCCGTCAAAGCGTAAGTTGGAAAGCTTAACGTGGCGTTCTGGGGCAGTCTGGCGGGCCGGGAAAGGCTGCAACCAAAGCGAGAAACTGTATTTGCCAGGCGCAAAAATTAACCTTTTATTTCCCATGCCTGTTTAGCGTGACTTAACGATTGGCCGCCCGCCGCTCCCAAGCCGCCAGAGAGTAAGTTCCAGGACATGGTCGACAGGGATAACCGTGAAGATTGGCGACGCGAGCGCTCTTTGCTTGCGCTCGGCCAGGCTGTGCGCGGCGAGGACAGCCCGGACGCCTCGCTGGTTTCCATCGGCGACAAGGCCAACCCGTCCTGGCGCGAGGATGCTGCGGCACGCCACCGCGCCGCGCGTTTCGAGCGCGAAGGGCGGCCAAACCCGCAGTCCGCGAACATAGATGAACCCGGTCAACCTCAGGTCGCTCCAATTTCACAGACTATTGAGGCTGAGGACGACCGGGCCGAGCGCGAAGCCTATCCGCAGATCGGACAGCGCGAAGAGAGCCGTTCCGCCGACCGTTCTTCGCAGGACTATTCCTCGCTGGCCCATTCTCCGCAGGCAGCGTTCGAACCGCGCCATGCCGAACCTCGCTATGCAAGCCGGCCGCTGCAGGCCAACGATCCCGACGCACAGGAATGGAAGCCGCTGATCGACCCGATGCAGGTCGTTCGCGGCATCACCCGCTCCAAGGCGCTGATCCTCTCGACGACGATCCTGGGCGCTGCGCTCGGCGTTGCCATCGCGCTGTCGACGCCGAAGAAATATGAGGCCACCACCGAGGTCATCGTCGACCCGCGCGACCTCAAGCTCACCGATCGCGATCTGACGCAGAACGTGATCGCCTCTGATGCGACGCTCGCCATCGTCGAGAACCAGGTCCGCATTCTCACTTCGGGCACGGTGCTAAACAAGGTCGTCACGGACCTCAACCTCACCAATGATCCCGAATTCAACGGCCAAGGAAAGGGCGGCATCGGCCTGATGTCGATGCTCCGCTCGATCCTGTCGCGGCAGGATGCGCAAGGGGCGGCCGACGAGGCGCGCCGGCGCGCGCTGGCGGTCGGCAATCTGGCAGAGAGCCTGGACGTCGAGCGCAGCGGCAAGACCTTCGTCGTCTCGATTACCGCCACGACCCAGAATCCCGATAAATCGGCCCTGATCGCCAACACCATGAGGACGGCGTTCCAGCAGATATCCAGCGAAATCCAGTCCAACACGGCGGGTCGCGCCACTGACGAACTCACCGCCAGGCTCGACGAATTGCGCAAGGGCGTCGAGGCGGCCGAGCGCAAGGTCGAGGATTTCAGGGCCACCCATGACCTCGTCGATGCGCAGGGTCATCTGATCAGCGATGACCAGATGCTGAAGCTCAACGAGCAGCTCTCCGTCGCCCGCGCCCACACGCTGGAACTCAACGCCCGCGCCGCCTCGGCGCGCGCGCTGAACGTCAACGCGGTTCTCAACGGCACCTTGCCGGAAGAGATCAACTCCAACACGATGGGCGAGCTGCGCTCGCAATATGCGGCGCTGAAGCAGGAAGCCGATCGGGCCGCGATCAAGTTCGGGCCGCGGCATCCGGAGCTGCAGGCGCTCAACGCCCAGCTTGCCGGCGCGCGCGAGCGCATCGGCGCCGAATTGCAGCGCATCGCGTCCTCTCTGCAGGTCGATCTGAAGCGCTCCGTCCAGCTCGAGCAGGACCTTGCGTCGCGCCTGGCGCAGGCCAAGGTGCAGAGCGGCGACGTCAACAACAACCTCGTTTCGCTGCGCGAGCTCGAGCGCGAGGCCGCCGCCAAGCGCTCGGTCTACGAGCAGTTCCTGCTGCGCGCCAAGGAAACCGGCGAGCAGAAGGACATCAACACCGCCAACATCAGCTTGATTTCGGAGGCCTATCCGCCGCTCGAAGCCAAAGGGCCGTCGCGCGCCGTGACGGCGCTGGCCGGCCTGCTTGCCGGCTTCTTCGCCGGCATCGGCATTGGCGCGCTGCGCGGCGCCTATGCCAGCCTGCGCGAGACGGCGGACACCCGCTCACGCCGCAGGCCCGTAGAGCGCGCACCGGCCTTCGAGGACAAGGCATATCGGGCAGCGCCGCCGAGCCCTCCGCCGCCCGCGCCCCCGCCCGTTGCACCGTTCACCCCATCGGCTGCCGGCGCCGGTGATGCCGGCAGGTCGGGGTTCTTCGGCTCGCTGGCTTCGTCGCTGCGCAGCTTCATGCTGCGCAGGTCGGACGAGCCGATCGACGCTGGCCCGAGCCAGTCGGCAGGCACCCGGAACGCGCCGGTATTGGAGCGCGGCCTCGAGGCATCGCCCGCGCAAGGCCATTCCTATTCCCATCGGCCGGACAGCCCGCTGCCTGCCGGATCATCCGACGATGCGTATTCCTCGTCGAGCGCTTCTTCCCATTTGCAGCCGCCGGTCGCCGGGATGCTCGATCCCTCAGCCGACCAGCAGAGCCAGGTCGACGAGCTCCGGGCCAGCCTGCGCGAGTTTCGCGAGGCGGTGCGCGACCTGACCGAAAGCCGCTCGCGCCGCCGCTATTTCTAAAACGCCCTGCCTTAGATAAAAGCGGCCGGTTTCGGGTTTACGGCATCCGACGACGTTTTGACGGGATTGCCCCGTCGAATTTTCGTGAAAATGCCGCGCGGCATTTGACCGCTTGCGCCCGGCGCTAGCGAGCCGACTGCTGGATTGAGGATCAGGGCGGCGCGTGAGCGCGACCGCGGAACAGTATTGAAGGTGAATGATGGCCGAAGTGATCGACGGGAAGAATGTCGCCGAAGACGTGGTCAACAAGGTCAAGGCGCTGACCGCCGAGCTGTCGGCCAAGGGCGCGACGAGGCCAGGCCTTGCCGTGGTGATCGTCGGCGAGGATCCGGCGAGCCAGGTCTATGTCGCCTCCAAGTCGCGCACCGCCAAGGAATGCGGCTTCCACTCGGTCCAGCACACGCTGCCGGCCGAAACGACCGAGGGAGACTTGCTGAAGATCATCGGCGACCTCAACGCCGATCCGTCGGTTCACGGCATCCTGGTGCAGCTGCCGCTTCCGGGCCATATCGATTCCGGCAAGGTCATCCAGACGATCGCGCCGGAGAAGGATGTCGACGGCTTCCACTTCATCAATGTCGGCAAGCTCGGCACCGGCGAGCTCGAGACGGCCTTCGTGCCCTGCACGCCGGCCGGATCGATGCTCTTGATAGAGCGCGTGCGCGGCAAGGACCTTTCCGGTCTCAATGCTGTCGTCGTCGGCCGCTCCAACATCGTCGGCAAGCCGATGGCCAACCTGCTGCTCGCCGCCAACTGCACCGTCACCGTCGCCCATAGCCGCACGAAAGACCTGCCGGCGCTGGCGCGCACCGCCGACATCCTGGTCGCTGCCGTCGGCCGCCCGGAAATGGTCAAGGGCGATTGGGTGAAGCCCGGCGCCACCGTCATCGATGTCGGCATCAACCGCATTCCCGCTCCGGAGAAGGGCGAAGGCAAGTCGCGGCTGGTTGGCGATGTCGCCTATGCCGAGGCGGCCAAGGTCGCCGGCGCCATCACGCCGGTCCCCGGCGGCGTCGGACCGATGACCATTGCCATGCTGATGGCCAACACTGTAGCTTCCGCCTACCTCGCGGCCGGATTGAAGCGGCCGTCCTTCTGATCGGAAAGCAGCATCCTTGCCGAACCTGATTGCCCCTGTCGAACGGCCGGTCACGAACGATCCCGTTCAGGGCGGTCGGCAGTTCGGCTTCCTGCTGGTCGACAAATTCTCGATGTTCTCGCTGGCCGCGGCGATCGACTGCTTCCGCTCGGCCAATCGTCTGCTCGGCCGCGACTATTACGGCTGGACGACGATATCTGCGGATGGCGACGCGGTCATGGCCTCCAACGGCCTGCCGCTCAAGATCGACTATTCCGTCGCCGACATGCCGCCGGTCGACATCCTGTTCGTGTCGGTCGGGCTGACCACTGAATTCCCCGGCAAGAGCAAGGTGCTGGCGGCGCTGCGCGCCTGGGGACGGCGCGGCAATGCGCTCGGCGCGCTGTCGGTCGGCTCCTATCTGCTCGCCGAAGCTGGCCAGCTCGACGGCTATCGCTGCACCATCCATTGGGAGAACCGCGCCGGCTTCATGGAGCGCTTTCCCGACATCAACTGCACCGGCAACGTCTTCGAGATCGACCGCAAGCGCTACACCTGCGCCGGCGGCACCACCTCGATCGACCTGATGCTGGAGATCGTGCGCGGCGATTTCGGTTCCAACCTCGCCAATGGCGTCGCCAACCAGTTCCAGCATGAGCGCATCCGCTCGGCTGGCGACCGCCAGCGCGTCGGTCCCGAGCGGGATCTCACCGGCAAATCCGAGAAGCTCAGGCGCATCGTCGAGCTGATGGCCGACCATCTCGATGAGCCGCTGTCGGCGGTGCAGCTCGCCAAGTCGGCAGGCCTGTCGGTGCGCCAGGTCGAGCGCCTGTTCCTGCGCCACCTCAATGTCACGCCCGGCCGCTACTACATGCGGCTGAGGCTCGAGCGGGCGCGCGAACTGCTGCGCCAGACCAACATGCCGATCCTCGATGTCGCGATCGCCACTGGCTTCACTTCGCATTCCTATTTCGCGCAAAGCTACCGGCTGCAATTCGGCCGCCCGCCCTCGGAAGAGCGCCGCACCACCTACTGAACGGCTTTGCTGCCATCGGACTTGTCTCCAAGGCCCGCCTCAAATAGCTTTCCCGGCGCGGACAGGGGGCTCACTCAGGAGATTTTCATGGCGGGACTGGCACGGAGCGTCGCTGCGGCGATCCTCCTTTTGTCGACGACCACGTTTGGCTTTGCCGCCAACAAGGTCATCATCATTCTCGACGCATCGGGCTCCATGTGGGCCCAGATCGACGGCAAGCCGAAGCTCGAGATCGCGCGCGAATCGCTGCGCACCGTGCTGCAGTCGGTGCCGGCCGACGACGAGATCGGCTTCATGGCCTATGGCCACCGCCAGAAGGGCAGCTGCGAGGATATCGAGCTGATCGTGCCGCCGCAGGCGGGTTCGGCGAGCGCGATCTCGGCGGCAGCCGACAGCATGAAATTCCTCGGCAAGACGCCGCTGACGGCGGCCGTCAAGCAGGCGGCCGAGGCGCTGAAATACACCGAGGACAAAGCCACCGTCGTCCTCATCACCGACGGGCTCGAGACCTGCGGCGGCGATCCTTGCGCGCTCGGCAAGGAGCTGAAGGAAACCGGCGTCGACTTCACCGCCGACGTGGTCGGCTTCGGCCTGACCGCCGATGAAGGCAAGCAGATCGCCTGCCTCGCCGAAAACACCGGCGGCAAATACATCCAGGCCTCCGACGAGAAGGCGCTGCAGCAAGCCCTCGTCGAGACCGTGGCGGCGCCGGCTCCCGCGCCTGAGCCCGCGCCGGCCCCCGCCCCGGACCCTGCGCCCGAACCCGCCAAGCCTGAATTCAATTTCACGCCGAGCGTGGTCATGGCCGAAGGCGGCGATCCGATCACCGATGGCAATGCCTGGGAGATCTACAAAGCCGCGGCCGACGGCACACGTGGCGATCAGGTCATGACCGAGTATGGCGCGCTCAAGACCAATCTCGAGCCGGGCGACTATATCGTTGTCGGACGCGACGACGAGGCAAGGAGCGACCAGAAGATCAAAATAGAGGCCGGCAAGACCTACAATCCGCTGTTCACGCTGAACAGCGGCACGCTGGTCATCCATCCGCATGCGAGCCAGGGCTCGGAGATCAGCGGCGAGGCGCGCGTCGACTTCGCCTATCCGGGCGGCAGCACCACCCACTATGGCGACGCCAAGGCGACCGTCCCCGCCGGCGAGCAGAAGATCACCGTGCAGATCGGCGCCGGCACCGTGACCGAGACCGTCCAGCTTGCCGCCGGACAAACCGTGGAGAAGGACGTCGTCGTCGGCGTCGGCCACGCCGTGCTCAACGCCTATTACACCGCCGGCGGCGACAAGGCTGACAATTCCGGCATCGGCTTCGAGATCGTCAAGGCGAAGAAGAAGATCGACGGCTCGCGCGAGAGCGTCGAGCATTCCTACGGACCTGATAGCAAGTTCTGGCTGCCGCCCGACGACTATGTCGCGCTCACCACGCTCGATCTTGCCGTTGTCGAGCAGCCCTTCAGCATCAAGGCCGGCGACAATCAAGACGTGAAGGTGGCGCTCGATGCCGGCGTGCTGGCGATGTCGGCGCCCGGCGCCTATTCGATCGAGGTGTTCTCGTCGAAGAAGGATATCGAAGGCAAGCGCAAGTCGCTGGGCTTGAGCTACGGCGACAGCTGGCAGCAGACGATCCCCGCCGGCGACTATGTCGTCGTGCGTCACGCCTCCGACCAGGGCCAGGACAAGGAAATGCCGGTGACGATCAAGGCCGGCGAGCGGACCGAGATCACCGTTCAGTAGGCATTCCAGTCGTTGCATGGAAAAGGGCGGTTCCGAGCCGCCCTTTTTTGTAGCAAGTTGGGGCAGACCTCAGGCGTTTGCGAAGGCGGCGGCGCCATGGTCGGCACGGCCGACCAGTTGGCGGAAGCCGGCAAACAGCTCGCGGCCGAAGCCGTACTCGTTGCCGATGAGGTCGGCGTCCGCCGTGCGGCGCAGCGCGAATTCCGTTCCCGGCACCAGCACCTCCAGCGTGCCGGCATCGGCGTCGAGGCGGATGATGTCGCCGTCATGGATCCTGGCGATCGGCCCGTCCTCCACCGCTTCCGGCGTCACATGGATCGCCGCCGGCACCTTGCCGGAGGCGCCGGACATGCGTCCGTCGGTGACCAGCGCGACGCGCTGGCCGCGGTCCTGCAGGATGCCGAGCACGGTGGTCAGCTTGTGCAGCTCCGGCATGCCGTTGGCCCTCGGCCCCTGGAAGCGGATGACGGCGACGAAATCGCCCGTAAGCGTTCCGGCCTTGAAAGCATCGTTCAGCCCCTGCTGGCTGTCGAACACCCTTGCCGGTGCCTCGATGACGCGCCTCTCTGGCTTCACCGCGGACGTTTTGATGACGGCATGGCCGAGATTGCCGGCAAGCACCTTCAGGCCGCCGGTCGGCTGGAACGCCTTCTTGAATGGCGCCAGCACCTTCTCGTCGCCGCTCTCCGGCGGTGCCGCTTCACGCACGACGCTGCCGTCGGCGCCGAGCCTGGCCTCCACCGCATAGGGCCGCAGGCCTTCGCCCCAGACGGTCTGCACGTCCTCATGCAGGATGCCTTCGTCGAGCAGCTCGCGGATCAGGAAGCCGAGCCCGCCGGCGGCATGGAAATGGTTCACGTCGGCAAGTCCGTTCGGATAGACGCGTGCGAGCAGCGGCACCGCCTCCGACAGGTCGGAAATGTCCTGCCAGGTCAGCGCGATGCCGGCTGCCGCGGCCATCGCGATCAGATGGATGGTGTGGTTGGTCGAGCCGCCGGTGGCGTGCAGGCCGACCACGCCGTTGACGATCGAGCGCTCGTCGATCATGCGCCCGACCGGCGTATAGGCATTGCCGAGCGCGGTGATCGCCAGCGCGCGCTTCGCCGCTTCCTTGGTCAGCGCGTCGCGCAGCGGCGTGCCCGGGTTGACGAAGGAGGCGCCGGGCGTGTGCAGGCCCATGATCTCCATCAGCATCTGGTTGGAGTTGGCGGTGCCGTAGAAGGTGCAGGTACCCGGCCCGTGATAGGATTTGGACTCGGCCTCGAGCAGCTCGGCGCGACCCGCCTTGCCCTCGGCATAGAGCTGGCGCACCTTGGCCTTCTCGTCGTTCGGCAGGCCCGACGTCATCGGTCCGGCCGGGATGAAGACGGCCGGCAGGTGGCCGAAGGTGAGCGCCGCGATCACCAGCCCCGGCACGATCTTGTCGCAGACGCCGAGGAAGACCGCGGCATCGAACATGTTGTGCGAGAGGCCGATCGCAGCCGCCATCGCGATCACGTCGCGCGAGAATAGCGACAGTTCCATGCCGGGCTGGCCCTGGGTCACGCCGTCGCACATCGCCGGCACGCCGCCGGCGACCTGGGCGATGCCGCCGGCCTCGCGCGCCGCGTCCTTGATCAGCGCTGGAAAGGTCTCGAACGGCTGATGCGCTGACAGCATGTCGTTGTAGGAGGTGATGATGCCGAGGTTCGGCACCCTGTCGCCGCCGAGCGCGACCTTCTCTGACGGGCTGCAGACGGCAAAGCCGTGGGCGAGGTTGCCGCAGGACAGCACCGCGCGGTTGGCGGTGTGGCCGGATGCCTCCGCAATGCGGCCGAGATAGGCCTCTCGGCCGGCTTTCGAGCGGTGGCGGATGCGTTCCGTGATGGCTTCGATGTCGCGTCTGGCTGTCATGGCTGGTCCTTTCGAGCCCCGGAAAACGTCCTCCCACAGCCTCCGGGACTGCTCCTCTATGAAATCACGGTGCCCAGAACACCTCTACCGGTATCGGCGCGGCCTCGAGCACCTTGCGGATGGGCTTTTTCAGGCCTGCTCCCATCGCGCCGTCGAAGGCGGTGCGCTTGTCCTCACCTTCGATGTGGAGCGCGATGAAGCCGGCGGCAACGATCCGCGCCATCGACAGCGTCAGCCGCGGCTCGCCGCCGCTCGGCGCGTGCACCGGCAGGACGATCCGCCGCGAGGACGGGTCGAGCAATTCAGCGAGGTTGCCGGCATCGGGAAAGAACGAGGCCGTGTGGCCGTCGCCGCCCATGCCGAGCACCACGACATCGAGCGGCCAGGCCAATGATTGCAGGGCCACGCTGTCCGAAGCGGCTGCGTCCTCGATGCTCACCGCCTCATGATAGAGCGGCACGAAGCGCGCTGCCGCGGCGTTGTTCTGGAGCAGGTTGGCCGCCACCAGCCCGGCATTCGAGCGCGGCGAGGTGGGCGGCACGAAACGTTCATCGACCAGCGTCACCGTGACCTTGTCCCAGGCGATCGGTATGGCGGACAGCGCTGCGAGGAACTTCGCCGGCGTCGTCCCGCCGGATACAGCGAGCAGCGCCGTGCCGCGCTCGTCGATCGCTTTGGTCAACCGCGCGGCGACATGGCCCGCGAGCGCCGCCGCCAGCTGCTGGCGGTCGGCAAAGCCGTTCCAGGCGTAGGCGGCGCCGCTCAATTGCTCTCGTGCCATGTCCGTCCGTCACGTTCGATGAGCGCGATCGAGGCCGAGGGCCCCCAGGTGCCGGCCGTGTAGCCCTGCGCTTCCTGCCTGGCGCTTTCCCAGGCGTTCTGGATCGGGTCGATCCACTTCCACGCCGCCTCGACCTCGTCGCGGCGCATGAACAGCGTCTGGTTGCCGCGCACCACATCCATGATCAGCCGCTCATAGGCGTCCGGCGCCCGGCCCTGGAACGACTGCGCGAAGCTCATGTCGAGCGAGATCTGGCGCAACCGCATGCCGCCCGGCCCCGGATCCTTGATCATGATGTACTGCTTGACGCCTTCGTCCGGCTGCAGCCGGATCACCAGCTGATTGGCGAAGATCGGACCCGCGCTGTCGCCGAAGATGGAATAGGGGATCGGCTTGAACTCGATGACGATCTCCGAAACGCGGGTCGCCAGCCGCTTGCCGGTCCTGAGATAGAAGGGAACGCCGGCCCAGCGCCAGTTGCCGATCTCAGCCTTTACGGCGACGAAGGTCTCGGTGTTGCTGGCCTTGCCGAGTTCCTCGACATAGCCTTTGACGGCTCCGCCGGCCGAGGCGCCGGCGCGATACTGCCCGCGCACGGTTTGCTTCGGCGCGTCGTTGCCGTTGATGCGCTTGAGCGCCCTCAGCACCTTCAGCTTCTCGTCGCGCACGGCGTCCGCGTCCATCGACGACGGCGTTTCCATGGCGACCAGGCAAAGCAGCTGCAGAATGTGATTCTGCACCATGTCGCGCAGCGCGCCGGCCTTGTCGTAATAGGTGACGCGGTCCTCGAGACCCACGGTCTCGGCCACCGTTATCTGCACATGGTCGATATGGGCGGAGTTCCACAACGGCTCGTAGAGCGCGTTGGCAAAGCGCAGCGCCATCAGGTTCTGCACCGTTTCCTTGCCGAGATAGTGATCGATGCGGAAGATCTGGCTTTCGTGGAAATCATCGCCCACCGCGTCGTTGAGCGCCCGCGCCGAGGTGAGATCCCGCCCGATCGGCTTCTCCAGCACGATGCGCGAGTTCGGCGTGATCAGCTTGTGTTCTTTGAGCTGGTGCGAGATGTCGCCGAACAGCGCCGGCGCCACTGCCAGGTAGAAGGCACGGATGCGGTCGCTGTCGCCGATCGCCTTCTTGAGCTTGTCGAAACCGGTGCCGCTGGTCGCATCGGCCGAAACGTAGGATAGGCGGGCAAGAAACGTGTCCAGCTCCTTGGCGTTGATATCGGCCGGCTTCACATGCCGCGATATCGCCTGCTTGGCGAAGGTCTGGAACTCGGCGTCGGTCATCTTCGCGCGCGACGTGCCGATGATGCGCGTCGGCTCGGAGAACTGGTGGTCGCACTGGCGATAGTAGAGCGAGGGCAGAAGCTTGCGTTCCGACAAGTCGCCGGTGCCGCCGAAGATGATGAAGTCGAATGGGTCGACGGGGATGATCTGGCTGGTCATGGTCAGTCCGGTTTGATGCCGCTCGCCGGTAGCGGGGCTGATATATTCTAATCGATTTAAATCGTCCAGTGCCATGGTGTCACATCAAGGGGGCCAATCGCTAGAGTATGATTGGGTCTAGACGTGCCCCTGATACTGGCGCTTGACACTGGTGCTGCCGGAAGGCTTGTCGGCAAGCGATGTCTTCCGGCAGCGTTCGCGACTGCAGCATAGATCGTGAATGTGACGAAAGCTAAGGGAGAAATCATTGAGCCTCCCGATGCGAATTTGCGGATGATCTGGAATGAGCGGAAAACCCATGCGTCTGGAAAACAAGGTTGCCATCATCACCGGCGCGGCGTCGGGCTTCGGCGAGGGCATGGCTAAGCGCTTCGCGGAAGAGGGCGCACGTGTCGTCGTCGCCGACCTCAACGCCAAGGGCGCGGAGCGCGTGGCGGAGGAAATCGGCGAGAGCGCGATCTGGACCCAGACCGACGTCTCTCAGCGCTCCGAATTCGACGAGATGGTCTACGCCGCCAAGAGCGCCTTCGGTCGCATCGACATCATGATCAACAACGCCGGCTATACCCATCGCAACGGCGACATGCTGGGCGTCGACGAGGAAACCTTCGACCTGATCACCGCCGTCAACATGAAGGCGATCTATCATGCCGCCCTTGCCGTGGTGCCGATCATGGACCGGCAGGGCGGCGGCGTCATCCTCACCACGGCCTCGACGGCCGGCATCAGGCCGCGGCCGGGCCTCACCTGGTACAACGCCTCCAAGGGATGGGCGATCACCGCCACCAAGTCGATGGCGGTCGAGCTCGCGCCGAAGAACATCCGCGTCAATTGCCTCTGTCCGGTCGCGGGCGAGACCGGCATGCTGGAGAAATTCATGGGCGCCGACACGCCGGAGATCCGGGAAAAGTTCCGCGCCTCGATCCCGCTCGGCCGGCTATCGACGCCGCTCGACATCGCCAATGCGGCGCTTTGGCTGGCCTCGGACGAAGCCGCCTTCATCACCGGCGTGGCGCTGGAGGTCGATGGCGGGCGCTGCATCTGAGCTGCCGCTCCACGAAACGGTTTGGCAGCTCAGCACTTTGCGGCCGGCTTCGGCCGGGAAGCGGATCAGGCGCCGGTCTTGACGTAGCTCTTGTAGATCCAGCCGCGCTTGCCGTTATAAATGATCTCGCACCATTTCTTGCAGCTGAGCACTTGCACCGAAGTTTTAGCGGGCACGGTGAGCATGGCGGCCGCTTTCTGTTTTGGACCTGCTCGCATTGTCACTGCCCGCAGGATACGTCCGTTTGCGACCGCGCCTATTTTTTCAGGGTCAGGCTTGGCCTGGTCCTCGGTTGCTGCCGTCTGATCGTCGAGAGCCTGCGGCTTTGTTGCCGGTATGGCGGCGGTCTGAGCGCCATCCATCTTGTCGTCGGGCTTTTTCGCATCTGCCGACTGGCCAGCCGCCGCAGGGGGAGCCGCGACCTCAGCCAAGGCGGCCGAAGCATCGTTCCCCGACATGGATTCGGCAAAGGCGGCAGCGGTTGGCTTGTCGTTCTGCGTTGCCGGCTTCTCGGCGGCCTGAGCGGGTGAGGCTGGCGAGGTCTCAGCTACAGCAGGCGCAGGCTCACCACCCGCGCCGCTCCAGCGGGGGTTGTTGGATGCCAGCGCCGGGATGGTGGCTTCTCGGGCTGCGGTCACGGGCGAAACTGCATCGGCCTTGCGCGCCGCCTGCGGCGCGGCGGCGACACTGACGGCGCTCGCCGCGGCCGGAGCGATCTTCGTCGTCTTGACAGGTACTGCGGGCACGCTCTGCTCCGCGCTTGCGATCGCCTGTCGTTCATTGGCCGGCAGGGCCAGCCAAAGCGCTACCGCAGCGACGCCGAGCAGCGCTGCGGTACCGACAGCCGCTATCACCAGATGCGCGTTCGACTGCAGACCCTGCCAGAACGAGGGCCGCATGTCATAGCCGAACTGCACTGCAAAGCGCCGTCGTTCCGGCGCGCCGAAACTGAAGGGCTCGTTCACTTAGACCACCTCCAACAACCGGGCCGACGTTCTTTCGATCTTGCCGCACAGCTAGCGGCCGATCGGCATCGGTCCCGAAAATTTAAGCGGGCAGGCCCGCGCAAATCCCCATATTATCGCCCAGAACCGGCATCTTTTGCCGCCGATTATGGCATCAGTGCGCCTTTTTGCGAAATTCTGCGCGTTCGTTAAGGATTCTGCAACGTGCCGTTAGGGAAGCGCACTTGTCGAATCGACAGCTTCTGCACATGTCCGGCTTCAGATCCGGTCGCGCAGCGCGAACCAGTTGAGCGCCAGAAACAGCAGCGGGGCGCGAAAACGGCGGCCGCCCGGGAAAGCTGGAATCTTCAGATCCTCGATCAGCTTCAGTCGGTCGCGGTTGCCGGCGACCGTCTCGGCATAGAGCTTGCCGAAGAAGTTGGACAGCATGACGCCATGGCCGGAATAGCCACCTATCGAAATCACTTTCGGCATCACCTCGCGCACGAAAGGCTTCCTCGGCACGGTGATGCCGACATAGCCGCCCCAGCCGTGGGTGATCTCGACGTCCTTCAGCGCCGGATAGAGCTCGGCGATCTGCCGGCGGATGTGGATATGGATGTCCTTCGGATCATTGACGGCATAGACCTCGCGGCCACCGAACAGCAGCCGCCCGTCCTTCGACTTGCGGAAGTAGCGCACGACGAAGCGGGAATCGTCCACCGACTCGCCGCCTGGCAACACCTTGGACTCGGCGCCGAGCGGGACAGTCGCGCCGATGAAGGAGCCGATCGGCATGATATGTGATGCGCTCACCGGCTCCAGATTGCCGCCATAGGCGTTGACCGCGATCAGGCATTTCTCGGCTGAGATGGTGCCCTTTGGCGTCGTGACCTTCACCTTGCCGCCAGTGGAAACAATGCCGGTCGAGGGCGTCCGCTCGAACAGATGCGCGCCAGCTGCGGCTGCCACCTTTGCCGTGCCGATCACCAGCTTCAGCGGGTGGATATGCCCGGTGCCGGTGTCGCGCGTGCCGCCGAAATAGCGCGTCGAGCCCAGCCGTTCCGCCGTTTCCGCTGCATCCATGAAGCTGACATGCGGATAGCCGAAGCGGTTCGCCATGATCTCGGCATGGCGCTTGTAGTCGTCGACATAACGCCGCTTATGCGCCACCGACAATTGGCCGGGCATGTAGTCGATGTCGATCTGGTTGGCGGCCGCGAAATCGAGAAGATGCGTCTTGGCTTCCTCCGCGAGATCGAACAGCGCCTTGGCTCGCGAGAAGCCGTACTCGGCCTCCAATTCCTCGGCCCAGGCCCGCTGGCCGGTACCGAGCTGGCCGCCATTGCGCCCTGATGCGCCGTCGCCAAAGCGGTAGGCATCGATGAGCACGACATTCGTGCCGGCCTTGGCGAGATGTGTCGCAGCCGACAGGCCGGTGAAGCCGCCGCCGATGATGACAACATCGCACTGGCGATCGCCGTCGAGCGCAGGATATTCAGGACGCGGTCCCGCTGTGTCTTCGTACCAGGAACGGCCTGGAGAAATCGGAGATTGGTAGGGCAAGATCAGTGCCCTAAACATTCAGCAACAAATACTCCCGCTCCCACGGGCTGATCACTTCCATGAAGGTCTCGAACTCGGCGCGCTTGATCGCGGCGTAGGTGGCGGCGAATGATGTGCCGAGGATAGTGGCGAGCTCCTTGTCGGCCTCGAACAGGTCGACCGCTTCCAGCAAGCTGCGCGGCAGATCGATCTCATCGGCATTGGCTGTGGTCAGCACCGGCGGCTCCGCCTTGACTTTGTTGTTCATGCCGATCAGTCCGCACGCCAGCGAGGCGGCCAGCGCCAGATAGGGATTGGCGTCCGAGGACGGAATGCGGTTCTCGACGCGCCGCGCCGCGGGATCGGAGCGCGGCACGCGAAAGGCCGTCGTGCGGTTGTCGTAGCCCCATTTGTTGTTGACCGGCGCCGACGCCGCCTGCGTCAGCCGGCGGTAGGAATTGACGTAGGGCGCAAGCATCACCAGTGCGTTCGGCACATGCTTCTGCATGCCGCCGATGAAATGGAAGAAGGCATCCGTCTCCGAGCCGTCCTCGGCCGAGAAGATGTTTTTGCCGGTTTTCTTGTCGAGCACCGACTGGTGGATATGCATGGCCGAGCCGGGCTGCCCCTGGATCGGTTTGGCCATGAAGGTGGCGTAGATCTCGTGCTTCAGCGCCGCCTCGCGGATCGTGCGCTTGAACATGAACACCTGGTCGGCGAGCTCGATCGGATTGCCGTGGCGCAGGTTGATTTCGAGTTGGCCTGCGCCCTCCTCGTGGATCAACGTGTCGATCTCCAGGCCTTGCCGCTCCGAGAAATGGTAGATGTCGTCGATCAGCTCGTCGAACTCGTTGACGCCGGCGATCGAATAGCCGGCGCCGCCGCCGATCGGCCGCCCCGAGCGCCCGACGGGCGGCGTCAGCGGATAGTCCGGATCGGGGTTCTTGCGCACCAGGTAGAATTCGATCTCGGGCGCCACTACCGGCCTCAGGCCACGATCGTCATAGGCGGCCAGCACGCGCTTCAGCACATTGCGCGGCGTGAATTCGACGGAGCGGCCGTCCTGGTGGACGAGGTCGCAGATCACAGCCGCCGTCGGGTCTTCCTCCCAGGGCACGACGGTCAGCGTCGAGAGATCGGGCAAAAGCTTGAGGTCGCCGTCGTCCTCCGGATAGTGGAAGCCGTTGCCGTCTTCCGGGTAGCCGCCGGAGATCGTCGTCATGAACACCGCCGAAGGCAGCGCCAGCGAGGTGTTGGAGGTGAATTTCTTCGACGGCATCATCTTGCCGCGGGCGACGCCGGCCTGGTCCGGCGTGATGCATTCTATGTCCTCGATGCCGCGCCATTCCAGCCATGCGCTGGCTTCCTTCCAGTTCTTCACACCGCGTTCGTTTTTCAAGAAGGCAGGCGTGCGGGCGCGTCCCCCCCGGTTCGACGGACGGACTTCCTTTTTTTCAGGCGGCATCATTCACCAGATTGTGTTGCGGATTTCGAAGTATAGCCGGGCGCCGCAGGGGAAGGGAAGGGGAGGCGTCGGGTCGGTCTTCTCGCTGGCGGCACGGCGCAACAAGGTTTAGATGAGCCTGTAAGCAAAGGGTCGCCCATGTCCGCTCGACGTTTGACCACCATCGGCTTCGATGCAGACGATACGCTGTGGCAGAACGAGCAGTTCTTCCGCATGACCGAGAAGCGCTTTGCCGACTTGCTGGCCGAGCACGGCGACCATGAGCACATCGCGGCAAGGCTGCTCGATGCGGAAAGGCGCAACCTCGCCCTCTATGGCTTCGGCATCAAGGGCTTTACCCTGTCGATGATCGAGACTGCCGTCGCGATCACAAACGGCGAGGTGCCCGGTTCGGTGATTGGCGAAATCCTGGCTGCCGGCCGCGAGATGCTCAGCCATCCGATCGAGCCGCTGCCGCATGCGCGCGAGACGGTCGAAAAGCTGGCGGGCTCCTACCATCTGGTGCTGATCACCAAGGGCGACCTATTCGACCAGGAGCGCAAGCTGGCGCAGTCGGGAATGGGCGATCTCTTCGATGCCGTCGAGATCGTCAGCGACAAGAGCGCCGCCACCTATGCCCGCATCTTCAGCCGCCATGGCGACGGTCCGCAGAACAGCATGATGGTCGGCAATTCGCTCAAGTCCGACGTGGTCCCCGCCATCGAGGCCGGCGGCTGGGGCATCCATGTGCCGCACGAATTGACCTGGGCGATCGAACATGCCGAGGCGCCTGTCGCGGCGCCGCGTTTCCGCCAGATTGCCGACCTTGGCGAGCTGCCGACCCTAGTCGAGGCGATTGCAAAGGTTGGTTAAGCGTCGCCTCTGTCTAGCCGCGGCCAACCAGGCGATCGATCACCGGTTGCAGTCTTTCAGGCGTGATCGGCTTGGCAACCACAGTATCCACGACGCTCGACAGGCCGAGGCTGTCCGGCGTGCCATTCCTGGTTGAGAGCAGGATCACGGAGGGCAGCGCCCTGCCGGAAGCACGCCGCAGCGCGTCGATGCCGGACAACAGCCTGTCGCAGTCCTTGTCGTCGGGTCCGCCGTCCAGGATCACGACGCCGGGGACCATGCTGGCCAGGGCTTTCTCGGCGGTCTCGGGCGACTCCGAAATCGGCTTCAGCCCGGACTTCTCCACGATCTTCGACACCACGACCCGGTTGATCGACGATTTGCCGACCACAAGCACCTTGGAAAAATCCGCCTCCGGCCGGGCCGCCGCGCCGCGCTCCGCCGGTTTTATTGGTTTTCGGGGGTCGTCGCGATCGGCGGGACACATGCAGGCGGGCGCTCTGATTCAATGCAGGGTTGAAACCAGAGCGCACTTGGCGTGAGATCGCCAGCGGTGTCAAGCAGAAATAGTGGAAAATGATAATATAACAAGAATTGCTAAAATTCGGCGCAAGTCCTCCGCATTGCCGCAAGCGCAATTCGAAAAACCCCGAAAGTCTCCCGAACGTATAGCGCACGGGAGACACTCGCGGGTGATTGTTGACGTTGCGTCAACCGTGGTTCTGGTGGGTGACGATCACTGGGATCAGAAGATCACCCCAGTTGCCGTCTCCGCCATGGTGCCTGGCGGATCGCACCAGTTCCACGGACACGCCTGCCTCGACCGCCTTCATCACCGACTGGTTGAGCCTGTGCAGGTCGTTGGCAAGCATGCGGATCGTCGCCTGCTGGTCGACGCTCATTGCGCTCGACTGTTCTTCGGCTCGTTCCTTGACGCGGCTTATCGATGCCATTGCTGTTCTCCTCGATGTAAGTGCCCTTTGGGCGTTTCCTCTGGGGTTATCCTCACTCGGCCGCCGGCCTGAACTGGGCGTGCTCGGTCGATTCATGCATGGCGGTGGTCGAAGACTGGCCGCCGGTTATCGCCATCGACACGGCATCGAAATAGCCGGTGCCGACCTCGCGCTGGTGCTTGGTCGCGGTATAGCCATGAGCCTCCGCCGCGAACTCGGCCTCCTGCAGTTCCGAATAGGCCGCCATCTGGCGATCCTTGTAGCCGCGGGCCAGCTCGAACATGCCGAAGTTCAGCTGGTGGAAGCCGGCCAGCGTGATGAACTGGAACTTGTAGCCCATGGCGCCGAGCTCCTTCTGGAACTTGACGATGGTCGCGTCGTCCAGGTTCTTCTTCCAGTTGAACGAGGGCGAGCAGTTGTAGGCGAGCAGCTTGCCCGGATGATGCTTGCGCACCCCTTCGGCGAACTTCTTGGCCTGCTCAAGATCCGGCTTCGAGGTCTCGCACCAGATCAGATCCGCATGCGGCGCGTAGGCGACGGCGCGCGCGATGCAGGGCTCGATGCCATTCCTGACATGGTAGAAGCCCTCGACCGTGCGGCCGGCGTCATAGTCAACGAAAGGCCGGTCGCGCTCGTCGATGTCGGAGGTGAGCAGCTTTGCCGCCTCCGCGTCGGTGCGCGCCACCACCAGCGTCGGCGTGCCCATCACGTCCGCCGCAAGGCGGGCCGCGTTGAGATTGCGGATATGTGCCGCCGTCGGGATCAGCACCTTGCCGCCGAGATGGCCGCACTTCTTCTCCGAAGCCAGCTGGTCCTCGTAGTGGACGCCCGCCGCGCCGGCCTCGATGAAGGCCTTCATGATCTCGAACGCGTTGAGCGGTCCGCCGAAGCCCGCTTCGGCGTCGGCGACGATCGGCGCGAACCAGGTCTCGACCGAAAGCCCCTTGCCCTCGGACGTCTCGATCTGGTCGGCGCGCTGCAGCGTGCGGTTGATGCGCTTCACCAGCTCCGGCGCCGCATTGGCCGGATAGAGCGACTGGTCCGGATACATGGCGGACGCGGTGTTGGCGTCGGCCGCGACCTGCCAGCCCGACAGATAGATCGCTTTCAAGCCCGCCCTGACCTGTTGCATGGCCTGATTGCCCGACATGGCGCCGAGCGCATTGACGAAGTCTTCTTCATGAATGAGCGTCCACAGCCTATTCGCACCATTTTCGGCAAGCGTTTGGCGGATCTGGACCGAGCCGCGCAGCCGCTTCACATCCTCGGGCGAGTAGGGCCTTTCGATGCCGTCGAAACGGCCTTCCGGCGCGGACGGGACGAGGTTGTAAAAATCAGTCATCGGTTGCTCCAGATCGGTTCTGCTTGTTCGGATGGCGCGTTCGTAGAGACTGTTTTCGGCGCCGCTGACGTGTGACATCGTTTACATTGCGACGCAAAAATCGCCAGAGAAACCAGAGTTTTCCGAGGAAAATAAGGGAAAACCTGTATTGCGTTTGACAGGCTGGCGCTGTAAATTTGTCACGATTGTAAAAGATGGCTGGCCGCAGATCGCGCCATTTCCTGTAAAATCTTGTCAAGGATAGTCTGATTGGCCGACCAGAAGATCTTCGCCGGGCCCCGTATCCGCAGGCTTCGCAACGCCAAGGGCCTGACCCAGACGGCGATGGCCGAAGGGCTGGGCATCTCGCCGTCCTACCTCAACCTCATCGAGCGCAACCAGCGGCCGCTGACGGTGCAGCTGATCCTCAAGCTGGCGTCGGTCTACAAGATCGACCCGCATGAATTGCAGGGCGAGACCAAAGGGTCGATCGCGGCGCTGAAGGAAGTGTTCGGCGATCCGCTCCTGGCCGGCGAACTGCCGGGCGACCAGGAGCTCATCGATCTCGCCGAGATCGCGCCGAACGCTTCCGCCGCGATGGTGAAGCTGTTTCGCGCCTATCGCGAGCAGGCCGAGCGGCTGTCGGATCTCAATGAGCTTCTGGCGCAGGAGGGCAGGGCGACCGCATTGTCCGGCACCCGCCTGCCTGTCGATGAAGTGCACGAGACCTTCGAGCGTCGGCCGAACCACTTCGCGGCGCTGGAGGAGGAAGCTGAAGCCTTCATTTCGCTGCTCGATCCCGGAGACGATCTGTTCGGCGCGCTGAAGGCGTGGCTGAGGCGAGAGCATGGCATAGTGGTCAAGGTGCTGCCGGTCGCCACCATGCCGAACTGGCGCAGGCGCTACGATCGCCATTCGCAACGCCTGTTCCTGTCCGAGCGGCTGTCCCCTTTCGATCAGCTGCGCGAGGTCGCCATGGAGGCGAGCCTGATGCGCATGACGGTGGCCGTGGCGAGCGAGATCCGGGCGTTGAAGCTCGGCACCGACGAGGCGCGCCGGCTCGCCCGCTTCGAGCTCGGCCGCTATGCCGCGCATGCGTTGATGATGCCCTATCAGGCCTTTCATGCGGCAGCGATCCGCGCCCGCTACGATATCGACGTCCTGCGTTCCCGTTTCGGCGTGTCCTTCGAGCAGGCGGCGAATCGCCTGACCATGCTGCAGCGGCCCGGCGCGGCGGGCGTGCCGTTCTTCATGCTGGAGGTCGACAATGCCGGCAACCGCTTCCGCAAGGCGGGCAGCCTCGGCTATCCGCAAAGTCGTTTCGGCGGCGCCTGCCCGAAGCTTCCCGTCCATGCGGCCTTTTCCCAGCCGGGCCGGATTCTGGTCGAGGCGGTGGAAATGCCGGACGGTGCCGAGTTTCTCTGCATCGCCCGCACGCTCGAAGGGCCGCAAGGCGCCTTCTCCGAGCGGCCGCGGCGCACGGCGCTTCTGCTTGGCTGCGATATCGGCTTTCGCGACGAGGTTGTCTACGGTGCGGCGCTGCCCGGACCGTCCGCCGGCAAGGCCGCGCAAGGCACGGCATTCGCAACCCCGGTCGGCCCGGCCTGCAGGCTCTGCGAGCGCGTCGGCTGCCTGGCGCGCGCCGAGCCGCCGGTGACGCGGCCGCTCGGCCTCGACGAGATGGTGACGGGCCTCAGCGCCTTCGACTTCCAGGGATAGTGCTTGCCGCCAAATCTTGCGGCAATCTCGAGGGAGCGTAAGCCGGCTTGTCCTACATTTCAGCGGATGCTGGATCACGCCTTGCTCCGGCATTTGCGCTACGCGAATAAGATACAGTCTGGTCGTCCGTGGTGGATCGTGCCGCTCGCAAATCGCTGACAGTCCCGTCCATGACCGATACCGCCTCGCATCGCGTCGCATTGCCTGCCGTCTCGCCGCGCGAGGAGCGGATCGGCATGCTGCTGGTCTTCCTGTCGGCGCTGATGTGGAGTTTTGGCGGCACCATCGCCCGCTTCATCCATGTCGGCGACAGCTGGACCGTAGTGTTCTGGCGCTCGCTTTGGGCGGTGGCCTTCCTCATCGCCTTCATGGCCTGGCGCGACGGCTGGCGCGGCACCTGGAAACTGTTCCGCGACATGGGCTTGCCGGGGCTCGGCGTAGCCCTCTGCTTCGCCACCGCCTCGACGAGCTTCATCGTCGCGCTCGCCTACACGACGGTCGCGAACATCTTGTTGATGCAGGCCGGCGTGCCGCTTCTGGCGGCCTTGCTCGCCTGGGTGTTGTTTCGCGAACGTGTGAGCCCGGGGACCTGGGCGGCAATCGCCGCCGTCATCACCGGCGTGGCCATCATGGTCTCCGAGTCGTTAGGCGGAGCCGTCTCGCCGATCGGCGACGGGTTGGCGCTGCTGATCGCGGTGATGTTTTCGTTCGCGACCGTGATCACCCGGCGCTTTGCCCATGTGCGCATGGTGCCGGCCACTTGCCTCGGCGCGCTGCTTGCCGGTGCTTTTGCCGCCTCGCAGGCCACGGAGTTTGCCGTCTCGGCGCGCGACATGGGCTTTCTCTTTGCCTTCGGCGTCATCAATCTCGGCGTCGGCCTTGCTTTTTTTGCCATGGGCGCGCGGCTGGTGCCGGCGGCCATCGCGGCGCTGCTCGGCACGTTCGAGCCGATCCTCGGTCCGATCTGGGTCTGGCTCGTTCATTCCGAGGTGCCGTCGGTGCGCACGATCATCGGCGGCGCGGTCGTGGTCACGGCGTTGCTTGTTCATATCGGATTCGAGTTCAAGCGGCAGACCCGGCCCGAGCGGCCGGGCATCACCGGGCTGCCGTCTCCTAATTGACGCTCGAGAGTCTTCCCCATTGACAACTCCGCTGCCGGGCGGGCAGGCTGCGATTACGGCAACAACAAGACAGGCGTATCTTGCCAAGTGACTCCGCCGGCCTCATCGGGGCCGGACCGCATCGTTATATCTCTGCTTACGCCGCGGCGAACGCCGCTGACGCCGCTCTGATACCCTCCCGGAGGGGGTGCAAGGGCCGCAACCGCTACTTAACAATCCGGCGCGATCCCAGCGGGTCGCGCTTATCGCCCTCCGGAAAGCTCAACAATCTGAACCAAAAGCCGCCCCGCGTTCACGCCGCGACAGGACGGCACGGGAACACTCACCAAAGGAGAACATCATGATCCGCAAAGCGCTTTTGCTTTCGGCGACCTCGGCCTTTCTGACGCTCTTTACCGTAGGCGGCCATGCCGACGATCGCGTCGTCAACGTCTACAACTGGTCGGATTATATCGACAGCTCGATCATCGACGATTTCACCAAGAAGACCGGCATCAAGGTCGTCTACGATACCTTCGATTCCAACGAGATCCTGGAGACGAAGCTTTTGGCCGGTGGCAGCGGCTACGACGTTGTCGTGCCCAGCGCCAACTTCCTGGCGCGCCAGATCCAGGCCGGCGTGTTCCAGAAGCTCGACAAGTCGAAGCTGCCCAACATCTCCAACATGTGGGATGTCATTGCGGATCGCACCGCCAAGTATGATCCGGGCAATGAGTATTCGGTCAACTATATGTGGGGCACGGTCGGCCTCGGCTACAATGTCAAGAAGGTGCAGGCAGCACTCGGCACCGACAAGATCGATAGCTGGGACGTGTTCTTCAATCCGGACAGCCTCGCCAAGCTCAAGGATTGCGGCGTCTACGTGCTGGATTCGCCCGCAGACATCATTCCGGCCGCGTTGAAATATCTGGGCCTCGACCCGAACAGCACCTCGCCCGACGATATCGCCAAGGCCGAGGAAGCATTGCTCAAGGTCCGGCCCTATATCCGCAAGTTCCATTCGTCGGAATACATCAATGCTTTGGCCAACGGCGACATCTGCCTGGCGATCGGCTGGTCGGGCGACGTGTTCCAGGCGCGCAGCCGCGCCGAGGAGGCCAAGCAGGGTGTCGAGATCGGCTATTCGGTGCCGAAGGAAGGCGCCCAGATGTGGTTCGATCAGATGGCTGTCCCTGCCGATGCGCCGCATGTCGCCGAGGCGCTTGAGTTCATCAACTACATGATGACGCCGGAAGTCATCGCCAAGTCGTCTAACTACGTGCTCTACGCCAACGGCAACAAGGCTTCGCAGCAGTTCGTCGACAAGGCCCTGCTGGACGACACCTCGGTCTATCCGGACGAGGAGACGACCAAGAAGCTTTACACGGTGCAGCCATACGATCCCAAGACACAGCGTGTCATCACGCGCACCTGGACCAAGATCGTCACCGGCCAATAAGCATTAAGACGCGACCCTGGCAGCCACTGCCGGGGTCGCTTTCTTGGAGCAATTCCAGGAAAAGTGCGAAGCGGTTTTCCGTCCGGAATTGCGTAAAAACAGAGAGACAGAGCAATTCCGGGAAAAGTGTGAAGCGGTTTTCCGTCCGGAATTGCGTCAAAACTAAAGAGACAGAACGGTTCTGCGTTTCCTTGAAACGACGAACCGCACCAAGAACAGAACGGAGTGGGGACTATGAAATCGCTTGGCAGCATCCGCAGGGATTTCGCGCCGTGGAATGATCCGAGCGCCAAGCCATATATCCAGTTCGACAAGGTGACCAAGAGGTTCGGCGACTTCACCGCCGTCAACAATCTGTCGCTGGCCATCTTCGAACGCGAGTTCTTCGCGCTGCTTGGCGCCTCGGGCTGCGGCAAGTCGACCTTGCTCAGGATGCTCGCCGGCTTCGAGGAGCCGACCGCGGGGCGCATTCTGCTCGACGGCCAGGACCTACGCGGCATCCCGCCCTACAAGCGACCGGTGAACATGATGTTCCAGTCCTACGCGCTGTTCCCGCATATGACGGTGGAGAAGAACATCGCCTTCGGCCTCAAGCAGGAAGGCATGCCTGCCGCCGATATCGAAAAACGCGTCGCCGAGATGCTGCGGCTGGTCAAGCTTGAGCAGTTCGCCAAGCGCAAGCCGCATCAGCTGTCCGGCGGCCAGCGCCAGCGTGTGGCGCTTGCCCGCTCGGTCGCCAAGCGGCCGAAGGTCCTTCTTTTGGACGAGCCGCTCGGCGCGCTCGACAAGAAACTGCGCGAGGAGACGCAGTTCGAGCTGATGGACCTGCAGCAGGAACTCGGCCTGACCTTCGTCGTCGTCACCCACGATCAGGAAGAGGCCATGACCATGGCCGACCGCATCGCCATCATGGACAAGGGCGAGGTGATGCAGGTCGCGACGCCGGCGGAAATCTACGAGGCGCCGACCTCGCGCTTCGTGGCGCATTTCGTCGGCAATGTGAACATGTTCGAGGGCAAGGTTGCCGAGCGGGCGGCGAACAGGACGCGCATCACCGGCGCGACCGGTGCGCAGATCGTCGTCGAGAATGCCGCCGAAACCGCTAATGGCGCGGATATCATCTTCGCGATCCGGCCGGAAAAGATCAGGGTCTCGTCGAAAAAGCCGGTCGACGCCGTCAATGCGCTGGAGGGCGAGGTCTACGATGTCGCCTATCTCGGCGACATGACCGTCTACCACATCAGGCTCGACGACGGTCAGATGGTGCGGGCCAGCGCGTTGAACGCCGCGCGCGTCACCGAGGACCCGCTGACCTGGAACGACCGCGCCTGGGTTTCCTTCCGGCCGGACGCCGGCGTCGTGCTGACCAGGTAGGAGCGGGCCATGACCAACATCGCCGCCGCCGCTGCTCCATCAGCCGAAGCCGCTGCATTGCCGACCCGACTGGCGAAGGGTTTCGTCGACCGCCTCGTCATCATCATTCCCTATCTTTGGCTGCTGTTCTTCTTCCTCGTCCCGTTCATTATCGTCTTCAAGATATCGCTGTCGGCGACGGCGATCTCGATGCCGCCCTACACCCCCGTGCTTGATTTCACAGACGGCATTTCCGGCTTCTTCGCAGGCTTCCGCGAGCTCAACTTCGACAACTACACCTGGCTGACCCAGGACGCGCTCTACTTCAACGCCTACGTGACCAGCCTGATCATCGCCGCCATCTCGACGGTGCTGACGCTGATCGTCGGCTATCCGATAGCCTATGGCATGGCGCGCGCGCCGGCGACGATCCGGCCGACCCTGCTGATGCTGGTGATCCTGCCGTTCTGGACCTCGTTCCTGATCCGCGTCTATGCCTGGATCGGCATCCTCAAGCCGGAAGGGCTGCTCAACCAGGTGCTGTTGTCGCTGCATCTCATCAGCCAGCCGCTGGTCATCCTCAACACCTACACCGCGATCTTCATAGGCATCGTCTATTCCTATCTGCCCTTCATGGTGCTGCCGCTCTATTCGTCGCTGGAGAAGATGGACTATTCGCTGATCGAGGCGGCGCAGGACCTCGGCTGCCCGCCGATCGGCGCCTTCTGGAAGATCACCTTCCCGCTGTCGCTGCCCGGCGTCATCGCCGGCTGCCTGCTGGTCTTCATCCCGGCGGTCGGCGAGTTCGTCATCCCAGACCTTCTCGGCGGCTCGCAGACGCTGATGATCGGCAAGACGCTGTGGAACGAGTTCTTCGCCAACCGCGACTGGCCGGTCTCGTCGGCGGTGGCGGTCATCCTGCTCCTGGTACTGACCGTTCCGATCATGTTCTTCCAGCAGGCCCAGGCGAAAGCCCAGGAGCAAGGCAAATGAACGCTACCTGGAGCCGCTTCAACATCACCTCGATCGTGCTCGGCTTTGCCTTCCTCTATCTGCCGATCGTGCTTCTCATCGTCTTTTCCTTCAACGAATCGAAGCTCGTCACCGTCTGGGGCGGCTTCTCGACCAAGTGGTACGTGTCGCTGTTCCACAACCAGGGCCTGATGGACGCCACCTGGGTGACGGCGCGCGTCGGCGTTATCTCGGCGACCGTCGCGACTGTGCTCGGCACGCTGGCGGCGATCACCTTGACCCGTTACACACGCTTCAAGGGGCGGGTGCTGTTTTCCGGCATGGTCTTTGCGCCGCTGGTCATGCCGGAAGTCATCACCGGCCTGTCGCTGCTGCTGCTTTTCGTTGCCGTCGGGCTCGACCGCGGCTTCTTCACGGTCACGCTCGCCCACATCACCTTCACCATGTGCTTCGTGGCCGTCGTCGTGCAGTCGCGTCTGGTCTCCTTCGACCGCTCGCTCGAGGAGGCTGCCATGGACCTTGGCGCGCCGCCGGTGAAGACCTTCTTCCAGATCACGCTGCCGGTCATCCTGCCGGCGATCATTTCGGGCTGGATGCTAGCCTTCACGCTCTCGCTCGACGACTTGGTGATCGCCTCCTTCACCTCGGGCCCGGGCGCTACGACCCTGCCGATGAAGATCTACAGCCAGGTGCGCCTCGGCGTTACGCCGGAGATCAACGCCGCCTGCACCATCCTGATCGCCGTCGTGGCCGTCGGCGTCATCATAGCCTCGATCGCCAACAAGCGCCGCGAGGTCCAGCGCCAGCGCGACGAGCAGGCTGCCCAGCGCGGTTGAGGAGGAATAGGGGACGGGCGCGACTTGCGCCTTGTCCTTCCTGGCTCGCTTTCGCGCCTTTCCAGAATTATTGGCCTGAAACGCCCCGGCTGATCGGCGAGATGAACGGTGTGCTCCAGTTGCCGCCGACGAAGAACAGCGACTGCTTTGGGGGCGGTGGTGCCTGCACGGCCGCCTGACCGCTAGCGGCTGGTTGCTGCGCCGGCTGCTGCTGTGCAGGCTGTGGTTGCGCAGGCTGCCCGTTCGGGATGATGCCTCCTGACAGCGCCAGCCCGCGCCCGCTATAGGAGGCGATGCCCGAAAGCCAGATCTTGTACTTCTGTGCATTGACCTCGGCCTTGTCCAGCCGCGCCACGCCTTTCGAGATGCTCGCCTTGATCTCGGCGCCGTCGATCGGCAGCGAACCGTCGGCGACGTCGTCGAGGGCAAAGAAGCCGCCCTGTTCGTTGCGCTTGAGGAAGGCGGGCAGGTTGAGCCCGTTGAGCGAGCCCGGCCCGAAAGTCGCCGAGAAGGATCCGTCGGCATTCTCGAAGATCGAGTCCCAGGCCTTACCCGGCCCCTTGAGGATGACCGAGACGGTTCCCGTACCGGCCGGCACAAGCCGCGTCATCCCCGCAGCGGTGGCGAAGGCGCCGGTGTCGACGTCCGACGCCAAAAGCCGCATCTCGACCTGAGTGCCGTCCGGCTTGCGGTCGAAACGCAGGCTGCTCTGGATGTTGCCGTTGAAGGCAGACGCGTCGGAGATGTCGAAGACGGCAAGCCCATTCTTGACCTGCGCGGTCGCGGCGACGTCGGCAAGCTGAATCGGGCCGGCGGTGGCGCGCGCCGCCGACAGTCGGAGGTCGAGGTTGATCTTGTCGGCAAAGCTGGTGTCGATCTCGCCGGGGCCGGCTTCGCCGACAGGAGCGATCGGCGTGAAAGCGGACAGGAACGATCGAAGATCAAGCGTGTCGAAGGCAAGCGTGCCGGAAATGACGGGCAGGGCCTCGCCGAACGAAAGGTCAAGCGCTCCCATGCCGGGATTGTTGTCCAGCGCCACCGTCGTGTTCTCGAATTTTGCTCGTCCCGCAGACGCCGTTACCTTGCTCGCGACCGAGACGGAGCCGATCGCAGCACTTGGCGCGATGCCGGCCTGCGACCATTCAAGCAGGCGCCGCAGCGACGGGGCGGCGAATTTGGCCTGCCCGTCCAGATAGGCGTTCTCCGACATCGAGGCGACGCCCTCGAAGGAGAGCGTGGCCGGCGCCGCCTTGAAGGCAAGCGTGACAGGCGCGACCCCTCCGGCAAACAGAACCAGCGGCCTCGCCGAGGAAAAATCGATCTGGACGCTCTCGCCGCGCCATATCCCGGTCGCCGTCAGCGTGGCGTCGCTGTTCATCGCCGCCCAGTTCACCTGGCCGCTCAGGCTGCTCAGGATCTCGGTGTCCTTGCCGCCCGCCGAGGTCACGACGCGGCCGTCGCGGAACTCGACGGTGCCGAACGGATCGGAAGGCAGCCTGCCGAGGTCAGGCTTCTGCGGGTTCGCGGTGACCACGCCGCGCGCCGTGTCGATCGAGCGCGTGATGCGTCCGCCGCTGGGCAGCGGCGGCAGATAGAGGCCGCTCGCGGTGCGCTCGACCCTGATGGTCGGCCGCACCAGCCTTGCGGTCGAGAATTGGACGTCGCCCTGCAAGGCGGCCATGGCGGAGAGGTCGACTTCGACACGCTCGGCTTCGATCACCGGCGGCGCGTCGGTTTCGGTCCATTGCGACAGCGTCACGTCGCTGAGGATCGCCCGGAACTTCGGCCACACCTCGATGCGCGGCGAGCCGTCGATCGTCACGCGAAAACCGCTCCAGGCGCTCAATTCCCATGCGATGCGATCGCGCACGATGCGCGTCGAGGCAATCAGCGGCAGGGCGGCGACGGCGAGCGCGATGATCAGCACCGCAACGCCGATCACCCATACCCCGCGCCGGATCAAAGATGATGGCATTGCGCCCCGTTATGCTTCCATTGCCGACAAATCGCCCGACGGGTGTAACCGAGCGCCGACGCTTTTCAAGTCTTTATGGCCCTGCGATGGCATTTGCGCCGCGTCCTGGCCGGCCATTCCAACAAAATCTTGCTCTGCTGCGCTGCGGTATGCATAAGCGATAAACCCGTCCGGCCCGCAAACGCCACGCCGGTTTTGGGACAACGACGCAGGCGACATCAGGCTTAACTGCCGCAATCGCCACGCGCTTTGGGAGGAACGATCATGGCCGCCGACACCCCCTTGTGGACGCCGACGCAGGACCGGATCGCCTCCGCGCCCATGACCGCCTTCATGAAGGCTGCCGCAGCGAAGTCAGGCGAAGCTCTCTCCACCTATGGCGAATTGCATCGCTGGTCGATCGACGACCGCGAGGCGTTCTGGAGCCTGGTCTGGGATTTTTGCGGGCTTGTCGGCGACAAGGGTGAGCGGGCTCTGATCGATGGCGAGAAGATGCCGGGCGGGGCCTTCTTCCCCGACGCAAAGCTCAATTTCGCCGAGAACTTGCTGAAGAAGACCGGCGGCGGCCTGGCCATCGTCTTTCGCGGCGAGGACAAGGTCGAGCGCCGGCTCTCCTGGAACGAGCTTCATGCGCTCACCTCGCGGCTGCAGCAGCTCTTCCTGTCGCTCGGCGTCAAGCGGGGCGACCGCATTGCCGCCATGATGCCCAATATGCCTGAGACGGTCGCCGCCATGCTGGCAGCAAGCTCGATCGGCGCGGTCTGGTCCTCCTGCTCGCCCGATTTCGGCGAGCAGGGCGTGCTCGACCGTTTCGGCCAGATCGAGCCGGTCGTCTTCATCGCGCCCGACGGCTATTGGTACAACGGCAAGGCGATCGAGGTCGCCGACAAGGTCCGGGCGGTTGCCGAGAAGCTGGCGACCGTGCGCAAGGTGCTGATCGTCGACTATCTCGGCACGTCCGCCGACGTCGCCGCCACCATCGACAAGGCAGCGGCGCTGGAAGAAGCGCTCTCGCCCTTCGCCGCCAAGGCGCTGAGTTTCGAGCGGCTGCCGTTTTCGTACCCGCTCTACATCCTGTTCTCCTCCGGCACGACCGGCATCCCGAAATGCATCGTGCATTCGGCGGGCGGCACGCTGATCCAGCACGTGAAGGAACAGCGCCTGCATGCCGGCCTGCTCGACGGCGACCGCTTCTTCTATTTCACCACCTGCGGCTGGATGATGTGGAACTGGCTGGTTTCGGGCCTCGCCTCGGGAGCGACGCTTCTGCTTTACGACGGCTCGCCCTTCTATCCCGACGGCAACGCGCTGTTCGATTTCGCCGATGCCGAGAAGATGACCTATTTCGGCACCTCGGCGAAATTCATCGATTCCGTGCGCAAGGCAGGGCTGAGGCCGATCAGCAGCCACGACCTTGCAAGCGTGCGCACCATCTCTTCCACCGGTTCGCCCTTGTCACCGGAGGATTTCCGCTTTGTCTATGACGGCATCAAGAAGGACGTGCATCTGGCCTCGATCTCCGGCGGCACCGACATCGTTTCCTGCTTCGTGCTGGGGGTTCCGATCGAGCCGGTCTGGACCGGCGAGATCCAGGGAGCCGGTCTCGGCCTGGCCGTCGACGTCTGGGACGATGACGGCAAGCCGGTGCGGCAGGAAAAGGGCGAGCTCGTCTGCACCAAAGCCTTCCCGGCGATGCCGATCGGCTTCTGGAACGATCCCGGCGGCAAGAAGTACCACGCGGCCTATTTCGAGCGTTTCGACAATATCTGGTGCCATGGCGACTTCGCCGAATGGACGGCCCATGGCGGCATGATCATCCATGGCCGTTCCGACGCCACGCTCAATCCTGGCGGGGTGAGGATCGGCACGGCCGAGATCTACAACCAGGTCGAGCAGATGCCGGAGATCCTGGAGGCGCTCTGCATCGGTCAGGATTTCGACAATGACGTGCGCGTCGTCTTGTTCGTGCGGCTGGCCGCCGGGGTGAGCCTCGACGAGGACCTGGAAAAGCGCATCCGCGCCAGGATCAGAAGCGGCGCGAGCCCCCGCCACGTGCCGGCCAAGATCGTCGCCGTCACCGACATTCCACGGACCAAATCCGGCAAGATCACCGAGCTTGCCGTGCGCGATGTGGTGCACGGCCGCGCCATCAAGAACAAGGAGGCGCTGGCCAATCCGGAGGCTCTGGAGCTGTTCAGGAACCTGCCACAGCTTGCCGATTAGGTCTCCTTGGTATGGTTAAGGAATAGTGTCAGCCGAATTTACCTAGATTTCACGAGTGGTACACATTCGTAAATTTTTTCGGCCGCCGGTAAGGACTTGTTAAGGGACGGCGTCGATAGTCGCGTGTAACTTGAGGGAGAAATCCCGTTCCTCTTCCCCTGAGGATCAGATTCGCTCAAGCCCCCGTTGTGACAGCAATCCCATCTTTCAAGGCGTCCATTGGACGCCTTTTTTCTTTTCTGAAGCCTTTGCCCGGTTATTCGGCCAGCACGCGCGTCGAGGGGAAGGCGACCTCGACCAGTGTGCCTTCGCCGGGCGTCGAGGTGATGGCGAAGCGGGCGCGGTTGGCCTCCACCATCGCCTTGGTCAGCGGCAGCCCGAGGCCGGTGCCGTCGCCGCGGCCGCGTTTCAGCGCATTGATCTGCTTGAACGGTTTCAGCGCCTGCTCGATTTCGGCTGCGGTCATGCCGATGCCGGTGTCGCGCACGCGCATGACGACATCGCCGGAGGCCTCGTAGGCGGTCGACACGATCACCTGTCCGCCTGCCTGCGTGTAGCGGATGGCATTGGACAGGATGTTGAGCGCGATCTGGCGCACGCTTCTCAAGTCCGCCACCACTTCCGGCAGCCGCGAGGCGAAGCTCGAGCGGATGATGACGCGCTCGCGATTGGCTTGCGGCTGCATCATGGCCACCGTTTCGGCCAGCGTGTCGTTGAGCGACACCGCCTCATAGGCCATCTCCTGCTGGCCGGCCTCGATCTTGGAGATATCCAAGAGGTCGTTGACGAGGTCGAGCACGTGATTGCCCGAACGGTTGATGTCGCGCAGATAGTCGCGGTAGCGGTCGTTGGCGACCGGACCGAACTTCTCGTCCACCATCAGTTCGGAAAAGCCGATGATGGCGTTGAGCGGCGTGCGGATCTCGTGGCTGATGCGGGCGAGGAAATCCGTCTTCTGCGAGGAGGCACGCTCGGCCACGGCGCGCGCCTGGGTGAGGTCCTCCTCGGCCCGCTTCCACTGCGTGATGTCGCGCACCACGGCACAGAAGCCGCTGTCGTTGGGCAGGCTGCCGATGGTCATGAACAGCGGGATGAAACGCCCCTGCGCCTCGCGACCGATGACCTCGCGCCCGTCGTTGAGGACGCTCGCCACGCCAGGTTCGGAAAGGCCGGCGAGATAGTCGCGCGCCGCGCGCTGGCTCTCGATGGCGAACAGCGAGGCGAAGGGCTTGCCGGCGATCTCGTCGCTGTCGAAGCCGAACAGCGCCTCCGCCGGCCGGCTGATCGAACGGATGTTGCCGTCGCGGCCGATCAGCACCACGCCGTCGGTGGCGGTGTCGATGATGGTGCGCATTTCGGCGATACGGGACTTCAGTTCCGAAACATCCGGCTGCTGGCTCGGCTCGTCATTCGCCGCGCTGAGATGCGACGCCGGCGCCTCGTCCTCGCCCGAGCGGCGCACCACCAGCATCAGCGCCTTGCCGCCGCGCCACGGCACGGAGCGCAAGAGCGCGTCGATCGGGAATTCCTGGCCCTGGCGGGTCGTGAGCTTCAAGGAACGGTCGCTTTCGTCGGCCTCGCCATCGTCGGCATAATGGTCGGCAAACAGCGCGCCGAGCCCGCCGGCATCGGTAAGGTCGTCCAGCGCGTCATAGCCGGTGAGCTCGAGGAACGCCTCGTTGGCGTAATGCAGCACATCGCCGGAATGGATGAGCAGCGGCACAGGCAGCCTGGCGAGGATGGACGTATCGGGAGCCCTGCCTTCCTCCCCGGTGGAGAAAGCCGACGGCACGAAGCTCTCGAACTTGAGCCGCGGCACCGCGAGGCGCGGCCGTTCCGGCAGCGCCGCTTTCGCTTCGCCAGGTTGTTCAGCCGGGGGCAGGGCGCCTTCCATGTCAGAGCCGGCCCAGTCCTCGCTGTCTTCCGCGTCGCGAAAATCGTCGGTGGTCATGCTGTCGTCGTCAGCGCCTGCCTCTGGGGCAGGCGCCTCGCCCGGCCGTTCGGCCTTCGGTTCGGCCCCCTTTTCGGTCGCTGCGGTTTGGCGAGCCTCGGGGCCCGCTTCGTCGGCTTTCTCGGGCCCCGCATAGCTGAGCAGCGAACCGGAGGCGGGTGGCGTTTCGTCCTCTCCGGCGGCCGCCGCGGAAGCATCGTCGGTGCCGTCGAGCCGAGCCAGGTCCTTCTGATCTTCCGCCTCGGTCTGTGCCTCCGCCGTTTCAAAGGCTTCGTCATCCTCCTGCGTGGCGGGCTCATGCAAGATCGCGCGCGGCGCTGTCAGATCGGATTCGTCGGTCTTCCTCTCACCCGTCTTCGGTTGTTCGGCCGCGAGACCGGCCTTGTCGGCGGCTGAAGTCGCATCAGGCTGCTTTTCAGCGCCTGCGGTTTCGCCGCTCGGCGGCTCGGCCGGGCCGGCGCTGTCCTTCCGCAGCCGCTCGCCGATCTCGCGAAAGGCGCTGCGCTCGAGGATCGACAGACCCTTCTCGCTCGCCGGCCTGTCGCTTCCCGGCTGCCTGTCATTTCCAGGATGCTTGTCGTTGGCCGGCTGCCTGTGCTCGGCCAGCCGGATCACCTTGTCGGCATAGCGCCGTTCCGGTTTCGGCACGATGGTCAGCGCCGGCACCTCGCCCTGGAACGGGTCGGCGGGCTTCGGAGGCTCGGCGGTCGGCTCCGGTCTGGCCGGCGCGGTGCCATTCGGCACAAGCGCCATGCCGAGCGCTTCCGGGTCGATAACGGCGTCAGCGCCGCGCGCGACGCCGAAGCCGCGAAAACCTTCGAAGGCCCGGCTGCGGCCATAGACCGGCAACGCCGCAAGATCGACGGGAATCTTCAGGTCCGTGCCGGCCACCGGCCAAAGCACCGAGCGCCCGGACCAGGTATCGCGCCGCTCGAGCAGCGCGGCGATCTCGCCCGATGCGTCGAGACCGAAAGTCGTGGCGACGTCCCTGAAGCGGCGGCCGATCACATCGGCGGCCGGCTTGCCGACAATGTCGGCGAATTCCGGCGAGAGCGCGCTGAACTTGCCTTCGGCGTCGGTGCGCCAGACGAAACGCAGCGGCGGCGTCGAACGGTCTATGCTGCGGGCCGCGGGCGGCTCTGCCGTCGCCGTTTCGGTGGTGTCCTGCCGGCTTCCGGCGGCGGCGTCTCTCGGTTCGACCCGTGCCGGCGCCTCCGGCCCTCTCCCATCGTCGCCGCCAGCGTTGAAATACCAATGATCATGCTGTGCGGAACCGCCGTCAGCAGCCTGCCTGCCTGCTGCGGCAGTATCCGGTGCATGGTCGGCCTTGGCCACGGTCTTTTCCGTTGGCTGGGCGCTATCCGCCGCCACCGCCGGGACCGTGTCCGCCTTTTCGCCCGTCGCCGCGGCCGGGGGCTGGGTGGGCGCGCTTTCCGCCGCTGCCGCTCGATCGCCGTCAGGTTGGTCGTCCTGCAGGCTGTCGAGTTGGTCCTCGTCGATCACCACCAGGAGATGGCGCGTGTCGGTCAACCGTGCCAGGCCGGCCGGGTAGGTGGTGCTGGCGCCGGGAACAAGCCGCTTGACGATGCGGTCTCCCGCGCTTGCCACATCCGCGACCAGGGCAGCCAGGGTCTCCGGCCTGATGCCGAGCGCCGCAAAGCCCTCCGAAGCCGCCTCGACATGGCCTTGGGCATCGACGAAGGCGATGAAATGTCCGGCCTCGGTGAAACCGCCAATGGCGCGGCCGGCGATTTCGGCGGCGCTGCGCGAGCCGGTCTGCGCCGCGGGCATCGCCAGCATGATCGCCTTTTCGCCGTCCGGCATCGTCACCGTGCTGGCGAGCAAGCCGACGGCGCGGCTGACCATGCCGGTCGCCAGCCTGATGGTGATGGCGCGGTCGCTGCCGATATCCGGAAAGCCGCTGGTCGCCATGATCTGCCGCCTGGCGATCAGCGGCAGCCGCGCCGAGGCGCCGATGATGGTCTCGATATCCGGATAGCCGAACACCGCTGCACCTGGCCCGTTGGCCCAGATCACCTGCTCGAGGTCGGCCGACAATATGGCAAGCGCGTCGCCGGCGGCGAAGCGCTGGCGCACCGCGTCGAGCACGGCAACGTCGAGGAAGGAGTAGTTTTCAGGCGGCATGCGCTGGCGAACCCTTCGGAAGCGGGCCTTTCGGTTAACGCTTTGTTAATAAAAGCGTACGGGGCGAAGGTCCACAAGCCATGCCGTGCATCGGCCGAAATCTCTGGGCTCGTGGTTAACGGTCGGGTGATTTTATGGTGCGCTGCAACAAAGATGTTGCAATGCACAAAATTTGCCTTTATATTGCCATCATACATGAACGAGACGGCTTTCTGTCAAAGCCGCTGCCCCTGAAAGGTTGGAAAAAATGTCCAAGACGACCACGAAGACCGCTGAGACCATCGAGAACGTTGAATTCCCGAGCTTCGACGCTTCCAAGGCCACCGACCAGATCCGCGCCTTCGCCGAGAAGGGCGTTGAGCAGTCGAAAGAGGCCTATGCCAAGCTGAAGAACGGCGCCGAGGAGACCCAGAAGGTTCTGGAGTCGACCTACGAGACCGCCAAGACCGTTTCCGGCGACCTGTCGCTCAAGACCATCTCCATCCTGCGCGCCAATGCCGAGGCAAGCTTCTCGCATCTCGAAGCCCTGGTCGGCGCCAAGACGCTCTCCGAGGTCGTCGAGCTGCAGACCGCTTTCCTGCGCAAGCGCGCCGAGATGGCCGTCGAGCAGGCCAAGGACTTTCAGGCCGTTGCTTCCAAGGCTGTCGAGGACGTCTCGAAGCCGGCGAAGACCGCTTTCGAAAAGGCGTTCAAGGACATCAAGGCTGCCTGATAGGCGCAATCACGATGCTGCATCAAAACGTCGCATTTTGTCAGACAAATAGAAATGCGATAGTTGAGCAGATGAATACCCGGGGGGTGAAACCTCCTCCCTTTGCTCTCCGGGGTGACCAGCCAGCTCCTCCTCCCGCTGGCTCGGAACAGGAAAAGGCCGGCACCTCCTCCCGCCGGCCTTTTCTTTTGTCCATTCAGGACCGGGCGGGTTTCTTCATCAGATCTTTGCCTAATCAAAGGCCTTGAATTAGACTCCGATAGCCCGTATTGGACGCATCGCCGATGACGGAGCGGACGCGGAGAATGATTTCTCCTCGGATTGCGCTCAGGCGGATGTGCCGTTGTAGCTCAGTTGGTTAGAGCACCAGATTGTGGATCTGGGGGTCGCTGGTTCGAGCCCAGCCAACGGTACCACCTATTTCCGACGTCACGTCGCTTTGCCGGCCACTGCGTCCATTCCCATCTCCTCCTCGGAAATGTCGTCGAACGAGGCGTAGTTCATGTTGTAGAGGCGGGCGTAGAGGCCCTTTCGTTCCATCAGTTGCCCGTGGTTGCCGCTTTCGACGATCTCGCCGTTCTGCAGCACGACGATGCGGTCGGCGCCGCGGATGGTGGCCAGCCGGTGGGCGATGACGAGGCCGGTGCGGCCTTCCAGCAGTTTTACCAGCGCCTTCTGGATCAGCATCTCGGTGTAGGAATCGATGCTGGCCGTGGCTTCGTCGAGCACAAGGATCTTGGCGTCGGCAACCAGCGCCCGCGCGAAGCTGATCAACTGCCGCTGGCCGAGCGAGAGATTGCCGCCGCGCTGCTCGAGCTCGGTGTCGTAGCCGTCAGGTAACTGCTCTATGAAGTCGTGCGCGCCGACGGCCTTAGCTGCGCGGACCACCTCCTCGCGGGTTGCGCCGGTCTTGTGGTAGCGGATGTTCTCCAGCACCGTTCCGGAAAACAGAAACGGTTCCTGCAGGACCATCGCCATCTGTTCGCCGAGCGAATCCTGCGTCAGGTCGCGCACGTCGTGTCCGCCGACCAGCACCTGACCCGACCACACGTCGTAGAAGCGATGCGCCAGCGCCATGGAGCTCGACTTGCCCGAGCCGGTCGGACCGACAAGCGCTACCGTTTCGCCTGGATTGACGCGGAAGCTGACATTCTTCAGCACCGGCTGGTTCCGCCGGTAGCCGAAGGTGACGTTCCTGAACTCGACCGAGCCATCCATGTCGCGCGACAGCGCCACCGCGCCTTGCCTGTCGGCGACGTCCACCGGCACGTCGAGCACTTCGGAGATACGCTGGCCCGAAGCCATGGCGCGCTGCATGACGCTGTACTGCATGGTGAGCGAGCGGATGGGGTCGAAGAAGCGCTGGATGTAGAACAGGAATGCCACCATGACGCCGACATCGAGGCCGTGCGACAGCACCATCGAACCGCCGACGACGATGACTGTGGCCATGGCGATACCGGTCAGCGTGTCGACGATCGGCACCATCACCTGCGCGTATTTGGCGGACCTCAGATGCGCATTGAGATTGGCCAGCACCTTCTCGTCATAGAGCTCGAAATTGACGTGCTGGCGCTCCAGGCTTTGCACGGTGCGCACGCCGTGAATGCCTTCGGCTAAAGCCCCGTTGGCGATCGAGTTGGTCTCATGCGCGGCCATGAAGGCGACCTTGGCGCGCGGCAGCCAGAACAGGCGAACGATGAACAGCATCGGCATGGTCGAGAGCGTCAGCAGCCCGAGCCGGAAATCGAGCCACAAGAGCACGCTCACGATGCCGAACAAAAGCACGATGTCGCCGACAGACATGACCGATGTTTCGAGGAATTCCTGCATCGAATTGACGTCACCCTGCAGGCGCGACATCAGCCGGCCGACCTCGGTCTTGTCCATGAAGCTCAGCGAGACCCGCTGCAGATGACCGAACATGGCGCGGCGCAGGTCGGAGAGCACATTCTCGGCCACTTTGCCGACGACGCTCTCCTGAACATAGCTCGCCGCATAGTTCACAAGGATGACCGCCGCGAAAGCGCCGGTCGCCCAGGCCATCACCGACCGGTCCAGCCTGCCCGGCGCCATGCCGTGGTCGATGGCGTAGCGGACGACCAGCGGGATCGCCAATTGCGTCAGCGTGAACACCAGAACCGCGGCAACCGAGATGAAAATCCGGGTCCGGTAAGGCCGCACGAAGCTCCAGATGCGCCGCACGACGCGCGGATCGTAGGCCTTGCCGAAAACCTCTTCCTCGTCGCGGTGCGAGCCGACGACCGCCTTTGCCGGCCGGCCGCTGGTGTCTTCCTTCTCGTCGTCGCGCGGGTCCGACATCACGCGGCTCCCCGTGCGGCATCGTCGGGCCGCAACTGCAGGTCATGGAGCGCGCGGTAGCGCCCGCCGAGTGTCAGCAGCTCCTCATGCGTGCCGCGCTCGACGATCCTGCCGCCCTCCACGAACAGGATCTGGCCGGCATGCATCAGCGAGCTCAACCGGTGCGAGATGATGAGCGTCACGCGGTCCTTGGCAAAGCGCCTCATCGCGGCGCGGATCCGCTGCTCGGTGCCGGCATCGATGGCCGCGGTGGAATCGTCGAAGACAAGCACCGAAGGCCGCAGCATCAGGCTGCGGGCGATGGTCAGGCGTTGCCGCTGGCCGCCGGAAAGCGAGGCGCCGCGTTCGCCGACGATTGTGGTGTAGCCGAACGGAAGCCCGATGATGTAGTTGTGCAGCTGGGCCGACTCGGCCGCCCGCTCGATGCGGGTCTCGCGCGCCCAGGGATTGCCGTAAGCGATGTTGTTCTCGATCGAGGTCGTGAACAGGAAAGCGTCCTGCTGCACGACGCCGACCGCCTTGCGCAGCGACTGCAGCGTGACCTCGCGGATGTCCTGGCCGTCGATGGTGATCGCGCCCGGGCTCACGTCGTAGAAGCGCGGGATCAGATGCGCGATGGTCGACTTGCCGCTGCCGGGCGGGCCGACGATACCGATGGTCTGACCAGGCCAGGCCTCGAAGGAAATACCGGACAATGTCGGCCGGCCGCCTGAGCCCGGATAATGGAAGCCGACATCCTCGAAGCGCAGCACGCCGCCGGTGACGACGAGGTCCCTGGCACCCGGCGCGTCCTTGATATCGAGCTCGGTGTCGAGCAGCTCGAATAGCCGCGTGCCGCAGGTCGAGGCGCGGGCGAACGAGTTGACCATCAGGCCGAGCTGGCGCACCGGCATCTGCAGGATGGTCATGAAGGTGAGGAACTGTGCCAGCGTTCCGACGCTGATTTGACCCGACATCACCTTCTGGCCGCCGAACCAGAGCACCAGGCCCATGGCCGCCAGGAACGAGAAGTTCATGGCGCTGGTGTTGCTGACGCGGATGTCGACGCGTTCGTTGGCGAGGTCCAGCGCATCCTGCTTGGCACGGTCGAATTTCCCCAGCTCATGGCGCTGCGCCGCGAAAGCGCGCACGACACGGATGCCGCCGAGATTCTCGTCCATCACTCGGCTCAGCACCGACAGACGCTGCTGCAGGGTCAGCCAGGTGCTGCGAAGCCTCAACTGCGTGACGGAGGATCGCCAGGCGACGAACGGCACGAAGCTCAGGCTGAGCAGCCCGAGCACGAGATCGGTGCTGATCAAGAGATAGGCGCCGACGCCGATCAGCACGCCGAGCAGGACCACGCGCAAGACGCCGGTGGAAAAGAACATGCGCACGCCGTCGAGATCGAGCAGGCCGAGCGTGATCAGATCGCCGGTGTGGACCTTGTCGTGGAAAGCAAAGCTCAGACGCTGGATCTTCTCATAAAACGCCAGGCGCAGTTCATAGCCGGTCCGATGGCCGACAGCCTCGCCATAGTAGTTCTGCGCCATGGTGAAGAGGCCGCGCAGCACGCTGACGACCAGCAGCGTGAGCGCCGTGCTCCAAAGCGCGTGCTGCGCGGCTGCGCTCGCACCTTCGGCCATCACGCCTTGCGCCTGATCGATGGCGCGCCCCAGCAGGCGTGGAATGAGAAGCTGCAGCGTCGCGGCTATGAAGGTCGAGACGATGGTGATCGCGACTTGCCAGGGGTGGCGCAGCGTCATGCGCATGATGCGGAGCAGGGTGCTGAGACCCTTTCCCCAGGAGGCTTCCGCCACATGAGCAAAGGATTTGCCGCGCTCCGGTGCGCTGCTTTTTGCATCCGTATGCAAAGGGAAATATCCAAACAGATCCGAACATTAGCCCGGACGAATGAAGCAGACTCAGTGTGAGCGGTATGATGTTACGCGTGCCCCGCTCGAGCGTTCAAGGGCCAATGACGGCATCGCATCTGTGCCTGGCGAAGGCGACGGCGTGCGCTCTTGATCCGAGGTTTCCTGCCCCGGTTGACGCGGCGGAAAGAAGCAGGACGGCGAGCGGAGTCGACATTGTGTGAGGATATCACTATATACCGACGGCTTTCGGTTTCTCGCCCCTTTGGCGTGCCTGCGAGACTGCCGTAGATGCGTTGCGTGTTGTGACGGAAATCGGTCTGAGAAACCGGGAAAAAGCAAGTAGAAACAATAGAGCGGATCTTTGACGATCCTGGCCAGAGCATCATCATCCTCACCAACCTGAACGTGGTCCTTGAACCCTCCAATTCCTCCCATTGTGTGGACCTTGGGCAAGACGTCTTGCCGGCCGGGACCGACTCGGTTCGAATAGGGCGTGCATCCGTTGGCGGGGCGTTCATGATTACCAACCGGCATTGCCGCTAGGGAAGAAGCAGTATGAGTGAACATGCCATCGAGTTCTTGCGCGGATGGATTGGCGAAAAGGTCCATTGTCAGCATTCGCCGGCCAAGATCGAGAAGCAAGCCGAAACCCTCGCCAAGGAGTGCTGCGCCAAGGCTGCCGAGGAAGGCATTCTTCTGGAAGACATCCAGGAAGAGGTCGGCGACATCCAGGAACTGATCGCTTCGCGGCTCGAGGAAGTCGCCGAGGAGAGCGAGCAACAGACGACGTCGGACAAGCCGTCAGAGTGAGCCGGCTGTCCCGGCCTGAGTCGGGAAAGACGGCATAGTCTAGCTGGACCTTGGATCCGGCTTACCCGAATTTCTCTTTGAGCCATTCCTTGGGCAGCGCCGGCACGAAATTGCCGTCGCGCCCGGTCATGTCCTCATTGGCGACAAGCGCGTTGAGGATCGCTTCCTCCACTCCTTGCACCACCGCGTCGAAGAACGGATCGATGTCGACATCCGGGATGAACTCCGCGCGGGCGATGCGGCCCGAAGCCGCCAGCGCTGCCTCGGGATTGGCGGTCGAGAAGGCGAGAAAAATGTCGCCCGAGCTGTGGTAGCCGTAGCCGCCGGTCATGGCGATGCCGAGCGGCACGCGCCGGGCGAGGCGCTTCATCTGATGCGGCAGGAACGGTGCGTCGGTGGCGATGATGGCGATGATCGAGCCCTTTTCGGCGCGCGGCGTGGCTTCGCGGATTGCCGGCTCGACCAGCCCCGATCCGATGCGCCGGCCGCGAATGGTGAAATTATGCCGCTTGCCGAAATTCGCCTGCATGAACACGCCGAGCGTGTAGCGTCTGTCCTGCCATTCCACGATGCGCGAGGCGGTGCCCGATCCGGCCTTGAAGCCGAACGAGATCATGCCGGTGCCGCCGCCGACGCTGCCTTCCTCGATGGCGCCGCCTGTCGCGCCGTCAAGTGCTGAGGCGACATGATCGAAGCTCACATGATGGCCGTTGATATCGTTGAGGAAGCCGTCATAGGTCTCCGCCGCCACCGGCAGGCCCCAGGCACTGTCGAGCGCCGCCGGCAGCACCTGGTTCATCCACCGCAGCGTGCCGTCGCGGGTGACGCCGCATGAATGGGTGTTGGTGATGGTGATCGGCAGGTTGAAGGCGCCGGTCTCCTCGATGATGTGCGAGCCGGTCAACTCGCCGTTGCCGTTCTGGCTGAACACGCCGGCAAACACCGGCGTCGCGAGCTCCCCGCGCGGCCTCGGCAGGATTGCGGTCACGCCGGTGCGCACCGGGCCGGTGCCGATCTGGAGCGCGCCGTCGCCGGCGATCAGCGTCGTGTAGCCGACCGTGACGCCCGGCACGTCGGTGATGGCGTTGAAGCGCCCGGGCGTGCCGTCCAATGCGATAATGAATGCACGTAGCCGCGGCTTGCCCGATGGCGTGCGAAGATGCGGGTCGTCGGTGCTCATCGCATACTCAGAACAGCGAGCCCTGGTTGCCGGGCTCCTTGGCCTTGCCCGAAGGCTTGGCGGTGAGCTTCGGCCGCGCGCCGCCGCTGGTGGCGATGGCCTCGGCATTGCCGTCGGCGAATTCCAGTTGCAGCGCCGCGCCCGGCGCCAGCTCGGCGACCCGCTTGATGACTGCGCCGTCGGCGTCCTTGACCAGCGCGAAGCCGCGCGCCAGCACGGCCTTGTGCGACAGCGTGGCGAGCAGCCGGTCGGCCTGGGTGAGCGCCGCGCGCAGGCGATCCAGCCGCCGCTCCATCGCCTGCTCCCGGCGGCGGACCAGCCCGGCCAGCGTATCGGCCTGCAGCTTCTGCCGCCTGACGATCGGCGCCGGCGATAGTCTGGCCGACGTGCGCTCGAAGCGTGCCCGGCCTTGGCGAACGATGGCGAAGAAGGCGGCGCGCGCGCGGGCGATGTCGCGGCCTGTCAGCGTGCGCGTCTCGTTGAGGCGGCGCGACAAGGTCGCCGGCGTCAGGCGCTGCCGATCCAGCCTTGCGCGCTTGCGCTCGATGCTCACCGTCAGGCCACGACCCAGCCGGCTCGTCGCCTCGTCGAAGCGGCGGCGCGGCAGCGCCAGCAATTGGTCGGGCGAGGGGAGCGCGCGCGCCGCGGCGCGCACCGCCTGCCGCTTGCGATCCAGATGCCGCGAGGTGCAGGCATTGAGCCGCGCGCCGAGGCTCGCCAGCGTCGCCTCGAGTTCGGCCTTGACCGGCACTGCGATCTCGGCCGCGCCCGTCGGCGTCGGCGCGCGCATGTCGGCAACGAAGTCGATGAGGGTCCAGTCGGTCTCGTGCCCGACCGCGGAGATCACCGGGATATGCGAGGCCGCGACGGCGCGCGCCAGCACTTCGTCGTTGAATCCCCAAAGGTCCTCGAGGCTGCCGCCGCCGCGCGCCACAATCAGGACATCGGGTTGCGGCATGGGTCCGTCCCAGGTGAGCGCGTTGAAGCCGTTGACGGCTGCGGTCACCTCCCTGGCGGTCGTCTCGCCCTGCACCCTCACCGGCCAGACCAGCACGGTGAGCGGAAAGCGGTCCTTGATGCGATGGATGATGTCGCGGATCACCGAGCCGGTCGGCGAGGTGACGACGCCGATGACTTGGGGCATGAACGGCAGCCGCCGCTTGCGGCCGGCGTCGAACAGGCCTTCGGCCTGCAGCCGCCGCTTGCGCTCTTCCAAGAGCGCCATCAGCGCGCCGGCGCCGGCCGGCTCCAGATTGTCGATGACGATCTGGTAGTTGGATTTGCCGGGATAGGTCGTCAGCTTGCCGCTGGCGATCACTTCCATCCCTTCCTCGGGGCGGAATTTCAGCCGCGCCATGGTGGTCTTCCACACCACGGCGTCGATCCGCGCGCGATCGTCCTTCAGCGCGAAATAGGCGTGGCCGGAGGAATGCGGCCCGCGATAGCCGGAAATCTCGCCGCGCACCCGCACATTGCCGAATGCGTCCTCTACCGTGCGCTTCAGCGCGCCGGAAATCTCGCTCACCGTGTATTCGGTGGCGTTGCTGCGTGATTCGGATGCCGTCTCGCTCATCGGTCGATTGGGGAACGCTTATCGGGCGGCGTCAAGGCAGAGCGCAAATCTCGCTAATATCATAACGCGATTTTAAGCCGGATTTGCTTTGACTGGCCGCAGAAAAGCCGGCCGGAAACGCATGAGCGGACGCACCAACAGCAGCCCTTTGACGCATCAGGTCACGCTGACCGTGCTGATGCTGGCTGTCTTCGCTCTGGCCATGGTCATCGGCTTCGGCTTCTACGCGGCGGCCCAGGCCGACAATGCCTCGCTTGAACACCAGAAGATGTTCATCGCCGACGGTTTGAAGGATCAGATTGCGTCTGTTCAGCGTGAGCAGGAAAGCGTTTCGGTCTGGGATGATGCGGTGACCAATGTGAGGGCCGGCAATCAGACCTGGATCGAGGAGAACCTCAGCGTCTGGGTGTACAACTATTACGGCCACAACCGGGTCTACATACTCGACGCCGCTGACCATCCCATCCACGCCATGCGGGAAGGCAAGGTGGTCGATCCGTCCTTCTATGGCAAGGACGAGCCTGCCTTGCAGCCATCCATCGAGAAGCTGCGTCGCATGCTCGCTGAGCCGCCGAAGGCCGATGCCTCCGGGAAGCCGGCCAAGATGGTCGCGGAAGACCTGGTATCGCTCGGCGGCAAGCCGGCGATCCTGAGCGTCACGCCGCTGGTGCCGAGTACGGATCGGGTCACCCAGGCGCACGGCACCGAATATCTGCATGTGTCGGTGGAGTTCATCAACGACGCGGTCATCAACAAGATCGCCGAAAAATACCTGCTCGACGGCGCCCGCCTCGTGCCGCTGTCGCAACCGGTCGGCGCTGCCGCCGTTCCGCTGGTCGATTCCCGCGGCGTCATCCTCGGCTATGTTGGCTGGGACCAGGAGCGGCCCGGCCTCACCCTGGTGCGCAAGATGGCCCCGGCGCTGGCCGTGGCGCTGCTTGTGGCGGCCGGCGTTCTGGCGTTTCTGCTGCGCAGGCTCCGTCGCGCCTCGTCGGCGCTGCAGACCAGCCAGGATGAGGCGCAATATCTCGCCTTCCACGACACGCTTACCGGCTTACCCAACCGGGCTTTGTTCGAGGAACGCCTGCGGCGGGCTCTCCTCAGGGCCAGTCAGGATATGGCGGGTCACGAAATGGGAAGGGTGGCGTTGCTCTATCTCGATCTCGACCGCTTCAAGCACATCAATGACACGCTCGGCCATCCTGCGGGCGATGAGCTGGTGCGTCAGACAGCGGCCAGGCTCCAGCACACCGTTCGCGAGGTGGACACCGTGGCGCGGCTGGGCGGCGACGAATTCGCACTAATCCTTGTCGACATTCCCGATGTCCGCGCCGCCGAGGATGTCGCCGAGCGGCTGCTGCAGAAGCTGCAGGAGCCGCTCAGGCTCATGGACGATCAGGTCTTCGTCAGCGCCTCGATCGGCATCGCGCTGTCTGCCGACGGCGAGACGGATGCCGACGATCTGCTGCGCAAGGCCGACATAGCGCTCTATGAAGCCAAAAAGAACGGCCGCGGCCGGTATCAGGCCTTCGCCGGCGACATGGACGACCTGCTCTTGCGCAAGCGCAAGGTCGAGACCGAGCTTCGCAAGGCCCTCGATGGCGGAACCGGCATCAGGCTCGCCTACCAGCCGGTATTCGCGGCAAACGGCAAGACGATCCTCGGCGCGGAGGCGCTGATCCGTTGGGGGCATGATGTGCATGGCGCATTGCCGGCGGCGCAATTCATCGCCATCGCCGAGGAGCGCGGCATGATCGGCCAACTCGGCGCGTGGGTGCTGCAGGAGGCCTGCCGCTTCGCCGTGCGGACCGACCTGCCGTGGCTCGCCGTCAACGTGTCACCGCTGCAATTGCGCGACGCCGGCTTTCCCGAACTGGTTGCGTCGGTCCTTGCCGACACCGGGCTGGCGCCGCAGCGCCTGCAGTTCGAGATCACCGAAAGCGTGCTTCTGGACAACAGCGATGCTTCGAGGGCGGCCTTGGCTGCCCTGCGCGAGTTAGGCGTCGGCATCGTCCTGGACGATTTCGGTACCGGCTATTCATCGCTGAGCTACCTGCGTCGCCACGCCATCGACAAGCTCAAGATAGACCGTTCCTTCGTGCGGCTTCTCGACGGCGACGGCAACTCGGCGGCGATCGTCAAGGCGCTGATCGATCTCGCCATGGCGCTCGGGGTCGACGTCACCGCCGAGGGTGTAGAGACAGAGGCGCAGAAGATGCTGCTGGTCGCCATGGGCTGCCGGCAACTGCAGGGCTATTTCTTGTCGCCGCCGCTCGAGCCGGTCCAACTGCTCGGCCTTTCCGGTCTGGCTTCGCCGGACGAGGCCGAGCCAGCCGCCGCACGCGCCTGATCCCTACCAGCCGGGCAGGATCTGGTTTGCCTTGGTCCGCTTCATCTTGGCGAAGGCAAGCGCCGCGAAATCGAAGCTTCCCGTTTCCTCGCCGACCGGCACGGAAATGTTGTCCAGGCTTTCCGCGATGTGGCGGGCGAGCGCATCGACGATCTCCGGCTGCGAGGTCTGGCCGCGCATGATGCCGATGCGGCAATCCGGCAGCGCGTCGAACCCGTCGGCTTCGCCAAGCACACGCATGCCGGGCCTGAGCGCGCATTCCGGCAGCACCGAGATGGCAAGGCCGGACAGCACGGCGGCGGTGATCACGGTGGCCGAGAAGCTGGAGAACAGCACGCGATACTCGCGGTTCTGCCGGTCGAGCACATCGACCGCCGCGCGCCGCCAGATACAGTTCGGCCGGCCGAACGCCATCGGCAGGATCTCCTGCTCATGCGTGGCGTGGTTCGCCGAGGTGACCCACAAAAGCGGCTCGCGCCGCACCACTTCCGACTGGCCGCGCGTGTCGTTGTGCGTCACCAGCGCGAGGTCGAGATTGCCGCGTTTGATGTGCTCGACCAGTCCCGGCGTCGGCTCGCAGATGACGGTCAGCTCGACGCGGGGGTTGGAGCGCGAGAAGCGCGCCATGATCTCGGGCAGGAAGCGGTCGGCATAGTCGTCCGGCGTGCCGATGCGGATCGTGCCTTCGAGCCGCTGGTCGTCGAAGGCGGCCAAGGTCTCACGGTTGAGGTAGATCAGTCGTCTCGCGTAGGACAGCAGTCTGTCGCCTTCCTCGGTCAACTTGTTGGTGCGCCCGTCCTTTTCGAACAGCGGCTTGCCGATCCGCTCCTCCAGCCGGCGCATCTGCATCGACACCGCCGACTGTGTCCGGTGCACTTCCTCCGCGGCGCGGGTGAAGCTTCCGGTGTCAGCGATCGAGATGAAGGTCTGCAACTGATCGAGATCGAGAGGCGCTTTCATCGGTCCAATCCATCATTGATGTTGATGCTACAGATTAAAAACATTCGTTGGATTAATCAATCGCGCAGCGGCAAATTGGCATCGTCCACATGAAGGCACTGCATGTCGCCCAAAAGTGGCTTTTGGGGCGATGACATGCATCACTTTAAGTGTATCGAGACCGCAACGGCGCTTTCTCCCAAGGCGCCGGCTGACTGGTTTCGTCCGCTCGACTCCTGAAGGAGAGACTGACATGACCACGATCGAATTCGCCTCCGAGACCCCGCGCATCACCACGCGTCCGGCCGTTGCGACGCGCGTGCTCAATGCGGTCGCCAATCTCTATCGCGCCTGGAAAAACCGCCGCGCCTTCTATCGCCTCGGCGAGATGTCGGATGCCGAGCTTGCCGATATCGGCCTGACCCGCGCCGATCTTCACGTCGCCATCGACGTGCCGTTCGGCCGCGATCCGACGGTGAAGCTGCGCGCAATTGCAGAAGATCGCGCCGACACGATCGAGGATCTCGCCCGCAAGGTCGCCTGACCAGCCGCGCAACTGCATTTTCGGTCGCGTCTGAACCTTTTCGAGGCCCGGCGCGACCAAGCTTCATGCAGGCTCCCACACTCCCTGCCGGTTCCCCGCCGGCCTGCCTGCACATTGCCCGGTTCCCTCCAGGACCGGGCATTTTTTTAAGGTGTGCCGACATCCAGGTGAGGCCGCCCTGCAAATGCCGGTCTCCTGCGCTTCCGGTGCTCACGTACTTAAGTACGCTCCGCTCCGGCCTTTGCCGGCCGAAGCCCTCATAAGTCTCTTCGCTCTATGAAGGCTACGGCCGGCGTAGGCCGGTTCTCGGAAACCAGCATTTTCGGCTCGGCCTGACCTGAATCTCGACACACCTTTGGCCGCGCGAAAGCTACCGCCGGTCCATGCCGCGCTTGAACTGGTCGAAGATCGTCTCCATGCCCTTCTGATACTCGTCGCGCTGCCGCGCGCCGGTCTCGAACATCCTGCCGAAGATGTCGTCGAACGGGTTCCGCGGCCGGCCGCTCGGATTGGTCTGCGGCTGCTGCGGCTGTGGCTGGCGTTGTTGCGGCTGCTGCGGCGCCGGCTGTCCGCCGGGCATGCCGAATCCGCCACCGCCCTGACGCAGCATCTCCTCGAACATCTTGCCGAGCGGACTGTCGCCGTAGGGGCTTTGCGTCTGCTGTGGCTGGTTCTGCTGGGGCCGGCCTTGCGGCTGCTGTGCGCCGCCGCCGAACATGTCCTGCAGCACCTTGCCGAGCGGATTGTCGCCATAAGGGTTCGGCGCCTGCTGAGGCTGGCTTTGCGGTTGTTGCGCGCCGCCGCCGAACATGTCCTGCAGCACTTTGCCCAACGGGTTGTCGCCATAGGGATTGGGCGCCGGCTGCGGCGCCTGACGCTGCTGCGGCGCCGGTGCGCCGCCTCCCGCCTGCCGCATCATCTCCTCGATGATCTCGCCGAGCGGATTGCCGCCGCCGAAGCCGCCGGCGGCCTGCATCTGGTTGTTGGTCTGCTTGAAGAGCCCACCCATCATCATCGAGGCCATGGCCGGCAGCATCTGCTGCAGCACCTGCTGGCTGAGCCCGGTGGCCTGGGCTGCCTGCGCGGCGACGGCGCGCGACAGGTCCTTCGAGCCGAACAGATGGCCGAGGATGCCGTTGCCTTCGTCGATGCCTTGCGGCGTGAAGGCTCGGGTCGCGTCCTCGAAATATTTGGCATGCTGGCCGCTCGCCATCGCCGTCATGAAGGCGCCCATTCCGTAAGGATCGGCGGTGTTACGCTGGAGCCCTTGCGAGAAGGCGGGCAGCAGAGCTTGCACGGCGGCCTGCGCCTGCTGCTGCGAGAGGCCGAACTGCTGGGCCAGCGCCTGCATGCCGGCGCCGTTCTGGGCTTGCGAAAAAATGTCGAACAGGGAAGGCATGGGATCTCCTCCGCAATATCCTCACGGAGGAGCCTAGTTCGTTTCCATCCACGATTGAAGCGGCTTTTGCCGCGTCACTATCAGGTGGCAGGCGAACGGTTAATAGGCATATTCCATGAACACCGGCTCGATCGAGCCGCCCCAGCGCGTGTGGTAGGCCGAAAGCATCTCCTCGGCACTGGTGGTGCCGCGCGCCACGACTTCGTCGAGAGTGTTGAGGAAGGAGGTTTCGTCATAGCCGTCGCGGTTCTTGCGCGCGCGGTTCTTCAGCCCCATGCGCGCGATGGCGAGCACGTCGCGGGCGACGTCGCGCAAGGTGGCGTTGCGGAACGGCGCCGCAATGCCGAGTTCCGGCACCGCGTTGCGCATCGCCAGCGCCTCCTGGTAGGTCCAACTCGAGGTCAGCGCTTCAGCGGCGTCCAGCGCCTGCTCGTCATAGAGCAGTCCGACCCAGAAAGCCGGCAGGGCGCAGATGCGCCGCCACGGCCCGCCGTCGGCGCCGCGCATTTCCAGGAAGCGCTTCAGCCGCACATCCGGGAACAGCGTCGAGAGATGGTTCGCCCAGTCGCCCATCGTCGGCAAACCATCGGGAACCTCGTTGCGAGCAGCGCCCGCCATGAACTGGCGGAAGGTGTAGCGCGTCATGTCGTGATACTGGCCGTCGCGGATGACGAAATACATCGGCACGTCGAGCGCCCATTCGACATAGTCGGCAAAGCCGAAATCCGCCGCGAAGCAGAATTCGAGCATGCCCGAGCGCTGGTTGTCGGTATCGCGCCAGATGTCGCCGCGCCAGCTCTGCAGCCCGTTCGGCTGGCTCTCGGTGAAGGGCGAATTGGCGAACAGCGCCGTCGACAGCGGCTGCAGCTTCAGCGACACCTGCATCTTGCGGCGCATGTCGGCTTCGCTTTCGAAGTCGAGATTCACCTGGATCGTGCAGGTCCGATACATCATGTCGAGACCCTTGGCGCCGACCTTCGGCATGTAGCGGGTCATGATCTCGTAGCGCGACTTCGGCATTTTCGGCGTTTCAGCGAGCGACCATTTCGGGCTGCCGCCGAGCCCGAGGAAGCGGATGCCGAGGGGCTCTGCGATCTCGCGCACCTGCGCCAGATGCGCGTTGCCCTCGCGGCAGGTCTGGTGGATCGATTCCAGCGGCGCGCCGGAGAGCTCGAACTGACCGCCCGGCTCCAGCGAGATCGCGCCCTGGCCGGTCGGTTCGACCAGGCCGATGATGCGGCCGGCATCCACGATTGGATCCCAGCCGAGCTTTTCCTGCATGCCTTCGAGGATGGCCCGGATACCGCGCTCGCCGCCATAGGGCACCGGCGCGTTGCCATCGACATAGAAGGGGAATTTCTCGTGCTCGGTGCCGATGCGCCATTTGTCGCGCGGCTTGTTGCCCGCGGCCAGATAGCCGACGAGTTCGTCGATGCCTTCGATGGGCTGAGTATCGGTTGTGTCGCGCGCCATGAAAAAGCCCTCCCGCCGCATGACCCCGAAAACCGGCTTCGATTTTCGGAAAGGATCATGCGCCAAATCAAAGTGCTACAGCGTCCTTTGCGCGTCCGAAAGGACGCGCGGCGCTGTAGGAGGTCGGTCGACCGCCGGGCGCTAGATGGACGAAATGTCAGTAGCCGATCAAGCGAAAAATCCTGAGCCACGGCTCAACTGGATTTGATCACCAGTCGCCGATTGCGGCCTGCATCACGGCGAGCGCCGCCACCGCCGCCGTGTCGGCGCGCAGGATGCGCGGTCCGAGCGGGATGGCGGTGACGAAGGGCAGCGCCCTCAGCATCCTGCGCTCGTCGTCGGAAAAGCCGCCCTCCGGCCCGACCAGCAGCGCGAGTTTTTTCTCAACCACCTTCTGCAAGGCCGGCAGCGGATTGTTGGTCAAGGCATCCTCGTCGCAGAAGATCAGCCGCCGTTCCTTGTCCCAGTTGCCGAGCAGCCGCTCCAGCTTCTCCGTCTCGCGCACGTCCGGCACGGCGAGGATGCCGCATTGCTCGGCCGCCTCAACGACATTGGCGCGCAGCCGCTCGATGCCGGGCTTGGCCACTTGCGTATGCTGGGTGATGACCGGCTGCAGGATGCCGGCGCCCATCTCGACCGCCTTCTGCACCAGATAGTCGAGCCGGCCCTGCTTCAGCGGCGCGAAGCAATAGACGAGATCGGGCAGCGGCGGCTGTGGCCGCTGCAGCGAAAGCACCTTGAGCCGCACGGCTTTCTTGGATTTGGCGGCGATCGAAGCCGACCACTCGCCGTCGCGGCCGTTGAAGAGAAGAACCTCCGCGCCTTCGCCCAGCCGCAGCACATGCGCGAGATAATGGCTCTGCTGTTGTCCGGCCTCGAATTCGAGGCCCGGCCCGAGATCGTCCGGCACGAACAGCCGCTGCATTTTATAGTTGGCGCGCATGGCCCAAGCAGGTTCCGCAAAAGTGTCCCGCGGTTTTTGCGATCAGAACCTGCGAAAAACAAGGGAATCTAAGCAGATATTCGTGGGACATCCCACGAATATCTGCTTAGCAATGGGCGAGGCGATAGGCGGCGTCAAGTATCGGCGGATGGATGCCAGACCGGCGCATAGCCCTGCCGCAGCACGGAAATGCTCGTGGCAGGCGTGACATGCCGCAGCGATCGCCCGGCCAGGCGGTCAAACGCGATTGGATCTTTATAGCCTGCAAACGACCATCTGAGCGCGGTGCCGTCGCGGAGTGCATAAGCGGTGCCGCCATCGGCCACCATGGTTCCATTCGGAAGCGCGCCAAGCTCTTCCACGGAAACGGTAGGCGGCCGGCCACCAGAGGCCAACCGCTCCTTGTGCAGTCTTTTGTCGACCATCGGCGCGCGAGGTTCGGCAACGCCGAAGGCTTCGCCGAAGCGGTTCACGAAATCGGTCGCCCGTTCACGCCGGCAGAAGAAGCAGGGCCGGTGGCCGGCGGCTAAAGCCGTCACTTCGTCGAGGAAGAACAGCTCGGTCCAGCCGGCCTTGCCGCCCAATTGGTCGTCACCTTGGCGATTGCGGCCCATCGGCTCTCGCCGCACGTTGCGGAACTTGCAAGCACAGATAATCCAGGCCGGCAAGGCCCAGCGCTTCTTCAGCAGCGTCTTCGTCTCGGGATCATGGATGATGCCGCGATTGCCCGTGAACAGGCCGCGCTCGGGCACGGCATGGATGGCGCCGAACGGATCGACCCGGTTCTGCAGTGGCATAGCTTTCTCTCCGGCACGCAGCTTGGCTGAAAGGCAGGCGCCATGATATCGCTCGCCCCAGCATTTTCATGTCAGCAGGATTTTCTCGATGCGGGTGCTGGTGGTCCAGAACTACGACAATACCGGCCTCGGCCAGGTCGGCGCCGCGCTTGCGGAAGCCGGCGCCGAGCTCGACCTGCGCCGCCCCTACCAGGGCGATCCGCTGCCGCTGGACGCGAATGGTCACGACGCCATGGTGGTGCTGGGCGGCGGCCAGAACGCGCTGGCCGACGACGACTATCCCTATTTTCCGGTCCTGCTCGAACTGACGCGCGATTTCGCCGGCAAGGAGCGCTCGGTGCTCGGCATCTGCCTTGGCGGCCAGCTCCTCGCCCGCGCCTTCGGCGCCGAGAACCACATCGGCGGAGCAGTCGAATTCGGCTGGCGCGGCGTTTCGCTGACCACCGACGCCAAGGCCGATCCGGTGCTTGGCGCGCTGCCGGAAAACTTCCCGATCTTCCAGTGGCATGACGACACGTTCGGCCTGCCCGAAAAGGCCGTGCGGCTTGCCCGCAACGATGTCGCGGCGAACCAGGCCTTTCGCATCGGTCGCGCTGTTTACGGCTTCCAGTTCCATTTCGAGGCAGACCGCCCGCTGGTGCGCGACTGGAGCACCTCCTTCGCCTCGCTGATCGCCGACCGCCATCCTGATTGGGCCGGCAAGCTCGACGACGAGATGGCGCGCAACGGGCCGGAAGCCGATGCAGCTGGCCTGGCGATTGCGCGCGCCTGGGTAGCGACGATCTGAGAGCGGCCACATCGGTCCGCCTCGGACAGAACCGTTTCATCTCTGACCATTCGAATCTGATCCACCCGGGAAAATTCGCCGACAGTCGTCAAATGACGACTGTCAAGCCGGCGGTCCTGCCCTCTATTTGGTTGTCGGTTGTAAGCGCGCGCACGGAAGACGTGCACAAGGGCAGCGAGGCCTCTTGATCCGGCGTCGGCTGCTGTGATTGGGCGGCAGGCCGTAGTCGGGACGCTTGGTTCGTTCCGATTGCGGGGGTGTCATGAAGCTTGCAGGCCTTGTCGTCGGTTCTGTGCTTGTCGCGGGCGGAGCCTGCATCGCGGTGGCGCCTGTCGTAGGGGATTTTCGGCAGCTGCTGAGTTCGACCGCCGGCACAATGCGGTTGGCTTCCAGCTGCGCGGCGCCTGGCCGTTGCGACTCTGGCGGGGGCACCGGGGCGGGCCAGAACCATCCGGCCAGGACAAGCAGCGGCGCGTCGAGCGGACAGAGCTCCGGCAGCAGCGGGCAGAGTTCCGGCGGCACCAGCGGCGGCACTTCTGGCGGGACGAGCGGTGGCACGTCCGGGGGAACCAGCGGCGGCACTTCTGGCGGAACCAGCGGCGGCACTTCCGGCGGAACCAGCGGCGGCACGTCCGGGGGAACGAGCGGCGGCACTTCTGGCGGAACCAGCGGCGGCACGTCCGGGGGAACGAGCGGCGGCACTTCTGGCGGAACCAGCGGCGGCACGTCCGGGGGAACGAGCGGCGGCACTTCTGGCGGAACCAGCGGCGGCACGTCCGGG
>NZ_JAVIIY010000022.1:0-71422 GCF_033977345.1 Mesorhizobium dulcispinae
CGGTGGCTCCGGTCGCGCCAGTCGCACCTGTCGAGCCGGTAGCGCCTGTGGCACCCGTAGCGCCGGTCGCGCCTGTCGAGCCGGTATCACCTGTGGCACCCGTAGCGCCGGTCGCGCCAGTGGCTCCGGTCGCGCCGGTGGCTCCGGTCGCGCCAGTCGCACCTGTCGAGCCGGTAGCGCCTGTGGCACCCGTAGCGCCGGTCGCTCCTGTCGAGCCAGTCGCTCCGGTATCACCAGTCGCACCCGTAGCGCCGGTCGCACCAGTGGCTCCGGTCGCGCCAGTCGCACCTGTGGCGCCGGTGGCACCTGTAGCTCCGGTAGCGCCAGTCGCACCCGTAGCGCCGGTTGCGCCTGTAGCGCCGGTTGCTCCTGTTGCTCCGGTCGCGCCTGTTGCACCAGTCGCGCCTGTGGCGCCCGCGCCGGTCGCGCCCGTCGCGCCTGTTGCTCCGGTCGCGCCTGTCGCGCCAGTTGCACCCGCGCCCGTGGCGCCGGTCGCACCCGTGGGGCCGGTCGCACCAGCCGGGCCCGTCGGGCCTATTTGACTCGTAACGGCGAAACTACCGCCATCGAAGTTATTGTTATTGGTGGGATTAGCCGCGCCGGACGTGAAAATATAAGTATTACCTGCACCAGGCGTAAGTGTACCCATTACGCCAAAATTTTGATTGTAAATGGTATAATTGTGAGTAGTGTCCGGAACTGTTATCGTCGCAGCAAATGCAAATACCAGACCGTTGGTTGCAGATGGGAGCTGGAAGCTGCCGACCACCGTATCAGGATTGACAGTTGTATCCACCAGATAGTACGTGTTGACATTACTGCTGTTGCCAGGACCAGTAATCGTACCAGTAAGCGTTAGATTACCCGCTACCAGGACTCCGGTGTAACTTGCTACGCCAACTGGGGTCAGCGGCGGCCGAGGCGCGGACGCGCCCGCACGTGCGTGTAGTTCCCACGCACCGCTCAGAGCTGCTGCGCCAACAAGCGAACTGGACGCGCAAACATCCACGCCGACGGCCTCTTCCAAAGCGTCGACGAAGGCATTGCCTGCCTTTCCTAGCGCCGTCTTGCAGCTCCAGAGCCGCAGTTCGCCGTCCGCAGCTAGCGCCCTGCCGATTGCGGCGAATTCCTCCGCCGCCCGTTTCAACGTGCCGGCCGACCACTCTCCTGCAGTGAAGCAGACCCGACCCGGCGCGCCATGCGCGATGATGTGTACCGCGTCCAGGCCTTCGTGCCCTCTAAGCGCCGCAGCCATCTGCGCCGTTGGCGCTTGACGGCCATCGAGCAGGATGGCCTGGACCTCCGGTCGCACGTTGCTCAGAACAGTCTCGAGGTCGGAGATCGAAGGATCCACAAAGAGAATTTCAGAGGCACGGGCCATGACTGGCTCCTGTTCGCTTCCAATTCAATTCAAGGGGAAGCCACCCACCGGCTTAGTCGGCGAGCGTGCGGCAATGGCGTTTGGCCGGCGGTCATCTTCCTGATGGTCCGATTGCGCCGCTTGGGCGGCCAACGGCAGGGGTCTCCACGCGGAGGAACCCGGAGGCTTGGAAATTCCCGCCATCGTCAAATGTCCCGATCGCGAGAGAGCCGGTAGTGCTTGGAACCTTGACGGTTATGGCGACTGCGTGGCTTCGCTTGACGGCGGCGGGAAGAATGACCTGGCCGACGATCGCGTTCTTTGCGGCGTCCAGAATGAAATAGGTTATATTCTCGGTCGCGTCGCCGATGGGCAAGACGCCCCTAACGGTGACATCCATTGCAGCAGACACATTTAAGTAGCTCATCATGCACTCCCCGATTACCGGCGGCTGTGCCGCGGCTTCTTCTGCTTGACATTTCAATCACCACAGTGCGCCCCGCCCGACGGGCCTAGCCGCAACCTCACGAGAGCTCGCCCGCGAAGGTCTGATGCGGTACAGCCTTTGCTCCGGGCGACTCCGGGGTCCGATCCGCGGACAAACAGATGGCGCCGGTCGCCGGCGACCCGCGATTTGAATAGCCCGGCACGGATTTGGTTTGGACGCGGACAAGGGAGCGGCCCGTCGCGCGTTGCAGCAATAAACTGCCCACCGGTGCATAGATCGGCACCGCTTGTGGCGCTCAGTTGCGGATACTTTTGGAGATTGTCGAAGCGTCGGGCTTCAAACTCCCCAGGATAGGCACGCGATACCACTCCATCCACGATCCACTCCCGTCGGGCCTGACGCCGCTATCTCGGCGAAAACTCGCGAGAGAGCTCCGGAGTGGAAAACCCGATCGACCCGAACAAAAAAGACAAACGCTTACGCGGCCGCGCGCTCACTAAACGCACGTGCTTAGTCGTCCGCGACTTTGGCCTTGCTACTCCGGAACCCCCTGGCTCGATTCCCTACGACTTTAGAATGCCAGCGACCCACGACCTGTGGGTCCTCCCTCAACAGCAGCACATTAGTAAATTTGAAAGTTAGCGATTTGTAAACTATGGCGGCGACTAAACTTAGCTACCTCTAAAGTAGTAGGTCGACATATATTACAGGACCGAAACCCTGGAAAACATTTTTGAAGTCCGCGACTTAACACCCGGCCTTCAATTTGTGTCGATCTCAGAAACGTGATCGAGCACGAGCGCCGCTGTCCATTGCGGCGTGGCGACTGGGTCAACTCCAGCTACCGCTTCGTCGATCTTGACGTTGCTTGGCAAATGGCGGTCAAGTGGGAGGAGATCGTCTGAGGACCTTGGTTGCTCCGGTGGCGGGACAGATGATTGGACTGATTTGAACGCCAGGAAACAATAGGAGCTTCGGGACGGCCCCGCGAACTCATCCGCGGCACGAAGTGAATGGCATTGCTTGAACGTGACGCTACGTCACAGCGAGAGATGGCAATTTACAGATGACACCGGGCAAGCGACTTTGCCTGAACATGATCGTCAAGAACGAGATGGCGAACCTGCAGCGCTGTCTGGAGGCGGTTGTCGACCACATCGATTGCTGGGTCATCGGCGACACCGGGTCGACCGATGGCACACAGGATTACATCAGAGCTTTCTTCGCCGCTCGCAACCTGCCCGGCGAGTTGCATGAGTTCCCCTTCTCAAATTTCGAGCAGGCCCGCAACGCCGCGCTCGATCATGCATATGCTTCGTCGCTCGCCTATGATTATCTGCTTTTTGACGACGCCGACATGGAGTTGGTCGTCGAGGACACGGGCTTTCGAGCGCAGCTCGACTGTCCTGGCTATCGGCTGCTCCAGCGGTCCGGGTCCGACCTCGCCTATTGGAATACCCGTATTGTCAGGCGCGATACCGGCGCCCGCTACCGTGGCGTGACGCATGAATATATTGATGTTCCCGGCGACGTGAAGGAACTGCGGAGCGTTTGGTACAAGGACCATGCCAGCGGATCGAACCGCATCGACAAGTTCGAGCGCGACATAAAACTCTTACTGGAAGCGTTGGAAAAGGATCCGGAGAACCATCGGTACTGGTTTTACCTGGCGCAGTCCTACCGCGACGCCGGACGCACGGCCGAGGCGGCGGTAGCGTACGCCAAACGCGCGGCGATGGGCGGCTGGAACGAGGAGGCATGGAACGCCCGCCTGCAGGAGGCGCGCTGCTTAAAAAAGCTTGGGGACGAGGCAGGCTTCGTTCGCCAGGCGCTTGCTGCCTTCAATCAGCGCCCCCAACGCGCCGAGCCGCTCTACGACCTCGCACAGTTCTATCGCGAGAAGGGGATGAATGACGCAAGCGTGTTGTTTTCGGAAGCAGGGCTGGCGATCGGGAAACCAGAGCAGGACATCCTATTTCTCGAGGATTTCATCTATACGACGGGCCTTTGCGAGGAATACGCGATCGCGGCAAACTACGCGCGTGACCCTTTGCGCAAGGACCGCGGTTTCGCAGCGTGCAACAGGCTGGCGCTGAGCCCTAGCATCGCGGATGGTCCCCGCGATCTGGCACGCTCCAACCTGTTTTTCTACGTTCAGTCCGCCAAAACGATGATGCCATCGTTCACTGCGTACCCGGTCGGGTTCACGCCCCCCGACGGCTATCGGCTCTCAAACCCGTCCGTGGCTCGATGGGGCGACAAGATCGTGCTGTTGCAAGGGGCCGTCAGCTTGATGGGGGCCGAAGAGAATCTCCGGACTCAAGTGCCGGATCGAGCGGCGGACCATACACGCAATTTTTTGCTGCACATCGACAATCAATTCGACATCGCGTCGGCCAATGAAATTTCACAGCCGGCCGACTTGCCGCGATCTGCTTACGATCGGGCTGGGGGGCTTGAGGCCATGCGCCTGTTTGCCTGGGAGGAGCAACTGTGGAGCAGCGCGCACGTGTGCACGTCGGCGGCAGACGGCTGGTCCGAACTGGTCATTGCGCGCATCGACGTTGACGAAACTGCGCCATATCAGATGACTGACTGGCGTCTAATCCGCCCGATCGGTGCGAACGTCAACGACAGCAATTGGATGCCCCTGGTCAAGCCGGCTGGCATCGATACCGACCAGGAGCGGCTGCAGTTCTTTTCTGTGGGTGATCCCATTCGCATCGTCGGCGATCGAGGACAGACGATTTCGGAAAAGCCGGCTTCCGTCGCTGCCGACCAGCTCAAGGGAGGCACGCAGGCCATTCCATTCGAGGGCGGGTGGCTGGCACTTGTCCACGAGATGCGCGCAAGGCTCGACGGGGCCCAGCACTACTGTCAGCACCGCTTCGTTTGGTTGGACGAAACCGGCTGCTTGGCAAAGATCAGCCGGCCGTTCTTCTTCAACGAGAAGGAGGGTGAGTGCGCCGCCGGCCTAGCCTGGCACCCAAAAGAAGAGCGCCTGCTGATTTCGTATAGCGTCGCCGGTAGCCAACCGTGGATCGCCGTCGTCGATGCGTCGGAGGTAAGCTCACTGCTGCAGGCCACAGACCATTTGTCTTCGAGCGAGCGTTTTTGGAGGTCACCGTCCATGAAGTCGCTGGAGGGCGCGAACCTACAAATTGCGGAGGCTCAGCGGAAAGAGCTCGCCGCCCATGCCCGGCCCGGATCCGGCGACCCGAGCAGGGTTGTCCTCTCCAGCAATGCGAAAGGTACAGAGGAGGTTCTGCTCGAGCTAGCCCCATTCCTTCGCTTGGCGGATTCCCCGCATGAGCGTTGCGCTCAATCGCGAACCTTCGATAGCCGGATCGCGCCGTTCCTAAGCTGGGGAGATGCCGCACTGCCTCAGATCCACTGCTTTTACGAGGTGCTTTCCGAGGATGCGAAGCATCGGACCTTGGTTGCCGCCACCACGTCGATGCGCGCGGCAGGCCATCCGGTGAAGGTCTGGAGCTACTCGCCGAGCAAGCTTGAATTCCTCCTGCCGCTCGGCATCGAGGTACGCGCCGCGGATGACGTGATGCCGCGAAGCTTGTTCGAGCAGATGGTCGCAGGCTCCGAGATCCGGTATTTCAGCGACGCCTTTCGCTACGCCGTTCTTTACGAACATGGCGGGCTGTGGATGGATTGCGACGTAGTCATGCTGCGGTCGTTTCCGTTCCGCGGCGAATATTTTTTCAATCTGCAATGGCGCGGCGGGCATCAAGGCCACTTCGTCTGCGGCAACGTGATCTATGCCGAAGCCTACAGCCACCATTTGAGAGCGCTCTACGAGATGTCCATAGAGCGGTTCTACGGTGAGAGCGGGAAGGGGTTCGGCGAGATCGGCCCGAAACTCCTCTCCGACTACATCGCTTCGGATCAAGGCGCCGAGCTGCGTGAATGGGTGTTCGGACCGATGTTCTTTAACTCGATCGACTGGACCGAGATAGGCGAGTTCGAGAAGCCGCTGTCGGATTTGGCCGTCTATTTGAATGATGAGCGCGTCCTGGGAACACATCTGTGGACGGCACGCAACGAGGCCCGCTCCAGCGGCGACGGAGCGCCGCTCATCTCTTTGCTTATCGAGCCGCAGCGCAGCTTTCCCACACTCACCAATCTTGCTGACCGCTTCAACACCGACAAAAACCGACATACAGGCAACCGGCACGCGTACGCGCGCGTGTACGACCGACTGCTATCGAGCAGAAGACTCTCCATGCGCGGGCTGATGGAGATCGGGCTCTGTCGCATCACTGCTGAAGGCAGCCAGTCCGAGACGCCCTCTGTATCGCTCTGGCAGTCCTATTTTCCTTACGCCCAGGTGATCGGTGTCGACCTGACCGATTTTTCTCAGCTCAACAATGACAGGTTTAAATCTTTCGTTTGCGATCAATCCAAGCTGGAGGATCTGCGCTCCGTCGCGGCGAAACTAGAACCGGGCTCACTTGACGTGATCATCGACGACGGCAGCCACGCCTCCTTCGACGAGCAGCTGACGTTGCGCGAATTCTTTCCGTTGCTTGCGGCGGGCGGATGGTATTTTATCGAAGATCTCGACTGGCAGCCACCAGGCGAAAATGCCGGCGAAATCACGCTCACCAAGAATCTGCTGCGAGAAATCCAACAGCACGGCGCGGCGCGATCACTTGACCCGTTGGGTATCAGTGACCTCGCCGATCAGTTCGCCGAAATCCGGTTCTTCGACAGCCACTTCGAGCTTAGCCGGGCAAAATTGCTCGGCGGCCTGGTGGCGATCCGCAAGCGCGGAGGCGTCGGCTTTGTTCGATGAGCGTCACGGGGCGTTACGGACGGGTTCGGGCGGGCCCGACCCGTATAGCGAGACGTCGCTCATGATTGCGTCCAATCGCGGATCCTTTCCTTGAAAGTCGCGGTCTACACCATCGCGCTGAACGAAGCCGCACACGTCGAGAGGTGGGCAAATTCGGCTGTCGGCGCCGACTATCGGATAGTTGCCGACACCGGCAGCACCGACGAAACGGTGTCCCGGCTGATCAATGCCGGCGTCACCGTGCACCGGATCGCGGTCCGCCCGTGGCGCTTCGATGACGCCCGGAATGCCGCCATGGCACTCATCCCCGCCGACGTCGACGTATGCTGCACGATGGACATGGATCGGTTCCTCGAGCCCGGCTGGCGTCCCAAGCTGGAGGCCGCCTGGAGACCCGAGACGACGGCCCTCTATTGTCAGACGATCTACAGATCGAGCGTCGACGACCCAACACCGTTGCGGCAATGGCCTACCAAGAATTTTCACCATCGCTGGGGGTATCGCTTCAAGCGGCCCGTCCATGAGGCCCTCGTCTTCACCGGGGAACGGGAGGTGGCCGCAACCAGTGAAGACCTTGTCATGTTCGAGGTGCAGGATCTGGCCAAGCCAACCAGGAGCAGCTACCTGCCGCTCATGGAGGTCGCCTACCAGGAAGATCCCGACGACGCACAGATATGTTTCTGGCTCGGGCGGGACCTGATGTGGGCGAATCAGCCAGGGCGGGCCGTCCAGTTGCTTCAGCACTATCTTGCCCTGCCGACAAGCACCTGGGGCGAAGAACGAGCCGAAGCGATGCGTTACATTGCGCGTATGCTGCCTGACCAGAGACTGGTTTGGTTGGACAAAGCGCGAATGGAAGCGCCGCATCGGCGCGAAATCTGGGCCGACCTGGCAGAGGAACTCCACGGCAGGGCCGACTGGTTGAATCTGTTCTGGGCGTGCACCAACGGAATCGAAAGGACCCGCCGCACCGGAAGCTATCTCGACGACCAGAACTGCTGGGGATTTCGGCTGTTCGATTTGGGTGCCATCGCCTCATGGCACCTGAATGCGATGGACCGTGCTGTGAAGTGGGGGCAGATGGCGCTCGAGTTTGATCCGGGCAATGAGCGTCTCAGGAACAATCTCGACTTCTTCATTCGGCGCCGGCAAGAGGATCGAGCAGCACCGCTCGGCGAAGAGGGTGCACGGTGAAGGCAACGAGTTGTCCGACGGGAGAGACTGGTCAACTGCAGGTCAAAGCCCGCCTCTCGCTCAGGTATTGATCCGCACCGATGCTTCTGGCCTTTCGTCACTTATGACAAGCGGTGGCAAGCACGCGTAGGCTTTCAGCGACGGCATCACGCCGGCCATGATGCAATCGATACCTGTATTGTTCAGCCTTAGGCCAAAGCCGGCAAAATCGACGATCATCGGCCGTATCGGAAGGCACCAGTCCAACAGCGCACGCGCGCCACGTGGCGAGACGGAATAACAAACCGTGCCAAGCAGATAGTGCGCTCGAAGCAGAGCAGGTTCGATTTCCGCCTCCTGGAAGTCAGCAATATGCGTCATGACTTCACCAGGAAAGAACTCCACCCTGGCACCGGTCCCGCCAGGAAGGCCGTCTAGCCAAGCATAGCATCGTAAGCTTGCGCTCCACAGGATAAAGTCCCAGTCACCTCGAATATTCGACAGGAGCGAGTTCGTGTGTCGTTCGAACTCCCGAGAGAAGATCGCATCATCTTCGGCAACGGTTATCACCTTGTGCCGTCCGACAGCCTCTCTCCAAAGCGTCACGTGCGAAATGGCGCAGCCCAGACTCCCGGGCGCGTACTCCAAATCTGACCTGATGACCCCATGCTCTATCAGCTTGTCGCGGTCGATGGATTTTCCGTCAAATCCGGAGAACCTCCGGACTTCCGGCAGGTGCGAATTTAACTTGCGAAATTTATCTAGCCGCCCGACACTTCGATCGAGGTTGATTACATAAATCTCCGCCATCACGTTTTTAGCCCTTTTTCGTCGACGGTCATTCCACTTTCCATCGAGCGGACCAGCTTGCAACCGCCTCCACTTGAGCGCACTTCAAGTCTAGCCGGTTCGGTGATGGCTGGCGAGACGCCCTCGACCCGGCATTCGAAGCTTGGAGGATTTGCGTCCGGCAATTGGAGGGGCTATGACGCGCCGAGAGTTGGCAGTTGGCATCATCGTTGCGGCAGGATCGGCTACCGCAATGGCAAAACATTCGTTCGCCCTGGATCCTGACTACGCAGCGATGCCGCTACCACCAACTGCTCCCTCCGCGACGCTCCTCTCCGCTCCCATCGAGCTCGCGGGCAATTGGGGCAACATGCTTCCGCACGCGGCAGAACAAGTTGTCGAACGCATGCGGCACGCCTGCCTGGACGGCGTCCGGCTACTCTCTGATCGCCAACCTGTGCGGCTGCGGGTCGACGAGCACACCTCCGGCCAGCCGGCGATCTGGCTGCATCCGGACGGCAGCAGTATGGCGTGGATCATTGTCGACATCGGCGAACGGGACTGGTCGAAGCTCGCCTACCAGTTCGGGCACGAGCTCGGCCACGTCGTCGCGAACAGCTGGCAGCCGGATGCCAAGCCGGCGCCGCCCTGCCAGTGGCTCGAAGAAGCGATGGTCGAAGCGTTCTCGCTGCGCGGCCTCAGGCGGCTGGCGAAAGGCTGGAAGGAGAACCCGCCTTTTGCCGGCGACAATGCTTTCGGTGATTCTATTGGCAATTATAGCGAGGATGTAGTCAGAGGCTATGGCGCGCTCGCCGACCGGCAGGGGCTTACCCGCGACGCTGCGGCCTGGTTCGCCGATCACCGCGACGAGATCGAAATACCCGGGCTCAATCCTTTCGCTCAGGCAATATCCGTGATCCTGCTCGCCGAGTACGACCGCGCGCCCGAGTCTGTCGAGGCGCTGGGCGCGCTTAACCGCTGGCCTGGCCGCAGCGGGGTTCCAATCGCTGAATATCTCCGACGATGGAAAAGGAGCTGTGCCGAATTGCATGCCTCGCCGCACCTGCCGGTCCGACTGCAGGAATTGCTGCATGTTTCCCGGCAGCGACGTTAGTCAATGCAGGCAAATGTGGCGGAAATTCTGTGAGCGCAAACAGGCCGGCTGATCTGAGGTGACCGGCGATGTCGAACAGCGATTTGTGTTATGGGCCGAAACCCACCTTTGACAGCGGCTCAGACAAGCGGAACCCAATCCTAGGGCTTGTTGCAGCCCAATCCGACGCATCCCTTTCCGCTGACGCATGGCGGATTTGCGAATTATCGTACGGGCCCTACCAATTAAGCGGGTCAAGCAAACCTAGGTTGGCACTGGGTTAGCGACGGTCGTTATGTCTTGGCTGGTGCGGAATGGTCTGCTGTTTAGTGGTGTCCGGATTAGTCGGCTCCGCCTTCTGCTCGGAGTGTCGCTGTCGATATACAAGCCTGAACACAATCCCGAGGTAGCCTCCCTGCAACAGAACCGCGGCGAGCAGGGTCCAGGCAACACTCGTCCAAACGGATCCTGTGGCCGCATAGACCCAAGTTCCGACAACGCTCGACGCCATCAGCATTCCGACCAGAAACTGAGGAAAATACATCTCCCCAATCCCGCTTCCATCGTCGCGCACTCAAGGCAAAATTTCATTATTTTAGCAATCGAGCAAGTATCGCCACCCATACCAACTTCGATGAAGCACGGTTGTGTGCGTCAAGTTCTGCAAAAGGGGGCGGTCATGAAGCTGGTCATGCGGCTTGGCGCCCTGAGGCGGACACCCAATGGCCGATCCATGATGGATCTCCACTCGACTGGTCAACGCAGCGAACAAACATGTATGGATAATGTTCCAGCCCGGACTTGCACCTAAAGGATGAGACGCAGTCGCAGTGCCGACCTGCGGCGGTGGCTCGAAACAGCACGTAGACGCCCACGCCTGCCATCAGCAAGCAAGACGCTGCCATTCTGACCAAGTCGCACTGCCGCTGCGTTTTAGTCCTTCTCCATGACAGTGAGGGCGTCAGTTTTGCTATCCCCATTCCATGGGAACGCCTGCTGTTCGATGATGGTCAGCCCGGCACGTGCGCAAACATGCTCGACAAATCCCTTTGGCATAAAGTTCCGCCAATCGGGATTTTCCTTGAACGTTCCGGTCGGGTTTTCCGAGTAGTTCGAATGATGAAGGATAGCTCGCCCCCTCGGCTTCAAGACCGAGGCGACTTCCATAATGTACGACGCCACGGTCAGCGGTTCGAAATGAACCATCGAGTCGTAGCTGAAGACTGAGGAAAAACGCCCCTTTTCAAAAGGTAGACTCTTGCCGTCCGTCGAAAGGGTTACGGTCACATGCGAAGCGCTTGCAAAGCGTCTCCTAGCTAATGCGGTGGCGTCCACTGAAGTGTCGATTAACGTCAGCCGCCTGCAGCGGCCCACGATCTGCGCCGAATGGCGGCCGGCACCACTGGCTATGTCAAGCACGTCATCCAAATCCAAATATTGCTCAAAAGCTTTGCGAAAGCGGCTTTCCGGCGCCCAAAACAAAGCTAGAAACTCAGGCTTCTCGTATCGTTCAAAGTACTCATAGTCAGAGGCACCAACATTGCGCCACGTATCGGCGATTGCTTCGTGCTCCGCGTCAGCCTCAGTCATGGTAAGTCTCCTCGTCTGCCTGGCGCCTGCTGCGGCCCCAGTGGCCACTGCGCCGATCAGACTGATCACCCAGAGAGCGCTAAGCCAAAGATGTATCGTTGCAGGGCGGCGCTGTAGGTGCCGTCGTTCGCAAATCGATCCCAGAGGGCGAAGCAGGTTGTAAGTGCGGCCAGAGCCAGAACCGTGCGCATTGGTACTCCCACCCAGCGCTAGAAACGCCAGTGGTAGGTTCTTCTCCGAATATAGTCTATTGCTAATAAAGTAGGCGACCTAGCGCGACCTCTACGCTGAGTCCCACCTCCAAATGCATTATCGGGCGATGAAGACAACCGACCGATGACCGAGATGCGGCAGAGCCGCGGCTCACCTCGTGCGAAGGTGACCACCATCGAGTCAGCAACGAAATGGGGTATTTCACACTGAGAGGTCCCCTGCCCGGTCGACCTAGCGATCGCGAGCGATCCGCAAGCTCCAAGCAAAGAGATGAGAGATTCACGCAACACATGGCCGCTGGGACGCGTGGCGTGGTTCGGCCACCCAAACGCCGTCGATGAGATCGAATGATTGATCCATCCCTGGTGGAGGGCGTGGGATGCACTAGCCGCGCAGCGGTTCGTAGAGTTCGAGAAGCGCAACGCGGAAAGCAAAGATGGAACTTTCTGCGTAGTTGAATTAATATTGCAGCTTCAGGTTGACATGGGGCTGGGTAAATCTGGGCAAGATGAGGTCATCAAAGCAGCCGCTTGGATTCGGGCGGGAACCTTCGTTTGCTGATGTAAGTTGGGAAAGAGCGCTGCAGGGATTCGCGCGCCGTGTCTATCCGGCCAACACGATGATCGCGGGCGACCCCCACACCAGATCCGTTATTCTGATCATTACTTCCGGGTGGGCAGCGTTTGCCAAAACGCTGCCCAACGGCTCGCGCCTGATCGTCGACTTTGCGCTTCCCCACGAAATTGCTTTGATCGAGTTCGCAGGAGAATCGAGCGAGACAGTAACAGCCCTGTCGGACGTGGCGGCGATCGAGCTGCCCGGGCCTGTCCATTCTTGTTTTTCGCGTTATCCGCAACCCATTTGCGAGGCCATCTTGCGGGCTGAGGCAAGCCGCTATTCAAGGGTTGCTGAACATCTTGCAGGGGTCAGTCGAAGGGGCGCCGTTGAGCGCACGGCCCATCTTCTTCTCGAACTGGCCTGCCGTGCGCATCGGTCGGCAACGAGTTATCCGGACCGCGTTCATTGCCCGCTGACCCAAGCCGAGCTGGCCGACGCGTTAGGGCTTTCGGCGGTGCATGTCAGCCGCGTCTTGAAGTCATTGCGCGAGGCCGGCCTGGCTTCATTCCGCAATGGCGTGGTTAGGTTGCATGACCATGCCCGACTCATCGAAACAGCCGGGTTCGATCGGTCTTATATCTCGAACTGATCAGGCAGCTACCGATCCCAGCGCAGCGCGCCGAGGAAAGTCAGCGTGCGCCAATGACCGTGCGGAGCTAGGCCGCGCAGGCGCTTCCTCGGCCCCCCACCGCACAGCGGAGCCATGTTGGTCTTGATCCAGGTCTCATCGATGAAGATCAGGCGCCGCTACCTTCCATCTCTGCGTGATATCGCAGACCCCGATGCTGAACGGGGAGCGATCGATCTATTAACTTCGGCTTGAACCAAGCCGGCGCCAAGCTGTCTTCGAGATAACTTTCCGGCGCCGCCTGCCCGCTGATCAGTTTGAAGCCCGCTGCGGCGGCATTGCAGCGGGCTTCACTTTACGCACTGGGAGCCGGAATTGAGGGGGGACACAGGGCAATCCGGCCGGCACTTCTAACGAGAGATTCGAGTTTTGGTTCCGCTGTCATTGGCATATTTTAGAGGTTGCTTGACTAAGGCGTTTGGAGCGCCAGACTCATGGCATGGCGAAACGCATCAGGGTGAGCGATGAGGTCGCAATCACCTCGACGATGCGCCGTCGGATCACAGAGGATCGCACCAGCGTCTCAATCCCCTCCTGCGGTTTCCCACACGCGATCGTCGACAAGACATAAGTCGCTGAAGAAGGGCCAGCACATCACAGCGTTCGGCTCCATTTTGGATGACGGTTGGTAGGCGATAACCAAGATCGGCGGCTTGCTCTTCCGCATGGATGCGCGTGTGATAGTCTCGCCTACGGCAGCTCCTCTTTGGGCGCCGGCAGATGGCCTGACACCTACCTATTCCAACGCGAGCTGTCGGTCGCCGGCGCTCCCTTTTCGGGAGCGCGCGGCTCACGGCACCGAAGATAGGGACCTTCCGCGGCGAAGACTACGCCTGCCAGCTCAAAAGCCTGGCGCATGGCAGCGCATTTCTGAGGGCGTAGAATCCGGATCTCGTCTTCAAAGTCCTTGATAGTCCCTTCGCCAAGGCTGGACTTGACGCCAAGCCGCACCCGAGACCACTTCAAGAGCGCGCGTGCGGCCAGCGACTGCTGCGGGGTTATTGTGTCTGCCAAGGGGTTCTAGTCCCGCTCCGGTCTAGGCTGCACCAGTTTGGTATCGACCAACTCGGGCAGGCGTGGATGAGTTGGCGCTTTGATAGATGCGGTAGTCATTGCGTCTGGCGGTGTGAGGATGACCATGTTCGCCCCCGATCCGTCCAGAGCGGCTGACTGGCGACGAAGAACACGACCGCCAGAACGCACATCAGGAGAAGCGTGGCAAGGACGTTCGCGATCAATTCGCCGAGATGCATGGTGCTGCCAATTGCCCGTGTTTTTGAAAAAGGCTCAGCTTGTCGGCATAGCCCAAGTGAAGCGCAGCCACCACCTGCTGCGGCAGGGCAGCCGAGGAGTTGCTCAACGTTGGTTCCAAGGCAGTAAGCACCTTTCGCTGCAAAGCCTGTAAGACAAAGTCGCCGTGCGTTCGAGTGCCACCATCCGATCGTCAAGGACGGCCATTGCTTCCTGCTATCATCGTAATAAGCGCGCTGCCACTAGCCGGCGAAGGCGTGTCCTCGCTCCAGTCACGCCTCGCCACAGGATTTCCGCGCCGAAAGTTAAGACTGAAAGTCTGAAATGGGACCCGCACGCCGCCGGTGGCCTATTGACGATCTCAGCAGAAAAGCGGCCGGTCTTGAAACCGCCAGCCTGGGATCTGTGAAGTTATCTTAGTGACCCTGTTTACGCTTCCAGCGCCGGTTCGCCGTGATCTCAACAACACCAGCCGCGGCTGCGCGTTTTAGCCAGACTTCGGCTTGGTGGATCTCAAGACCGAAGCTATCAGCGATGTTCGAGGTGTCTTGGGGAGCGTCGAGGACGGATAACAGTCGCTCGCGGAAAAGATTGAAAAGGATGTCTCGGGAGGAATCGTCGGCAGTAGCCTGTTCCCTGGTTGAAAAAAGAGGCAGCGATTCTGGTGCGTCAATTCTCACGTCCAAAAGCGAATGGATTGGCCGTTCGTGGCTTAGCCACCCGTCAGAAATCTCAACCAGGCCTGCATTGAGCAGAGCAACATTTCCTTCACGCGTTTCATGGCCAGTCCGGACAAAAGCAGGAGCCCAGCGATGCTTCAAATTCTCTATGGCGCCGCTCCAAGTTCCGCCTTTGATGTCGCTGTCTGCTACGATCACCACATCTCCGGCTGCATAAATGTACCGGTTGCGCTCCATTGCCTGCGTGACGGTAAAGCGAGCGTCCGGCTCGACATGGGAAATGAGCAAGAGGTTCCCACTCCCAATAGCTTGCCGGTATCGTTTTGATAGTACCGATTTAAAAAGCGAGTCTGAAAGGATGCCTACGGCATAACCGCCGTGATCAAGCCCTCCTTCCATTGCGGCTCGGTCTACGCCGCGAGCGTCTCCCGACACTGTAACAACACCTTCCGCCGCAGCCCGTTCACCGATGACATGTGCGAAACGAAGGCCTTCCTGCGTGGCATCACGCGATCCGACCACGCTTATTGTCGGGCGCTCCAACAACGAAAGATCGCCGGCATAATAGAGGATGGGACTTGATCCGCTTTTGAGCAGGCGCCTGAAGCGTGCGGGGTAGTTGGGGTCTGCTCGACTGACTAGTCGAATGCCAACTTGGCTCCAGGATTCGACCGCAAGAGCCAATGCCGTGCCGCGCGAGATCAGCAGACTAAGCCGTTCTCGGTCCACTGGAAGGTCGTCTGGCAATTGCCGGAAAAGATCAGAAGGGCGCAGTCCACGTTGGTGCAGGTTCTGGGCAACCCTATTGAATTCCACGCGCGTCAGCGGTTTGGCCCTACCTTCGCCAAATCGCCCTACCAGCAGGGCGGTTGCCTGACCGTCTAGTGAAAGCGAAGTTGTCGTCATCCGGCATTACTCGCTGATGCCAATGCTAGGGCCAACGGAAAAACTTGTCCGCTGCCGGCCGCCCGTAGCAGCGCTCCGACGACGGTCAGCGACCAGCGGGAGTCGGCAATATCGTCCACAAGCAAGACTGGACCAACCTCGACCTGATCTGGGTCGACGTGAAATGCTCCGTCCAAGTTCTGGGCCTGCTGCCAATTGTTCATCATGTTCCGCTGCCGCTGGGTCTCCTGGACCTTAGAAACAGCAGGTCGGAAGGGAATTTCAAGTGCCTCCGCCAACCGCCGCGCGAAATCGGGAACTAGCTCTTCTGATCGGAGGGATGGGATACAGGTGACCCATTCAGGTGCCGGATGCGGCGCCCAACGCTCGATCATCTCAACACAAGCGTCGACGAGCTCGTCAGGGAAACGCCCATCCTCTTTTCCCTGCTCAACAAGCGTGGCCCAGCCCGCGTCTCGCCAGATTGAGAGCGCACGGCCTTCCTCGTTGCGAAGCTCAGGCCGGATGTTGCCGCGCCATCCATAACCCTCAAACGCACCAGAGATCCACTGCCGGCGCGCGTCGAGCGGCACCTCGCTTCGCTTTATGAAACGCGCGGCGGCTGCGACAGTCGCGCGATCGGGAACTATATCAATGACGGGCTCGCCGAGACATACCTCGCATTTCCCGCATTCAGTCGCTTCAGGATCATCCAACTCCTGGCCTAGAAAAGCCATTAAACAGGTCTCCGCGCGGGCATAATCTTGCACATGCTGCCACTCAGCCTCTCTTTGGCCCGCTAGCCGTTCGATGCGTCCTCTATCGACGGCATAGGGGTTGGGGGTCCGATACCAACGCGAGTCCCGCTTAGCGATGGGAGGATTGTCCTCGACCGCGAGAAGCTTGAGGACTTTCTCAAGCTGGCCCTTGCGAAGGTTCACAACCTTCAGAAGGTCGTTGATACTAAGCCCATCATCTGCGTCATCCAATGCCGCCAGCACTCGCTCAACATCTCGGTCCGGCGGGAATGCCGCATCAATAAAATAGTGATTGATTTCGTCGTCTTCTTCGCCTGTCATGAGAATGCCAACCGCCTCGGCAATTCCACGTCCAGCGCGACCTACCTGCTGGTAATAGTGGACAATCGACTGTGGCGCTTGGAAGTGTATGACGAACGCGAGGTCGGGCTTATCGAAACCCATACCCAAGGCGTTGGTTGAAACGAGAGCTTTAATTTCGTTGCGTAGCAACCTTCCCTCGAGTGCCTCGCGCGCGCCTTCGTCCCCTTCCGCTTGTCCAAGTGCTCCATAATAGGCTTCAGCCTCAATGCCTTGATCTTGCAGCCACGCCGTCACTGACTTCGCGTCGCGTACGGTCGACGTATAAATGATACCGCTGCCATCAATCCCCGGAAGTGCGAGCGCCAGCCACGCCAATCGAGACGCACGGTTTGGCAGATCGACTGTCTGCAAGGCGATGGTCTCCCGCATGAGTGAACCTCGCTGCAACTCTGTATTTTCGCCGAGCTGAACGAGAATATCCTCCACCACGCGCTCATTTGCAGTCGCGGTCGTTGCAAGCACCGCGACATTGGGCGGAAGCTCTCGGAGCAGCCTATTGATCCGTTGATAACTTGGGCGAAAATCGTGACCCCAGTCAGAAATACAGTGAGCTTCATCCACCACAAGGAACGCGATATTTTCGGCAATGGGGAGCAGGCATTCTTCCAAAAACTCCGGATTCTCCAACCTTTCCGGCGAGACGAGCAGCAAGTCAACGTTGTCGGCGCGAACCCGCGTCGTTATCTCGTGCCATTCATCCCGATTGGTGCTGTTGATAGTCTCGGCTGTCAGATGAAGCCCCCGCGCAGCTGCGATCTGGTTGCGCATGAGTGCGAGAAGAGGGGAAATGATCAGGGTTGTTCCGGCACCTTGATCTCGCAAAATCCTCGTCGAGAGGAAATAGACCATGCTTTTTCCCCAACCGGTCCGCTGGACAAGAAGTACGCGCCGACGCCCATTTGCAATGGCGTCGATAGCCGGCCATTGACCCTCCATGAACTCCGCGCTCGCATCGCCAAGGGCTTGGCGTAGTAGGCGGAGACCTTCGCTTCGAGTTACCAAGCTTTTCTTCCCCCTTGCTATATGATCGGCGACCGCCGGAATCCGCGCGTCGACTCAGTTTGGCCATTCTGGAATCAGTGCGACTGCCTATTAAGACAGACCTCGGAGGAGTGCGAAATGGGACGCTTTCCCCCATTTACAAGCTTAGACAAAACCACCCTATTTGACGCTTCAATTTGCGCGAGACTTTCATGCCATGCCGAACCGTAAAAAGGGCCACCATCTCGAACGCTGGGAAGTAGCGATGGTCAAAGCAATGCTGGCGACCAAAAAGTACAACGACCAGGACATCCTCGCTTATTTCACCCGGCCCACGCGCTCAATCAACCACAGGCAGATTTCGGAAATTCGGTCGGAAAAGAAGCACAAGGCCGTTAAATCAGCCAATTCCGAGCAGCTCGCCGAATTCTTGAACTGTTGGCCAGACGTGGATGGAGAGACTGGCCTAAGCATAAGGGGCGACGAGCTTCTGGTGAAGGGGCGAGAGGCGATGATTGCCGCAGTTCACAACTTCAATTCGGCGGGGCTCCACTTCCGTGCGGAGATCTTCATCACGACAGCAATGATTGCATGGACTTATCTTTGCCATGCTTGGTTCAAACGCGAAGGAATCGACTATCGCTACAAAACCAACGGCGCACCCAAGCTCTTAGCAAGTGGCGCAGAAGCGTATTGGGAACTAGGCAAATGCTTACGCAACGACAAGCTGCCGGTCGCGAAGGCGGTGCGGCAGAACCTTGAGCTATTGCTGGAGATACGGCACGAGATTGAGCATCGCTCGACGGACCGGATCGACGATGCGCTCGGGCCGCTAATGCAAGCCTGCTGCCTCAACTTCAATGAGGCGATCCGATCTTGGTTTGGCGCGCAGTTTGGGCTCGAGCGCCGCTTGCCGATCGCCCTGCAGTTCGTAACGTTTGATGCACCACAGGCAGCTGGTCTCAAGAAGGGCTCTTCCCTGCCTTCTACGATCGCTTCCACGATGGACGCCTTCCACGCGAAGATGAGTGACGAGGAACTCAAGGATCCCGCGTTCACTTATCGCGTCGCGTTCGTGCCAAAGCTCGGCAGCAAGGCGAGCAAAGCAGACATCGCCATCGAATTTATCAAGCCGAGTTCGGACGAGGCGAAAGCGATTAATGCGGTACTGCTCAAGGAAGTTGACAAGGTGCGCTTTACTGCCGGACAGGTAATCAACGCAATGCACGCGGAAGGATATCCGAGATTCAACCAAGCAGTGCACACCGCATTGTGGAAGGAGTTGGATGCCAAGGATCCGAAAAAGGGGTTCGGCAGGCCTGGTGACTATAAGAACATGTGGGTCTGGTTCGACAGTTGGCTCGCGCGCGTGCGCGCCCACTGTCAAGAGAATGCCAGCAAGTACGTGGCTGCCGTCTGAGCTTCCGCTTTTGGCGTGGCTCGATCACTGCACCAAGGAGCAGTAACGTGATTGGCCTGAGAGTATGAAAAGTGGCTTATTCGGCCGTCCCTAGGGCCAGTTGCTACGGCCGCCGTCGAACTTCATCATATTGGTTCCGACACTTTTACTGCTTGCAGTTCACAAAACGGTCCGCCCTGTCACTGAGGAACATCTGATGCACGTAGTGCCCTGTTGCCTCGGCATGCGAACGAGCGAGCCGGGGCAGTTCCACCACCGCTCGCTCGACATCGTCGAGACCGATAGGGTTATCCGATTCTGGAGGGTCTATGCGGACGACGTTTTGCTTTCCGACTAGAAGGTAGGCTTGGCCAAGAGCGTTGCGAGACTGCGCCTTCGCTGCAGCGCGAAAGATCATAGGCGCTTTCCCCAAACCTGGAAATACCCAGCGCAAGAGGCCCCCTTTTCGGACGCCTTCGTCGAGCCCAAGAATCTCGTCTCCCGTGCCGATGGACAAAACGCGAATATTCTCCCGCGGAAGATCGTAGCAGGCGAGCGCATCGACCACGGCATTCATAACAGGGTTGTTCGCCCAGATGCCCCCGTCGATCATGATGTGGCCGTCATTCTCAACCCCGGGATAGTATCCCGGAGCAGCCGATGTATGCAGCGCAACGTGCGCTGCCTTCGCGTGCCGGTCCTTCTTGTAGTCGGGGTGGTGTGGGGTTTTGTAGATGTAGGGCTCGCCGTAACGGCCCTCGAAGCTCGGTATAACGAGACGAGTCGTAGCATCGTCCAGAAGACGCTCACCGAACACCTTCAGAAGTTCGTCCTTCAGAACGCTCTGGTCGTGCTTCGGGCGCCGCAGCCACTGCGGGAGATCAAAAATACCCCTGCCCTTCGGAAAGATTACTGATCCACGCTCTGTGTAGATCTCGGCAGCCTGCCGGGCCGTCATCTCTGCGGCGAGCGCCAGCGCGATGATGCCCCCGGTCGAGGTGCCGGTGATCATGTCGAAATGGCTGGCAATTGACTGCCCGTCCAAGAAACGCCTCTCGATCTCGGCGAGATAGGATGCGCCAAAAACGCCCTTGATGCCGCCGCCATCGATTGACAGGATGCGGAAAATCCGGCCTTCGGGCCATGGCTCCTTCTTTCGTGTCTGCTGAAGAGTGCCGTCCGAACGACGGGGTGGCTGGTAAGTCATGAGGCAACTCCATCTGCATGAGGGGTCGGGTGACGCCCGCCGCCGGTCCAGCGTCCGGCCATGAGCCACAACTCGTAGCAGGCGAGCCAATCGGCGCTCCAGGGAACGATAGTCCGGGACAGATGCATGGTTTCGTCCCACTCGTTCGCCGCCGGATCGTATAGACAGAGCGTCGGGTCGTCGTCACGGTTGTAGACATGGGGAAGCGAGCCCTCGGGATTTTCTGGAAGCCGGATCAGCGCCGGGGACAGAACCCGCACCTCGGGGGCGTAGCCTACCTGATAACGGATCTCGATCCGATAGATCTGAAACTGCTTGAGATCGCCGGTCCAGCGGGCTGCGTCGGCGCGACGGGAAAGGCGACTGACCCGAAAGCCGGGCCAGTCACGCTTCATCGAAGCGACCTGCTCCTCGATCGGGAGCAGGCGACTATTCATCAACCGGATCTCCGAAGAAGGTGTGCGGCTTGGCGGCGACCGGAGCCGCCGACGTCACAATCGTGGCTGCCGCCGGTAACAGAATGCTGCCCTTCTTGCTGTAGACCTGCGACCCTGCGACGATTGCCGCACCGGTAGCGTCGGCCATCCTGTCGGCTGCGCGCGTCGCGACGCGGTCGCCAAACATCTCGCGCAGCCAGTCGCGCAGCCTGACGGGGTCCAGTTCGCCGCGTTTGGCGCGCTCGATCCCGGCCACGAGATCGTGGAGATAGCGGGCGAACTGGTTCTGCTGATCCAGGTTTTCCGGCCAGCGGTCGGTGAAGACGTCGGCGCTGTAGGTCGGATTGACGACGTGAAGCTTCTGACGGTTGATCGACGCCCGCTCGATCTCGCCGATGATCCAGCGGCAGATACGGACCAGCATGTCTGAGAGATTCATGTCGGGAAGCGCCGCAGCGCCGGCAAAGTACGAAAGCATGACCGACGGTGGGATGCGGCCGCTATGGTTAGCGTAGCGAACGTTGCGATAGCGCTTCAGCAGCTGCAACGCGACAGTCGCCATGTTCTTCACGACGAACTGCGTCTGATCGGGAACTTCGTCGACTTCGGCGTCGGCGCGGATGCTCGTCCGATGGTCGCCGAACCACCGGTCCTTAAAGGCTTCGATCACGCGCTCTTCGTTCGGCGTGCGAGCCCTATACCATTCAGCATGTCCATAGGCGTTCATGGGCACCATGCTGTCGTCATTCGACGGCAGTGGCCCCTTCGCGTGGGTGATCTCCGACTGGCGATCGGTGGTGCCGTAGTCGCGGAGTGCCGGCGTCACGTCGAGATGCATGTTGTCGGCATAGAACAGCGTGACGCAGCGGGTCTGCTGGATGACCTTCTGGACCGGGTAGTCCATCAAGGCCGCAGCGAGCGCCTGCAGGATCACGAGCGGCGTCATGTGACGATAGCGGCCGCCAAGCTGGGCGACGATGTCGATATCGTACTCGTCGTCGGTGCCACGCGTGGAGATGGTCGCGTCGATAGCCATCGATCCCTGTGCATAAAAATGCTCGATCTGATCCTGGAACGCCGTCGTGCCTTCCAGGTAATCGCGCACCGCCTTGTAACGCTGGCACGCCTTGGCATGGAGGGACGGAGGCAACTGAACGCTGAAGGCGATTTCCGCCAGGATGCGATCAAGCGGGTCTTCGAAGGGGTTCTTCCCCCGGTATGCGGACACAGTCATAGTCTTGTTCCTGAATTCAAAGGTTTCGGTGCGGCTTGGGAGGCCCCCTTAAGAGAAAGGCGCGGGATTTGGAGATTCAGACAATTTTATTTTTTGTCTGAATCGGCTTTGATGTGCGCATAAGAGTCTGGAGGAGAGTCGACGGGGTGTTTTGGGAGACGTCGAATGGATGCCGAAGCCGGCGTTAGACGTGTACCTTGCTCGGAAGAGGAGGTAAGCAATTTCTTCGACCGCATGACGTCTGCGCAGAAGCGGGACGCATATCGGTTTGCCGTCAAATGTGCGGCCGCATGTCTTGCCGACGCCGACGAACTGATCAGCGAGGCCTTCGTCAGGATGTGGGAGGGGCGTCGGAAACGCCGGGCCGACGACGACGACCTATTCCCCGTCCTGTTGGGTACGATCAAGAGCCTAGCTTCCGACATTCAGTTCATCACGGAGCGCACACGCATTCGGCGCATGGGTTCCGGAAGGGAAAAGGGCAAGTTCGGCGTGATCGAACGCGATGCAGATCACGGAATGATTGCAATCGACGCGGCCAGCGCCGATGCCGGCGAAGTCGTCGACCGCATGGATACGGACGAATATCGCAAAGCTCTGCTTGCCGACATCGCCGGCGATGCAGAGCTTGAACTGCTTTTCGAGGGCATGTCCGTCCCGTTCATCGGAAAGGACTTGGCGGACTGGATGGGAATGGACACGGTCGCGCTGGCAACTGTTCGCCGGCGCTTCAAGAGACAGATGCTGCAGCTTGGAAAGAGGCTGGCGGCAGCTGCGCGCGAGCGCTAGGCAGATTGGAAGGTCGACATGTCAGGGAAAGATAGAGAGTGGCTTGACCACCTGCACGAGTTCCTGATCGACGAGATCGTACATGGCAAGGATGACGAGCCGGTAGATGAAGCCGACGTCAAGGCCTTCGATGCAGCCGTTGCAACCGCACGCTCGCGTCTGGCCAAGCGCAAGCTCGAAGCGGCGCGACTGGCAGTTCGTTCGGACGTCTTCGCTTCAGCGCCGGCTTCCGGCCGCGATATCGAACGCGCAAAGCGCCGGCTTACCTCGCTCAAGACCGGAGCTAATGATGACGGCGCCAATCTGACACTCGCCGCTCGGTTTGGCCAGGCCGGCAATGAAGATGATGACGGCCTGCTCGAAGACATTGCCGAACTTGAACGCGATCAGGACGACAACAGCAGCAAATGATGAAGCGACTAACCAGAGCCGAAGATCTGCTTCAGTCTTTGGGCATCGACGATCCCAGAGATATTGATCTTGAAGCCATCGCATGGCACGTCGGAGCTAAGATCAAGGTTCGCCCCCTCGTCAATTGCGAGGCCCGCATCATCGGGCTCGGCGACAAGGCGATCATCTCAGTCAACGCCGCTTCGCCTCATGAGCGGCGTCGGTTCTCTATCGGACACGAACTGGGCCATTGGGCGCATCATCGCGGACAGTGTGCCGTGTGCCGTGCGGCCGATATCGGAAACTACAGGAACGAGCAGGCGACGAAAGAACGAGCGGCTGACGCATATGCGGCCGATCTCATCATGCCGTGGTATCTCTTCAAGCCTGCAGCGCGCCTGCACAAGCGCCTGGACATCAATGCGCTGCGCGCCGTGGCCACACTGTTTTCTGCCAGCCTGACCGCGACGTTGATCAGAATGATCGATAGCGACCAGTTCCCCTGCAGCATGGTTGTCACTCACCGCGCCTCCGGCAAGCCATGGGTAACCCGGGCTCCTTCAATGCAGCGACGCTGGTTCGCCCGGGAGGATCTTGATCCGGATTCGTTCGCGTTCGCGATGATGTTCGGCAATGACGCTCGGACGGAGGGGTTTCCGCGAAAGATTGGCGCGGACGCATGGTTCGATCATCATTCGGCCGCCGAGTTCGAGATCACTGAGCAATCGTTCAAGCTGCCGACTGGCGATGTGGTCACAATTCTAAACCTGCCGGAACGGATGGCTGGCTGACGCAGGGCCGATTGGTCCGGAACTCAGTCGCAATAAGGGAGCTGGCAGGCCGTTTTCCGAGTTTTGCTGCTAAGTCGAGACCGTTGCTTGCCAGAACTCCATGTTCCTAGCATCGCGGCACATTCCACTAGACTTCGTTGCGTACGCATGCATTGCTGTAGTTAACGCGCGGCAGTTATCGCACCGCCAGGACCAAGGTCCCTCCAGCCCGCTAGGCGGGCTCAAGTCAGTACAGGCGCCGGATTGGCCGACGCCTCAGACTGAGGAGAACGACCATGGCGATAATCGGCACCGATCAAGGCACTGAATCGGACAGCGACAAGTTTCAGATTCCGCCGGAGCCACACGAACATATCTGGGACGCGCTAGAGACCCCGCCCAAGCGGGCGAAGAAGGGGAAGTCCCCCAACAAGAAAGCTCGCGACGCAGTGGGCGCTGAGCCGATACCGGCAAAGCCACCGAAGGCTGCGGGCCGCACCGAGACCAAGCAAAACAAGTCCGAGCTGGTGCTGAAGAAGCTCCGACTGGCCAAGGGCGCCACGATCGAGATGGTGGTGGAGGCAACCGGCTGGCAGGCGCACTCGGTGCGGGGCTTCTTGTCCGCGGTCGTCAAGAAGAAGCTTGGCCTCAACCTGGTCAGCCATGTCGGCAAGGACGGTGTCCGCCGATATCGCATCGATGACAGCGCCAAGGGCCCCTCACGGTGATGCGCGCCAAGCTTAACATTGAAGCAGAGGTCGCCGCCCTGGGCGACCTCTCGCGCGAGGAACTCGCAGCCCAATGGGAGAAGATCTACAGGTGCTTGCCCCCGAAGGGTGTCAGGCGTGAACTTCTGATCAGGGCTGCAGCCTGGCACCTTCAGGCAAAGCGTCTCGGTGGATTGTCCACCGAGACGCGTCGCATGCTCAGGTCCGCCATAGACCGGGTCGAGAAGAAGATCGCCGACCGCGACAAGCAACCTAACGTTGTCGTCAACGACATCACGGTCACGACCGCTCGGACACGCAAACTGGTTTTGCCAGGCGCTCGGTTGGTCCGTGACTGGAACGGCAGGACCCACATCGTCGAGGTGATCGAGGATGGCTTCGTCTTCGAGGCCAAGGTCTATCCATCGTTATCGTCCATCGCGCGCAAGATCACCGGCGCACATTGGTCCGGCCCGAGGTTCTTCCGCCTATGAGCAGCAACTCCACACCGCGCCTGCGCTGCGCTGTCTACACTCGCAAATCGAGCGAGGAAGGCCTCGACCAAGAATTCAACTCACTCGATGCCCAACGCGAAGCCTGTGTTGCCTTCATCGCCTCGCAGGTTGGCCTTGGCTGGAAGCTCGTTCCTGATCACTATGACGACGGCGGCATCTCCGGGGGCACGATGGAGCGCCCCGCCTTGCAGCGGCTGCTGCAGGACATTCGCGACAAGAAAGTCGACGTGGTGGTCGTCTACAAGATCGACCGCCTCACCCGCTCGCTAATGGACTTCTCGAAGATCGTCGAGATTTTCGATGCCAGTTCGGTGTCATTCGTCTCTGTCACTCAGCAGTTCAACACCACCACATCGATGGGCAGGCTGACGCTCAATGTCCTTCTGTCATTCGCACAGTTCGAGCGAGAGGTCACAGCCGAACGCATTCGCGACAAGATCGCGGCATCCAAGAACAAGGGTATCTGGATGGGTGGCCGCGTGCCTTTCGGCTACCGGGTCGAAGACCGGAAGCTCGTCATTGATGAACAAGATGCTAAAACCGTCCGCTGGATTTTCGAGCGCTACCTGGAGCTTCGCTCGGTTACAGCATTAGCGAGCGAGCTTCACAAATCGGGACGCATGGGAGGAGGCGCCGAGCGGTTGAGCAGGGGCAAGGTATTCTACCTTTTGGCGAACCCGATATACGTCGGCAAGCTGAGGCATCGCTCCGCCATTCTGCCCGGCGAGCACCTACCAATCATTTCAACTGATCTGTTCGACAGGGTGCAAGCCCAGCTAGCCCGGCAAGCGCCAGCCCGACGCAGCTCATCCAATGCAAACGGTATTCATCTGCTGACCAGCTTGGTGTTCGACGAGAACGGTGTTCGACTGAAGCCAACTTCCACGACCAGTCATGGCAAGCGCTATCGCTATTACGTGTCGGCCGATTTTGCGGACCGAGATCAGGCGCAACAGCGCTGGCGCTTGCCAGCGTCCCTTCTCGAAAAGATCGTACTCCGAAAAATATGCGAGCTCCTGAAGGATCAGGTCCTTCTTGCGACATGGCTCCAGCGGCACGCCCTTGGCGCCTCCATCGAGACCGGATTCCGTTTGGCCCAGTCGATCTACGATCAATTGAACGATGATCGGACCGGTGAATTCCGCCGTACGGTGTTCGGCCAAATCATTGCGAGGATTGAAATCTCAGCGTCTGCGATCAGGTTCGTCGTGCGGCCGAAGACGATCGTTGGCAAACTTCTAGGCACCATCAGCGACCACGCAGGACCAGAAATCGAAGAAGCTGCCGACAGCCATATTGTAGAAATGCCGATCGTTATCAGGCGGCGCGGTCAGGAGCAGCGGATCGTCATCGATAGCACGCTCGCTTATGAGAGAGACGATGCCCTGATCGATCTGATCGGAAGGGCGCACCATTATCTGGGACTGCTTACAAACGGATCCGCCCATTCAGTCGTCGAGTTGGCTTCTCAGTTGAAGGTACATCCGGCGGACATTAGTCGCATCCTTCCGCTGGCATTTCTTTCCCCGGCTGCGACGAACGCAATCCTTGGCGGAACTCAGCCTGCTGACCTGACCGCCGCGCGCCTGTCGCGGTCGATTGATGTTCCTGCATCATGGGAAGATCAGAGGAGCTTCATTTCCCGGTAGCTGCCTGCACGCTCGAAAATCGAACCGGGTAACCCCAGATTTCGGCTCGCATCTGCGAGGTGGCGCTAGCATCAATTTCCAAAACAACTGGAACGGCTGTCGGGTCTCCTGAGACCAGGCGCCTGCTCAGGCGGAAACTCCGTAGAAACTCGAGTCTCTGGTCCACGCGATCGCCGAAATGTGCGGCTAAGCTACGGAAAAGGCCAAGCTATTTCCCTGTGTCGAGAGACGGCAGGTTAGAGAAGGACTGTTTGGTGGAGCCAATCGGAATCGAACCGACGACCTCTTGAATGCCATTCAAGCGCTCTCCCAACTGAGCTATGGCCCCACTCCCGGCAGTCAGCCGGCGCCGTTTCCGGCGAAGAGATCCGGCGCAGCTGGGAACCGCGCCGTCGTTTAGTGCTGGCGGCTTCTAGCGCCGCCTTCGGTCAAGATCAAGCCTTGAAAAGCCGCTTTTTCGTCACAGGCCAAAATGGCCGGCAAACGATCAGATCAGACCTCGTCCTCATCGTCGCCGACGCCGATCATGTCAGACACATCGTCGTCCTCTTCTTCCTCGTCGGCAAGGAAGGTTTCGTCGTCATCGTCGCCGAGATCCACGTCCTCGTCGTCGCCGAGATCGGGAAGATCGTCGCCGCCGCCCTTGGTCTCCTCGTCCGCATCTTCCAGCGAAACGATTTCGGCGCCTTCTTCTTCCTCGGCGTCGATTTCCTTGTCGGCGACGTCCTCATCGTCCTCGATCGCGGAAATCTTGCCTTCCTCGAAATAAGAGCGCGGATAGCTCTTACCGGTGTAGGGCGAGACGATCGGGTCCTTGTTCAGGTCGTAGAATTTCCGACCGGTTTCGGGGTCGACACGTTTTGTGCCAAGTTCGGGTTTTGCCACAGCAAGCCTCGTCAATAAAAGAGCTGGTCCCCTTAACCGCAGTTTTCGACGCTGTCAAAGCCAAAAGCCGGCATCGCAAAACCTTGCATTCGAAGGCCCCCGCGAGGGGATGACCATTGCCGCGCGCCGTGATACGAGACCGCCGCAACACGACGAATTGAGCCGGCCCGCCGGCACCCGCATTTGGAAAAGACAATGTCTCACGCTGCCGCCCCGAAGCCGGCCACGGCCCGCAAATCTCCTGCCCTTGCCGGCACGGCGCGGGTGCCGGGCGACAAGTCGATCTCGCACCGCTCCTTCATGTTCGGGGGCCTGGCTTCCGGCGAGACGCGCATCACCGGCCTGCTCGAAGGCGAGGATGTGATGCGCACCGGCGCCGCCATGAAGGCGATGGGCGCGCATATCGAAAAGAAGGGGGCGGAGTGGGTGATCCGCGGCACCGGCAACGGCGCGCTGCTCGAGCCCGAAGGCCCGCTTGACTTCGGCAATGCCGGCACCGGCTCGCGGCTGACCATGGGGCTGGTCGGCACCTATGACATGGAGACGACCTTCATCGGCGACGCCTCGCTTTCCGGCCGGCCGATGGGCCGCGTGCTGGAGCCGCTGCGGCAAATGGGAGTCCAGGTGCTGAAGGCGGCGCCGGGCGACCGCATGCCGATCACGCTGCGCGGCCCGAAGCACGCCGCGCCCATCACCTATCGCGTGCCGATGGCCTCGGCCCAGGTGAAGTCGGCGGTGCTGCTTGCCGGTCTCAACACGCCGGGCATCACCACGGTGATCGAGCCGGTGATGACGCGCGACCACACCGAAAAGATGCTCAAAGGCTTTGGCGCGAACCTCACCGTCGAGACCGACGAGCGCGGCGTGCGCCACATCTTCATCGAGGGCCAGGGCAAGCTCACCGGACAGACCATCGCGGTGCCTGGCGACCCGTCCTCGGCCGGTTTCCCGCTGGTGGCCGCGCTCATCGTGCCGGGCTCGGACATCACGATCGAGAACGTGCTGATGAACCCGACACGCACCGGCCTGCTCCTGACCCTGCAGGAAATGGGCGGCCGCATCGACATCCTCAATCCGCGCAATGCCGGCGGCGAGGATGTGGCGGACCTGCGCGTGCGCTCCTCCGATCTCAAGGGCGTCGTGGTGCCGCCGGAGCGCGCGCCATCGATGATCGACGAATATCCGGTGCTGGCGGTGGCTGCGAGCTTTGCCGAGGGCGAGACGCTGATGCAGGGGCTGGAGGAACTTCGGGTCAAGGAATCCGACCGGCTGTCGGCGGTCGCCAACGGGCTGAAGCTCAACGGCGTCGACTGCGGCGAGGGCGAAGCCTCGCTCGCCGTGCGCGGCAAGCCCGGCGGCAAGGGCCTTGGCGCTCACCCCGACGGGCTGGACACGGCGGTGACGACGCATCTCGACCATCGCATCGCCATGAGTTTTCTGGTGATGGGGCTGGCGACGGAAAAGCCGGTGACCATCGACGACGCCAACATGATCGCGACGAGCTTTCCGGAGTTCATGGGACTGATGAAGGGGCTGGGCGCGGAGATCGAGTGAGGACCGATGGGTTGCAGCCTAATTGAAACGCCGGCGGGACAGCGCCCCCTTCTGTCCTGCCGGACATTTCCCCCCCAAGGGGGGAGATTGGCTGCCTTGGCGCCGCGCTCCATCCTGCAGCATCGACAATTGGCGAAAGCCGCGATGACGGCCGATCTCCCCCCAAGTGGGGGAGATGTCCGGCAGGACAGAGGGGGGCGCGAAGGAACGCCGCGCTCGTCTTGTCCGTTGCTCGAGGCGAGCCCATGACCCACACCTTCACCATCGCCATCGACGGCCCCGCTGGCGCCGGCAAGGGCACGCTCGCCCGCCGGCTCGCCGACCATTACCGGCTGAACCTGCTCGACACCGGCCTCACCTATCGCGCGGTGGCCCACAAGCTGCTCGAGCTCGGCCTGCCGCTCGACAATGTCTCGGCGGCCAAAACCGCGGCGCGGCAGGTCGATCTCTCGAACCTCGACCGCGCAGTGCTTTCGGCACATGCGGTGGGCGAGGCCGCCTCGAAGGTCGCGGTGATCCCAACTGTCCGGCGCATCCTGGTCGAAAAGCAGCGCGACTTCGCCAAGGCGCCGCCGGGCGCGGTGCTCGACGGGCGCGACATCGGCACGGTCGTTTGCCCGGATGCCGACATCAAGCTCTATGTGACGGCGAGTGCTGCGGTGCGGGCGAAGCGCCGGCTGGCCGAGATCGAAAGCATGGGCGGCAGCGCCGATTTCGCCACGATCCTCGCCGACATCGAGCGCCGCGACGAACGCGACATGGGCCGTGCCGACTCTCCGCTCAAGCCCGCCGTCGACGCGCACTTGCTTGATACCAGCGAAATGGCTATAGAAGCCGCGTTTCTGGCGGCGATGGCGATCGTTGACGACGTCCTGGCCAAGAGAAACAAGGCCTGATTGAGGGTTTTTCCTTGTGCTTCCGTTGCCTGGAGCAAAGAAAATACCCATATCGGGCACGAACCAGCCTGCCAGCATTCTCTATGCGCCGGATTGCCGCTTTGGGCGGCCAAGGGCTCTTCAGCCCGGAACGCCGGCAGGCTCACGCAACGCTAACCCACGGCGCCCGCTCTGCTCATTGTGCGGAGCACTCCAGGAGAAACAATGTCAGCTGCAAATCCCACTCGCGATGATTTCGCGAGCATGCTCGAAGAATCATTCACCGCCGGCCATTCCGGCGAGGGCCAGGTTGTCCGGGGCACGATCACCGCGATCGAAAAGGACATGGCCATCATCGACGTCGGCCTCAAGGTCGAAGGCCGCGTGCCGCTGAAGGAATTCGGCGCCAAGGGCAAGGACTCCTCCCTCAAGGTCGGCGACACCGTCGAGGTCTATGTCGAGCGCATCGAGAACGCGCTTGGCGAGGCCATGCTGTCGCGCGAGAAGGCTCGCCGCGAAGAGAGCTGGGTGCGCCTCGAAGAGAAGTTCACCAAGGGTGAGCGCGTCGAAGGCGTCATCTTCAACCAGGTCAAGGGCGGCTTCACCGTCGACCTCGACGGCGCCGTGGCGTTCCTGCCGCGCAGCCAGGTCGACATCCGTCCGATCCGCGACGTCTCGCCGCTGATGCACAACCCGCAGCCCTTCGAGATCCTCAAGATGGATCGCCGCCGCGGCAACATCGTGGTGTCGCGCCGCACCGTGCTCGAAGAGAGCCGCGCCGAACAGCGTTCGGAGATCGTGCAGAACCTCGAGGAAGGCCAGGTGGTCGAAGGCGTGGTCAAGAACATCACCGACTACGGTGCGTTCGTCGACCTCGGCGGCATCGACGGCCTGCTGCATGTCACCGACATGGCATGGCGCCGCGTCAACCATCCGACCGAGATCCTCAACATCGGCCAGACGGTCAAGGTGCAGATCATCCGCATCAACCAGGAAACCCACCGCATCTCGCTCGGCATGAAGCAGCTCGAGTCGGATCCGTGGTCGGATATCGGCACCAAGTTCCCGATCGGCAAGAAGATCAAGGGCACCGTCACCAACATCACCGACTACGGCGCGTTCGTCGAGCTGGAGCCGGGCATCGAGGGCCTCATCCACGTTTCGGAAATGTCGTGGACGAAGAAGAACGTGCACCCCGGCAAGATCCTGTCGACGACGCAGGAAGTCGACGTGGTGGTGCTCGAGGTCGATCCGGCCAAGCGCCGCATCTCGCTCGGTCTCAAGCAGACGCTGGAGAACCCGTGGGAAGCCTTCGCGCGCAACCATCCGGTCGGCAGCCAGGTCGAGGGCGAGGTCAAGAACAAGACCGAGTTCGGCCTGTTCATCGGTCTCGAAGGCGACGTGGACGGCATGGTGCACCTCTCCGACCTCGACTGGACCCGTCCTGGCGAGCAGGTCATCGAAGAGTACAATCGCGGCGACATGGTCAAGGCGCAGGTGCTCGACGTCGACATCGAGAAGGAGCGCATCTCGCTCGGCATCAAGCAGCTGGCCCGCGACACCGTCGGCGAGGCGGCGAGCAGCGGCGAACTGCGCAAGAACGCCGTCGTCACCTGCGAGGTCATCGCGGTGAAGGATGGTGGTCTGGAAGTGCGGCTGGTCGACAGCGGCCTCGAGACCTTCATCAAGCGTTCCGACCTTTCCCGCGACCGCGACGAGCAGCGCCCCGAGCGCTTCACCGTCGGCCAGAAGGTCGACGCCCGCGTCATCGCCTTCGACAAGAAGACCCGCAAGCTGCAGGTCTCGATCAAGGCGCTGGAAATCGCCGAAGAGAAGGAAGCGGTCGCCCAGTACGGCTCGACCGACTCCGGCGCTTCGCTCGGCGACATCCTGGGCGCTGCGCTGAAGAAGCAGGGCAACTAAGCATTCCAGGAAAACCGCGTAGCGGTTTTCCGCCCGGAATTGCGTAGGCCCGCTTCGCAAGGACCAAACAAAAACCCCGCCGGAGCGATCCGGCGGGGTTTCTCATTGCACTCCGATCTGTGAGGTCAGGCCCTGCCATAGAGCGGCACCAGCGTGCCGCTCATCGCCTGGTTGGCAGGCGAGGCGAGATAGGCGATCGCTTCGGCGGCGGCTTCGAGGCTGACCCATTTGGTGAAATCGGCGTCGGGCATGTCGGCGCGGTTGGCCGGCGTGTCGAGCGTCGAGGGCGCCACCGCATTGACCAGAATGCCCTTGTGCTTCAGCTCCTCGGCCATGGCCTGCGTCATCGCGGCGACCGCCGCCTTGCTCGCGGCATAGGCGACCATGCCTGCGCCGCGCCTGGGATCGAGCCCGGCGCGCGCGGTGACGTTGACGATGCGCCCCGCCGTGCCGGACGCCAGCAGCGAGCGCACCGCGGCGCGGCTGCAGAGGAAGGCGGTGCGGGCGTTGGTCTCCATCATCTCGGCAAAGGACGCCGATTCGATCTTTTCCACCGGCGCCATGGTGAAACCGCCGGCGAGGTGGATCGAAGCCCAAAGCTCCGGAACCTGATGGTAGAAGGCCTCGACCTTGGCGGAGTCCGAGAGGTCGACATTGTGCGCAAGGTGGACGCTGGCGTGGGCTGCGTAAGGAAAGTGCGGCGGGGCCGCGGCATGGGCATTGGGCACATGGCAGATCGCCCCCTGCTCCAGCAATCTGCCGACAACCGCGCCGCCGAGCGCCCCAGTGCCGCCCGTCACCACGACATGCCTGCCGTTAAGCGTTTCCGTCATATTTCGACTGCTCCTGTCGTATTCTTATGGTTATGCCGCCCCAGTATCGAACGTCGCGCCTTTCGCGCTGTCACTCAATTGAAATATCGACATGGCTGGCGTCCCTTCTTTGCATGCGTCGGGACGCCGCGTGACGTCACGTCGCTGCGTCCCGACTGGATGGGAAAGGTTGCCAAGTCTTCAGTCGATGGTGATTTCGATGACGCGCGGCTTGCGCGCCGCTCGCGCCCGCTTCAGCGCCTCGGCCAAGCCACCGACCCCGGCCAGCCGCTCTGCCTCTATGCGATAGGCTTCGGCGAGCTTGCAGAAATCCGGCGGCGCCGGCGACACGCCGACCGGCTCGACGCCGACATCGAGCATCGAGGTCTCGATCTCGCGATAGCCGCGATTGTTCCAGACGACGAAGATCACCGGCGCTTCGGCGTCGAGCGCCGCGCCCAGCTCCGGCAGGGTGAACTGGAAGCCGCCATCGCCGGTGAGGCAAACGACCGGCGCCTCGGGCACGGCAAGGGCGGCACCGATCGCCGCCGGCGGGCCGTAGCCCAGCGCGCCGAAGCCGGTCGCGGCGTTGAACCAGCCGGCCGGACGGTCGTGATCGTAATAGAGGTTGGCAGCGTAGATCGGCTGGGTCGAGTCGCCGACGATGATCGCGCCGGGCAGCGCATCGCGGATCGCCTCCACCGCGCGCACCTGCGCCAGATAGTCGGGTTTCAACTCGGCGAGCGCCGCCTCTCTCGCCGCCGCGGCGCGGACCGCGCCGTCCTTCGCGGCGACATGGGCGGGCCCAAGCTCGGTCAGCAGTGCACCAAGCGCCTCGGCGCAATCGGCCTGGATCCCAACCGTCACCGGGCGGCGGGCGAGCTGGTCGGCGCCGATGTCGATGCGGATGAGGTTCGGCGGCAGCACGAAACCGCCGTCGCCATAGCCGTCATAGTCGGTCGGACCGAATTCGGTGCCGGCGGCGATCACCAGATCGGCGTCCACCATCAGCGCGCGCACAGCCTTCAAGCTGGGACTTGCCGGCACGCAGAGCGGATGACGATGCAGCAAGCCACGCGCATTGGCGGTCTCGACGACTGGCGCGCCGAGAGTTTCGGCGAAGCGCATCAGCGTCGAATCGGCCTTCCTGGCGCCGCCGCCGGCGAGGATCAGCGGCCGGCGAGCCGCCTTGATCAACCTCGCAGCGTCGGCGACCGCCGTGGTAGCCGGAGCGGGCGGCGCGCTGTTGCTGAGCACCGGCGCGAGACCTTCGGCGGGCTTCACCATGACGTCGGTCGGGATCTCGATATGGACCGGACCCGGACGCGAGGAGGAGAAAACGGCGAAGGCGCGGGCGAGAGCGCCCGGCAGCTCCCCGGCCTCGGTGATGCGCTCGGAGAAGAGCGCCACCTTCTCCATCATGCCGCGCTGGTCCGGCAATTCGTGCAGGAAGCCGAGCCCCTTGCCGAGCGTATCGGTGGCGTTGACGCCGGAGATCACCAGCATCGGCACCGAATCGGCGCGCGCCTGGCCCATGGCGGTGATGGTGTTGGTGAGGCCCGGGCCGGTGATGACGAAGGCGACGCCCGGTCGGCCGCCGGCGCGCGCATAGCCGTCGGCCATGAAGCCGGCGCCCTGCTCGTGGCGGGGCGTGACATGGCGGATCTTCGAGCGCGCCAGCCCGCGATAGAGCTCGACCGTATGCACACCCGGAATGCCGAAGACGGTGTCGACGCCATGCGCCTCGAGCAAGGTGATGAGCGCTTCGCCGAGCGTGGTCATTGGTTCTCTCCCCTTTAGAGCGGATCACTGTTTAACGGAAACAGTGATCCGCTCTATCTCTTTGTTTCTTATGCAATTCCGGACGGAAAGTTACGGCGAAATGGCCGAACCTAACCGCTTCTCACTTTTCCTGGAATTGCTCTAGCGGCGCGAGGCCGAGTTCGGCCTCGACAGCCTTGATGCCAATCGCCGCCAATTCGCCGGGCGAGAACATCTCGCCGGCCAGGCAGCCTTCGATCCAGAGCCCGTCGATGATCGCATTGATCGCGATGGCATGGTGACGCAGCTGGCCCGCGTCCGGTTTGCGCTGTTCGGCGGCAAGCACTTCAGCCACAACCGCTTCCACCTCGTTGCGAAAGCCAAGGTAGCCTTCGCGGTGGGCACGGGCGAGCGTCGGATCCGCATTGGCGCGGCCGAGGAAGGTTGCCCAGAGCGAAAACACCCGCGCGTCGACGATCGGCGCATTGAGGTTGGCGGTGACGAAAGCCGCAAGGCGTTGGCGCGGCGAGGCATCTTCCATAACCAGTGCCGCCTTCGCCTGCTCGGTCATGCGGCCGACCAGCGCTGTGTAGGCTTCCTGCAGCAACTCTTCCTTGCCGGGGAAATAGTGCCGGATCAGCCCGGCGGTGACGTCGGCACGCAATGCGATGGTGCGCAGGGTGGCGCCCTCGAGGCCATGTTCCACCACGCTGTCCAGGGTGGCTTCAATCAGGTCCTGCCGCCGCCGCTCCTCGCCCTCGCGACGGAACTTGCGGCGCGCATTCATTGGCGCAGGATCGGCCGCGTCAGGCATGTCGGCCCGCCTTCACAGGCGATGCAGAGCGCATCCGCCTCGAATATCTCAACCGCGCAGCCGGCGGCTTCCATCGCGGCTTTGGTCCTGGGGAAGCCTGCAACGGCAATGACCTTGCGCGGGCTGGTCGGCAGCACGTTCAGGCTGAGGCCGTTGGAAGCGGCAAACTCTTCGGCGTCGCCTTCGACCAGCCGAATGCCGCGCGCCTTCAGCATCTGATAGAAGGGCGCCGGCAAAAGCGGTGAATAGACCAGCGCGAGGTCGTCGGCCAGCGGGCTGATCACCGACATAAGATGCAGGCACGCCTCTTCGCCCTGCCACAGCGGCAGATCGAAGCCATAGACGGAAATGCCCAGCGGCGTCAGCAGGTTGGAAACCTGCTGGATGCCTTCCTGGTTGGAGCGGACGCCGCGCCCGATCGCCAGCGTGCGGGCGTCTACCCACACACAATCACCGCCTTCGACCTGGCCGTGAGCCTCGACGCGGCCGAGGATCGGAATGCCCAGTCTTCTATAGGTTTCCTCATGCAGGGAGGGCTCCCCGGCGCGCAATGGCTTGCCCATGGACAGGATCAGCGCGCCGCGGTCGGTCATCAGCGACGGGTCGTGCGTGAACACCGAATCTGAAAGACCGTCGGCCTTGTCCTCGATCCATTCGATTTCGGCGCCGGAAGCCGCCACCAGTTCAGCAAGGACCGCATGCTGCGACGCCGCTTTCGCCGGGTTGAACCCCGGGCCGTAGTGCCAGGCAGCCCTGTCGGCGTCGCGCATGGCGTTGGCCGCCGACCGCATCAGCACACGCCGCAGCGGCGCCGCCATGGACTGTGATCCGAAAGCGCTCATCGATGCCCTTTTAAGCTGAAAAAAATCGAAAAAATTTCATGAAAGGCTATTTATACACTTGCACAACAAGGCCGCAAGTGCCGTAATGAGCGGGATTGACGGGCTCGCGCCGTCGGGTCCATGCTGAAGTCTGGAGCGGGCAGTACAGCGTATGTTGATTAGCCGGATAGACGTTCGACGAACCGCCGTCGCCCATATAGAGGTTACTCGGTGAGCGCGGTGGAGGCTGCCGCACTCCCATCCGGCAAGGCGCAAAGCGGCGCCGCCGAAGCCATCCATGTCGAAAACCTGCACAAGAAGTTCGGCCAGCTGCACGTGCTGAAGGGCGTTTCGCTGTCGGCGCGCGACGGCGAGGTGATCGCCATCATCGGCGGCTCGGGCTCCGGCAAGTCGACGCTGCTGCGCTGCATCAACTGCCTGGAGAACCCGACCAGCGGCATCATTCGCGTCAACGGCGAAGAGATCAAGCTGAAGGCCGACAGCCACGGCCACACGGTTCCCGCCGACCGCAAGCAGATCGAGCGCATCCGCTCCCGGCTCGGCATGGTGTTCCAGAACTTCAACCTGTGGAGCCACATGACGCTGATCGAGAACGTCATCGAGGTTCCGGTGCACGTGCTCGGCGTCAAGCGCGACGAGGCGATCGCCCAGGCCGAGAAGCTGCTTGCCCGCGTCGGGCTGGCGGAGAAGCGCGACGTTTACCCGGCATTCCTGTCGGGCGGCCAGCAGCAGCGCGCCGCGATCGCCCGGGCGCTGGCGATCAATCCGCGCGTCATGCTGTTCGACGAGCCGACCTCGGCGCTCGACCCGGAGCTGGTCGGCGAGGTGCTGAAGGTGATCGGCGACCTGGCGCGCGAGGGGCGCACCATGGTGCTGGTGACGCATGAAATGAAGTTCGCCCGCGAGGTCGCGACGCATGTCGTCTACCTCTACAACGGGCTGGTCGAAGAGGAAGGCCCGCCGGAACAGCTGTTCGGCGCGCCCAAATCCGAAAGGCTCAAGCAATTCCTCCGCAACGTCGGCTAGGGCCGACGTCAAGCGGAGCGAAAAACCGGGAACAACAACAAACTGGGAGTCCTGAAATGAAGACAGTTCTCAAGACCTTCGCCGCGGCGCTGCTCTTCGGCGTCGCCGCGATGGGCGTGGCCAAGGCCGATCAGGTCAAGATCGGCGTCGCCGCCGAGCCTTATCCGCCCTTCACCTCGCCGGACGCGACGGGCAAGTGGGTCGGCTGGGAAGTCGACTTCATCGACGCCGTCTGCGCCGAGGAGAAGCTCGACTGCGTCATCACGCCCGTTGCCTGGGACGGCATCATTCCGGCGCTGACCACCAAGAAGATCGACCTTATCGTCTCCTCGATGTCGATCACCGACGAGCGCAAGAAGACGATCGACTTCTCGGACAAGTACTACAACACGCCGACGGCGATCATCGGACCGAAGGACCAGAAGTTCGGCGCCACGCCGGACGATCTCAAGGGCAAGGTGATCGGCGTCCAGGTGTCGACGGTGCATGCGGTCTACGCCAAGAAGCACTTCACCGGCGCGCAGGAGATCAAGGAATACCAGACGCAGGACGAAGCCAACAATGACCTGGCGGCCGGCCGTCTCGACGCGGTGCAGGCCGACTCCATCGCGCTTGGCGAATTCCTCAAGACCGACCAGGGCAAGGCCTGCTGCGACCTCAAAGGCATGGTCGCCCAGGACGACGAGGTGCTCGGACCGGGCGTCGGCGCCGGCGTGCGCAAGGAAGACACCGCGCTCAAGGAAAAGATCAACGCCGGCATCAAGGCGATCCGCGCCAGCGGCAAGTATGACGAGATCTCGAAGAAATACTTCGACTTCGACATCTACGGCGGCGCCACGCAGTCGAACTGACGTCTCCGCATGAGCTTGAGGGGCATGGCCGAGCGCCGTGCCCCTTAGAGCAATTCCGGGAAAAGTGTGAAACGGTTTTCCGTCCGGAATTGCGTCAAACAACGGGATAGAGCAGTTCACCGTCTCCGTGAAACAGGTGAAATGCTCTAGGCCAAACCTTGCCACGCATGCCTGCCGCTGAACGCTGCCGTCGGCGGTTGCCAGCAATCCGGGGGCGAAGCTGATCGACATATTTCTTCCGGCCTCGGCGGCCGGCATCATTGAACTCCTGTCACCCGTGCCGCCGGGCTGGGGCGGCACCTTGCTGGTCGGATTCCTGCATTCGATCGAGATCGCCATCGGCGCCACCTGCCTCGGCCTTTTGATCGGCACCGGCGGCGCCTGGGGCAAGCTCTATGGCGGTCCGGTGGCGCGCGACCTGCTGGCCATCTATACGACCGTGGTGCGCGCCGTGCCGGAACTGGTGCTGATCCTGCTGCTCTATTACGCCGGCACCGATCTCATCAATCAGGTGCTGACGGCGATGGGTTACCAGCGCGTCGACATCAGCGGGCTGGCGGCCGGTATTTTCGTGCTCGGCGTGGTGCAGGGCGCCTATTCGACGGAAGTCATCCGCGGCGCCATCCTGTCCATCCCGCAGGGCCAGATCGAAGCCGCACGCGCCTACGGCATGCCGCCCGGCCTGATGCTGAGGCGCATAACGCTGCCGGCGATGCTGCCTTTCGCCATCCCGGGCCTCGCCAATCTCTGGCTGATCGCTACCAAGGACACCGCGCTGCTTGCCGTCGTCGGCTTCTTCGAACTGACGCTCGCGACGCGGCAGGCGGCGGGGGTCACCAAGGCCTATCTGTTGTTCTTTGTCGCCGCCGGCGTGCTTTACCTGGCGCTGACGCTCTTCTCCAACCTGATCATCGGTCGTGTCGAGGCCCGGTCGCGGCGCGGCATGCCTTCCGTCAAGGAGGCACGCTGATGTCGGCTGAAGCGACCGCAATCAACTTGGCGGCGCGCGCCTCGCTCTGGCTCAGGCCGCATCGCATCGTGCTGATCCTGATAGCCTTGGCGCTGGTGTTCTGCGCGGCCTTCTTCATGCGCTGGGACTGGCTGCCGCAATATTGGGAAATGGGGCTGCTCGGCATCTGGCGATCGCTGTGGATCCTGGTCGTCACCTGCGCGCTTGGCTTCCTGCTCGCCGTGCCGCTCGGCCTGGCGCAGGCCGGCGGACCGTTCTGGTTCGCAGCGCCGGCCAAGGTGTTCTGCACCATTATCCGCGGAACGCCGCTGCTCCTGCAGCTTTGGCTGCTCTATTACGGGCTGGGTTCGCTGTTCCCTCAATACCCATGGATTCGCGCATCCTGGATGTGGCCGTATCTGAGGCAGGCATGGCCCTATGGCGTGCTGGCGCTGACCTTGTCCTTCGCCGGCTATGAGGGCGAGGTGATGCGCGGCGCCTTCGCCGGCGTGCCGAAAGGGCAGCTCGAGGCGGCCCGCGCCTTCGGCATGAGCCGCTTCAAGATCTTTCGCCGCATCTGGCTGCCGCAGGCCTTCTACCGGGCGCTGCCGACGCTGACCGGCGAGACCGTGCTGCAACTGAAGTCCACGCCGCTGGTGGCGACGATCAGCGTCATCGACATCTTCGCCGTGTCGTCTAAGGTGCGGCAGGACACCTACCTGACCTACGAGCCCTTGCTGCTGCTGGCGCTGATCTACATGACGATCACCGGTATCCTGGTGCTCATATTCAGCAGGATCGAGGCTCGGATTCCGGTCAAAATCGGCTAGATAGAGCGAGTAGCGAATAGGGAGTAGCGAATAGCGAGCGATTCGCTGGGCCCCCTACTCGCTATTCCCTATTCGCTTAGAGGCAAAAAATGCAACTCACTCTCGATCAGGCAAAAGGCCTATGCCGCATGGCTGCGCTCGGCGCCGGCGCCAATGAGGAGGCGGCGCAATCGCTCACCGCCTCGATCATCACGGCCGAGGCGGAAGGCCTGTCGACGGTCGGCCTGTCGCACTTCATCGACTATCTGGAGGCGATCGAAGCCGGCCGCATCGACGGCAATGCCGATCCGGTGATCACCCGGCCGGCGCTGGCCGTCTACCTCTCCGACGCGCGCGGCGGCCTTGCCCATACCGGCTTCGATCGCACGATCGGTGATCTCGCCAAGGCCGCAAGGCTGTTCGGCGTCGCCATCTTCTCGCAGAAGAACGCCTATACCTGCGGCGCGCTCGGCTATTTCACCGGCCGGTTGGCCGGACAGGGGCTGGTCTCCTTCGCCGCCACCAACGGGCCGGCAGTGCTTGCCGGTTCCGGCTCGATCAAGCCGGTCTATTGCACCAACCCGATGTCGTTTGCAGCACCTGCCGCCGACGGGCCGCCTTTGGTGATCGATCAGTCGTCGAGCGCCACAGCCTTCGTCAACATCCGCAAGGCGGCGGAAGACGGCAGGAAAATCCCCGAGGGCTGGGCGCTGGACGCCAGCGGCAATCCGACCACCGACCCGGCGGCGGCGATGAATGGCGCGATGCTCGCCTTCGGCGGCCAGCGCGGCGCCAACATCGCCCTTATGGTCGAGGTGCTGGCGGCGGGCATTTCCGGCGCCAACTGGTCGCTCGACGCGCCCTGGTTCTCCGGTGGGCCGGACAGTCCCGGAACCGGCCTCTTCGTTCTGGCCATCGAGCCAAAGCTGCTCGACCCGGATTTCGAGCAGCGCACGAAGGACCAGCTCGACCGCCTGCGGCGGCGCTACGGCGTGCACATACCCGGCCGAGCTCGCGCCGAGGCCGCCGAGAAAGCGAGCGCGCGCGGCATCGACGTTCCGAAGGCGGTCGTGCAGCGCATTTCCGAATTCGCCGAGCGCTATTCGGCCTGATCGAGACCGTCCGCAATAGCAGGTCGCGTTTCTTCACACGGCCGTTGAACCTTTTTTCGCCCTGCAGCGACCCATCACCGGCACCCACATCGCAAGCCGCAAAGGGTAGCTTGGGGTAGCGGCTTGCGGTTGGCGGCGCCGCGCCGGGCGTCCAGGGCCGGGGCGGGCGTGAATGCTTCACGCCGCCTTGATACCGTCTCAGGTCAGGCCGCCTCGTTTGTCCCTGTTTCGGCGCGCGCACTGCCCGGAAAACCCCGCTTCGGCGGGGTTTTCTGTTTCGCCTGCCCAGGGCGGCGATCCTATTCTTCTTGGCATCCTTGGCGGCACCCGTCATTCGGTCGGCGCATATCATCAAGGCGTTCCGGGCAGCGCTCAAAAACAAGGCGGCGGCGACCTCCGGTCGCTCTTTGCCTTTGACGCGAAACCGATTAAGAAGCGGCTTCAGCCAAGCTTTTGCGCGCGGAGCCAGCCATGACCGAAATCCTGCAGACCCCCAAGCTTGTCGTCGTGTTCGGCGGCTCGGGATTTGTCGGCCGTCATGTCGTTCGCGCGCTCGCCAAGCGCGGCTACCGCATCCGGGTTGCCTGCCGGCGGCCCGACCTTGCCGGCCATGTGCAGCCGCTCGGCAATGTCGGCCAGATCCAGCCGGTGCAGGCCAATGTGCGCGTGCGCTGGTCGGTCGACCGCGCCGTGCAGGGCGCCGACCACGTCGTCAATCTGGTCGCCATCCTCAATGAGAGCGGCCGGCAGAAATTCGGCTCCGTGCACGAGTTCGGCTCGCGCGCCGTCGCCGAGGCCGCGCGCGCGGTCGGCGCCGGCCTCACCCATGTCTCTGCGCTCGGCGCCGACTTGAACTCGCCGTCAAGCTATGCCCGCACCAAGGCGCTCGGCGAGAAAGCGGTGTTCGAGACGATACCCGATGCCGTCATCTTCCGTCCGTCGATCAATTTCGGACCCGAGGATAGCTTCTTCAACCGCTTCGCCGGCATGGCGCGCCTCTCGCCCGCCTTGCCGCTGATCGGCGGCGGGCAGACGAAATTCCAGCCGGTCTATGTCGGCGACGTCGCCGAGGCGATCGCGCGCTCGGTCGACGGCCAGGTCGAGGGCGGCAATATCTATGAGCTTGGCGGCCCGCAGGTGCTAACCTTCAAGGAATGCATGCAGGAGATGCTTGCCGTGATCGACCGCAGGCGGCTCCTGGTGCCGGTGCCGTGGTGGGTCGCGAACATCCAGGCCTCGATCCTTCAGCTGCTGCCCAGTCCGCTCTTGACCAAGGACCAGGTGCTGCAGTTGCGCGAGCACAACGTCGTCTCGGAAGCCGCCGCCAAGGCGAACAGGACGCTCGGCGGCCTCGGCATCCCGCCGCAGGCGATCGCGACGATCCTGCCCAGCTATCTCTGGCGCTTCCGCGCGGCCGGACAGTTCCAGCAGCGCCGGCCGATCGCCGACCGGTAAACAATTTCCAATCAGTCGCGTTCCAATCAGGCGCGGCGGGAAACCTGCATCGGCAGGCCGCCCTGCGGCTGCGTGGTCAGCTTCTGCACCGGCCATGGCCGGGTTTCCGACGTTACATCGAAGCGGAAGCGCGACAACAGGATCGCGAGTGCAATGATCGCCTCCTGCATGGCGAAGCTGGCGCCGATGCAGACGCGCGGTCCGGCGCCGAAAGGCAGATATTGGAAGCGGTCGATCCGGTCGCGGTTTTCCGGATGGAAGCGCTCCGGCATGAAGGCGTCCGGCCTGTCCCACAGCTTGCGGTGGCGGTGCACGACCCAGGGCATCACCAGAACGGCGGCGTATTTCGGGATGTAGAGACCGTTCCAGGTCTCCGGTTCGATCGGCTCGCGGTTGATCGAGGGCGCCGGCGGATAGAGCCGGAGCGCCTCCTCGAAGGCGGCGCGGGTGAGCGGCATGGCGTCCAGCCACTTTGTCGGATCGGGCTCCCTCGCCAGCACCGCATCGATCTCGCGCTCGATCCTGTCGCGCTCCCAAGGCGCTTCGGCGAGGCAGTAGATCGTCCAGCCCAGCGCTCGCGCCGTTGTCTCGTGCCCGGCGCCGATGAAGGTGATGATGTTGTCCTCGACTTCCGCGCGCGTCAGTCCGTCCGGCCCCTCGGCCTTCAAGAGAAGCGTCAGGAAATCCTGCGGCACGCCGTCGGGGTCGCGCTTCAGCCGCTCCTCGCGCATCTTCACCGTGTTGGCGACGATGTTGCGGAAATAGGCCATGGTCTTGCGGCCGCGTATGCGGGTCAGCCGCGGCAGCCATTCCGGCGCGCGCAACAGGTCGAGCGGGTCGACGCGGCCCATGGTCTCGAACAGGCGGTCGACCTCCTTGGCGAAGCTGCCCTGCTCGCCTGCGATCTCGCCGGAAAACAGCGTCTCGGCGAGGATGTCGTAAGTGAGCATTGTCATGTCACGGGCGACGTCGGTCGTGCCGCCGGCCTCGTAGCGGGTGACGAACTCCAGCGCGCGCTTCAGCATCGGCTCGGCGAAGCCGAAGATGTGACGCGGCGTGAACATCGGCGCCATCGCCTTGCGCGAGCGCTTCCACACCTCGCCCTCGGCGGTGAGCAGGCCGTCGCGCAGGATCGGGCGCAGGATCAGCTGGCGCACCGTCGCCATCTTGTAGTTTTTGGCGTTGTCGATCAGCACGTGGCGGATGAGGCCGGGATCGTTGGCGATGACCAGCGGCCCGCCAATACCGGTCACCGAGATCCAGGGCTCGTTGTAGGTGTGCTCGCCCCACAGCTCAAGCGGGTTGCGGTAGACGATGCGCATCATCTCCAGCGTCGAGGGCGGCTGAGTGCGCGGCTTCGGCGCGGGCGGCACGAAGGGGGCGGGCTTGGTGTCCATGGGCATGCTCCGCTACGAGCGTAAATGTAATGCGCGGCAAAGCGGGCGTCCATGTGACCGAACGGCAAGACCGCGTACCGGCCGCCTCGCCTTTATGTGAACGGCGCCGGTTAATGGCTGCTTGTTGACGGTGATCGCTTACTTTAGTCGCCAATGATACCGTCAAACAGGAGCTACCCGTGAAGCACCAGTTGAGCATCATCATCGGCAGCACGCGACCGGGACGCGCCGGCCCGATCTTCGCCGAGTGCCTGGAGGGCTTCGCGCGCGAGCACGGCAAGTTCGAGCCGGTGCTGACCGACATTGCCGCCTTCAAGCTGCCGCTGCTCGACGAGCCGCATCACCCGCGCCTGCGCAAATACGAGAACGACCACACCAAGGCCTGGTCGAAGGCGATCGAGGCGGCCGACGCCTTCGTCTTCGTGGCGCCGGAATACAATTATTTCGTGGCCCCGGCGATTGTTAACGCGGTCGACTACCTGCTCAAGGAATGGCGCTACAAGCCGGCAGCGATCTTCAGCTATGGCGGCGTTTCGGGCGGCCTGCGCGCCGCGCAGGCGCTGAAGCCGCTGCTGACCTCGGTCGGCGTCATGCCGATCCCGGAAGGCGTGGCGTTGCCTTCCTACAGGACCTTGCTCGACAAGGACGGCGCGTACCATCCGAGCGAACAGGTGCTGGGCGGCGCAAGGACGATGCTGGCCGAGTTGTTCCGCTGGAGCGAGGCGCTGAAGTCACTGCGCGCCGGCCTGCCTTCCGAATAGTAGACGTCCCGATGTGACTGCTGCAGGCCGCGCCCGGGCGCGGCTTTCGCAGCGGCATAGTCACGCTTTCCGCCGCCGCTTCCCGGTGCATCGCGACGAGGGTCCATGAAAGGCCGCTCGCCAGCCGGCAAAATGCCTGCAAACCTTGGAAAACTGGCCGTTTGCGCCTATATCTAGGACATCAAAACGGCGCGATTCGGGGCGATTTTCCCGCGCCGGACCAGCGATCTCAATCAGACAGGTATTTATGAGCGACCAGACCGAAAGCGCCAACGGCGCGGAAGCCGAGTACGGCGCCGATTCCATCAAGGTTTTGAAGGGGTTGGATGCTGTCCGCAAGCGGCCGGGCATGTATATCGGCGACACCGACGACGGCTCCGGCCTGCATCACATGGTCTACGAGGTGGTGGACAACGCCATCGACGAGGCTTTGGCCGGGCATGCCGACCTCGTCTCGGTGACGCTCAACCCCGACGGTTCGGTGACGGTGATCGACAATGGCCGCGGGATTCCGACCGATATCCACCCCAGCGAGGGTGTCTCGGCGGCCGAAGTGATCATGACGCAGCTGCATGCCGGCGGCAAATTCGACCAGAATTCCTATAAGGTTTCGGGCGGCCTGCACGGCGTCGGCGTCTCGGTGGTCAACGCCCTTTCGGCCTGGCTGAAGCTCAAGATTCGCCGCAACGGCGAGATATTCGAGATGAGCTTCACGCATGGCAATGCGGATGCGCCGCTGAAGGTGACCGGCAGCTACGAGCAGGACAGGCGCCCGGGCATCTATGAAGGCCGCAGCGGCAGCGAGATCACCTTCTTCCCGTCGGCCGAGACCTTCACCATGGTCGAGTTCGATTACAACACGCTGGAGCACCGGCTGCGCGAGCTCGCCTTCCTCAATTCCGGCGTGCGCATCGTGCTGACCGACGCCCGCCATGCCGACCTCGTTCGCCACGAGCTGCACTATGACGGCGGGCTCGAGGAGTTCGTCAAATATCTCGACCGGGTGAAGAAGCCGCTGATCGAAAAGCCGATCGCGATCCGCGCCGAGCGCGACGGCATCACCGTCGAAGTGGCGATGTGGTGGAACGACAGCTACCACGAGAATGTGCTGGCCTTCACCAACAACATCCCGCAGCGCGACGGCGGCACGCATCTTGCCGGCTTTCGCGCCGCGCTGACGCGGCAGATCACCGGCTATGGCGAATCTTCCGGCCAGACCAAGAAGGAGAAGGTGTCGCTCACCGGTGACGACTGCCGCGAAGGCCTGACCGCCGTGCTGTCGGTCAAGGTTCCGGATCCGAAATTCTCCTCGCAGACCAAGGACAAGCTGGTCTCGTCGGAAGTCCGCCCCGTGGTGGAAAGCCTGGTCAACGAGGCGCTGGGCACCTGGCTGGAAGAGCATCCGACCGAAGGCAAGGTGGTGGTCGAGAAGGTGATCCAGGCAGCCGCCGCGCGCGAGGCCGCGCGCAAGGCGCGCGACATCACCCGCAAGAGCACGCTCGGCGTCACCTCGCTTCCCGGCAAGCTTGCCGACTGCCAGGAGCGCGATCCGGCGAAGTCGGAAATCTTCATCGTCGAGGGCGACTCGGCCGGCGGCTCCGCCAAGGGCGGGCGCTCGCGCCAGAACCAGGCGATCCTGCCGCTGCGCGGCAAGATCCTGAATGTCGAGCGGGCGCGCTTCGACCGCATGCTCAGCTCCGACATGATCGGCACGCTGATCACCGCGCTCGGCACCTCGATCGGCAAGGACGAGTTCAACGCCGACAAGCTGCGCTACCACAAGATCATCCTGATGACGGACGCCGACGTCGACGGCGCCCATATCCGCACGCTGCTGCTCACCTTCTTCTTCCGGCAGATGCCGGAGCTGATCGAGCGCGGCCATCTCTACATCGCCCAGCCGCCGCTCTACAAAGTGACGCGGGGCAAGAGCTCGCAATACCTCAAGGACGAAAGCGCCTATGAGGAATATCTGATCGATTCCGGGCTGGAAGAGGCTTCGCTGACGCTCGGCTCCGGCGAGGTGCGCACCGGACAGGATCTGCGCAGCGCCGTCGATGACGCGCTGGCGGTGCGCCACCTGATCAACGGGCTGCACACGCGCTACAACCGCGATGTCGTCGAGCAGGCGGCGATCGCCGGCGCGCTCAATGCCGACGTTCTTGCCGATCTCGGTCGCGCCACCGCCATGGCCGAGCGCGTCGCCCGGCGGCTCGACATGATCGCCGAGGAGACGGAGCGCGGCTGGACCGGGCGGCTGTCGACCTCCAATGACGGCTCGGGCGGCTATGTCTTCGAGCGCACCGTGCGCGGCGTCAAGGATGCGGTCCAGCTCGATTCCGGGCTGATCAATTCGGCCGACGCGCGCCAGCTCGACCGCTACGCGCCGCGGCTGGCGGAAGTCTATGGCGAGCAGCCAACCCTGCGCCGCAAGGAAACTTCGGAGCTCCTCTCAGGACCGCTGGCGCTGCTCAACGCGGTGTTCGCCGCCGGCCGCAAGGGGCTGACCATGCAGCGCTACAAGGGCCTCGGCGAGATGAACGCCGAGCAGCTCTGGGAAACCACGCTCGACCCGAATGTGCGTTCGTTGCTGCAGGTCAAGGTGGCGGACGCGACGGACGCGGACTCGTTGTTCTCGCGGCTGATGGGCGACGAAGTGGAGCCGCGGCGCGAGTTCATCCAGGACAACGCGCTGTCGGTGGCCAATCTGGATATTTGAGCAGGTTGGGTCGACAGCCTTCTGCAACAAAAAAGCCCGGCGACGCCGGGCTTTTTTGTTGCAGAAGGCTGCGACTGATCAGTGATCAAACGCCTTGACGATTTCCTCGGTCATCTTCTTGGCGTCGCCGAGCAGCATCATGGTGCCGTCCTTGTAGAACAGCGTGTTGTCGATGCCGGCATAGCCCGAGCCGAGCGAGCGCTTGACGAACAGGCAGGTGCGGGCCTTGTCGACGTCGAGGATCGGCATGCCGAAGATCGGCGAGGACTTGTCGTCGCGCGCGGACGGGTTGGTGACGTCGTTGGCGCCGATGACATAGGCGACGTCGGCCTGCGCGAACTCGGAGTTGATGTCCTCGAGCTCGAACACCTCGTCATAAGGCACGTTGGCCTCGGCGAGAAGCACGTTCATGTGGCCGGGCATGCGACCGGCGACCGGGTGGATGGCGTATTTGACCTCGACGCCGTTGGCCTTGAGCTTGTCGGCCATTTCGCGCAGCGCATGCTGCGCCTGGGCAACCGCCATGCCGTAGCCCGGCACGATGATGACCTTCTGCGCGTTCATCATCAGATAGGCGGCATCGTCGGCCGAACCCTGCTTGACGGTACGCTCGATGCCGTCATCGGCAATCGCCATCGTCTCGCCGCCGAAGCCGCCGAGGATGACCGAGATGAAGGAGCGGTTCATGCCCTTGCACATGATGTAGGACAGGATCGCACCGGACGAGCCGACCAGCGCGCCGGTGATGATCAGCGCCAGGTTGCCGAGCGTGAAGCCAAGCGCCGCGGCGGCCCAGCCGGAATAGGAGTTCAGCATCGACACCACGACCGGCATGTCAGCGCCGCCGATCGGGATGATCAAGAGCACGCCGAGCACCAGCGAGGCGGCCACGATCAGCCAGAAGACGAACTTTGACTCCGAGGTGACGAGCAGCACGATCAGCACCACCAGCGCGACGCCGAGCGCGATGTTGATCAGGTGGCGGCCGCCGATCATGATCGGCTTGCCGGACATGCGGCCGTCGAGCTTGAGGAAAGCGATGACCGAGCCGGTGAAGGTGATGGCGCCGATGGCGACACCAAGGCTCATCTCGATCAGCGCCTGGGCATGGATGTCTCCGGCCGTGCCGATGCCAAAACTTTCCGGCGCGTAGATGGCCGCTGCCGCAACCATGACGGCAGCGAAGCCGACGAGCGAGTGAAAGGCGGCGACCAGCTGCGGCATCGAGGTCATGGCGATGCGCCGCGCCACATAGGCGCCGACGCCGCCGCCGATGGCGAGGCCGAGCACGATCAGGCCGAAGCGGCCGGCCGAAGGCAGCGCCAGCGCCAGCGTGGTGCAAAGAGCAATGCCCATGCCGATCATGCCGTAGAGATTGCCTCGGCGGCTCGTCGTCGGATGCGACAGGCCGCGCAGCGCCAGGATGAACAGGATGCCGGAGACCAGATAGAGGAAGGAAGCGAGATTGACGGTCACGTCACTTGTCCTTCTTCTTGTACATGGCGAGCATGCGCTGGGTGACGAGAAAGCCGCCGAAGATGTTGACCGAGACCAGCACCATGGCGATGAAGCCGAAGCCCGCGGCAAGGCCGGAAGCCGCGATGCCGACGGCAAGCAGCGAGCCGACGACGATGACCGAGGAGATGGCGTTGGTGACAGCCATCAGCGGCGTGTGCAGCGCCGGCGTCACCGACCACACGACATAGTAGCCGACGAAGATCGCCAGCACGAAGATGGCGAAGCGGAAGACGAAGGGATCGATGGCGCCGCCCGAGAGCGCGTGCGCAGCGTTGCCCGCAGCCTCGGCGCCGGCCGGCGCATTGGCCAGATCCTGCACCGCAAGGCGGACGGCGGCGGTCGCCTGATCGAGCTGGTCGAGGGCTTTCTGCAACTGTTCCATCACGCGCTCCCCTTCGGCTTGGCCGCGGCCTTCCTGGTGTTGGTTTTCCGGGGCGCCGGTCTCTTGTCGGCGGCAACTGCGACCAGGATCGTGGCCGGGATCGCAGCCGGCTCGGTGCGCGGCGCCTCGGCGGCCTTGGCGAAACTGGGGTGCACGACCTGGCCGGCGTCGGTCAGCATCGTCGCCTTGACCAGTTCGTCGTCGCGCTTGATGGCAAGCTGCTTGGTCGCCTTGTCGACCATCGTCTCGAGGAAGGCGTAGAGGTTCTTGGCGTAGAGCAGTGATGCCGAGGCCGCGACGCGGCCAGGCACGTTGAGATGGCCGACGATCTTGACGCCGTTTTCCGTCGTCACGACCTTGCCGGGCACCGCGCCCTCGACATTGCCGCCGCGCTCGACGGCGAGGTCGACGATCACCGAGCCCGGCCGCATGGAGGCGACCATCGCCGCCGAGACCAGCTTCGGCGCCGGACGGCCGGGGATCAGCGCGGTGGTGATGACGATGTCCTGCTTGGCGATGTGCTCGGCGGTGAGCGCTGCCTGCTTGGACTGATATTCCTTCGACATTTCCTTGGCGTAGCCGCCGGCCGTCTCGGCCGCCTTGAACTCCTCGTCCTCGACGGCCAGGAATTTCGCGCCGAGCGACTGCACCTGCTCCTTCACAGCCGGACGCACGTCGGTGGCGGTGACGACGGCGCCGAGGCGGCGCGCGGTGGCGATCGCCTGCAGGCCGGCGACGCCGACGCCCATGATGAAGGTTTTGGCCGCCGGCACGGTGCCCGCCGCCGTCATCATCATCGGCAGCGCGCGGTCATATTCGGCAGCCGCGTCGATCACCGCCTGGTAGCCAGCGAGGTTGGCCTGCGAGGAGAGCACGTCCATCACCTGCGCGCGGGTGATGCGCGGCATGAACTCCATGGAGAAGGCGGTGATGCCGGCCTTGGCCATGGCGGCAACCGCCGCATCGTTGCCGTAGGGATCCATAATGGCGATGACGGCCGCGCCCGGCTTGTAGCCCTTCAGCTCCAAATCCGTCGGCCGGCGCACTTTCAGCACCACATCGGCCTTCGACGCGTCGGCAGCCTTGCCGATCGCGGCACCCGCAGCAGCAAAATCTTGGTCTGGGATGCGGGAGCCGAGGCCAGCGCCCTTCTCGACGATCACCTCGAAGCCCAGGCCCACCAGCCGTTTCACCGTCTCAGGCGAGGCCGCGACACGCGGCTCGTTGGCATCGAGCTCACGAGGGATGAATACCGTCTGCCCCACCGCATGATCCTTTCGGCTGGAACCTTGCTGCGCAAGGCGTCGGCCGGGACCTCCAGCGAGACGTCAAACGCAATGGCTTGGAAAGTCTATCGCAGAATGAAATAGCCGACGGCCATGATCACGATGAACAGGATGGTCGCCGAGAAGAAGCCGCCCGCAAAGAAGCCAAAAGCCATCGCCAGGAGGAGGCCGGCGCAGACGAGCGAACCGAATTTGGCGAGCGTGAGGAATGCCTTGTAGGTGCGATCATGCTCGGCATAGTCCATCTGCGCGCCCAGTTCGACAGGACCGGTCGGCGTGTGATCAGCCATAGGAATACCCCTTCGAAAATGCCTTCGAGGCACATAGCGAAAAGCCGGACCAAGAGCAATGGCGCTATTGCCGCACGGTCGGCGACAACAGCCTCAAATGAAAGTTGAAGGCCGGTGGCCGTTGCAAACCATGGTGGGCGCCACCGAGCCCTTCAGGATGTCTGAACGTGCGACGACAATTTCTCGCTTTCCGGCGAAACGTCACGTGACTAAAGCGCGTCGCGATCTTTCAGATTCGCTCCGTGCGCTTTAGGTTTTTGATTTTACGCATGTCTTTGTCCCGAAACCGGTTCCCACTTTCGGGAGACATGCTTTAGGCTTACCGGCACCAACGATTGGGCAATCACGCGCATGATGTCGCTGACAGAGACGCTTGACTGGGACGGCACCGGCATCGCCTGGGGCTCGGCCGGCTCCGGTCCTCCGATAGTGCTCGTCCATGGAACGCCATTTTCCTCGCATGTCTGGCATCGCGTTGCCCCCGAACTGGCGCGCGAGCACACGCTCTATTTTTACGATCTTCCGGGGTATGGCCAGTCCGAGAAACGCGAGGGCCAGGATGTTTCGCTGGGCATCCAGAACAAGGCGCTGGCGGCGATGCTGGCGTTCTGGAATGTCGATCGACCAAACATCATCGCCCATGACTTCGGAGGGGCCACTGCCTTGCGAGCGCATCTGATCGACGGTTGCGACTACGAAAGACTACTGTTGATCGATCCGGTGGCAGTGCGGCCGTGGGGCTCGCCCTTTGTCCAGCATGCCAGACGGCATGAATTCGCCTTCGCCGGCGTGCCGGACTACATCCAGGTAGCGATCCTGAAGGCGTATATTGCAGGCGCGGCAGCCAGATCCCTGTCGGACGACGAACTGCAGCCGTACATCGCACCATGGACCGGATCGGATGGCCAGCCCGCTTTCTATCGGCAGATCGCGCAGATGGATCAGCGTTTCACCGACGAGGTCGAACCGCACTATCGCGAATTCCGTTGCCCGGTAGCTTTGCTGTGGGGAGAAGAGGACCGCTGGATCTCGCCGCAGAGCGGCGAGAAGCTTGCGGCCATGCTGCCGGATTGCAGCTTGAGACTGGTTCCGGGCTCCGGTCACCTCATGCAGGAGGACGCGCCCGAGGCGATTGTCGCTGCCGCGCTGCGCTTCTTCGCCAGTTGAGAGTTCTTTCAGCCGGCAAGGTGAGGAAACAGGCCGAGCAGGCCGACGACGATCAGGTAGAGCGCAACGATGTAGTTGAGCAGCCGCGGCATCACCAGGATCAGTATGCCGGCGATCAGCGAGATCAGGGGCGTGAGTGCAAGCGAATGGATGGTCATCACCGTATCCCTTTGAACAACCCGACATGAGCCCGGGGCGAAACGCCTGTTGGGCAGGATAGCGGCAACGCTCGATTGCGACGCCGCTATTTATAACGGCGAAGTCGCAGGAAAGGTCCATGATGCGTGGAAGGACGCCCTTTTCAGGCGGCGTCGCGATAGTATTTCGCCGTCGGCACGATGGACAGGGGGGTCAACCGGTTGATCGCCGGATTGGCGAACATCATCCGCTGTTCCACCGGCGTCGACTTGAAGAACGGGAACCGCTCGAGCGTGAGGCGCAGATTTTCGCCGCAGGGGATTTCGAACAAGGCGATCGGCGCAAGAACGCCTGGAAACACCTTGCCCTCGGTCCGCTGCACGGCATGGAATATGCGGGCATAGTAGGCGGCATGCTCGACCTTGACCGGCGTGAGGACCGCCGTCTGGCCGAAGTAACAGGAGGCCACCATACCCAGCCTGAGCGTCAGGAAAGGCAGGACCCCCGGCGCGGGCGCGCTGTCCGCATCGGTTGCGAAGCGAGTTCCGTCGATGAAGCTCTCGCCGCGGGCAAGCCGCTCGGCCAAAATTTCCGGATAGGCGTCGACGGACGGCGAATAGGGGTGCTCGCGGGAGATGTAGTGGAGCCGCAGCGTGCTGACCAAGTGGCCATCGAAATAGACGCCGAACCGGTAGGAATTCGGCAGATTGTCCCAGCGATCCTCGAACATCCCGCTGGCGATCGGACCGCACATGCCGGAGCGCAGGTAGGACTGATAGCGAAGGCGATAGATCGCCTCCAGATCCTCGCCCCCCGTGATGAGGCGATAATCGACATGCTCCAGCAATTGCATGATCGAACGGTTCAGCGCCGACCCAGCGTTTGCGCCGGCGCCAGCCTGCGCATCGTTTCTCGCAGCATCCATTCTCAAGTCCTCGTATCCGCCTGTGAATAGGCTATTCGAGTTGAAATGAGACACAAGCCGAAAATTCGATACTGCTGATTTACCGTTCGTTAACCTTAATAACCGACGCGACTTCCTTCACCGCTGTTATGGCGAGGAAGCCGGTCGGGCATCTTCATTTAAGCTTGCATATCACCATCAACGGCGTCTGTATTTCAGATAAGAGAAGCATTTAGCCATTCGACTTCCAGTCGAAAAGACAATCCACTTTAGGTATTTTGATTTATGTATTTCTTGATAAAAAATATTCGTCAGCTTTACGTTGGAATATTCCAAAGTGCGTTATCTATCGCACATCAAAGCTTTCGTTTTTCGTCGAAAAGCACTGCGCGACCCAAGCAACGCGCATTATCAATCAGATTTGTTGAAATTTGCGACTGCAGCTACTGCCTGGCCGTCCGCTTGGCCGCGAGACGCAGGTCCGCGGCGAATGGCCAGGTGACGTTCGACATCGTCTCGATGCCGGACGCGCTGAGCGCGGCGCCGAAGAGGAAACCTTGCACAAGGTCCGGTTTGACCGAACGCACCAATATCTTCAGCTGCTCGAAGGTCTCGACCCCTTCGATCGTGACGACCAGGCCCAGCGTCCGGGTCAAGCCGACGATACCCTTCAGAAGGTCGAGCGACTGGGGACTCTGGGTCACGTCGATCAGGAAGGAACGGTCGATCTTGATCTTGTCGAGCGGCAGCTTGTGCAGGTAGCTGAGGCTGGAATAGCCGGTGCCGAAGTCGTCGAGCGCGATGCGGACGCCCAGGGTCTTCAGCTCTTCGATCAACTCGCGGGTCAGCGATTTGTCGTCGAGCAAGGCGGTCTCCGTGACCTCGATTTCAAGCCGGTGCGGCGCAAGGTTCGACGCCGCCAGGGCATCGCGCACCTTCTGCACGACGTCGCGGTTGCGAAAATCCTTGGCCGAGAGGTTGATCGAGACGCTGGTCTGCGCCGGCCATTTGGCGCATTCGGCGCAAGCCGCCTGCAGCACGAAGGCGCTGATTTCGGAGATGATACCCATCTCCTCGGCCAGCGGGATGAAGACGCTTGGCGAGATCGGACCGAGATCGGGATGGTCCCAGCGGCAGAGCGCCTCGCAGCTGGCGATGCGCATGGTGCTCATCGACACGATCGGCTGATAGACGACGCGCAGCTCCTTGGCTTGCACGGCGCTGCGCAGATCGGCCTTCATCAGCTGGCGGTTGCGGAAGGCGGCATCCATCGATGCTTCGAACAGCCGCCAGCTGTTCTTGCCGAGCTCCTTGGCCTTGTAGAGCGCAAGGTCCGCCTTGACGATCATGGCATCGACGTCGGTGTCCTTGACTATGGACAGCACCGCGCCACCGCTGGCCTGGATGCGCAGGCCATGGCCGGCAACGTCGACCTCGCCCTGCAGGTCGGCGAAGATCTCGTCGAGCAGGCCGCTCAGATGACTCTCGTCCTCGATGCGGTCGAAATAGATCATGAACTCGTCGCCGCCGAAGCGGCTGACATTAATGCCTGGTCCGGCAACCGCCGCCAGCCGCTCGGCCACGGCATAGATCAATCCGTCGCCGACCGGATGGCCGAGCGTGTCGTTGACGCTCTTGAAATCGTCGAGGTCGAGCACCGCCAGGCCGCAGAGCCGGTCGCGGTCGCCGGAGGCCATGGCCTCGCCGGCCAGCTCGTGGAAATAGGCACGGTTCGGCAGACCGGTGAGGTTGTCGTAGCGCGCCATGAAACGGATCTTTTCCTCCGCCTCGACGCGGGCCGTCACGTCCTCGAAGGTGACGACGCCGAGCTCCTGGCTGCCTTCGCGCGCGGAAAATTCGTAGTGCTGGCCGTTGGCGAGCGACACCAGCACCTTGCGGTCCCGGCCCTCGCGGAGCGCACGCGTCAGTTGTGCCTCGATGTAGCGGCAATCCTTCGGCGCCAGCATGCCGCCGGCAACGCCGCGCATCAGAAGGCCGTGGATCGAGCGCCCGAGCAGCGCATCGGCCGATTTCAGCGACATCAGATGGGCGGCCTCGGCATTGGCGACGGCGACGCGCCCGTCCGGGCCGAGCATGACCAGGCCGTGCGACATGGTGTTGAGCGCGCGGTCGAACCTGCGCGTCAGGTTCCTCGCCTGCTTGTGGCCGATGACCGCCGAGAAGAGCACGTTGCGGACATGATCGGCGCCGGTGATGGTGATGAATGTCATCGGGATGATCATCAGGCCAAGGACGACGGAGGGCGCATCCATGCGCAGCAGGAGCGCAAGCGCAGCCGGACCGATGAAGGTCACCGAAAAAATCCGCACCATGCGCGGAGACCCATAGTTGCGGGCGACAACCGTGACCAGGGTCGCCAGAGTCAGCGACATCGCCGCCAGCTCGGCGAAAGGATCGGGATAGACATAGATCGACACGAAGCACAGCGCGCCCAATCCGAGGCCCTGGAGGCAGCCCTTGAGGATGTAGCTGCGCTCCAATCGCTGCGCGTGTTCGACATCGGCAATCACGCCGCCGGTCTTCAGGAAGTCGCGAATGCCGAAGTAACGGATAAGGCTGACGGAAAGCAGAGCAAAGGAAAACACCAGGAACAAGGGATTGTGCGTGCGCAGATAGATCATCAATCCGAGGATCCAGTAGCACGCACCACCGATCAACAACATGTGCGCGTTGTCGAACAACGACCGCACAAATTGGATATAAACATCCGCGGGGATGCTTTCGGTCTTTGTTTTGCCCATAGGGTCGGCCCAACGCTAAGCCTTGTCATGACACAACCGCCTTAAGAAAGGCTTAGAACAGGAACGGCTTAAGCAACGGCTTCGGGTAGCCCGCCAAAGGCGCAAGGACCCAGGCCGACCGGAGAAGGTTTCGGCACTTGGTTTGGTGCAATCACTCGGCGGCGTTGAGAACCGGCACCGGCTCGTCCCGGTTCAGTCGCTGCAGCAGCCTGGAGCGCTCGTCCGCCGCCTTTGCGGCGCCGGCCTGCCGGACATGGCCATAGCCGCGGATGAGCGCCGGCACGGAGGCGAGTGCCGCGGCGGCGTCGATCCTGCCCGGCGCCAGTGCCCCGGCGATCAGATCGAGATCGGCCTCGTATTGCGCAAGCAGCCGCCGCTCGGCGCGCCGTTCGGCGGTGCGGCCGAACAGGTCGAACGCGGTGCCGCGCAGGCCTTTCATGGCAGCGAGCAGGCGAAATGCCTTCATCATCCACGGGCCGAAACTCGATTTCCTTGGGCGACCGTCATTGCCACGCCGCCCGAGGATCGGCGGCGCGAGATGGAATTCCAGCCTTTCGTAGCTCTGGAACTGCCTTGCGAGGTCGGCGGCGAAGGCGCCATCGGTATAGAGCCGCGCCACCTCATACTCGTCCTTGATCGCCATCAGCTTGAACAGGTTTTTGGCGGCAGCCTCGGTCACGGCCGTCGAGCCGGGGACCGCTCTCGCCTCGGCGGCACGCAGCGCGGCGACCCTGTCGGCATAGCGCTTGCCATAGGCCGCATTCTGGTAAGCGGTGAGGAAGGCGACGCGCCGGGCGATGATGTCGTCGAGCGTTTCGGTGGGCGCGGACGCCGGCTTGCCCGTCTTGCCAACCAGGTTGCGCACGAACTCGGGCTGGTGCGCGGCGCGACGGCCCCAGCGGAAGGCGGCGATGTTCATCGCCACCGCTTCGCCGTTCAATTCGATAGCCTTTTCAACGGCGTCGGCCGACAGCGGCAGCCCGCCATGCTGGAAGGCGAAGCCGAGCATGAACATGTTGGCGCCGAGCGAATTGCCGAACAGCGCGATCGCCGTGCGGGTGGCGTCGAAGAAGTGGGCCTTGCCGTCGCCGGCGGCGGCGCGGATCGCCTTCTTCAGCCGCTCGACCGGGAGGGAGAAGTCGGCAGAACGTGTGAATTCGCCGGGCATGATTTCGGCGGTGTTGGCGAGGAACATGGTGTGGCCCTCGCGCACCGCGGCGAGCACCTTCTTGGCGCCGGAGACGACGAGATCGCAGCCGAGCACGAGGTCGGCCTTGCCGGCCGAGACGCGTATGGCGTGGATGTCCTCGGGCGTCGGGGCAATGCGGACATGGGTGAATACCGAACCGCCCTTCTGGGCAAGGCCCGCCATGTCGATCATGCCGCAGCCCTTGCCTTCTAGATGGGCGGCCATGCCGAGCACCGCGCCGATGGTGACGACGCCGGTGCCGCCGACGCCATCGATGATCGCCGCCCAGCCCTGGTAGCCGAGCGGGAATACGGCGGGCGACGGCACGCCGTCGAGCGGATCGGTCTTGCCGGCGATGCCTTCGGCCTTCCTGATCTTGCCGCCATGCACGGTAACGAAAGACGGACAGAAGCCGCTAAGGCATGAGAAATCCTTGTTGCAGCTCGACTGGTCGATCCGGCGCTTGCGGCCGAATTCGGTTTCGACCGGTTGGATCGAGACGCAGTTCGACTGCACGCCGCAATCGCCGCAGCCTTCGCAAACCAGCTCGTTTATGAAGACGCGCTTGTCGGGATCGGGGAAGGTGCCGCGCTTGCGCCGCCGGCGTTTTTCGGCGGCGCAGGTCTGGTCGTAGAGAAGCACCGAGATGCCTTTCACGCCACGCAATTCGCGCTGAACGAGGTCGAGGTCGTCGCGGTGATGGATGGTGGCGCCGGCAGGGAAATCGGCCTTGCCGGCATATTTATCCGGCTCGTCGGTGACGACGGCGATGCGGTCGACGCCCTCGGCGCGCACCTGCCTGGCGATCATGTCCACCGTCAGGCCGCCTTCATGGGGCTGGCCGCCGGTCATGGCGACCGCGTCGTTGTAGAGGATCTTGTAGGTGATGTTGGCGCCGGAGGACAGCGCGAAGCGGATCGCCAGCAGGCCGGAATGGTTGTAGGTGCCGTCGCCGAGATTCTGGAAGATATGATCACGCTTGGAGAACGGCGCCTGGCCGACCCATTGCGCGCCCTCACCGCCCATGGCGGTGAAGCCGACGGTGTTCCGGTCCATCCACAGCGCCATGAAGTGGCAGCCGATGCCGGCGGCGGCGAGCGAGCCCTCCGGCACCTTGGTCGAGGAATTGTGCGGACAGCCCGAGCAGAAGAAGGGTGTGCGCGAGCCGATGTCGACGGTGTCGGCAAGCATCGCCTGGAACTGGCGCAGCTTCGCCACCCGCGCCGCGATCTCCTCCGAGGGGCCGATGGTGCGCAGGATCCGCTCGCCGAGCGCGATCGCGATCTCGTTCGGGTCGAGCGCGCCCTTGGCCGGAAACAGCCAGTCGCCGCGCTCGTCCTTCTTGCCGACGATGGCCGGCTGGATGGCGGAACCGTAGAGGTTCTCGCGCAGCTGCACCTCGATCAGCGAGCGCTTCTCCTCGACGACGACGATGGTGTCGAGGCCGCGGGCGAAGTCGGCGATATGCTGATAGTCGAGCGGCCAGGGGCAGCCGACCTTGAACAGACGGATGCCGATGCGGTTGGCGGCCTTCTTGTCGATGCCGATGTCCTCCAGCGCCTGGCGAACGTCGAGATAGCTCTTGCCGATGGTGATGACGCCGAGCTTGGGATTGCGGCCGCCCGAATAGACGATGCGGTTCAGCCCATTGGCCTGGATGAAGGCGGAAGCGGCGGCGCGCTTGTGCTCATGCAGCCGCTCCTCCTGGCCGAGCATGTCGATCTCGTGGCGGATGTTGAGGCCGCCGGGCGGCATGTCGAAGTCGGGAACGACGATGTTCAGCCGCTCGATCGAGGCGTCGACGGAGGCCGTCGATTCGATGTTGTCCTTGACGCATTTGATCGCCGCCCAGGTGCCGGCGAAGCGCGACATGGCAAAGCCTAGCAGGCCGTAGTCGATGATCTCCTGGACGCCGGCCGGATTGAGGATCGGCACCATGGTGTCGACGAACAGGAATTCGGTGGCGTGCGCGTTGGTCGAGGATTCGGCCATGTGATCGTCGCCCATCAGGGCGAGAACGCCGCCATTCCTCGACGAGCCGGCGAGATTGGCGTGACGGAACACGTCGCCGGAGCGATCGACGCCCGGCCCCTTGCCGTACCAGACGGCAAAGACGCCGTCATGCGTGCCCTCGCCGAGCAGTTCGGTCTGTTGCGACCCCCAACAGGCGGTGGCGGCGAGCTCTTCGTTGAGGCCCGGCTGGAAGACGATGTCAGATTGCGCTAGCTGCCGCTTCGCCCTCCACAGCTGCATGTCGAGGCCGCCGAGCGGCGAGCCGCGATAGCCGGAAACGAAGCCCGCGGTGTTGAGGCCGGCGCGGCGGTCGCGCTCGCGCTGCATCAGAAGCATGCGCACGACGGCCTGCGCCCCGGACAGGAAAACGCGCTCCTTGCCAAGGTCGAACTTGTCGTCGAGCGCGACGTCATGCAGCGTCATCGGGCATTTCCTCTGCGGTGACGCGCCTCGGATCGGCGGCCAACGTCGGAGTGGGACGCCGCAGTCTTTCTTCCCTTGCGGGAGAGGTCAAACAAAATCGCAGGGGCCAGACGGGACGCAACAAACGGTCCCATTGGAAGCAGCCGGCGCATTCAAGATCACGCTAAACGCTTCGCGGCGCACGAAAATTTCGACCGGTCAGCAGGATTCAGACCGCCTTTGAGCAATCCGGCTTGGGCGCATCGGGCAGCTTGCCGTCGGGATGGCCGGCGAGGTCCGGGTTGAGCTCGTATTTCGGCCCGACCACGAGCGGTCGATCCGGTAGCATGGTCTGGTCCTCCGTCGAGGCCATCGTCGTCTCGAGGCTCTGGAGCAACGTGCCGTTCGCATCCTCGATGCGGATCGTGACGGAGTATGGCTTGTCCTTGACCACGCAGGTGAGCGGCGGGCTGGTCAAGGTGATGTGCGGAAGCTTCGGCCAGATCTTCTGGTTGACGATGAGCGGGTCACCGCCGGCCGGGTTCTGGAAGTTCACCACGGCAACCTGTCCCTCGCCCATCGGCCGCAGCGGCCTCAGCGTGATGACATAGGTGGCGATGCCGAGCCGGTAGTTGAACTCGAAAAGCTTGCCGGAAATGGCGAAGAGCTGCTCCTTGCCAGTATCGCGGCAGGCGCCGAGCACTGTGGCGGCGATCAGGGCCGCTCCGAGAGCGATCAAACGGAATTTTCTAAGCATTGGTGGCCTCCCTGGCCGCCGTGCGGCGGCGATAGTAGCGGTTCGCTTTCTGGCGGTTGCCGCAGACGGCCATGTCGCACCAGAGGCGGCTGGAGTTGCGGCTGCGGTCGATGAACAGCCAGCTGCAGTTCGGACAGATCCTGAGCCTCGCAACGGTATCGTCCCGCAACAGCGAAAGCGCCGAGACGGCCAAAGCCGCCTCGAAGGCGATCGGCGTCGCCGGGTCGCCAAAGGGCCGGCCCGGCGCGCCGATTTCGGCGCTGCTGCCGAAGAGTCCGTCGGCGCAGGCCGTCAGGAAATCCGGCAGATGGGCGGCGGCGATCGCGCCTTTCGCAATGGCGTGGCGGAACAGACGGTCGGTCGCCTCGCGGATCGACAGCACGACCGGGGCGATGTCGCCCGGTTCCGGCGCCTCCAGCCGCCGGCCGCCGAGCTCGGCGGCGCGAAAGCCGCTTGCCGCCTCGGCGAAGCGGGCGATCTCGGCAGGATCTTCGAAGCGGTCGAAGGTCTTTTCCGGATCGTTGCGCAGCACGACCGTGTTCGCCGTGTCGAGCGCAAGGATGCCGCCGGTGAAGCGGTGCGGGGTCCAGGATACCGTCATGCCAGAAATCTAACCGATAAAACGTATTTGACAAGTTAGATTCCGGGTGCGACGTTTCCAACGGGGCCAGATCGCGCGGCCCCAGGGATGCTCGATGCTCTATTTCTACCAGCAGGTGCTGAACGGGCTGCATTCGGGCGCGCTCTATGCGCTGCTCGCCTTTGGCTATGTGCTGACCAACGGCATCCTGCATCGCACCAACCTTGCCTATGGCGCGCTGTTTGCTTTTTGCGGCCACACCATGATCCTGACCGCCGCCTTCGGCTACCAGGCACTATGGCTGACGCTGTTCGCCTCGGTCGCGCTCGGCATCGTTGCCGCCGTGCTCTATGCGGTGCTGATCAGCCAGGTCTTGTCGCGCAGCGTGTTCGAAAGGCTGGCCGACCGGTCGCCCAACGCCATCGTGGTGACGACGCTCGGCATCTTGCTGTTCCTGTCGGAGGCAAGCCGAATCGCCGCCGACACCCATGATCTCTGGCTGCCGCCGATGCTCGCCCAACCCGTCATCTTCGCCCATGATGTCGGCTTCAAGGTGACGCTCACCGTCATCCAGCTTTTGGACTGCGCGGCGGTGATAGCGGTGGTGGCGCTGGCGGCCTGGATGTTTTCGCATTCACGCTTCGGTCGCGCCTGGCGGGCGGTGTCCGACGATCCCAAAGCGGCGGCGATGTGCGGCGTCGACGTGCGCGCCGTGTTCCGCCGCGCGGTGCTCTATAGCGGCTTCTGCGCCGCTTTTGCCGGCGTGCTTGCCGGCCTCTATTACGGCAACATCAGCTTCGGCACCGGCCTCGTCTATGGCCTCAAGATCCTGTTCGTGACGGCGGTCGGCGGCTACATGTCGCCGCTCAAGGCAGCTCTCGGCGCCGCTGCCTTCGGCATGGCCGAATCGCTATGGGCCGGCTATTTCCCGATCGAATGGCGCGACGGCTGGATCTACCTCTTCCTCGTCGCCATGCTGGTGCTGATCGGCGCCGGCCGCGACCAGGCCAAGGTCGCCTGAAACCCATCAGACTTTGGTTGCATGACGTCCGGTGAACTGGCGGGTTTCCACCGGCGCCATCGTTTGTCGCGCCTTGTCGTGTTGACCTGCCAGACCACGCACTGCATACCGTTAGGCCAAGCGGCGCGACACCGAATGGGGGAATCGGGCGCGCAGCATGGTCAGGGAGGAAATGCATGGCAGGGCTGCTCGCTCTATCCAGGACGATCGACCGCATAAACGAGTTCATCGGCCGCTGGGTCTCGTGGGCGATCCTGCTCGCGATCCTTGTGAGCGCCGGCAACGCCGTCATCCGCAAGGCGCTCGACATCTCCTCCAACGCCTGGCTGGAGTTGCAGTGGTACCTTTTCGGTGCCGCCTTCATGCTGGCGGCCGCCTACACGCTGAAGCAGAACGACCATATCCGCATCGACATCGTCTACGGTATGTTTCCCCGCCGCGTGCAGCATTGGATCGACCTTCTCGGCCATCTCCTCTTCCTGATGCCGTTCGTGGTCTTGATGGTGATTTACTTCGTGCCTTACGTGTCGCTGTCCTTCCGTAGCGGCGAGATGTCGACCAATGCCGGCGGGCTCATCGTCTGGCCGGCAAAGGCCATCCTGCTCGTCGGCTTCTCCCTGCTGGCCATCCAGGGCGTCTCCGAGATCATCAAGAAGATCGCCATCATGCGCGGCGACATGGACGACCCCAATCCCTTCATCTCGGCGCATGACCAGGCCAAGCTCGAGGCCGAGGTGCTTGCCGAGGAAGCAAAGGCGCTGTCCGGCGAGGTGCGCTCATGATCGAGTTCATCGCGCAGAACATGGCGCCGATCATGTTCGCTTCGCTGATCATCTTCCTTTTGATCGGCTACCCCGTCGCCTTCTCGCTCGCCGCAAACGGCCTGTTGTTCTTCTTCATCGGCGTGCTCTTGTCGCCCTATTCGGGCGGCTCGATCAACCTCGCCTGGCCGCTGCTGCATGCGCTGCCCGACAATTTCTACGGCACCAGGGTGATGTCCAACGACACGCTGCTGGCCATTCCGTTCTTCACTTTCATGGGCATCGTGCTCGAACGGTCCGGCATGGCCGAGGACCTGCTCGACACGGTCGGCCAGTTGTTCGGCCCGATCCGCGGCGGGCTTGCCTACGCAGTGATCTTCGTCGGCGCGCTGCTTGCCGCGACGACCGGCGTGGTTGCGGCCTCCGTCATCGCCATGGGGCTGATCTCGCTGCCGATCATGCTGCGTTACGGCTACGATCGGCGGCTGGCATCAGGTGTCATCGCCGCGTCGGGCACGCTGGCCCAGATCATCCCGCCCTCGCTGGTGCTGATCGTGCTTGCCGACCAGCTCGGCCGTTCGGTCGGCGACATGTATGCCGGCGCCCTGATCCCCGGCCTCGTGCTCACCGGCATCTACATGCTCTACATCCTGATCATGTCGATCATTCGGCCGAACGCGATGCCGGCGCTGCCGCTCGAAGCCCGCACGCTCGGCCACGGCGTCATCTCGCTGATCGTCGCCCTGCTGGCCGCCGGCGCGATCTCCTATGCGGCCTATCGCTATCTCGCGCCGACGCATGGCGACAATGCCGACATCCTCGGCGCCGCCGTCGGCGTGATCGTCATCTACGTCGTGGCGATCGCCGACCAGCGGCTCGGAATCCACATGATGTCGAAGCTGGCGCAACAGGTGGTGATCGTGCTGATCCCGCCGTTGGCGCTGATCTTCCTGGTGCTCGGCACCATCTTCCTCGGCATCGCGACGCCGACCGAAGGCGGCGCGATGGGTTCAGTCGGCGCGTTGATCATGGCCGCGGCAAAGGGGAGGCTGTCGTTCGACGTCATCAAGCAGGCGCTTGCCTCGACGACGCGGCTCTCTTCCTTCGTGCTGTTCATCCTGATCGGCGCTCGCGTCTTCTCGCTCACCTTCTACGGCGTCAACGGCCACATCTGGGTCGAACACCTTCTGACCTCGCTGCCCGGTGGCGAGACCGGCTTCTTGATCGGCGTCAACGCGCTGGTCTTTGTGCTCGCCTTCTTCCTCGATTTCTTCGAGCTCGCCTTCATCATCGTGCCGCTCTTGGCGCCCGCCGCCGACAAGCTCGGCATCGACCTGATCTGGTTCGGCGTGCTGCTCGGCGTCAACATGCAGACCAGCTTCATGCATCCGCCTTTCGGCTTCGCGCTGTTCTACCTGCGTTCGGTCGCCGCGCGCGTGCCCTATCTCGACCGCATCACCGGCAAGCAGATCGCACCGGTCACCACCGGCCAGATCTATTGGGGCGCGGTGCCGTTCGTCGGCATCCAGGTGATCATGATCGGGCTCACCATCGCCTTCCCGCAAATGGTGATGCGTTACAAGGGCGCCGCCGTCGAGCCCAGCACGATAGACCTGAAGCTGCCCGAGATGCCGGGGCTGGCGCCGCTCGGCACGCCGCCGGCCGACAATGGCGCGGCGCCCGCCAATGGCGGCGCCGCGCCCGCCGCGCCCGGCACGCCGGATCTGTCGCAGCCGCCGAACTTCGGCGACACGGCCCCTGCCAAGCCGGCGGCGCCGGCGCCCGACCTTTCGAAGCCGCCGAGTTTCAATTGAGGTGACCGCATCATGAGAGCAGTCCGGCTGGAAGCAATCGGCAGCATCGCGCTTCGCGAGGTCGACAAGCCTTTGGCCGGGCCGGAGGATGTTCTGGTGCGGATCGAAGCCTGCGGCGTCTGCGGCACCGACAGGCACCTGTTCCACGGCGAGTTTCCGTCAAAGCCGCCGGTGACCCTCGGCCACGAATTCTGCGGCATCGTCGAGGCGGTCGGAGAGGCCGTCGCCGATATCGCTGTCGGCGACCGCGTCACCGGCGATCCCAATATTTCCTGCGGGCGCTGCAGCCAGTGCCGCGCAGGCCGCGTCAATCTGTGCAGCAATATCAGGGCCATCGGCATCCACCGGGATGGCGGCTTCGCCGATTATGTCGTGATGCCGCAAAACCAGGCCTTCCTCCTGCCCGCCGACCTCAAGCCGACGCATGGCGCCTTCTGCGAGCCGCTGGCCTGCTGCCTGCACGGCGTCGACCTCGCCGCCATCAGGCCCGGCGCCTCGGTGGTGGTGCTCGGCGGCGGCGTCATCGGCCTGCTCACAGTGCAATTGGCGAAGCTTGCGGGCGCCGCGACCATCATCCTGTCGACCAGACAGGCTTCGCGCCGTGCTCTTGCCGAGGAGCTCGGCGCGACCGCAACGGTCGATCCCAGCGCCGCCGATCCCATCGAGGCCGTCACCGGAAAAGCCGGCCTTGTGCCGGGTGGCGTCGACGTGGTGTTCGAGTGCGCCGGGGTTCGCGACACGGTCGAGCAGTCGATGCGAATGGCGAAGGCCGGCGGCACGGTCATCATCGTCGGCGTCGTGCCGCAAGGGATGAAAGTGGCCGTCGAGCCTTTCGACCTCCTGTTCCGCGAACTGAAGGTGGTGGGCTCCTTCCTCAATCCGTTCACGCATGGCCGCGCGGCCCAGTTGATCGCCTCGGGCGCGATCGAGATCGACAAGCTGATATCGAAGGAAGTGAGCCTCGAAGAGGCGCCGCAGGTGATCTCGAACCCCGCCGCTCCGGGCGAGGTCAAGGTGCTGGTGGTGCCGGGCAAAGGCTGAAGCACCGATTTTGCGCTCAGTTCTTCCCTTCTCCCTTGTGGGAGAAGGTGTCGCCGAAGGCGACGGATGAGGGTGCTCCAGCTTGGCGGCCGACGGCACTCCGGCCAACACCCCTCATCCGTCTCGGCGCTGCGCGCCGATCCACCTTCTCCCACAAGGGGAGAAGGAGGGCTTCGCCTACAGCTTGCCGTTGCGCTGCTGCACCATCATGAAGGTGTCGTAGTTGTATTCTGCAACCTGGGCCCAGAGGTAGTGCTCCTTGCGGAAGCCCTTGATCGATTCCCAGATCTTCTTGAACGGCGCGTTGTTGGCCTCCATTTCGGCGTAGACCTCGTTGGCCTTTTCGAAGCAGGCCGCCATGATCTCCTGGCTGAAAGGCGCCAGCTTGGCGCCGCCGGCCACCAGCCGCTTCACCGCCGCCGGATTGAGATAGTCGTATTTCTGCAGCATGTTGGCGTCCGCCGCCTGGGCGGCGGTGTGCACCAGCGACTTGTAGGCCGGCGACAATTCCTCGTACTTGGCCTTGTTGAACATCAGATGCACGGTCGGGCCGCCTTCCCACCAGCCGGGATAGTAGTAGTAGGGCGCGACCTTGTAGAAGCCGAGCTTCTCGTCGTCATAGGGGCCGACCCATTCGGCGGCGTCGATCGTGCCTTTTTCCAGCGCCGGGTAGATGTCGCCGCCGGCGATCTGCTGCGGCACGACGCCGAGCTTCTGCACCACCTTGCCGGCGAAGCCGCCGATACGCATCTTGAGGCCGGAAAGGTCGGCGACCGTGTTGATCTGCTTGCGGAACCAGCCGCCCATCTGCACACCGGTATTGCCGCCCGGCAGGCCGAACAAGCCCTGCGTGGCCAGGAATTCGTTGAACAGGTCGATGCCGCCGCCATGGTAGTGCCAGGCATTTATGCCGCGCGCGTTGAGCGAGAACGGCACCGCGGCGCCCAGCGCCCAGGTCGGGTCCTTGCCCCAATAGTAATATGCCACCGTGTGGCAGGCCTCGACGGTGCCGGCGGCGGTGGCGTCGGCCGCCTGCAGGCTGGGAACGAGCTCGCCCGAGGCGAAGACCTGGACCTGGAAATTGCCGTCGGTCGCTTCCGACAGCATTTTTGAGAAGACCTCCGCACCGCCATAGATCGTGTCGAGCGATTTCGGGAAGGACGATGCCAGCCGCCACGTCACTTTCGGATTGGACTGGGCTATCGCCGGCGTGGCAAGCGCGGCGGCCGCCGCCGCGACGCCGACACCGGACGCACCGGCCTTGCGGATGAATGAACGACGATCCATGCAGCTTCCTCCCGTTTCGGATCAACAAACCGACATACGGACATCCTCGCTGTCCTCGTCGGCTGCGCGAAACAATACACGGGCAAGATGTCGAGTCCAGCATCGCGGGCAACGTGCAACTATAGTCTAACGCCGACCGCCGTGGCCCATCCGGAGAGACGAAACTTGCCATGGCAAAATGCCACCGGATCGCCTATTTTGTAGGCAGAATAATTCGTTAGCCCTCAATGGAACCCATAGCCAAAATGCAGCAGCCGCTCGTTGCCGTCTCAACCGATGTCCGCCAGTTCGACAACTACACCTGGCATGCCGCGCCGCAGCAATATATCGAGGCTGCGATCGCCGGCGCCGGCGTGTTCCCGCTGCTTGTGCCGTCCTTCGGCGACCGGCTGGATTTCGACGAGCTGCTGTCCTCGGTCGACGGCGTCATGGTCACGGGGTCGAAGTCCAATGTGCATCCCTCGCTCTACGGCGGCGATCCCAGCGAGGCCAACGGCCCTTACGATCCGGCGCGCGATAGCACCACACTGCCGCTGATCCGCAAGGCGATCGAGCGCGGCGTGCCGCTGCTTGCCATCTGCCGCGGCATCCAGGAACTCAACGTGGCGCTTGGCGGCACGCTGGGCACCGAGATCCAGGAGCGCGAGGGCACACTCGATCACCGCGCCCCGGTGAGCGACAATCAGGACGAGCGCTTCGGCATCCACCAGACGATTTCGATCAAGCCGGGAAGCTGCCTCGCCGGCGTGTTCGGCGCCGGCGACATCAAGGTCAACTCGCTGCATCGCCAGGCGATCGACCGGCTCGGATCGAAACTGCAGGTCGAGGCCGTCGCCACCGACGGCACGATCGAAGCCGTCTCCGTCAAGGACGCCCGCGCCTTCGCTGTCGGCGTCCAGTGGCACCCCGAATATTGGGTGAGGTCGGACAGCAACTCGGCGAAGATCTTTCGCGCCTTCGGCGATGCCGTGCGGCTTCACGCGGCGGCAAAGGTTGGCGCACGCGCTGCGGCGGAGTAAAGCCGTTCCGGCAATCGTTATTTGTTGTTGTTCAAGGCCAGCAGCGGCGCAACCGGCGCGTAGGATTCGTAGCCGTCGCCATCGGCGACGCTGAAAGTGACAATCGGGTCGATGCCGTTCTCGCTGAAGGCCACCGTGCCGTCGGCCTGCTCGCGCCAGAATTTTGCGCGCTCGATGCCGGGCATCAGGTTGCGGCAGTCCGACGCGACGGTGAGCTGCGACAGACCGTTCGACACCTCGGCGCCGCGCTTGACCGCGCAAGCCGCTTCGTCGCCATTGGCCGTCAGCCGATAGCTGTTGGATGGTGTTGCCTCGTTGGCGATGCTTTCGTCGCTGCCGCCATGAAAAAGCTGGACGCCGCCGGCCAACGCGGCAATCGCCATAAACGTGGAAAGCACCTTCACGCCGTTTCTCCGTACCTTCGAAACGCGCGCCGGCGCGCTTCGAACTTTGCACAAGGCCTGAACCACACGCGGCTTCGGTTCATGCATAACGTAGTATGCATAGTGATTCCAAAGCGTTAAGCGCCCGTTAAGCGTTAACGTTAATAAGTGTGGCAGCCGCTCGGTCAGCTTCTCGGCTTGACCTGCGCGGTTTCCGGCACCGGGGTCAGCGGCCGGTGCTCGCCGAACCAGGAGACGAGATTGTCGACGCACAGATCCGCCATGGCCCGGCGGGTATGGTCCGACGCCGAGCCGACATGCGGCAGAAGCGAGGTGTTGGGCGCGTCGAGCAGTGCCTTCGGCACGTTCGGTTCGTCGGCAAAGACATCGAGCCCGGCGGCGGCGATCGTGCCGTTCTCGAGAGCGGCGGCGAGGGCCGCCTCATCCACCGTGCTGCCTCGGCCGATATTGACGAAGACGCCGTCCGGGCCCAGCGCGGACAGGATTTCCGCATTGATAGCCTTTTCTGTCGCGGCACCGCCGGGGGCTATGCAAATCAGCGTATCGACCGCTTCGGCGAGCCCCTTCAGCGTGGCATGGTATTCGTAAGGCAGGCCTTCGACCTTGCGACGGTTGTGATAGGCGATCGGTAGGCCGAAGGCCTCGAGGCGATGGGCAACGGCAAGGCCGATGCGGCCCATGCCGAAGATACCGACGCGGCGGCCGCGCAAAGTGAGCCGGCTCAGGCGATAATTGCCCTTCTTCACCCAGTCGCCGTCGCGCAGCCATTTCTCGGCGCTGTAGAGCTCTCGCACGGTGTTGATCAACAGGCCGATCGTGGTGTCGGCAACCTCTTCGGTCAGCACGTCCGGCGTGTTGGTGACCATGACGCCGCGCGTGGCCGCGTGGCGGGCATCGACCGAATCATAGCCGACGCCGAAATTGGCGATGATTTCGAGATTGGGCAGCGCGTCGATCATGGCCGCATCGATGCCGCCGAAGGAGGCGATGCCGCGCACGGCCTCGCGCATCTCGCCGGTGACAAGCGCCGGATCGGCGCGCTCGATCCGCACGCGCCGGAACGCCTTGTCGATCCTGCCGATCGCATGGTCGTTGAAATCCCTCGGCACCAGAATGGCGACCGGGAAATCCGCTTCGGCTTTTGTCATTGACGCTCCACCGGCTTGCCGGTGGACTGACGCACGTGCAGCTCCGGCTTGATCAGTTCCTGCGAGGGCCGCACGGCCTGCCCGTTCAGCTTGTCGAGCAGCGCGCTGGCGGCGCGGCGGCCGACCTCGCGCTGGCCATTCCAGACCGTCGTCAATGCCGGCGTTGCTATCGCGGCCTCCTCCAGGTCGTCGTAACCGGTGACGGAGATATCGACGCCCGGCACCAGGCCGGCGCGCGCGATGCCGTTCATCAGCCCGATCGCAACCAGATCATTCCAGCAGCAGGCGGCGGTCGGCTTGTCTTTCAGCGCCAAAAACTGTCCTGCCGCCTCGAAACCGGCCTGCTTGGTGCGCGGCCCGGGAATGCGCCAGGAGGGCCTGACTTCCAGCCCGGCCGCCTCCATGGCGTTGACATAGCCCTGATAGCGGTCGCGGCCGGTGGAGGTCTGGTCGGTGCCGCCGATCATGGCGATGCGCTTGTGACCGAGCGAGATCAGGTGGTTGGTGGCAAGCGCCGTGCCATAGGCGTCGTCGCCGCGGAACACCGGCACGTCGGCTCCGGCGACCGTGCGCGCGATCAAGACCGCCGGCAGGCCGTTTTCCTCGGCCATGATGATGTCCTCGGCCGGCGTGCCGATGGCCGGCGACATGATGACGCCGTCGGCGCCGAGCTGCAGCAGCGTGTCGATGAAGGTGCGCTGCTTCTCCAGTTGATCGTAATGGTTGGACAGGATGAAGGTCTGGCGGCTGCGGTCGAGCTCGCTCTCGATCGAGCGCAGGATCTCGGCGAAGAACGGGTTCATGATGTCGTGCACGACCACGCCGACGATGCCGGAACGCGAAGTGCGCAGCGAGGCGGCGCGGCGGTTGTAGATATAGCCGATGGCGCGGGCGTGTTCCTTGATGCGCTCGCGCGTCGAGCCCGCCACCAGCGGACTGTCGCGCAACGCCAGCGATACCGTTGCCGTGGATACGCCGAGCGCGTCCGCGATCGTCGAAAGCTTGATCTTCTGTGCCAGTGCCCTTCGCTCCCCAGGGTCCTCGAAAACACGTCTTTAAATTTTTTAAATGCGGCCTTATGCCATCGGTTCTGGAGCAAATCAAAGTTTTTTAGCGAGCGTTTCGGCTTCGGTGTCCAACGAGGCGGAATTGCGCAGGCGAAGCCTGTGCTCGCGGTGGATGATGTAGAGGCCGCTGGCGACGATGATGGCAGCACCCAGCAGCGTCCAGCGGTCGGGAAGCTGATGGAAGATCAGCCAGCCGGAAATGATCATCCACACCATCTGCGAATAGGGATAGGGTGCCAGCGCCGTCGTCGTCGCCAGGCGATAGGCCTGGACCAGCAGCCAATGGCCGCCGGCGCCGAACACGCCCAGCATCAGCAGGATCGCCCAGTGCCAGCCGTCCTGCGGCAGCGCATGCGAGAACGGCAGCATCGGCACAAGCAGCACCGCGGGCGCCAGAGCGGAAAACAATATCAGGCTCTCCGACGTTTCGCTGGCCGACATGCGCCGGGTCATGATGACGTAGAAGGAGTTCGACAGCATCGAGCCGAGCGCGAAGAGGTGGCCGATGCCGAACACGCCGACGCCGGGCCGGGTGATGATCAAAACGCCGACGAAGCCGGTGAGGATCGCCAGCCAGCGCCGCCAGCCCGCCCATTCGCCGAGCAGCGGACCGGCCAAAGCGGTGATCACCATCGGACCGAAGAAATAGATCGAGGTGGTTTCGGCGAGCTGCAGGGTCCTGAGCGCCAGGATGTTGAACATGGTCGAGCCGAAGAGAAGGCATCCGCGCAGGATGTGCGCCGGCAGGTTGTTGGCGCGGAAGCGCGACGGCTCGCGCCAGCCGCGCAGGAACACGCCGACCAGCAGGACATGGACGGTGAAGCGGGTCCAGGCGACGATCAGCGCCGAGACGCCGGCGAGCACCAGATATTTGCTCGAGGTGTCGAGAAAGGTGAAGCAGACATAGACGCAAAGCATCAACAGCATCGCCGCGGGCGGCGTTGCGCTGTCGTCGTGATTTTTGGGAACGTTCAAAATCGGGCCGGGGGAATGGTAACGCCCCTCTTTTGCGGCAATCGCCACCGGCCAGCAAGCCAAAAGCGACTGGCCCAACAAGACATGACGACAGGCTTAGAGCGCACTGCTGTTGGCGATTAGCCCTGAACGTTCCTCGTAGTCGTCATCAACTCTGAGGAATCATGGCGTCCCGGAGCCTGGCATTTAGGGTGACGACGATCTTTCGCATGACG
>NZ_JAVIIY010000023.1:0-68547 GCF_033977345.1 Mesorhizobium dulcispinae
CCGCCGGGACTGCTGGCTGTGATGGGCCTGCAGTCCCGGCCGCCAAACTACCCGATCCTTCTCAAACAATCCTCGGGTCTGCGCAGTCGCTTCGCGCCTGCTCCGCCCGTGGATGACGAAGAGAAGGATGTTTCGGCTAATCGCGAACGGAAGCAGCTTCCATTTGGAACACTGAAAGCCTCGTCATAGAACCGGTTTTTTAAAAACTTCGCAGTTCCAAACCGGCTCGCGGTTCACTAATCTCGGCGACGCAACCTGTGCCGTGGTGACCTCATGTCCGACGCCCTGAAGACCTCTGGCATGACCCGGCTCAGGAACTATTTCCTGACCGGCTTCATCGTCTGCGCGCCGCTGGCGATCACCGCCTATATCGCGTGGTCCCTCATCGGCTGGGTCGATTCCTGGGTGAAGCCCTATATTCCGGCGCGCTACAACCCGGACACCTACCTGCCGTTCCCTGTGCCCGGCTTCGGGCTGATCGTGGCGCTGGTGCTGATCACGCTGATCGGCTTCCTGACGGCAAACATCGTCGGCCGTGCCATCGTCAATTTCGGCGAACGGCTGCTCGGCCGGATGCCGCTGGTGCGCGGCATCTATGGCTCGCTGAAGCAGATCTTCGAGACGGTGCTGTCCAACAAGGGCGAGATGTTCCGCCAGGTCGGCCTGGTCGAGTATCCGCGCAAAGGCGTCTGGTCGCTGGTCTTCGTCGCCAGCGAGAAGGAAACCGAGATCAACCAGAAGCTCGACCAGGAAGGCGATCCGCTGATTGCGGTGTTCATGCCCTGCACGCCGAACCCGACCACCGGCTTCCTGATGTACGTGCACAAATCCGAGATCGTGCTGCTCGATATGAGCATCGAGGACGGCGCCAAGCTGATCGTTTCGGCCGGCATGGTGGCGCCGGAGGTCACGGCCAAGCTGGTGACGCTTAACGGCGAGCCCATCGAGGGGGCGCTCGCCAATCCGGCGATCGGCGCGGCTCAGCCGGCGCGCAGCAGCCGCACCGCCTCGTCGCGTCCGAACAGGTAGAGCAACAGCCGGAGCGCCTCGCCGCGCTCGGACTGCAGTTCCGGATCGCGCGACAGGATCAGCCGCGCGTCGTCGCGCGCGGCTTCGAGCAGGTCGGCATGGAACTCGATGCGCGCCACCTGGAAGCCGGGCGTGCCGGACTGGCGGGTGCCCAGCAGCTCGCCTTCGCCGCGCAGCTTGAGGTCTTCCTCGGCGATGCGGAAGCCATCCTCGGTCTCGCGCATCACGGAAAGGCGTCGCCTGGCCGTCTCGCCGAGTGGGTCCTTGTAGAGCAGCACGCAGGAGGAGGGCCGATCGCCGCGCCCGACCCGGCCGCGCAACTGGTGCAACTGGGCAAGGCCGAAGCGTTCGGCATGCTCGATGACCATGATCGTCGCGTCGGGCACGTCGACGCCGACCTCGATCACAGTGGTGGCGATCAGGATACGCGTCTCGCCCTCTTTGAAGGCGCGCATCGCCTCGTCCTTTTCGGCGCCCTTCATCCGCCCATGAACCAGGCCGATCCGGTCGCCGAAAAGCGGCTTCAGCGAAGCAAAACGGTCCTCCGCCGACATCAGCTTGATCTCTTCGGATTCCTCGACCAGCGGGCAGATCCAGTAGATCTTCTGGCCTTCGGCGATAGCGTCCTGCATACGTCCGACCAGTTCGTCCAGCCGCTCCAGCGGCAAGGTCACGGTGCGGATCGGCTGCCGGCCGGCCGGCTTTTCGGTGAGCTTCGAGACATCCATGTCACCGAAGGCGGTCAGCACCAGCGTGCGCGGTATGGGAGTGGCCGTCATCACCAGCATGTCGGGCGCATCGCCCTTGGCGGTGATCGCCAGCCGCTGATGGACGCCGAACCGATGCTGCTCGTCGACGACGGCCAGCACAAGGTCGTGGAAGATCACCGTTTCCTGGAACAGCGCATGCGTGCCGACGACGATGTCGATCCCACCGCCGGCAAGCCCTTCCAGCGTCTCGGTGCGTTCGCGGCCCTTCTCGCGTCCGGTCAGGATGGCGACGCGAAGGCCGGCTTTTTCCGCCAGCGGCGCGATCGTCGCCAGGTGCTGGCGCGCCAGGATTTCTGTTGGCGCCATCAGCGCCGCCTGGCCGCCGGCCTCGACCGCGCGGCCCATGGCGAGCAGCGCGACCACCGTCTTGCCGGAGCCGACATCGCCCTGCAGCAGGCGCAGCATGCGCTCGGGATCGGCGAGGTCGGCGTTGATTTCGCCGAGCGCGAATTCCTGGCTGGGCGTAAGCTTGTAGGGCAGGGCGGCGCGTAGTTTCTCGACGACACGGCCGTCTCCGACCAGCGGCCGGCCCGACAGGCGGCGGATCCTGGCCCGCACCAGCGCCAGCGATACCTGTCCGGCCAGGAACTCGTCATAGGCAAGGCGCCTCCAGGCCGCCCCCTCGACGGCAACGTCGATCGGGTCCTTCGGACAGTGGATACGGGCGAGGGCGTCGCCGAAAGACGGAAAGCTGTGGCGGCGCATGAAGGCGTCGTCCTGCCATTCCGGCAGTTCCGGTAGGCGACCGAGCGCCTGTCCGATGGCGCGGCGCAGCACCTTTGCCGACAGGCCGGCGGTGAGCGGATAGACGGGCTCGACCAGCGGCAGGCCCTCGGCCTCGTCGAGCGGGGCGATATGGTCGGGATGGACCATGGTCGGGCGGCCGTTGAACCATTCCATGCGGCCGGAGATCACGACACGCTCGCCTTCCGGCAGCATCTTCTGGAGATAGGCGGCATGGGCATGGAAGAAGGTCAGCGCGACCTCGCCGGTGTCGTCATGGGCGTAGACCCGGTAAGGCACGGACCGGTTGCCGCGCCGCGGCGGCTGGTGGCGGTCGACCCGCACTTCGAGCGTGACAATCTGGCCTTCGGCCGAGAGTGCTATGCCAGGCCGGTTGCGGCGGTCGATCACCGTGTTGGGCAGCACGAAGAGAAGGTCGGCGGCGCGCGCGGGACGGTCGCCGAGATCGGCCGGCACGACCCGTTCGATCATGGTCCCGACTTTCGGACCAATGCCGGCGAGCGAGGTGATCGGGACGAATAGGGGATCGAGGATGGAAGGACGCATCGTGTCAGCTTATGTCGCGACGGCCGCAGCGCAAAGGCTGACACCGGTCGCTATCCACGCTATATGCGCCGCTCGAACAGGGATGCGGCGCGATGACCGGAACACAGCGATCAAGCGAGGGGCTCGACGCCCGGCGGCGCAAGCTTCTGTTCCGCTCCTGGCATCGCGGCATGCGCGAGATGGACCTTATCCTCGGCTCCTTCGCCGACACCGAGATCGGTGTCTTGAATGGCGACGAAATCGACCAATATGAAAAGCTCCTCGAAATCCCCGATACCGAATTCCTGCCGATGATCACCGGCGAACGCCCGGTTCCGCCCGATGTCGATTGCGCGGTGCTGCGGAAGATACTGGCGTCGCGCCGGACCATGACATTTTGAAAAACGCATAGCATGAGCCTCATTCCTTCAATCGGCCTGCCGAAGGGCCGCGCCGGCCAGTTCATCGTCGACGGCGTCGCCGACGGCTACGAAGCCTTCGCGCTGGTGCGTACGGCCCACGAGATCGCGCCCGACAAGCCGGTGCTGTTCGTCGCGCGCGACGGCCAGCGGCTGCCGGCGATCATCGATGCGCTTGCCTTTGCCGCGCCCGGCCTGCCGGTGCTGGAGCTGCCTGCCTGGGATTGCCTGCCTTACGACCGCGTCTCGCCGGGCGCGGACGCCGCTGCGCGGCGGCTCGACGCGCTTTCCGCCATCATTGCGCTGGCGAAAAAGCCGCATCGCGGCGTGATCCTCACCACGGCCAATGCGCTCTTGCAGCGCATTCCGCCGGCCGGATTGATCGAGGCGCAGACATTCCATGCCAGGCCCGGCAACCAGATCGACATGAACGTGCTGATCGCGCGGCTGGAGAATTCCGGTTTCGAGCGCGTGCCGACGGTGCGCGATGTCGGCGAATTCGCGGTGCGCGGCGGCATCCTCGACCTGTTCGCGCCCGGCTGGAGCGAGGCGCTCAGGCTCGACTTTTTCGGTGACACGCTGGAATCGATCCGCGTCTTCGACGTGGCGACCCAGCGCACCACCGGACAGCGCAAATCGATGGCCTTGCAGGCAATGAGCGAGGTGGCGCTGACGCCGGAAACGATCAGCCGCTTCCGCCGCTCCTATATCGAGGCCTTCGGCGCGCCGTCACGCGACGATGCGCTCTATGCGGCGGTGAGCGAAGGCCGGCGCTTCGCCGGCATGGAGCACTGGCTGCCCTTCTTCTACGAGCGGCTGGAGACGGTGTTCGACTATCTGCCGGATGCGCCTGTCGTCTTCGACCATCTGGCGCATGAGGCATTGGCCGAGCGCCACACGCTGATCCTCGATCACTACGAGGCGCGCCGCAAGCAGGCCGACGCCGCGCTGAAGGACGCGGTGCCCTACAAGCCGGTGGCGCCGGACCTGCTTTATCTCTCGCCGGAGAATCTCCGCGCTTCGCTCGGGCCGCGCGAGGATATCGACTTCACCGTCTTCGACGCGCCTGACGTCGGCGGCAGACCGGTCTTCCATGCCGGCTCGCGGCAGGGCCGCAGCTTCGCCGAGGAGCGCGCCGATCCCAACATCAACGTCTTCGATGTCGTGGTGAAGCATATTGCCGATGAGCGCGCCGCGCGCCGCCGCGTGATCGTCGCCGGCTGGACCGAAGGCTCACTCGACCGGCTCGGCCAGATCCTCGCCGAGCACCATCTCGGCAACCTCAAGCCTGTCGCTACGCTCGCCGAAGTCGAAAAGCTCGAGCCGGGGCAGGCGGGTCTTGCCGTGCTGCCGCTCGAATCCGGCTTCGAGACCGACGACATGGTCGTCGTCGCCGAACAGGATATTCTCGGCGACAGGCTGATCCGCCGTTCGAAGCGCAAGAAGAAGGCGTCCGATTTCATCGCCGAAGCGTCGTCGCTGTCTTCCGGCGACATCGTCGTCCACACCGATCACGGCATCGGTCGTTTCGTCGGCCTGCGCACCATCGAGGCGGTGGGGGCACCGCATGACTGTCTCGAGATCCACTATGCAGGCGACGACCGGCTGTTCCTGCCGGTGGAAAACATCGAGCTCCTGTCGCGCTACGGTTCGGATTCGACGGAAGCGGCGCTCGACAAGCTCGGCGGCGGCGCCTGGCAGGCGCGCAAGGCGCGGCTGAAGCGACGCCTGCTCGACATGGCCGGGCAGCTGATCCGCATCGCCGCCGAGCGGCAGATGCGCGCCGCACCTGCCATGATCCCGGCCGAAGGCCTCTATGGCGAATTCGCCGCGCGCTTCCCCTATGAGGAAACCGACGACCAGCAGACGGCGATCGATTCGGTCATGGGCGACCTCGGCGCCGGCAAGCCGATGGACCGGCTGATCTGCGGCGATGTCGGCTTCGGCAAGACGGAGGTGGCGCTGCGCTCCGCCTTCATCGCGGCGATGGAAGGGTTTCAGGTTGCGGTCGTGGTGCCGACCACGCTGCTGTCGCGCCAGCATTTCAAGACCTTCGCGCAGCGCTTCTCCGGCCTGCCGATCCGCGTCGCGCAGGCCTCGCGCCTGGTCCGCGCCAAGGAACTGGCCGAAACCAAGAAGGGCGTTGCGGAAGGCTCGGTCGACATCGTCGTCGGCACGCATGCGCTGCTCGGCAGCTCGATCTCGTTCAAGAACCTCGGTCTGCTGATCATCGACGAGGAGCAGCATTTCGGCGTCAAGCACAAGGAGCGGCTGAAGGAGCTCAAGAACGACGTGCATGTGCTGACGCTGTCGGCGACGCCGATCCCGCGCACGCTGCAATTGGCGCTGACCGGCGTGCGCGAACTGTCGCTAATCGTCACGCCGCCGGTCGACCGCATGGCGGTGCGCACCTTCATCTCGCCCTTCGATCCGCTAGTCATCCGCGAGACGCTGCTGCGCGAACGCTATCGCGGTGGCCATTCCTTCTACGTCGTGCCTCGCATCAACGATCTTGCCGAAATCCATGATTTCCTGAAGGAATCCGTGCCGGAGCTGAAGGTGGCGGTCGCCCACGGCCAGATGCCGGCCGGCGAGCTTGACGACATCATGAACGCCTTCTACGACGGCCAGTACGATGTCCTCCTGTCGACGACCATCGTCGAATCCGGCCTCGACATTCCGACCGCCAACACACTGATCATCCATCGCGCCGACATGTTCGGCCTGGCGCAGCTCTATCAGCTGCGCGGCCGCGTCGGCCGCTCGAAGGTGCGCGCCTACGCGCTGTTCACGCTGCCGGCAAACCGCAAGCTCACCGACACCGCCGAGCGCCGGCTGAAGGTGCTGCAGTCGCTCGACACGCTCGGCGCCGGCTTCCAGCTAGCCAGCCACGATCTCGACATCAGGGGCGCCGGCAATCTCCTCGGCGAGGAACAATCCGGCCATATCAAGGAGGTCGGCTTCGAGCTCTACCAGCAGATGCTGGAGGAGGCGGTGGCCGAGGTGAAGGATTCCGGTGAAGTGCAGGATGGCGGCTGGTCGCCGCAGATCGCTGTCGGCACGGCGGTGATGATCCCGGAAAGCTATGTTCCGGACCTGCAGCTCAGGATGGCGCTCTACCGCCGCCTCGGCGATCTCGAAACCACGGAGGAGATCGACGGCTTCGGCGCCGAGCTGATCGACCGGTTCGGGCCGCTGCCGGAGGAAGTCACGCATCTGCTCAAGATCGTCTTCATCAAGGCGCTGTGCCGCAAGGCCAATGTCGAAAGGCTCGATGCCGGCCCCAAGGGCGTCGTCATCCATTTCCGCAAGCGCGAATTCCCGAACCCGGTCGGGCTGGTCAAATTCATCGGTGAACAGGGCTCGCTGGCCAAGATCAGGGCGGACCACAGCGTGGTCTTCATCCGCGACTGGCCGAATGCGGAAAAACGCCTGGCCGGCTCTGCGGTGGTGATGACGCAACTGGCGCGGATGGTCGACAAAGCCGCATGAGGCAGACGATATCCAGGTCAGGCCGGCCTGAATATCGACTTGCCTTGGGGGGCGGAGGCATTCGCCACTGCTGAAATTCCCGGCTAGAATAGGAAATCGGCTTCGTGTAAGGAGCCGCCACCTCATATTGGGGCTGAAATGGCGAGCGAGGGCGTTCGCCGGTTTGTTTGACGCAATTCCCCACGGAAGACCGCTTGGCGTTTCCGGGAATTGCTCTGAAAGGACGTTTGGGTGCAGCGATGACGAAATGGTCGCCGAATTCGTGGAGAGCAAAGCCGATCAAGCAGGTCCCGACCTACCCGGACCTTACGGCGCTGCAGGCCACGGAAGCGCGGCTCGCCACCTACCCGCCGCTGGTTTTTGCCGGCGAGGCGCGCAAGCTGAAGAAGCAACTGGCGGCGGTCGCCGCCGGCGAGGCCTTCCTGCTCCAGGGCGGTGACTGCGCCGAGAGCTTTGCCGAGCATGGCGCGGACAACATCCGTGACTTCTTCCGTGTCTTCCTGCAGATGTCGGTGGTGCTCACCTTCGCTGGCGCGCAGCCGGTGGTGAAGGTCGGCCGCGTCGCCGGCCAGTTCGCCAAGCCGCGCTCCTCCGACAGCGAGACCAAGGCCGGCGTGACGCTGCCGAGCTACCGCGGCGACATCATCAACGGCATCGAATTCGACGCCTCCTCGCGCATCCCGGATCCCGCACGGCAGGAGATGGCGTACCGCCAGTCGGCGGCCACACTCAATCTTCTGCGCGCCTTCGCGCAGGGTGGTTATGCCAGCCTGGAGAATGTGCATCGCTGGATGCTGGGCTTCGTCGCCGACAGCCCGCAGGGCGAGAAATACGAGTCGCTCGCCAACCGCATCACCGAGACGATGGAATTCATGCGCGCGGTGGGCATCACCTCCGAGACGAACTTCGCGCTGCGCGAGACCGATTTCTACACCAGCCATGAGGCGCTGCTGCTCGGCTACGAGGAGGCGCTGACGCGCGTCGACTCGACCTCGGGCGACTGGTACGCGACCTCGGGTCACATGATCTGGATCGGTGACCGCACCCGCCAGCCCGACCATGCACATGTCGAATATTGCCGCGGCATTGAGAACCCGCTCGGCCTGAAATGTGGTCCGTCGCTGACGCCGGACGGTTTGCTGGAACTGATCGACCTGCTCAATCCGAAGAACGAGCCGGGCCGGCTGACGCTGATCGCGCGCTTCGGCTCCGACAAGGTCGCCGAACACCTGCCGAAGCTGGTGCGGGCGGTGAAGAAGGAAGGCCGCAACGTGGTGTGGTCGTCCGACCCGATGCACGGCAACACCATCGAGGCGGCCGGCTACAAGACGCGGCCCTTCGACCGCATCCTCAAGGAAGTGCAGACCTTCTTCGAGGTGCATCGCGCCGAAGGCACGCATCCAGGCGGCATCCATGTCGAGATGACCGGCAAGAACGTCACCGAATGCACGGGCGGCGCGCGTGCGATCACGGCCGAAGACTTGCAGGACCGCTACCACACCCATTGCGATCCGCGCCTCAACGCCGACCAGGCGATCGAGCTGGCTTTCCTGGTCTCGGAGCTGCTCAAGAAGAGCCATACGGTCCAGCACAAGCAGGCCGCCAGCGCCTGAACCTGCCTCCAATCCAATCGGTCACTCGAGCGCCGGAGAAATCCGGCGCTTTTCGTTTTCGGGTCGGTGCGATCACGTGAGCGATTACGAAAATGTGTCCGCTGGCGACCATCGCAGGACCAACTTTGGGGTGAAGGTGTCGCCGCCGCGGCCGAGAAACCGCGCATACGGCACAGGTTCCACCATGCGTCACGAGCATGCCATCATTTATCACCGCGCGATCGACTTCTGGTCGGCGCGGGCGGCGGTGCTCGTCGTCATCTGCCTGCAGCTTCTCGTCATCAACGACCTGTCATTCGGCCCGCGCTGGCTCGCGCCCGCAATCGAGGCGGCGCTGCTCGTGCCCCTGTCGATCGCAACGGCCTGGACACAGATGGCGACGCACAAGGCCGTCGACCATGAGCATTGGTATGCGATCGGCCGGTTTCGCCTCTTCATCCGCCGCACCGCCTTGGTCATGACCGGCGTCATCAGCATCATGAATTGCGGCTCGCTGGTCTTTCTGGTCCGAAAGCTGCTCGAAGGCCATGCCGGCGCCGGCACGACGCTGCTGGTCGATGCTTTAAACATCTGGGTCACCAACCTCATCGTCTTCGCGCTGTGGTTCTGGAGCATCGATCGCGGCGGCCCGCCGACCTGCGGCCTGGTCAAGCGCGCGCATGCCGACTTTCTGTTTCCGCAGATGACACTGCCCGATCGCGAAACCCGAGACTGGCTGCCCGGCTTCGTCGACTACGTCTTCCTGGCCTTCACCAACGCGACGGCGTTCTCGCCGACAGACACTTTGCCGCTCAGCCAGCGCGCCAAGCTGTTGATGATGGCCGAGGCGATGATCTCGCTGCTGACCATTGCGCTGGTTGCCGCGCGTGCGGTTAACATACTGGCGTAGGACAGGACGGTCAGCGAGCGCGCTCCCAGCGCATGGTCGCCAGCCTCGGATCGATGAAGCTCGTCCTTGAGAATTCCAGCCGCTTGTCCGGAAACTCGCAGATCGCCTGGACGCCGAACGAGCCGATGCGGATGCGCCAGGTGTGAGGTCCCAGCGGCTTGGCCTTGGCGAAACCCCTGCAGGTCAGAAGTGCGATGTTGGCGCCCTTCGGGTCGCGCGCCGAGCGGTAGCGGATGGCCTGCATCCCGGCTTCGCGCGCGACGTCGGCGATGGCCTGGCAGGCGGCGTAGTCGGTCGGATGCGTCCACGCCACCTGATCGCGGTCGAGCGGCGGCCGGGTGAGGTCGACGGCCTTCTCGCATCTGATCGCCGCGGCAAAGGCGGTGTATTCGGCTGCGTCGTTCGGCCATTGCGTCTGCGGCGATTCAGCAAAGAACAGCAAGCGGTAGAAGGCCATTTCCGCCACCGCCGTCAGCACCGTCTCGGCCGCGTAGTAGACGCCCTTGGTCTTGCCGGCGCGTCGGAAGCGCGAGCCGTACGGATAGACCGAGCCGTAGCGGAATGGCGTCGCCAGAAGATAGTGAAGGTGACGGCATTCGAGCGGGATCTGCGGCTTGGTCTCCTCGATGAGGTCCTCCAGCAGCCCTTGTTCGTCGAGCGTGTCGACGAGCTTCAGCGTCGAGACGCGGTGCTGCGCCTCGACCATCCGCCAATACTTGCCTTCGAGCCCGACCGCCTCAGACGAGAGCGCGTCGGGAGTCCAGATAGGCGATGACATCGACAAGTCCGGCAATGGTCAGGATTTTTTCGAGCGGCGTGCCGTCGAGCGCTGTGTTCGGGTTCTTCAGCCATGCCCGGGCGACCGTCTCGTCGCCGCCGACGATGGCGTCGAGCGAGCGGAACAGCCGGACGAACAGCACCGCAAGCTCGAACGGCTTGGTGCCGCGCTCGAGCAGGAATTCCTGCTTGCGCATGCGCGAGACCGTCGCTTCCGAGACGCCGATGACAAGAGACAGCGTCCTCGCGGTGATGTCGAGCAGGTCGGCCGCGCGCAGCGTGGCCTTGGTGATGACGGCATTCTCCGCCGCCGCCGCGGCAGCGACAGGACGTTGCATGAGCGCACCCTTTCATTTCTGTGGAAAATATAGTCCACAAAAATTCATTTGGAAAGGGACCGGCTCGAATGCGCCAGCCGAAATGTCAGTCTTTCTTGTAGAGCAGCCAACCCTTGCCGGCACGGCCGGCCATAGTGGAATGCCTGGTGACGCGGTTGCGGCCGCTGACCTTGGAGCGGTAGAGCGCTCGGTCGGCCTTGGTGTAGAGGTCCTCTGGCGTGTCGGCCTCGGAAGCCATGCAAATGCCCATGGAAACGGTCACCGTGCCGTAGTTCATCCCCGTCTGGCTGCTGGTGAACGGCGTCTGTTCGATCAGCACGCGGATACGCTCGGCGATCTCGTAGGTGGTATCCTCGCTGGCGCCTTCGACGATCAGCGCGAACTCTTCGCCGCCGGTGCGCGCCACGAACATGTCGGCGCGGAGGCTGGATTGGAATATCTCGGCGATGATCTGGATGATCTTGTCGCCGACCGGGTGGCCGTAACGGTCGTTGATGTCCTTGAAGCGGTCGATATCGGCGAGGATCAGCGCATTGAACAGGATCCCGCGGTTGCTGTTGTAGATGCGGGTGATTTCCTTGTCGAAGGCGCGGCGATTCCAGATATGCGTCAGCGGATCGGTATCGGCGAGCCGCTTGTATTCCTCGAGCTTCGATTTGACGCTTTCCAGCTCAGCGGTCTTCTCGCTGAGCGTGCTTGAGGTCTGGCGGGTGTGATCCAGGGTCGAGCTGGTGGCGGCCGACATGGCGCCGGCAATCTTCTGCAGCAGATCCTGGGAGAGCAGGCTGCGATTGCTCAGGCCGCTCGACGTCTCGTCGAGGATGCGGCCGTACTTCTCGATATGGGTGCGTTCGCTGCGCAGCAGCGCGGCTATGTCCTCGAGTTCACTGGCGACCATCTCGCGGGCATGCTCGACGATGGCGGGACCGTGGTGCTGCGGGAAGAAGGTGCGCCCGATGCTGTCGAGATCCTGCTGCGTCGGCCGATTGCTCAACGACACGACGGCAAGGCTGAGCTCGTGATTGCTGCCGCTGAGCGCCTCGTAGAAGATTTCATAGTTGCGCGGCAGGCCGAGCACACCGAGCTGGCGCATGGTCGCCACAACGGTGCTGGCGATATCGCTATTCCTGTCGGTCGGGACGGCTGCCGGCTGCATAGTCTGTTCACTACCCTTCAGTGCGACCGGAGACCTGCCACCGCCGGGAGTCGCCTATACGGGGATTTGAATCAGAATTGCGAATGCGACGGCGCGTCCCCAACACGACCTTCGCTTGCAGGAATCATAGATGCAGTTGCGCTAAAGTTTCCTTAATGGCCTGCATTTCCTCATTGTCTCTGCTACCACAGGCTGCAATTCGGTGCGGACACGGCTTTGAAAGGCGCCTTTTCGGTGTCGCATTTGCCTGCGCCAGGCAGCCGCAAAACTGGAATCTTGTCCGGCAAGATGAGGCGAACGACGTTGAAGGAGGCCCGGGATGAACGAAAATCACAGTGGATCATGCCTGTGCGGGGCGGTGCGCTTCACCACGAGAGGTCCGTTGCGTGGGGTGGTCTATTGCCATTGCTCGCAATGCCGCAAGCAAACCGGCCATTTCGTTGCCGCGACCTCCTCCAATGACGCCGACATCGACATAGAAGGGACCGACGCGCTCACCTGGTATGGCGCCTCCGACGTTGCGAAACGCGGCTTCTGCCGCAGCTGCGGTTCAGTGCTGTTCTGGAAGCACAACGAGTTGGACACCATCTCGATCATGGCCGACTCGTTCGACAAGCCGACGGGTCTTTCACCCGAAAGCCACATCTTCGTCGGCGACAAAGGCGACTACTACGCGATCGACGACGGACTGCCGCAGTTCCAGAGGTCGACGCCGTCGATAAAGGTCGCGGACGAGTGATTTTTGAAGCGGCTGCCTTATTCCCTTGATCCGGCCGTTGCGATATCCCCTGACGGTGATTCGAAACGGGGCTGGGCATGCAGCGGCTGATCGACGCTTTCATCAATTCGGTGCGGGCATTCCGCAAGCTGGCCGCCCACGAAAAGGCATTCCAGCAGGAGCTGATGCTGTTTGCGCTCGCCCTGCCGGCCGGCTGGTTCATCTCGGTCTCCTGGCGTGGCTATGCCTTGCTGATCGGCGCCGTCCTCCTCCTGATCATGGTCGAGGTGCTCAACACCGGCATCGAGGCGGCGTGCGACGCGATTTCCCGCGAGTTCCACATCGACATCCAGCTCGCCAAGGACTGTGGCTCGCTGGCCGTGCTGATTTCGATCGTGATCGCGGGCGGCGTCTGGGGCATCGCCATCATCGAGCGCCTCATTGGCACGCCGATCTGAGGGTAGGCACTGATCCGGCAGCTTAGAGCAATTCCAGGGAAAGTGCGTAACGGTTTTCCGTCCGGAATTGCGTCAAAACAATCTAGGATTCCGCCTGATCCTCAATTGCATCCTTCACCCGTTCCTTTCGGGCGAAGTGGTGGGCAAGCAGCCAGGCAAGGACGGCCACGGCGATGCCAATGGCAAGCGCGATGAGCAGGCGCTCGTGGCGGGCAAAAGCCTGGCCGACCATGTGCTCCGCGCCCAGCCCGAAGACATAGCCGATGGTGCCGAACAAAGCTGCCCAGACCGCCGACGAGATCGCGTTCAGGATGACGAAGCGCGGCACCGACACGGTCGATAGCCCGGCGGCGATGCCGCCGACAAGGCGCATTCCGTAGACGTAGCGGTTCGTCAGCACAAAGATGTTGGGATGGGTGTTGAGCAGCCGGTAGGCGCGGCGGAAGCCAGGTCGCCTGCGCAGCCTGCGTACATAGCGATGATCGGCAAAGCTGCGGCCGAGGGTGAAGAAAAACGTGTCGCCGGCGAAGGCGCCGAGAAACGCGACCAGGAACGCCTGCCAGAGCACGAAGATCTGCTGGTGCGCGAAGAAGCCGCCGAGGATGACGGCGCTTTCGCCTTCGGCGACGCAGCCGAGGAAGACCGCGATCAGCCCGTACTGCTCGATGAGACGATGGATGGCCTCGCTCATCAGCTTGCCGACCGAGCCGACAGCTTCTCGTCGATCCGCCTGATCTGCTCGGCCATGCGCAGCATCTCGTCGCGCATGCCGATGATCTGGCTGTGCCGCAACTCGTCGAGCTTCTCATGCAGGGCCATGATCTCGATCTCCGCCTTCAGGTTGACTTCGTAGTCGTGGGCGGCGTCGATGCGGTCGCGCTCGGTCTGGCGGTTCTGCGACATCATGATCACGGGCGCCTGCAGGGCGGCGACCATGGACAGCACGAGGTTGAGGAAGATGAAGGGATAGGGGTCGAAGGCGTCGCGCGAAAGCAGCCAGACATTGCCGAAAGTCCACAGCACCAGAAAAGCGATGAAGCCGAGGATGAAGGACCATGAGCCGCCGATCCGGGCGATGGTGTCTGCGACGCGATCGCCAAAAGTCTGGTGAAAGGCGACCGCCTTGTTGGTATCCTTGGTGATGGTGGTGCGCTCGAGCGTCGATTGCAGCACGCGACTTTCAAGCGGGCTCAAGCCATCCGGCCTTCGCTTCAGCCAGCGGTTCGCCAGATCCTCGACCGTTTTGTTCATCGTCCCCTCCATCAGCAGAGCCTTGATAGAGGTAGAGGCTACCGAGGCTGACGGGAAGTGATAGATTGGTCGGAACAGGCGAGGGCGGAGATGGCCGATTTCCAGAAAATTCGTGCCCGGGCGGCAAAGCGCAAGGGCGGTGAAGAGGCGCTGGCGTCGCTACTTGGGCCGATGCCCGACAATGCGGCCGTGTCGAAAGTCCCCGATGACCGCATCCTCTCCACCATGGCCGAGCGCATCTTTGCCGCCGGTTTCGTCTGGCGCGTCATCGAGCAGAAGTGGCCGGGTTTCGAGGAGGCGTTCCTCGGTTTCGAGCCGAAGCGGCTCCTGTTCCAGCCGGACGATTTCTGGCATGAGCTGGCGTCCGACAAGCGCATCGTGCGCAACCCGCAGAAGATCAAATCCGTGCGCGACAATGCCGCCTTCGTCGACCGCGTCTCGAAGGAACATGGCGGCTTCGGCAAATTCCTCGCCAAATGGCCGGCCGACGACCAGGTCGGGCTGACCGCCTATCTCGGCAAGCACGGAAGCCGGCTCGGCGGCAACACCGGCCAGTATTTCCTGCGCTGGCTGGAGTGGGACACCTTTGTCGTGTCGAGCGACATGGCGGCGGCTCTGCGCGATGCCGGCCTCGACATCGCCGAAAGCCCGACCTCGAAGCGCGATCTCGACAAGATCCAGGCGCAGATCAACCAGTGGTCGGCCGAAACAGGGCTGCCGCGTCGGCACATCTCGCGCATCCTGGCGATGTCGATCGGTGAGAACCGCTCAGTGGAAGCGTTGAGCGAGTACATGAACGATTAGAGGCCACATCGGCGAGATCTCGCGATCGAAATCGATCGATCAGGATACGACCGACGTGGTCGATCGATCCCATTTGGTACAAGCAATCGTCATTGCCCGGCGATTTCCGCCACGCTAAATCCACTTCATGACCCAGACAGACATCCTGCGCATCGCCGTCGCCCAGTTGAACCCGACTGTCGGCGACGTCGCCGGCAATCTCGCCAAGGCACGCGAGGCGAGGGCGGATGCGGCGCGCCAAGGCGCCCACCTCGTGCTCTATACCGAGCTCTTCCTCGCCGGCTATCCGCCGGAAGACCTGGTGCTGAAGCCGGCCTTCCTGAAGGCCTGCGAAAAAGCGGCACAGGATTTCGCCAAGGATACGGCCGACGGCGGTCCCGGCGTCATCATCGGCACGCCGCTCAAGCGCAGGAGCGGCACGCATAATTCGATCGTCTTCGCCGATGGCGGCAAGATCATCGGCGAGCGCTACAAGCTCGACCTGCCGAACTACGGCGAGTTCGACGAGAAGCGCGTCTTCCAGGCCGGGCCGGAGCTGCAGGGGCCGGTCAATTTTCGCGGCGTGCGCATCGGTATCCCGATCTGCGAGGACATCTGGGGCGACGTCGCCGTCTGCGAGACGCTGGCCGAAAGCGGTGCCGAGATCCTGCTGGTGCCGAACGGCTCACCCTACTACCGCGCCAAGATCGATGTCCGCCACCAGGTCGTCATCCGACAGGTCATCGAAACCGGCCTGCCGATGATCTACGCCAACCAGCTCGGCGGCCAGGACGAGCTGATCTTCGACGGCGCGTCTTTTGCCATCAGCGCCGACAAGACGCTCGCCTTCCAGATGAGCCAGTTCGAGGAAGCGGTCGCCGTCACCACCTGGAAAAGAAACCGCGTCGCCGCAGGCGCGCAAAATGGAAAAAATTCCGAGCATTGGGTCTGCTCGGAAGGGCCGATGTCGAAGATTCCCGAGCGGGAAGAGGCCGACTACCGGGCCTGCATGCTCGGCCTTCGCGACTACGTCAACAAGAACGGCTTCAAGAACGTGGTGCTCGGCCTCTCCGGCGGCATCGACTCGGCGATTTGCGCGGCCTTGGCCGTCGACGCTCTCGGCGAGGAGCGGCTGCGCACCGTCATGATGCCCTATCGCTACACCTCGAAGGATTCGCTGAAGGACGCCGAGGACTGCGCCCGCGCGCTCGGCTGCCGCTACGACATCGTGCCGATCTCCGAACCGGTCGAAGGTTTCAAGCATGCGCTGACCCAGCTTTTCGAGGGCACCCAGGAAGGCATCACCGAGGAAAACCTGCAGAGCCGCGCGCGCGGCACGATCCTGATGGCGATCTCCAACAAGTTCGGCTCGATGGTCGTCACCACAGGCAACAAGAGCGAGATGTCGGTCGGCTACGCCACGCTCTATGGCGACATGAACGGCGGCTTCAACCCGATCAAGGACCTCTACAAGATGCAGGTCTATGCGCTGTCACGCTGGCGCAACGCACATGTGCCGCCGGGGGCGCTCGGCCCGTCGGGCGAGGTGATCCCGCGGAACATCATCGACAAGGCGCCGTCGGCGGAACTGCGCGAGAACCAGACCGACCAGGATTCGCTGCCGCCATACCCGGTGCTGGATGACATCCTCGAATGCCTGGTCGAGAACGAGATGGGTGTGGACGAGATTGTCGCGCGCGGCCATGACCGGGCGACGGTGACGCGCGTCGAGCACCTGCTCTACATCGCCGAGTACAAGCGCCGGCAGGCGGCACCGGGCGTGAAGATCACAAGGAAGAACTTCGGCCGCGACCGCCGCTATCCGATCACCAACCGGTTCCGGGATCGCCGTTAGCGGACGCCGGCCATCAGCTTAGCCATGCCTGACGTTGAAATCAGCTTCGACCTGTCGCAGATCGACTTCCGGGCGACTTCGGATCAGTTGATGGCGAGCTATTGGGGGAGCGCGCGCAGCGATGAGATGCATCATCGTGCCTTCGCCAACTCACTTTGCGTCGGCGCTTAAATCGAGGGCAAGCAGGTCGGCTTCGCCCGCGCGATCACCGACTATACGGTCTTTGCCTATCTTGCCGATGTCATCATCTGGCCCGAGCATCGCGGGCAGGGCATCGGCAAGCAGCTTGTTCAGGCGCTTATCGATCACCCCGAGGTGAAGACCGTATCCCACTGGAGCCTCTCGACCAGCGACGCTCACGGTCTCTACGAGAAGTTCGGGTTCGAGACCGATGGCCGCTACATGCGACCGGAGCGCAAGCCCGCCGCCTGAATGCGCGGCGATGCCACAACCCGCCGTTGTTGCAAAATAGTATCAGTGCTTGGGCCAGATGTCGTTTTGGGGACAGCCTGCCTTGGCGGGGTGGTGAGCCGCCTCTATAAGAGCCTCTCCGCGATTCCCTTTCGGGAGGACCGTATGGCAGGAATTGACATCGTTATGCGAGGCCGCGAAGCCTAGGTCTGCACCGGCCGTCCGAAATCCCTTCGGAAAGCCAGACGCAGAACAGGCCTTTGCCGCTGCCGGTCGCCGCCTTCCGGGCGGGGCCTAACCATACTGAACCTCCGCTTTCAGAGGGCGCCATAAGGCGCCGCCGCGGGTTTTCCAATTTGACTTTACCGGGACCGGGCCTGTCTGCGCCCGGATGACACTATGATCCGTTCCAAGATCGATCTGCGCGCCAGCGCCTTTCGCAGCGTGCTCGGCTTCACGTTTGGCCACTGGCGCCGCCAGCCGTGGCGGCTGTCGCTCATCATGGGCGCATTCCTGCTGTCGACGCTCGCCGACGTGCTGACGCCGCTCTACTCCGGCCGGCTGGTCGACGCGGTCGCCAGCAGCGCCGGCGCCGACGCGGTGGCCTGGCACGCCGCAATGACGGCCTTCTCCATCCTGATGGCGCTGGCGTTGGCCGGCGTCGTGCTGCGCAACGCCGCCTTCATGTGGATCGTCGAATTGACGCTGAAGATGATGTCGGACATCGCCGCCGACGCCTTCCACCGCGTCCAGCGCTTCTCCACGGACTGGCACGCCAACAGCTTCGCCGGCTCGACCGTGCGCAAGATCACGCGCGGCATGTGGGCGCTCGACCTGCTCAACGACACGATCCTGATCGCGCTGCTGCCTTCGGTCGTCATGCTGGTCGGCTCGACGCTGCTGCTCGGCTGGTTCTGGCCGATGATGGGATTGGCGGTCGCCGTCGGCTCGGTGCTGTTCATCGCCGTCACCGCCATGCTGTCGCTCGGCTATGTCGCGCCGGCGGCACGCCTCGCCAACAGCTGGGACACGCGGCTCGGCGGCGCGCTGGCCGACGCGGTGAACTGCAATGCGGTGGTCAAGGGTTTTGGCGCCGAGCTTCGCGAGGAAGCGCGGCTTGCTCGCGTGGTCGCCAAATGGCGCTTGCGCACGGGCCGCACCTGGGTGCGCGGCACGTTCAACGGCACCACGCAAGGCACGATGCTGCTCTTGATGCGGGCGGCTGTGATCGGCCTGGCGCTCATGCTCTGGGCATGGGGCGAGGCGAGCGCCGGCGACATCGCCTTCGTGCTGACCTCGTTCTTCGTCCTGCAAGGCTATCTGCGCGATATCGGCACGCATATCCGCAACCTGCAGCGCTCGATCAACGACATGGAGGAACTGGTCGACTTCCAGTCGGAGCTGCTCGGCATAGAGGACCGGCCCGGCGCGGCGCCGATCCGGATCACCAACGGCCGCATCGCGTTCGACAAGGTGACGTTCCACTACGGCAACCACCGGCTGCCGCTCTACCGCGACTTCTCGGTCGAGATCGCTGCCGGCGAACGCATCGGGCTGGTCGGGCATTCGGGATCGGGCAAGACGACCTTCGTCAAGCTGATCCAGCGCCTCTATGACGTGAATGCGGGCCGGATCCTGATCGACGGCCAGGACATCGCAAAGGTTGCGCAGTCATCTCTGCGCAGCCAGATCGCGATCGTGCAGCAGGAGCCGATCCTGTTTCACCGGTCGCTGGCCGAGAACATCGCCTATGCCAGGCCGGGCGCCACGCAGGCCGAGATCGAGCATGCGGCGAAGCTCGCCAGCGCGCACGACTTCATCGCCAACCTGCCCAAGGGCTACGGAACCCTGGTCGGCGAGCGCGGCGTGAAGCTGTCGGGCGGCGAGCGCCAGCGCGTGGCGATCGCGCGCGCCTTCCTGGCCGATGCGCGCATCCTGATCCTGGACGAGGCGACATCCAGCCTCGATTCCGAATCGGAAGTGCTCATCCAGAAGGCGATGGAGCGGCTGATGGTCGGGCGCACGACCTTGGTCATCGCGCACCGGCTCTCCACGGTGCGGGCGCTCGACCGCTTGCTGGTCTTCGACCGCGGCCGCATCATCGAGGAAGGCTCGCATGACGAACTGATCCGGCTGAACGGCGGGATCTACCGGCGGTTGTTCGAGCGCCAGGCGCTGGAGCTGACCAAGGGGCTCGTCATGTGAAATAGATGGGCATCCGGCTCGGCCGGATGCCCTTAGCCGTAATGCAGCTTGGGCTTGGGCTCGGTCCCGGTGAACTTGACACCGACGCGGTCGTTGCGGCGCCAGCGGACTTCCGCCCGATAGGCCACCCCATCGACCGGAACATAGAGCAGGAAACGATCGGGAACGCGCGATTCCGGTGCGACTTTCAGTTCGGCGCCGCCCGGGTTCTGGTTCCGCAAGGTGCAGCTCACCTCTGAATTCTGGATGCCGGTGATGATCGTCCCGCCCTTGAGCACGCGCTGGCGGTGCTCACGCCGGTGTTCGCCGGAGTTCTCTTCGAGTGGTTGAGCGGAGTTCATTCTCAATCGACGCCGTTAGGCCGAATCGGCATTGCGGCAATCAACAAAGCACCGAAGTTCACGCGCCGCAATGCGCGGCATGCCCGCCAAGTTGCATATGGGATTATGCGATGGTGACTTTAGGCGAATTTATCGGGTTCGGCGCAAAAATAGGTGATGATCTGGCAAAGATCGGGCTCGCTGACCATGCGAACGGCCTCGGCGGAGCCGACCCATTTGCGGGTGCGCGCGCGCTTTTCCTTCCAGCGGTCGGCAACGCGGTCGACCTTGAGCGGGAAAACCAGAACCTCGCAGGGTACTTCTTCGCCGGAACCCAGGACCTTGCCGTAGAAATAGCGGCCGGCTTCGAGATGCGAGACGGTGCCGTGCAATCCCGCTTCTTCGCCCGCCTCGCGGGCGGCGGCCTCGCATAGCGGCTCCCTGGCTTCCGGCCAGCCTTTCGGCAGCACCCAGCGCCCGGTATCGCGGCTGGTGATCAGCATGATCTCGACGCCGTTCTCATTCTCGCGCCAGGGCAAGGCAGCAACCTGCAGGCGGCACGGCGCCGTTCCGAAGAGTCGCCGGACTCTTTCGGTCATCTGGTTGTGCGTCGTTGGCCTCGTCAACATCGAAGAAGCTGCCCCAGCCTCCAGAATCGTTTGCCACCTTACGAATCTTACGGCGGATTGTGAGCTTTAAAAGTAAAAATCTTCACACCGCAGGAAAATTCCACCGGAAAAAGTCAATCCCACAAAGTAACTGTGCTCATCGGGCGCGATTCCAAGGCATGAACATGCCTTCGCGGCCGGATTCTTTGGAAAATGTGACGGCAGCTCAGCCGGCGTGATCGTCGGCGATCGGCTTCTGGTAGGTAAAACCCATATCCCACGGGAAGTAGATCCAAGTGTCCTGGCTGACCTCGGTGACGAACGTATCGACCAGCGGTCTGCCCTTCGGCTTGGCATAGACGGTGGCGAAATGCGCCTTCGGCATCATGGCGCGCACGATGCCAGCCGTCTTGCCGGTATCGGTGAGGTCGTCGATGATCAGGACGCCGGCACCGTCCTCGGCAAGAAGCGAAGGGGAGATCTCCTTCAGCACCTGCAACTGACCCTGACTCGTGTAGTCGTGATAGGAGGCGACGCAGACCGTCTCGATGACGCGGATGCCAAGCTCGCGCGAAATGATCGCGGCTGGCACCAGGCCGCCGCGGGTGATGCAGACGATCGCCTTCCACTGGCCTTTGTTGGTGCCGGAAAGCCGCCAGGCGAGCGCGCGGGCATCGCGGTGGAACTGGTCCCAGGAGACTGGAAAGGCTTTTTCGGGAAGGGACATGGTTCGCGCACTCCGCAAGCGCGCGCCGCAGCGCGCAGATACGATGGAATGCAGGCGGAATTAGCCGGAAAGCGCCAGTCTTGGCAAGAGTGAGATCCGGTGGTGGCTGTGGACTTACAGCGCGTCGCTTGAGCGCGTTTCAGCGCGACGCGCTGTAAGTTCTCGTTTGATGCATGTCTTTGTCCCGAAACCGGTTCCCACTTTCGGGAGACACGCTTATCTCGACAGGAAGACCGCCACGTTTGCCGTGCGCAGCACGGTGCGGGTGACGCCGCCGAAAAGAAGCTGGCGCAGCCAGGAATGGCTGTAGGCGCCGAGCACCAGCAGATCGGCGCCGGATTCGGCGATTCTCTCCTGGATCATGTCGTCGACCGAGCTTCCCCCCGATTTCTGCACGCAAACGCTGACATTGGCGCCGTGGCGCGACAAGGCAGCCGCGATCTCGGCGCCGGCCGCCTCGGGAGCCTCGTCGAGCGTCTCCGGCGGATCGATGACCAGAATGTCGGTCTTGTCGGCTTCGCTGATGAAGGGCAGGGCATCGAATGCGGCGCGAGCCGCCTCCTTGCTACCGTTCCAGGCGAGCAGCACGCGCCTGAAGGTGGTGACGAGCGGCCCGCCATGCGGAACGACAAGCACCGGCCGGCCTGCGTCGTAGACCAGCGTGTCGACATCCGCGCCCGGATCGCCTCCGGTATCGCGCTGCGCGGCGATGATCAGGTCAGCCGCCCGCACGCTCGAAATGCCGGTCAGCGCGCTGTCGCCGGAGAAGCTTTCGAGGCTCCGCCATTCGAAGGACAGGCCGGACTCCTCGATGCGGCTGAGAAAGACCGCCCGCAGCTTGTCGGCGCGCTCCTTGTTCATCTCGGCCGAGACCTGCAGGAATTCCGTGTCGGGGAAACCGGTGGCCGACGTATAAGGGACCGGAAGCGCTTCTGCATGGATGCCGACGAGATGGCTGTCGAACCGCTCGGCAAGCGGGATGGCGCAGTCGAGCACGCGCTCGGCGTCCTGTTCGTTCTGCAGAATGGCGACGATCGTCTTGAAGCGCATGACAGATCCCTCAAATTTGCCGGCGCAAACGCGCCTCCGGCCATCAAAATGACCGGCATGAAGTGCCGTGCCAGAAACGTCGGCGCGCGCCTTCTGGTTCCGGGATCAGCTCGCGGCCGACAGGCCCGCCACCATGGCCTCGACGTTCTTGCGCGCGGCCTCGAGAGCGTCCTCGCTGCGGGCGCGCACCACAAGCTCGGTCCAGAACTTGCCGTCGCCATATTTCGGGTATGAGCCGATGATGGTGTCGGGATGCGCCTTCTGGATGTCGGCCAGCGGTCCGCCGACGAGGCCTTCGCCGAACGGACAGTGCACTGTGGCCGACAGCATCTTCGTGCCGGTCTTCAGCGTCGGCACGACATTGTCGAGCATCGCCTGGAAGATCGACGGCACGCCGGCCATCACGTGGACGTTGCCGATCCGGAAGCCCGGCGCCATCGAGACCGGATTGTCGATGTGGTCGGCGCCGCGCGGCATGCGCGCCATGCGTTTGCGTGCCTCGGTGAATTCGATGCCGCGCTGGGCATAGCTTGCCTCCAGCATGGCATAGGCCTTGGCATCGTATTCGCAGGGCACGCCGAAGGCCCTGGCGATCGAATCGGCGGTGATGTCGTCATGCGTGGGGCCGATGCCGCCAGTGGTGAAGACATAGGTGTAGCGGGCGCGCACCGCATTCACCGCGGCGACGATTTCGTCCTCCTCGTCGGGAACGATGCGCACTTCCTTCAGATCGACGCCGATCGCCGTCATGATATCGGCGAGATGGCCGATGTTCTTGTCCTTGGTCCTGCCGGAGAGGATCTCGTCGCCGATGACGAGCATGGCGGCGGTGACGATTTCAGGCATGGCTCACTCCGGCTGCAGATCGCCTGAGATAACGCGGCGGCCAGCCGGCCACAATGCGCAGGCAGGGGCGGACCCTTGTGGCAGAGACGGTTGCGAGTAAGGTGCGCCGGTCCGGCTGGGGTGGAAGATGCTGATATCGGTTGTGTCGTGGCTGATCGGAGGCCTGCTCGTTGCGGCGGCTCTCGTCGTGCTCGGCTTCATGCTTGCGACATGGCGGATCGCGGCCAGGGCCGAAAGGCTGGTGCCGGCTTGCGGCAAGTTCGTCGAGATCGACGGCAACCGTATCCACTATGTCGAAGAAGGCGAGGGCAGGCCGATCGTCTTCCTGCACGGCCTCGGCGCCCAGCTCCATCATTTCCGGCATACGCTGTTCGGACGCTTCGGTCCCGGCTACCGGCTGATCGCTCTCGACCGGCCGGGCTCGGGATATTCAGTTCGAGCGAGCGGGGCGAGCGGCCGGCTGCCCGAGCAGGCGGAAGTTGTGCGGCGCTTCATCGAGGAGCTTGGGCTGGAAAGGCCTTTGGTCGTCGGCCATTCGCTGGGCGGCGCCATCGCGCTTGCGCTCGCGATCGAGCATCCGACGGCGATTTCCGGCATCGCGCTGCTCGCGCCGCTGACGCATCTGGAAGCGAGGGTGCGCCAGAAATTCGACCTGCTTTATGTTCCCTCGCGGCTGTGGCGGCGGGTCCTGGCCCGCACGGTAGCGATACCGGCCAGCCTGAAATATGCGGAGCCGACGATGAAATTCATCTTTGCGCCGCAAGCCGTGCCCGGGGATTACATGGTTGCCGGAGGCGGGTGGCTCGGGCTGCGGCCTGCCCATTTCCATGCGACCTCGACCGATTTCGTGGCGGTGGAAGAGAATCTCGGTCGCCTGGAGCGGCGCTATGGCGAGATCGTGATGCCGGCCGGCATTCTGTTCGGCGCGGATGACCGGGTCATCGGCATCGCGGCGCATGGCGATCCGATGCCGGGCAGGATTATAGAGCTCGACTTCGAACGGATCCAAGGGCTCGGGCACATGCCGCAATTCGTGGAGCCGGAACGCGTGGTCGCTTTCATCCAGCGCATCGCTGCACGGGCATTTGCCGGCGTGGCCTGAATTCGATTGCGCCAGGTCGAAGGGTCTGGCAGCTCACGGCCTCGTCACACAAACGTGTCGCAGATCCTGCTCAGCGCCGATTTTTCTCTCGGAACTTTTGCGCCCAACCCAGGGTTTCATTCGCGTCGCCGTGAATATTTCGGCGATCAATAGAATGGGGACCCCTATGCTTACGAAAATTCTTGCAGCCTCGGCGCTCGTGCTGGCCATGGGCACCTCGGCCATGGCGCAGTCATACGATGCGTGGTGGTGGCATCGTGATCGCCCGGTCTATAGCGAAGAAGCGCCGGTCGATCCCTACACCACGGGCAGCATCTATTCCGACCGTGATGTCCGCGGGCTCAACAGCTTCGGCAATGGCGCCGTCGGCCCATGCGCTTCGGACGCGGCTGGCCCCGATGCGAACGCCGGTCCGAACGTCAACGACCAGTATTGCGGCAAGTGATCCATGCGCCAGCGGGCGGCCGGCGTTAAGTGTTGGGGCTCGTCGGTCGCGGCGCGGGAATGATGCGACAGAATTGATCCGAAATTCGGTCGTCAATCCGAGACTTCGGTCTGCGGCCGATCGCGGCCGTCGGCCAGTTCGTCATGCCAGACACCCTCGGAGTCCTCATACTGGATGCCGTCCGTGGTGCCGGCGACCTGCTGCTCGGCCGAAGCAATTTCAGCCGCGTGCAGCGCGTCCTGGCGGGTGGGAAATGTTTCCGAAAAAGTCGAGCCGACCATGTAGGCCCAGCCGCCGTCATGTTCGACGATCTTGTAAGTCAGCTTCGCCATGGATTCCTCCGATTGAGAAGCCCCGATGCTCAATGCAGCTTTTCGTCAGGCAACCTGTCTTCGGGAACCAGAACTTCCGATTCCCTGGCCGCCTCTATCAGGGCGCGGCGTGCGTCCGCCGTCGAACGATAACCCTCCAGCGCCTTGAGGCAAGTGTCGAGAGCATCACGATGCCGCTGGCCGCGATTGAGCGGCCAAACGGTCATCAGGCACTCGGCGGCTTCGCGGGTGCTGCGGATCTGGCGATATTTGCCGACATGGCCGAGTTCGACCACCACCGGCTTTTCAAACGGCTTGCTGTCTGTCATGGCCGCCAACGCAAAACGGCCAATTTGGTTGCAATCGTGGCGGCACACCTGCGCCCAAAGGTCTCAGCCCCTGCGTCACCTGTGGAAACAGCCGCTCAGCCGGCTGCCTTCATCCAGTGCTGCATCGTCGTCACCGAGCGCGCCAGCTGCGGCGCCGGACGGATCTCCGCGCCGAAGGTCGCCGCCGCGCGCCAGCCCCAGCGCGGATCGGCGAGGAAGGCGCGCGCCAGCGCCACCATGTCGGCGCGGCCATCGGCCAAAATCGCCTCGGCCTGCTTCGGATCGTCGATCAGGCCCACGGCGCGCGTCGGAATGTCGGCGCCCTTGCGCACGGCTTCCGCCAGATGCACCTGGTAACCGGGACCGCTGGGCAGCTTCTGCAGCGGCGAATTGCCGCCGCTGGAACAGCAGAGATAGGCGACGCCTTCCGCCTTCAGCGCCTTGGCCACTTCGATCGCCTCTTCGACCTCGAAGCCGCCGTCGACCCATTCCTTCACCGAAAGGCGTGCCCCGAGCATCAGGCCCGGCACGGCCTTCTTCACAGCCCTGGCGATCTCGACGGCGAAGCGCATGCGGTTTTCCAGCGACCCGCCCCAGCGGTCGGTGCGCTGGTTGGAGAGCGGCGACAGGAACTGGAAGATCAGATAGCCGTGAGCGGCGTGCAGTTCGATGAAGTCGAAGCCGGCGCGCTCGGCCCGTTTGGCCGCCTCGGCGAAACGCTGGATGACTTGCTGGATCTCGTCTTCCTCCAGCGCGTGCGGCACATTCCATCCTGTGTCATAGGCGATGGCCGAAGCCGAGACGGTCTGCCAGGGATCCTCGCCCGGTTGCAGGGGACCGCCGCCTTCCCAAGGCTTCCTGTTGGAGGCCTTGCGGCCGGCATGGGCGAGCTGGACGCCGAATTTGGTGCCGGGCGCGGCGACGCGCCTCGCGGCATCGAGCGTGCGCTTGGCCGCCGCCTGGTTGTCGTCGGAGTAGAGCCCAAGGCAGCCATGCGAGATGCGGCCGCGCCGCTCGACATCGGTCATCTCGACGGTCACCATGCCGGCGCCGGACAGGGCCAGGTTCATCCAGTGGTGGAGATGCCAGTCGCTGGCGGAACCGTCCTCGGCCGAATACTGGCACATCGGCGCCACCGCGATGCGGTTGGGGAAGGTGAGGCCGCCGAGGGTGATCGGCTGAAAAAGTGATGATGTCATGAAACGGGCTCCTGCGAGAGATATCGCTATCTAGGCAGCCGCGGCATTTCGCGCCAGACACGAGCCGGTGAAAGTCTCGCTGGACCAGTCGGTTTCCAGGATTGCGCAGTTTCCTATTCGCCGCTAACCCTTGCCGCCGGCAGCACGGAGTCCATCATGGAAGATCGCGTCCGTATCCGCTCTGAAGAAGTCCTGTCCGACGACTGGGCGGTGCTGAAGAAGACGGTGCTCGACTATCGCCGCCGCGACGGGCGCTGGGAGACGCAGACCCGCCAGACTTACGACCGGGGCGATGGCGCCGTCATCCTGCCCTTCGATCCGCAGCGCTCGACGGTGCTTCTGGTGCGGCAGTTCCGCTATCCGGCCTATGTCACCGGCCATCGCGAGCCGCTGATCGAGGCCTGTGCCGGCCTGCTCGACGAAAACGATCCGGAAACCTGCATCCGCAAGGAAGCGGAAGAGGAGCTCGGCTATCGTCTGAAGGACGTCGAGCGGCTGTTCGCGCCCTATATGAGCCCCGGCAGCGTGACGGAACGGCTCTGGTTCTTTACCGCGCGCTATTCGCCGGCCGACCGCATCTCCGATGGCGGCGGGGCGCCGGAGGAGGGCGAGGACATCGAGGTGCTGGAGATGCCGCTCGACGAGGCGCTGGCCGGCATTGCCAAAGGCCGTATCATCGACGCCAAGACCATCATCCTGATCCAGCATCTGAAGCTCAATCCGATCAGGGCCTGAGTGCCCGTCCTCCGAAACGAGACAGCGAAGGAAGCGCCTTGGCCGTCGCACTATCGCTGTGATAGCCACCTCATCACCGATGTTGATACTCTTGGCCATGGCATGACTCTGGAGCGGCCAGCATCTTCTTCAAGCGACTGCTAATATATGATTGATTGCGATACCGCTTAGGCGCAATGTAAGCCCTTGGCGGTATTGAGAGCGGCCATCATGCTTTCGCCCGACATGGGGAGGCAAAGCATGTTGGCGTACGGTGTGGCGGATTCCGCCCAGCTTGCGATTCTTACAAAAGCTCTGAAAGACTACTGCGCAAGGCATCCCGGCCTGTGCAGGAACGAGCGCGACCGGGAACAGATCGCCCAAAAGGTTATGAGTCTTTTCTGTCAGGGCATCGAAGACGCCGACGAACTGTCGGCCGCGCTTGAGCGGGTAGGCTAGGCTGGGCAACCCTAGCCCTGCTGAATAGCCCGGCCTGCCGAGATCCTGTGTCACCTTGATTGAGGGAAACCGGGGCTATTCAGCCAAGACGCGCTTTTTGTGCGGTCCGCGAGCCATCGGCTTTTCGGCTTCCTTCGCCTCGATCAGCGCAACGATGTCGGCGATCTCCCAAAGCTGTCGGTGACCCACTATGCTTGGAGCAGAGCGCCACCGTATTGCGCCCACAACCGGTCGCAGTCCCATTTCCTCAAGCTTGGCGTTCCTGGCAACCCATAGAGAACCATCGCCCCACGCACGTCATATCCAAGCACCGACGCATTGGCGACGAACTGGATCGCGCGGCCTAAGCTGATGGCGCCGATCCGGGCTTCAATTTTGCTGGTAAGATCGATCACTCCGAAGATTTCCGCGTCTGCGCCTCTGCCAGCCAAAACAGCCGTCGAGAGCGCATCGTCCAAGGCAAGGAGCATCGCCTAAGTCCCCTCAGTAAGCAGCGCTAGCTAACTTACAGTCGCGAGATTTGTTCCGCGTCCCTAAAACGATTTGTGATTAGCTATCCAGTTCAAGTGGCTCATGTTCCGGCTGCTCATGCCACGCAACCTGTCGCAGAAAGACTTTCGGGAGACGGACGATGTGCCGACGGCGTACCAACTTATGCGGCGTCCGATGCAACTTTCAGCCAAAAGATTAGCGATGTCTAATATGATATGCAGGCTGCGAGGGAAGTTCCATGACGCAGTCAAAGCGGTATTTCACTTTGGCGTGGCTTGCGCTGGTCGGCCATGCCAACGCTCACGATTGGTATACGGGTAAGACAGACCCAGTTCTGCAATACGATTGCTGCGGGGGCAAAGACTGTCACCCGATCGATTCAAGCCACGTCAGGATGACAAAGGACGGCTATTTCGTGAGCCCGCCACGCCTCCTTTACTTGAATGCCCCCCAACAGCCGGAGTGGTTTATCCCCAGAGAGCGTGTCCAGCCGTCGCCGGATGATCGATATCATATTTGCGAGCGCCTGATGACCTTCTATCGGACGTTGACCCCGCACATGACGTTCGAGGCCTATCACAGATTCCGGTGGACGTGCTTTTTCGCCCCGCCGGGCACAAGTTCAATCGGGCAAAAGTAGCCCAAAACAACAGATGCCCGCCATCCGGGGGGGTAACGGCGGGCACCTGTTCTCTCTCGTACCGACCAGGAAGGTGACGCATTTCCTCGCCGGCTCTGTCAAATGATGCATCGGGGCAAGTTGTTTCACTGCAGGGACCAATGCGCCTAACCTGTCGGACTTCAGTCGATCTTGGGATAGATCGCGCCCAGAATGCCTGTCCCCTCTCGACCTACTCAAGCGGTTGCTAAAATTCAGTCGAACAACCGTGGAACATTCGCCACGACACGGCGTTCGAAACGGCATGGAAACGGGTGGCGTCAAGCATATATCTCCCTTCGATCTAGACGCTTTGCGAGAGGCTTTTAAAGCGTCGGCCCGCGAGCAGGGCATCACCCCCGCTGAATGGGCGGTATACGCCCAGCTATTTCTCAAGCAGACAAGCGGCGAGCACTGTCCTCTGGACGCATGGGTCTTGTCACCGGGAGCGCGTAAAGGAATATAATCCTTCCCGGTGCGGCGACCTCATCACAGCGGAGGTCGCCGTGACAATGAAGTTTCCATTCACAGAAGACATATTAGGCCGGAAGCTTGCGGCCGGTACTAGCCTCTCCGTCGATTGCCTCACTTGTAAGCGAAATGCGGTCCTGGACGTGGCCGAATTGGTGCAGCGCTTAGGCCCGGATCACGGCGCTATGCATTGGGATCTGATCAGGGTGATCTATTGCCACGAGTGCCGCGCCGCCGGCCGCGACGACCGGAACCTGCAGTTCACCAACCATGCGGTGACGCCGGACAAGCGCAAAGCCTTTCCCCCCGCAAGGGGAGTGCTTGACGATTTCAGCAAACGGACCGGCAAAAAAGCTCCAACTGCCGATACGCGATGATGCGCCAACATGGTCGAGATGCGCGCCGGCGTAAGGCCGGCGGCATGGGCCCGCTGGCGGGGCTTTGTGCGGCGCTCAGGTCGATAGCTAATATAGATGAGCCTGCGTCATCCAATCTATGGAGACCGGCCTCTCAGGGATTCGTGCTAGTCTGGTGTGTTGGCGCGACCCCTTGCGCCATTGAGCGCCGGTTGAACGAAGTCTGCCGGCGCTCTTCCTCTGCCCCTAAAGGGAAGGGTTGAACAATGCCTACATCCCGTCGAGCATTGCTTTCCATCCTGAGTGCAACCGTCGCGTTCGCCGCTGTTATTGGCATCGCGTCTGCCAAAGGTGGTGGAGGCGGCAATGGCGGCAAACACATTAGCACCTTGAGCAGTGTGACCAGACTACTCCCAGTGACCGAAACCAGCGCGAAGCAGGTAAAATCTTTCGCAAACAAGGCATGCCACGTTGGCTACAATTGCCCAGCGATACCGATCGACAAATGCGATCTTCAAGGCAATATCGAGCAGTCAGTTGCCTGCAAAGTTAGAGCCTCCAATTCCCTTACGAATCCGTAAGTCGCCGATTCAAGGTAGATTTGGTTATTGTCAGTGGGCAGCAAACGTCCTTCTGCTGCTCGGCGGGATGACAGCACTCCCTTTAACGAGGATAACCTTTGTCGAGATAGTACATAAACGCCGAGCAGAACGTGTTCTGCGTATGGGTTTTGCCGATGTCGTCGGCGATCGCATGTGCGCGTTTTCTTGCCCGCTCTATAGCCGCATCCGAAATCAAAGTCTCAGGTTGAGAAATAGCCCGACCAATTGCCCTTCGGACACTTGATAGCCCGCTGCCTCACGGTGGCGGGCTATTCCTTATGCGGAACAACATACCTGGCAGCGTGCCCGCCGCGCGTGACGATGACTGTCGTGTAGCCGGTTGGCAGGGAGCCTGTGACGATCGGATCGACGATCTGGCATCGGCCGATCATTCTTCCGCTAGGAGCCTGGGCGAGTTCTTCTGCCAACGAGGTACGGCATTCGCTGAGAGACGAGAACACCCGAGACGAAGCCGTATTGACCGGTTTGCAGACCGACGCATCGCCTGGGCTGCACAGAAGCAAAACCATCACTGCCGCGGCTGCCGGGTCCATGCTCGAAGCTCCTTTTTCGGAGCTTCAACGCTGGCGAAATCGCTTTGTTTCACATTTTGCTAAAATACGAGGGAGCGCCCCGGCAGGCTAAGGCTTCCGGGCCTCTTTGTTCCTGGAACAAACAGCGCGTCTGCCCGGTTTTTAGCGGGAAAGGAGCGCGAATGCAGAACCAACGGGACGAGCGTCCCTTGCCGAAGCAAAAGCCGACAAAAGACGATCCCGCCGACCCGGATCATTGCTCGCCAGAGCCCGGACATGTCGATCCGCCACCGCGAGACGTGCGGGAGGCGCCGGCACCAAATCCAAATGGCGATAACAAGTCCTAGCCGCTCAGGCGGCCGCGCTTATTTCTTCAGAGGCGTGCCAAGCCCGAGCCTCACGCGTTCGCTGTTGGCGAAGGTTTTGGCATCTGCTTGAGAACTGAAGCCCTTGATGCTGACTGTGCCGTCCTCGATGACGCGCACATAATGCCTATTTTCAAGTTCCTCGATCTCGACCGAAGTTCTCCACGATTGCGTATTCATGCGTCATCCAGTGTGGATTTTGCGTCCCTCTGCTAACTACTCAACATCGCGGCCGGGGAATGTGTTCCAATTAATGGTTACCTAGCTTTCGCTGCATGTGAGGCTCCAGCGGCTTCTGCTTCCGGGGCCCTCTGGGTGTCTAGTGGCAGAAAAGTCACGCGGCTTTAATATGCAACGCTTCAACTAGGGCGCGCTTATTATCCATCTTAGCGAGGCGTACCGTCTTATCCGCGAGGGGCCGCTGGAGCGCTCGCTGCGGCAACGTAGCGGGCGCTTCGCATTTTAGCGCGATGGCGATCCCCCAGGTTTCAACATCGGCTTATGTCTCGGGCCTTTCTGGTGTCTCGGCTACCCCTGCGGCTACCCACGTCAGCTTTTGTTAGGGTAGCCAACAGAAATGGTAGAATGGGAATAAGCTAGCAATTTCAATCTGGTGCGGACGACGGGAATCGAACCCGTACGATCAGAGATCGAGGGATTTTAAGTCCCTTGCGTCTACCAATTCCGCCACGTCCGCGCGCCGCAATTTCAAGCACTTAAGCCGATACAGGTCCAGCCTTCCGGGGTGGATTTGGCACCGGACCGGCACCAAAAGGCTGATCTAGTGTTCCGCGCCCGTTGCCATCGCAGCTTCGGTCGCCGCCGCCGCACCTTCGTCCGACTTCTTGAACAAATGACCGACAGCGTGACCGCGGGTGACGCATGCCCTAGCCGGCGGCTAATTGCAACCACGTCGAGGCCGCCGCCGATCAGGGCGGATGCGTGGGTGTGTCGGAGGTCGTGGAACCGGGTCCTTGGGGATCTCGACCGCCGCGCCCTTCTTGCAGCCACGACAGTCGCTGATGCCGTCGGACGATACTGCCGAAGTGCGGGCGCTGATCAAGGCGCACCGCCCTGGCGGCGGGTGAACCCGTCTTTGTGCCCTACGGCAAATGGATGAGCCCACGTCTCCAATCGATAGAATGAAGCCCATGATGGCCCGATGCTACTTAAGGGACGGCAGCCCGGTTTTGCAGCCCTGGAAGCCAGTTGGCTTTAGGGGTTAAGTATGAGCAAAACGACTCTCATTGCTACCGTTATCCTCGCGATCAGCGTCGGCTATGCCGAAGCCAAGGACCGTAAGGTCGCGCCGATTTGCACCGCGTCAAGCCCACTCTTCGAGGTCCTGAGTGGCAGGTGTTTTCTCGTCAAAGGTTCGATGATCTATGGCGACATCGCCGATCTTTCTCGGATAGTCCGCTTGGGGTGGTAGCCAAGGGGCATGACGCGTGCAGCCATGCGCAGGGCAGGGTGGACAGCTTGTGATGGCAAAAGACGCGCCTGGAACGGCTGGAGGAGTGTCTGGCCGCCATGCCAGCGGGCAAGATCCATTCGGCCTGATCCTGGATAGTGGCGTGATCGCGGAATTACGACTTCAGAGGCGTTCGCTACTGTCGTCCTCGCTGCGGACTTGATCCGCAGCGGCCGGCGTCTTTCAGGCCCCTACCCATTCCCCCGCCCCCTGCGGGCGCCGGCCACCTTCGTTCCGTTGCTGCCTCGCAATTCAGAACTTGTAGCTGAAATTCACGCCCAGCGTATGCAGCTTCACGTCCTGGTCGCGATCGGAGAAGTCGTCCGGGACGTCGAAATGCTCCTTGCCGAAATCGTAGTAGCGGTACTGAGCGCCGACGACGATATTGTTGCTCAGCGCATAGTCGACCCCGGCGCCGATCGTCCAGCCGGCGCTTGTGCGTGTCTTGGCGAAGCTGGGCCCGGCGTCTTGCGAAGTCTCGATGCCGGCGAAGGCGACGCCGCCGACACCGTAAATCAGCCAGCGATCGACCGCCAATCCGGCCTCTGCATTGACCGATCCGAACCATTTTATGTCCGTGCCGACGGAATTTCCGGGGTCCAGCAGGGCCGAACCGTCGACCGAAGAATAGTTGAGCTCGGCCTGCGCGCCGATCACCGCCTGGTTGAACTGCCACAGGCCGGCGACGTGGCCACCGACAAAACCGCCATCGAGATCGGGTGAGGCGGCGAACGGCTCGCCTTCCGTGCCGGAGATGTCGGAAGACCCCCAGCCATAGCCGGCCTGCAGGCCGGCATAGTAGCCTGTCCAGTCGAAGCCGGGCGCGGTCATGGGCAGGTCGATGCCTGCGTCCGCGGCCAAGGCCGGCCCGGACAGCAGGGCTAAAAAGCCGGCACTGGCAAGCGTCAGGCGACACATCGAGCGCTCCGAAATGGCGGTTTCGAAAAACTCCTCGACGCAACCTAGCGTTATTCGCCCCGAAACGGAATTGCATTCCTGCAACAGTGGTTTACGTCGGTGGGTTGCGGACGCGATCTTCCAGGTCGCGCCGTTTCTCCTCGGGCGAGGCCAGCCGGCTGAAAGCATAGTCGGCAAGCAACGAGCCGATGATGAAGATGGCGATCGGCGCGGCGCATGCCCAGAACGAGTGCAGGGCGAAGAAGGACAGGCCGGCGCAACATGCCGACAGCACGAAAATTGCGAACCGGATCGTCTGTGCCATCTCTTTTGCAACCTCGAATGACGGCCGGGAAATCCAGTCTAGGCGATTTCGCCGTGGCGGAGGAGAGCGATCTGTCGGGGCCGGTCCCGATCAAAACAAATCGGTTTTGCCAACTGGTCAAAACCGCGCCCGCTTGGCACAGTCGGGCAAACAGGAGTCCGTCATGGCAGGCCGCACCAATCCGACAAAACCCAAGCCCTGGACCGAGGTGGCGACGCATCTGGTCGACGTCGCTATGGGGCGCAGGCCCGCCGATCTCGTGATCCGCAACGGGCGCTGGGTGAATGTCCATTCGGGCGAAATCATTCCCGGCACCGACATCGCGATCGCCTCTGGGCGCTTCGCCTATTGCGGACCGAATGCCGGCCACACGATCGGGCAGGGGACCAAGGTGGTCGATGCGGGCGGTCGCTATCTGGTGCCTGGCCTTTGCGACGCGCACATGCATGTCGAAAGCGGCATGGTCACCGTGACGGAATTCTGCCGCGCGGTGATCCCGCACGGCACCACCTCGATGTTCATCGACCCGCACGAGATCGCCAATGTGCTGGGCCTGCCTGGCGTTCGCCTGATGCATGACGAGGCTGTCGCGATGCCGATCAACGTGCATGTGCAGATGCCGTCCTGCGTGCCGTCGGCGCCCGGCCTGGAACATGCAGGCGCCGAGCTTACGGTCGCCGATGTCGCCGAGGCGATGACGTGGGAGAACATCATCGGGCTTGGCGAGGTGATGAATTTTCCGGGCGTCGCCGCCAACGATCCGGTGATGTCGGGCGAGATCGCCGAGACCGTCAAGGCCGGCAAGACGGTCGGCGGCCATTATGCCTCGCGCGACCTCGGTCTGCCGTTCCATGGCTATGTCGCCGGCGGCGCCGAGGACGACCATGAAGGCACGCGCGCCGAGGACGCGATCGCGCGCGTGCGCCAGGGCATGAAGGCGATGCTGAGGCTTGGCTCCGCCTGGTACGACGTCGCGGCGCAGATCAAGGCGGTCACCGAGGGGGGCATCGATCCGCGCAACTTCATTCTGTGCACCGACGACAGCCATTCCGGCACGCTGGTGCATGAGGGCCATATGGACCGCGTTGTGCGGCACGCCATCAGCCAGGGGCTGAAGCCGGTGACGGCGATCCAGATGGCGACGCTCAACACCGCCCAGCATTTCAGGCTGGAACGCGAGATCGGCTCGATCGCGCCGGGGCGGCTGGCCGACCTTCTGATCGTCTCCGATCTCGCCCAGATGAGCATAGACGAGGTCTATGGCCGCGGCGTCAGGCTGGCGAAGGCCGGCAAGCTGGAGATCGAGATTCCCGCCTATGACTATCCGCAGACGGCGAAGAATACGGTCAAGCTCGGCAAGAAGCTCAAGGCGGCGGATTTCGACATCGCCGCGCCTCAGGGCGCCAACGAGGTGCGGGCGCGGGTGATCGGCGTGATCGAGAACCAGGCGCCGACTCGGGCACTGGAGGCCGATCTGCCGGTCGAGGACGGGCTGGTCGCCATGGATCGCCGCAACGACGTCTGCCAGATCGCCCTGGTGGAGCGCCACAGGGGCACGGGCGGCGTCACCAACGCCTTCGTCTCCGGCTTCGGCTACGTGGAAGACTGCGCGATGGCGTCCAGCGTGGCGCATGATGCGCACCACATCATCGTCGTCGGCACCAACAAGGAGGACATGGCTTTAGCGGTCAACCGGCTGAGCGAGGTCGGCGGCGGCGTCGTGCTTTATTCCAAGGGCAAGGAACTGGCGCTGGTCGAAATGCCGATCGCCGGGCTGATGTCGGACGAGCGCGCCGAGATCGTCGCGGCCAAAGCCGAGCAGTTGACGGAAGCGATGCGCAAGGTGGGCTGCTCGCTCAACAACGCCTACATGCAGCATTCGCTGCTGGCGCTTGTGGTCATTCCGGAGCTCAGAATCTCGGACGTCGGCCTGGTCGACGTGACGACGTTCCAGAAGGTCGACCTGTTCGTCTAGGGCTGTTCGTTGGCGGAGCGGCCATCGCGAAAGGCCTTGATGGCTTCGATGTGCTCCGGACCAATGCCGCAGCAGCCGCCGACAACCGTCGCGCCCTGTCCGATCCAACGGTCGACCCACTTCAGATAGTTCTCGGGGCCGAGATCTTCACGGATTTCGGAAATGCCGGCGTAGGGTTCATCCGATGGCGGCTCGGGAAGAAACGCATTGGCATAAACACCGACCGGAATCCGCGGGTCATCGATGACGCGCCGAGCGGCAAGAACGGCCTCGCTCATAACCTCGGGCTGGCTGCAATTGAAAAAAACGCCCGAGGCGCCGGCTTCGAGTGTCTTGCGGGCGGCCTCACCGGCCGGTTCGCCGGAACGCAATTCAGCCGGCCCAACGCGTCCGGTCTCATCCTTGAGGGTATACGAGACATATACCGGAAGGCCGAGGTCCTTCACGGCGGCGATTGCGGTCAACGCCTCTATGGTCGAGCTTTGGGTTTCTATCAGCCACAAGTCTATATGCGGTCTCAGTCCATCGATCAGACTTTGGAGGATGCGTGGCGCCTCGTCGGACTGGAATCGATCCGGTCTGTAGCTTTCGAAAAGCGGCGGCAGCGAGCCGGCGACCAGCACCTTGCGGCCAGTGGAGCCCGCGACGTCGCGGGCGAGGCGGCCGGCGAGATCGGCCAGCGTCTTGCCGTGTGAGGCAAAACGCTCCGCACCCAGCATATGCGGGACCAGACCGTAGGAATTGGTGGTGATGATATCGGCTCCGCTATCGACATAGGCCTGATGCGCCCGGGTGACGAATTCCGGCGCCTCTATCAGCGACAGCGCGGACCATTCAGGAAGCCGGAAGGGAGCGCCGAGCCGCTCAAGCAGGCGGCCCATGCCGCCGTCCAATATCGAAAAGGATTGAGTGCCCGTATCCATTGACTTTGCCTTTCAACGTTCCGCGGCGATGCTGCGGCCGAAATGCCGTTCCAAGCGGTTTTGCATGATCTCCAGCCCGATCGACAGGATCCAATAGATGACAGCAGCCGAGAGCAACATTTCCATATAGTGATAGGTTGAACGCCCGAAGGATTGGGCAAGGAAATTCAACTCCCAGAGCCCCATGATCGACACCAGCGAGGAATCCTTCAGCATCGAGATGAATTGCGCCCCCGCGGGCGGAATGATGAAGCGCATTGCCTGCGGCGCAACGATTTTGACCCCGATCAAATAGCGTCCGAGACCAAGGGCCATGGCCGCCTCACGCTGGCCTTTGGGGACCGAGGCAATACCGGCGCGGATTGTCTCGGCGAGATAGGCGCCGTAGTTCAGCGACAGCGCCAGGATCCCGGAAGTGAAGCCGGAAAGCACGAGGCCGAATTGCGGCAGCGCCAGATAGATGATCAGAACCTGCACAAGCAGCGGCGTGCCTCGAAAGAAAGAGGCATAGAACGTCGCAACGCCAAACGCGACCGGATTTCTCGACAGACGGCCGAGCGCGGTCAGGACCGCAACCAGAAGCGAAACGGCCATCGAAACGACCGTGATGACCAAAGTCAGCACCGCCCCTTGAACAAAACCGTTCGGCGTCAATCTCAACCCGAGCATGAAGGGCAGTTTTTCGCGAATGAGCGAAAAATCGAGCCCAAGGCGATAGAAGCCTGCCGTCAGCAGCAAGATCAGCACAAGCCAGACGGTCTGCACCTTGAGCCAGAACGGCGGACAGCGCATTCCGCGAAGAAGAGGCGCCGTCAGAAGGGGGGTGCCTTCGACCCCCTCGCTGTCAGAAAGCATATTTGGTGATGTCGGTCTTGAACCACTTCTGCGAGATCTTCGCGAGCGTTCCGTCTTCCTTCAAGGCGGTGATCACGCGCTTGACCTCAGCGTCCCAATCCGGATCGCCCTTGTCGGTCACGACAGCGTTGGGTTCGGCGAACAGGGGTTCGCCAAGCACTTTCAGCTTGCCCTGGGCATCGATCTGGCCCTGGGCGGTGCCGAGCGACGCCACGATGGCATCCAGGCGCACGCCCGGCCCGAGCGCAAGGTTCTGGAAGTTCACCGTTTCGTCACCGGGAACGATCTGGACATCGCCGAAAGGAAATTTGATGGCCGGCTGACCAGGAATGGAGAACGTCTTGTTGAGGTAGGCCTCATAGGAAGAGCCGGTGCCGACACCCACGCGCTTGCCGCTGATATCGGCTATCGACTTGATCGACGTCTCGTCCTTATTGACCACAAGAACAGCGGGAACACTGTAATAGTTGACCGGGAAGTTCACGACCTTGGCGCGTTCTTCCGTCGGCGTCGAAGAGGTGATGGCGATATCCCAGCGATTTGCCCAGTGCCCGCCGATGATTGTTTCCCAGCCTGGGGTCTCCAGCCGCAGCTTGACGCCAAGCTTGGCGGCGAACGCCTTGGCGACATCGATGTCGAAGCCGTCCAATTCGTTCTTGTCGTTCAGATAGGCGAAAGGCGGATAATCGTTGACGACGGCGTCAACGATCTCGCCGCTCTTCTTCACCCGTTCAAGAACCTCGCCGGCAAACCCATTCGAAGCGAGCAGGGCTATCGCCGCCGCAATGGCCAGGCGGAGGGTGAAAGGCTTTGACATGGAAAATCGTCTCCAGAATCTGGGAGCTTCATCGGCTCGGCTAATTTCCGCGAAACTAGGCTGGGCGGGCAGCAAGCTGAAGAATATTTTTTCTATAGATTGGCTAGAATAAGCGCTTTGATAACATTTTTTGCCGGGCAGGCTACCCGATGGCTCTCTCGCGAGACGGGGAGTGAGGTGCCTCTTGCCCAGTCCGAAACAGCCGGCGCTCAGCCGCCGGTGGCGATGGTCAGCACCTTGAACGGCGTGGTGATGACCACCTCGGCGACCGACCCGACCGCCTTGCCGAGACCCTGGCCGATATTGTCCAATCCGGCCCCTTGCGGTTCGTCCGCCCGCAGGGCCGCCGGCGTGCGCAGCCGGTCGCCAAGCAATTGCACCAGAACCGGGTTGTCGGCGAATTTGGCATGGTTCAGACGGTCGCCGCCTTTGGTGTTGGTCAGATCCGCGACGACCACGCCATAGCTTGCGAGATCGGCAGCGTTGCCATAGTCGCCGACGCGCGGCTTGTCGCCGGAAATGAAGCTCGACAGCTTCAGCGCACGGTCGTCGCCAGAAAGGAGGATGGCAAACGGCTTGTTGGGCTTGCCGTAGCGGATCATCTGCTTCTTGAACACATCGACATCGATGTCGGGCGAGGCGAGGATGACATAGCCGAGCTTGCCGTTGAGGTCGCGGTCGCCGGTGATGGCGAGCTGCCGCAGCGCCTCCATCGTCAGCCAGGTGCCCATCGAATGGGCGATGATGTCGATGCTCTTGGCTTTCGTCTTGGCGAGCATCCTCAGCGTCGCCTCGAGATCGTCGCGCGCGGCGGTGGAGCTGTCCTTGTCATAGATATAGCCGGTCGTCTTGCCGCTCGACGCCCATGAGAACAGCACCGGCGTGCCCGGATAGTTCGTGTCGTGAGCGATCTGCGTCAGACGATAGACACCGTCGTCGAAGCCGTTGTTGAAGCCGTGCACGAAGACCAGGGCGCGGTCGCCACTTATGGCGATGTTGGCGCCGACCGCCTTGGCGAATTGCTGGGCGTCACCATAGTGGACGACATCGGTGGCGGTGAACTGCTTGGCCGGATTGCTGTCGGCCGAGCCCTTGGCGCGCTCGATAGCACCGACCTGATGGACCTTTGGAACCGTGACATCGACACGGGCGTAGCTGGTGGTCAGCGAACGGTCGCCATCGAAAACCTGCCGCGGATCCTTGGTTGCCTGCTGGCGGGTCGTGGCGACGAAGATCTCGTGCTTGGCCGCTATGTCCGATGCGGGGACCGTAACGGCCGTCCGGTTGAGCAGGTCATGTGCGCTCTGCCCGGCGCAGCCCGTCAGGGCAAGCGCAAAGGCAAGGCCAAGGACGATCTTCGAACGCACGATCACCCGGGGTCCCCCAAGGACGGCAAACCTCTCCTGCTACTTCGATATAGCCAGAGGCGAGCCCGGTCCAGTTCAAAGTCGGTGCAGGGCAGCAACCGCGTGAACACGGGTTACTGGGTGCCGAGCTGGCTGATGCGGTCGGTGACGTCGCGGTCGCTGGCAAAACCATCGTCCTCGCGCAGCCGCTGACCGATCATCTTCACCAGCACCGGGTTGTCGGCGAATTTGGTGTGGTTGAAGCTGTCGCTGCCCTTCTCTTTGGAGAGGTCGACGACCGTGACGCCATAGGAGGCGAGATCGGCCGCGTCCCTGTAGTCGCCGACGCGCGGCCGCGAACCGGCAATCAGACCGGAGAGCCTCAGCGCCCGGTCATCGTCGGACAGAAGCAGGATGAAGGGCTTGTCGGGCTTGCCGTAGCGGCGCATCTGGCTCTTGAAGACATCGACGTCGATGTCGGGCGAGGCCAGAACCACGTCGCCGAGCTTGCCGCTAAGGTCGCGATCGCCGGTGATGGCGAGCTGACGCAGCGTCTCCATCGTCACCCAAGTGCCCATAGAATGGGCGACAATGTCGATGCGCCGCGCACCGGTCTGCGCGAGCATCCTCAGCGTCACTTCCAACTGGTCGCGTGCGGCGGCCGCACTTTCCTTGTCGTAGACATAGTCGGTGGTCTTGGCGCCCGAAGCCCAGGAAAACAGCACCGGCGTGCCGGGATAACCGGAATCATGGACGATCTGGGTCAGCCGGTAGACGGCGTCGTCGAAGCCGGTGTTGTAGCCATGGACGAAGACCATGACGCGGCCGCCACGGGCATCGATGTCGGCGTTGAGCGCGCTGGCGAATTTCGGCTGCGTGTCGTAGCCGACGACCTCGGAAGCCATGAAATATTTGGTCGGGTCGTTCGAGTTGCCGCGCGAGCGCCGCTCGATCTGGCCGGTCTGGTGGACCGGCGGCACAGTGACGTTGACGCGGGCATAGTTCAGCGTTGCCGAGCGCTCACCGTCAAAAACCTTGTTCGGGTCGTCGGAACGCTTGCGGGTGGTGGTGATGAAGATCGAGTGGTTGCCGGCGATCTCGGTCGCCGTCGTCGGCACGACGACGCTGCCCAGAATTTCCTGTGTCTGATGCCCCGCGCAGCCTGCCATCAACAGAGCCAGGGCAATAATCAAAAACGTCTTCACATGCACGTCGAACAAATCCGCTCCGGCCGCAATTGGCCATCCACCTCCGCGAAATCTCCCGGACAGGCGAAGTGCGGCGGAAGTAAGTCGTGTCGAGCGGAAATTTGATCAGCGGCCGGCGAGGGCCATCGCACTGTTGCGCGAAAGCCAAAACGACGGCAGGAAGGTTCCTTGGCTGAGAAAGCCGGGCCGGCAGGGGATCGAGGCGCGTTGCCTCGAATGAAATGAGGGATTTGCCAAGTGAACAGCTTCTCCGCCCGGGTTGCCGCTGCCGCCGAGGCGATCCACGGGATTTTTCCGGAAACACCGCTGCAGGAGAACGACTATCTGTCGAAGAAGACCGGCGCGCGCATCCTTCTGAAGCGCGAGGATCTGACGCCGGTCCGCTCCTACAAGATCCGGGGCGCCTTCAATTTCTTCCGCAAAGCGCTCGCCGCCGGCAACAATGCCGAGCTGTTCGTCTGCGCCTCGGCCGGCAACCATGCGCAGGGCTTTGCCTTCGTCTGCCGCCATTTCGGCAAAAAGGGCGTGGTGTTCATGCCGGTGACGACACCGCAGCAGAAGATCGACAAGACGCGGCTGTTCGGCGGTGATTTCGTCGAGATCAGGCTGGTCGGCGACTTCTTCGATGACTGCTACCGGGCCGCCTTCGAATTCACCGAGACCGCCGGCGCCCATATGGTGCCGCCCTTCGACCATAAGGACATCATCGAGGGCCAGGCGACGGTTGCCTATGAGATCGCGGCCCAAATGCCTGGCGGGCGCATGCCCGACATCGTCATGCTGCCAGTCGGCGGCGGCGGCCTGGCCGCCGGGGTGACGCATTATTTCGCCGACCGGCACCGCGATACGCGCTTCGTCTTCTGCGAGCCGGCGGGCGCGCCGAGCCTCAGCGAGAGCCTTGCCAGCGGCAAGCGGGTCAAGCTCGCCAAGGTCGACAATTTCGTCGACGGCGCGGCGGTGGCCGAGATCGGCCGCGAGCCGCTGCGCCATCTCAAGGACTTCACCGCCGACGCGGTCCGGCTCGTCCCGGAAAACCGGCTTTGCGCGACGATGATCGAGATGCTGAATGTCGAGGGCGTGGTGCTGGAGCCGGCCGGCGCATTGGCGATCGACGCGCTCAAGGATTTTTCGCGCAAGGAGATCAGGGGCAAGACCGTCGTCGCGGTCGTCTCCGGCGGCAATTTCGATTTCGAACGCCTGCCGGACGTCAAGGAGCGGGCGCTGCGTTTCGAGGGCCTGAAGAAGTATTTCATCATCCGCTTCCCGCAGCGGCCCGGCGCGCTGCGCGATTTCCTCGAAATGCTCGGCCCGGACGACGACATCGCCCGCTTCGAGTATCTGAAGAAGTCGGCACGCAATTTCGGGTCGGTGCTGATCGGCATCGAGACCAAGGACCGGCGCAATTTCGATCTGCTCAAGGCCAATTTCGACGCCGAAGGCGTGCAATATCAGGACATTACCGACAACGAGACGCTGGCGGGCTTCATCATATGAGCGGGCCGAAAGCGAACGAAAAAGGAACCGTCTTCGTCGCGCTGTTTTCCGGCATCAATGTCGGCGGCAACCGCATCGTCAAGATGGCGGAGCTGAGGTCATTCTTCGAAAGCCTCGGCTTCACCGACGTCGCGACCTATGTGCAGAGCGGCAACGTCGTGTTTCGCGCGAAGAAGGGCGATGCGGCGTCGCTGACGAAGCAGCTCGAAGCGGCCTTCGAGAAGAAATGGGGCTTCAACTCGCGCATCATGGTGCGCGATGCCGGCTGGTTCGAGCGGCTGGTTGCGGACAATCCCTATCCGGAAGTGGCCGGCGAGCCGACCAAGCTCCATGCCTACGCCCTGGAGCGCGAGCCGCCCGCGGAAGAGATCAAGCGGCTCACAGAGAAATGCACCGGACCGGAGCAGTTCGAGATCAAGGGCGACGTGCTTTACCTGCATGCGCCGGAAGGGCTCGGCAAGTCGGTGTTCGCCAACCTCATTCCGCGCACGCTCAAGGTGCCGGGCACGGCGCGCAACTGGCGGAGCGTCCTTGCCCTGCTCGACATGGCGGGCAAGGCCGGCGGCTGACTATTCATTCCACGCAATTCCGGACGGAAAACCGCTAGGCACTTTTCCTGGAATTGCGCTGGCTCAGGCGGCCGGCTGCCAGTCGAAGGTCAACTCCTCGCGGAAGGCGAAGCGCTTGATGTGGTCGGCGACCACGGTTTCCAGGCGCTCGAGCGAGGCAGTGTCATCGGCGGCAACCGCAATATGAAGAGCCTTGTCGTCGGCATGCATTACTGTGCGGCCGAGCGAAAGCTGGATGGCGCCGTGATGCGGATCGAACTCGACCGGGAACTTGTGCGCCCAATGCTTGCAGAGCTGCTGCAGGTAGCGGCTGGCGTGTTCGGTGGCGACATCGGCGCGGCTGGTCGGCATGAAATTCTCCCGGAGGATCGAAGAAAGCGCCAGCCTGATCGGGCTGGCGCCGTTCTCATCGTTAGATAGGCGCTGTCCGCTGAAGCGCCAGCTCAAATCCGCGCCGGACTACCAGCTTCCCGTGTTCTGCATCGAGGCCCACGGCTCGGCCTTCGCCTTTGCCGGGCCTTTCTGCAGGAGCTCGATCGAAATGCCGTCCGGCGAGCGGATGAAGGCCATGTTGCCGTCGCGCGGCGGCCGGTTGATGGTCACGCCATTGTCCATCAGTTTCCGGCAGGTGGCGTAGATGTCGTCGACCTCATAGGCGAGGTGGCCGAAATTGCGGCCGCCCTTGTATTCTTCCGGATCCCAGTTGTAGGTCAATTCGATCAGCGGCGCCTTCTCCGAGATGCCGTTCTGTTCGTCTTCGGGCGCGGCAAGGAAGATCAGCGTGTAGCGTCCCTGCTCGTTTTCGTAGCGACGCACCTCCTTGAGGCCGAGCTTGTTGCAGTAAAAATCGAGCGATCGATCGATGTCGGCGACGCGGACCATGGTGTGGAGATAGCGCATATCGGGCTCCTCGGGGTTGCATTGCGGCGCACCATAGGAGCCGCTCCGCCAAAGGGCAATCGTCCGACAAAACGGGTATAACGGTCGATTCCAGGCCGCGCCGTTGCGCGTCGACCCGCGCCGGCAAACAACAATTGAGGCTTTCCAGTGCTCAACGGTGAAAAAAGGCACGTCAGGTCTTGCACACCCCGGAAGCCGCGGTGTTAATCTGATGGCAAGAATCAGTAGCGGTTGCAGTTGAAAAAGGGGGCATTCTTATGGGGGAAAAGGCCTCTTTTACGAGGCGGGACGGAAGCCTTGACGACGCCTTGACGCGAGACAGTGGCGGCGACACCGCCGAGTTTGTCGAAATCGCCGGCGCTATCAAATGGTTCGACGTGGCCAAGGGCTACGGCTTCATTCTCCCGGACGACGGCGTCTCGGGTGATGTTCTCCTCCATGTGACATGTCTTCGAAGGGACGGCTTCCAGACCGCGTTGGAAGGCGCCCGCGTCGTTTGCCTCGTCAAGCAGGGCGAGCGTGGCCTGCAGGCTTTCCGCGTTCTTTCGATGGATGCCTCGACAGCGGTGCATCCGGCGGAGCAGGAGCAGCGCACCCATGTCACCGTGACGGCGGAGAGCGGGCTCGAGCGGGCGCTGGTGAAATGGTTCAACCGCACCAAGGGTTTTGGCTTCCTAACCCGGGGCGAGGGCACCGAGGACATCTTCGTCCATATGGAGACGCTGCGGCGCTACGGCATCACCGAACTGAGGCCCGGCCAGGTCGTTTTGGTTCGCTTTGGGCGCGGCGACAAAGGCCTTATGGCCGCCGAAATTCACCCCGATATGGGCACCTTGCCGGTCTCGCACTAAAGCGCGTCGCGCCAAACGGGTTCAGGCGACGCGCTTCAGGTCTTTGTGCATGCCGTTCTCCCAAAACCGCTTCGCACTTTTGGGCGACATGCAATAAGTTTTCCCGACACGATCCGGATAGCGCTGACCAGTGCAAGGCCGATCGTGTTCGAAAAACCGGTTCCACTCGCCCGGATCATGGTCTAGGACGAGCCCTGGACGAGGTATCACATGGCTCATCGTAACTGGCTGACAGCAGGCGCGCTTTGCGCCGCCATCGTTTTGGCCGCCACTTTCAGCGCCTTGAGACCGGGTTGGGCCGACGGCCAGGCCATGATGCTGCCGGTCGATCCGACGCCGCTGGTCGCGGTAACCGGCTCCGGCAAGCATTCCTTCTCCATCGAGATCGCCGACACCTCCGAAGAGCGCGAGGCCGGGCTGATGTTCCGCAAGGACATGGCCGACGATCACGGCATGCTGTTCGTGTTCGAGAGACCTGGCGAGGTGAATTTCTGGATGAAGAACACGCCGATGCCGCTCGACCTGGTCTTTGTCGGCCAGGACGGCAGGATCAAGGCCATCAAGCGCGGCGAGCCGGAATCCGAAGCGATCATCTCCCCGGGGCAGCCCGTGAGCTTCGTGCTCGAGCTGAAGGCGGGAACGGCCGCCAAGGACGGTCTCGCGGACGGAGACGTCTTGCGCCACCCGGCGATCGACAAGGCCGCCGGTTCCAACTGACCTCGGCCGCGCCAAATGCAATATTTTTCCCATGACGGCTTCGAACTCGCTTACCTTGACCGCCAGCCGGCGTCCGGGCAGGGCGATCCGGTGCTGATGATCCACGGCTTCGCCTCCAGCCACTACGTCAACTGGGTCTCGCCAGGCTGGTTCAAGACGCTGAACGACGCTGGCTACCGCGCCATCGCCTTCGACAATCGCGGCCACGGCTCTTCAACGAAGAGCTACGAGGAGGCGGACTACACGCCGGCCAGGATGGCCTCGGACGCGGCAGCACTTCTCGATCATCTCGGTATCGAACGCGCCCATGTCATGGGCTATTCGATGGGCGCGCGGGTATCCGCATTCATGGCGTTGTCCAATCCGGACAAGGTGGCGACGCTGGTGCTCGGCGGCCTCGGCGTCGGCCTTGTCGACGGCGTCGGCGACTGGGATCCGATCGCCGATGCGCTTCTGGCCGAGGATCCCGGCACGATCGGCCATGCGCGTGGCCGCTCGTTTCGCGCCTTCGCCGACCAGACGCGCAGCGACCGCCGGGCGCTCGCCGTCTGCATCGTCGGCTCGCGTGCGTCGATGAGCGAGGATGATGTCGCGCGCATTGCCCAGCCGACCTTGATCGCTGTCGGGACCAGGGACGACATTGCCGGCTCGCCCGACGAACTGGCCGTCCTGATGCCCAACGCAAAAGCTTTTCACATCGAGGGCCGCGACCACATGCTCGCCGTCGGCGACAAGAGCTTCAAGCAGCGCGTGCTGGAGTTCTACGCCGAATATCCGCTCTGAACAGCAACTATCCGGCTTCGAGCGCGGCCAGCGACCTTTCCAGATTTTGCCTGGCCCTGGGTTCGAAACGCTGCCGGAACTCGGCCGTGTGGAAGATGTGCGGGCGAGCGAGGAAGCTCTTTAGCACCGCCGCGCGCCCGGCGCGCCACATCGGCTCCTCGACCCAGCCATATTCGCGTCGGACCGCCTTTTCACAGGCATCGAAAGCGTCCGGTTCGGCGCCGAGGATCGCCAGGTCCATGTCGAGGACGAAGGCCGCATCGGTGGCAGCCTTCTCGTCATCGAGCGGGGGCAACTGGTGCGTGGCGGTGGCATTGATCATCGCCGCGACACGCGCGAGGCGCTCTGGGCTGATGCGGCCGGAGAGCTTTTCCGCGGCCAAATCAGCACTTTTCGCCTCGTTGTCCTTGGCGCGGCTGTCGTAGATCGCGTCGTGGAACCAGATCGTCGCCTCGACGGCGTCCGGGTCGTGGAGCTGGCTCCGGTATTCCTCGGCCAGCGCCAGCATGGTCTCGATATGGGCGAGGTTGTGGTAGTGCCGGCCCTCGGCCCGATAGAGGGCGGAAAGCTCGCTTTTCAGCGCTTCGTTGATCAAGGGTTCGTTTTCCATCGCGGCTTGAATTTCGATGAACCAAGTCCATTTGACAAAGCACTAAGGAAAATTGAGTTCAACCATGCTATGATCTGGCCTATATGTGCCGCCGGAGAACGAGCAGGCCGGAGACCGTCGATGAACAGTGTAACGATAGCCCGCCCCAGCATGGTGCAGCCGGTCGATCCAATATGGCGTTCGATCCGCGATGAGGCGATGGAGGCGGTGAACCGCGATCCGCTGCTGGCTGCGTTCCTCTATTCCACCATCCTCAACCAGGAGAGCCTGGAAGAAGCGGTCATCCACCGCCTGGCCGAACGCCTTGATCATCAAGACATCGGCTCAGACCTCATCCGGCAGACGTTCAAGGCCATGCTTGCCGACGATCCCGAGTGGAGCGCCACCGTACGCGTCGACATCCAGGCCTATTACGATCGCGACCCGGCCTGCGACCGCTTCATCATGCCGGTGCTCTATTTCAAGGGTTTCCACGCCATCCAGACGCATCGGCTGGCGCATTGGCTGTGGAACCAGGGCCGCAGGGACTTCGCGCTCTACCTGCAGAGCCGCTCGTCCTCGGTGTTCCAGACCGACATCAACCCGGCCGCCCGCATTGGCAAGGGCATCTTCCTCGACCACGCCACCGGCCTGGTCGTCGGCCAGACGGCCGTCATCGAGGACGACGTCTCGATCCTGCATGGGGTGACGCTGGGCGGCACCGGCAAGGCCAGCGGCGACCGCCATCCGAAGATCCGCCGCGGCGTGCTGATCGGCGCCGGCGCCAAGATCCTCGGCAACATCGAGATCGGCCATTGCTCGAAGATCGCGGCCGGCTCGGTGGTGCTTTCGCCCGTGCCGCACAACAAGACGGTCGCCGGCGTGCCGGCGCGTGTCGTCGGCGAGACCGGCTGCGACCAGCCTTCGCGGCAGATGGACCAGCTCCTGCCCTCGCAAACGATGGACCACGTCGTCAGCTTCGACATCTGAATTCGGCCGTCATCGGCAGCGGCCGGTTTCCGGCCGCCATTTCAGGCGCCGGTTGTCCCGTGATATGCTGCCGGCTCGCCTTTACATCGCCATCGTCGGCGTGTCAGAAGCGCGTTCCAACGAACAGCCGCATTCGGAGAAGACTTTTGAAGCCGGACGAAATCAGAAAGCTGGACGCCTACTTCAAGCGCGTCTTCCAGAATCCCAAACTGCAGGTGAAGGCGCGCCCGCGCAAGGAAGACTCGGCCGAGGTCTATGTCGGCGACGAGTTCCTCGGCATCGTCTTCAAGGACGAGGACGACGGCGACTACAATTTCTCGATGGCGATCCTCGACGTCGACCTGGCCTGAGCCGACTTTCCGGCCGGGATCTCTATACCGCCCGGTCGGAAACACCCTCAAGGGATTTCCGGCTAAAGCGCGTCGCGCTGAAGCCGATTCAGGCGCCGCGCTTTAAGTCTTGTTTTGATGCATGTCGTTGCCCCAAACCGCTGCGCACTTTTGGGCGACATGCATTAGTCCACGCAGTGCCGCGGGATATGCACCCGCCGCCAGCCGGTCGAACCTTCCCGCACCACCACCCGACGCGCCACCGTCCAGTACGAGGGCGCAACTTCGGTGATGCGCCGCTCTCCTGGCCGCACCAGCACCTCGCGGGCGACGCCTTCATATTCGGCCGGGAGGACGACGCGCCGGACGCGCTCTGGCTCGACGATGACGGTTTCGGCGACCCGCGCGTAGCGCGCCTTGCGCCACACCTTGCACAGCACCTTGCGGCCATGGATGACGCGCCATTCCCAGGCATAGCCGCCATCGTCCACCTTGACCGTGTGATAGACGGTGCGCGTGACGGCCGGCACCACTTCATAGCTGACGCGAGGCGGGGCGATCTGCTCAATGCTTTCGGTCGTGCCGTAGATCGGCGGGTCATAATCGACGAGCTGGCCGCCGGGGCTTACCATCACGTCTTCATAGACGGTGTCGTAAAGCGCCGGCCGATGCACCGGCTCGTAACATTCGAGCGCCCGGCCGCCGGCCGCGGCTTGCGACACGGTAGCGAGCATTGCGAGGCTAGCCGAAGCGAGCGATGCGGAACGCTTGTAAAACATGACATTCCCCCGTTGAAAAAGGACGCCGGTTCAACGCAGGAATGTATCGGAAGGTCCACCGCCGGACAGGGATTTCAGGGCTTGTCGTTAAGCCGTGCGGTTAAGAAACTGCTACCGCGGCGTTCGGCGTCGCCCAGCCACTTCGGGCAAAGGCAGTCTCCGGCGCGACCGCCAGCATTACCTTGAGCCGAGACGCTTGATTCGACTTAACCAGATGGCTAGGAGGGGCGGCCTTGCGCTAGGGTGAGCCGGCATCCTATTTAGGATTTAAGGATCCAGAACCGATTCCGCCCGATTGCTCAAATTTTTCACGGCGCCGGAATCCATCTAACAAGGGTAGTCCATGAAGAACCCCGCCGAAACCTACATGAACCTCGTTCCGATGGTGGTCGAGCAGACCAATCGCGGCGAGCGCGCCTATGACATTTTCTCCCGCCTCCTGAAGGAACGCATCATCTTCATCACCGGCCCGGTCGAGGATGGGATGGCGACGCTGGTTTGTGCACAGCTTTTGTTCCTCGAGGCGGAGAACCCCAAGAAGGAAATCAACCTCTACATCAACTCGCCGGGCGGTGTGGTCACATCGGGCATGGCGATCTACGACACCATGCAGTTCATCAAGCCGGCGGTGTCCACGCTCTGCATCGGCCAGGCAGCCTCGATGGGCTCGCTGCTGCTTTGCGCCGGCCACAAGGATATGCGCTTCGCCACGCCGAACGCCCGCATCATGGTGCATCAGCCGTCCGGCGGCTTCCAGGGTCAGGCGTCGGACATCGAACGTCATGCGCAGGATATCATCAAGCTCAAGCGTCGCTTGAACGAGGTTTATGTCAAGCACACCGGCAAGAGCTATGACGAGATCGAACGGACGCTCGACCGCGACCATTTCATGAGCGCCGACGAGGCCAAGGACTTTGGTCTGATCGACAAGGTCATCACGACGCGCGAGCTGGGCGAAACCGCCGCCGCGTAGGCCTTGATTGGCAGCTGGTTGGCGGGATAACGCGCTTTTGGCGCGGCTTGCGGCATTTCGGCCACAATTGCCTGTTCCCTCAGGGTTCGGGATTGCCTACGTTAAGGCTATGTTGATTTTCGACGGCTTAGCTTTGCATGGGGTTGCTGCGAATCATTGTCGCGTTTTCTGATTGTGTTTCGTACGGAATGCGCTGTGTGAGCCGGGACACTGGCGGTGGCGGATTCCTGCGATAGATTGGTGAGACGCCAACGCGGCCAGACCATCGGCGGGCAGGCGGTGAAAGGACAGAAAAATGAGCAAAGTCAGCAACAACGGCGGTGATTCAAAGAACACGCTCTATTGCTCGTTTTGCGGCAAAAGCCAGCACGAAGTGCGCAAGCTGATCGCCGGTCCGACCGTCTTCATCTGCGATGAATGCGTCGAACTCTGCATGGACATCATCCGCGAGGAGAACAAGACCTCGATGGTGAAGTCGCGCGAGGGCGTGCCGACCCCGCAGGAGATCCTCAAGGTCCTCGACGATTATGTCATCGGCCAGCCCTACGCCAAGCGGGTGCTGTCGGTGGCCGTCCACAACCACTACAAGCGCCTCGCGCATTCCGGCAAGAACAACGACGTCGAGCTGGCGAAGTCGAACATCCTGCTGATCGGCCCGACCGGCTGCGGCAAGACGCTGCTCGCCCAGACGCTCGCCCGCATCATCGACGTGCCCTTCACCATGGCCGACGCCACGACGCTGACCGAAGCCGGTTACGTCGGCGAGGACGTCGAGAACATCATCCTGAAGCTGCTGCAGTCGGCCGACTACAATGTCGAGCGCGCCCAGCGCGGCATCGTCTATATCGACGAGATCGACAAGATCTCGCGAAAGTCGGACAACCCCTCGATCACTCGCGACGTGTCGGGCGAGGGCGTGCAGCAGGCGCTCTTGAAGATCATGGAAGGCACCGTCGCCTCCGTGCCGCCGCAGGGCGGCCGGAAGCACCCGCAGCAGGAATTCCTGCAGGTCGACACCGCCAACATCCTGTTCATCTGCGGCGGCGCCTTTGCCGGGCTCGACAAGATCATCTCGGACCGCGGCCGCAAGACCTCGATCGGCTTCGGCGCGACCGTGGCTTCGCCCGAGGATCGCCGCACCGGCGACCTGTTCCGCCAGGTCGAGCCGGAAGATCTCCTGAAATTCGGCCTGATCCCGGAATTCGTCGGCCGCCTGCCGGTGCTGGCGACGCTCGAGGATCTCGACGAGCCGGCGCTGATCCAGATCCTGACCGAGCCGAAGAACGCGCTGGTCAAGCAGTATCAGCGGCTGTTCGAAATGGAGAATGTGGATCTCACCTTCCACGAGAACGCGCTGTCGGCGATCGCCAAGCGCGCTATCGAGCGCAAGACCGGTGCGCGCGGCCTGCGTTCCATCATGGAAGCGATCCTGCTCGACACGATGTTCGAGCTTCCGGCGCTCGAAGGCGTGCGCGAGGTGGTGATCTCGGAGGAGGTTGTCTCGGGCAATGCCCGGCCGCTCTACATTTATTCCGAGCAGAAGGAAAAGAAGGGCAACGTCAGCGCCTGACATGGTTGCTGATCAAGCAATTTTTCATGGAACGGCGCCCGTGCGGCGCCGTTTTTGTTGTCAGGGGTGTGCCGCCTGGCGATGGAGTGGACTGAGCGACCATGTTAACCCTTGATCTTTGCACTACCCGCATCCACCTAACAGCGGAAGGCCGAAGCGCCGAATTCTGTGCTGTAAAACTCCCGTCACAAACGGTGGTAGGCGGAACGACGCTCGGTCGTTAATATGAGATTCGCGGTTGGCTAAAATAAGCGGCCGCGACATGAAAGGTTGGACAATGGCCAAGATATCCAAGTCTTCCGGCGACGGCGTTTTCGCGGTCCTCCCACTGCGCGATATCGTCGTGTTCCCGCACATGATCGTTCCGCTCTTCGTGGGCCGTGAAAAGTCGATCAAGGCGCTGGAAGAAGTGATGGGTCAGGAAAAGCAGATCCTGCTTGCCACCCAGATGAATGCAGCCGACGACGATCCTGAGCCCGATGCCATCTTCGACATCGGCACGCTCGCCAATGTGCTGCAGCTGCTCAAGCTTCCCGACGGCACCGTGAAGGTGCTGGTCGAGGGCGCCTCGCGCGCCAAGATCGTCTCGTTCACCGACCGCGCCGATTTCCACGAGGCCCGCGCCACCGCGCTGGTCGAGCCGGATGAGGAAGAGGTCGAGATCGAGGCGCTTGCCCGCTCGGTCGTCACCGACTTCGAAAATTACGTCAAGCTGAACAAGAAGATCTCGCCCGAAGTGGTGGGCGCCGCCAGCCAGATCGACGACTATTCCAAGCTCGCCGACACGGTTGCCTCGCATCTCGCCATCAAGATCCCCGAGAAGCAGGAGATGCTCGCCACGCTCTCCGTCAAGGAGCGTCTCGAGAAGGCGATGGGCTTCATGGAAGCCGAGATCTCCGTGCTCCAGGTGGAGAAGCGCATCCGCTCGCGGGTGAAGCGCCAGATGGAGAAGACGCAGCGCGAGTACTACCTCAACGAGCAGATGAAGGCGATCCAGAAGGAGCTCGGCGAGGGCGAGGACGGCCGCGACGAGGCCGCCGAGATCGAGGCGCGCATCAAGAAGACAAAGCTCTCCAAGGAGGCCCGCGAGAAGGCGGAAGCCGAACTGAAGAAGCTGCGGTCGATGTCGCCGATGTCGGCTGAATCGACGGTCGTGCGCAACTATCTCGACTGGCTGCTGTCGATCCCGTGGGGCAAGAACTCCAAGGTCAAGCAGGACCTCGCCTTCGCCCAGGACGTGCTCGACGCCGACCATTTCGGCCTCGACAAGGTCAAGGAGCGCATCGTCGAGTATCTCGCCGTGCAGAGCCGCCAGAAGAAGCTCAAGGGGCCGATCCTGTGCCTCGTCGGCCCGCCCGGCGTCGGCAAGACTTCGCTCGGCAAGTCGATCGCCAAGGCCACGGGGCGTGAGTTCATCCGCATGGCGCTCGGCGGCGTGCGCGACGAGGCCGAGATTCGCGGCCACAGGCGGACCTATATCGGCTCGATGCCCGGCAAGGTCATCCAGTCGATGAAGAAGGCCAAGAAGTCCAACCCGCTCTTCCTGCTCGACGAGATCGACAAGATGGGCCAGGACTTCCGCGGCGATCCGTCGTCGGCCCTGCTCGAGGTGCTCGATCCGGAGCAGAACTCGACGTTCATGGACCATTACCTCGAGGTCGAATACGACCTGTCGAGCGTGATGTTCGTGACGACGGCGAACACGCTGAACATCCCTGCGCCCCTGATGGACCGCATGGAGATCATCCGTATCGCCGGCTATACCGAGGACGAGAAGATCGAGATCGCCAAGCGTCACCTGATGCCCAAGGTAATCCGCGATCACGCGCTGCAGCCGAACGAGTTCTCTGTCGGCGAGGACGCGATCCGCGGCATCATCCAGACCTACACCCGTGAAGCGGGCGTTAGAAGCCTGGAGCGCGAGCTGATGAAGCTCGGGCGCAAGGCGGTGACCGAGATCCTGAAGACGAAGAAGAAGACGGTGAAGATCACGGCGGACAACCTCGCCGATTATCTCGGCGTTCCGCGCTTCCGCTTCGGTCAGGTCGAGGCCGACGATCAGGTTGGCGTCGTCACCGGTCTTGCCTGGACGGAAGTCGGCGGCGAGCTGCTGACGGTCGAAGGCGTTATGATGCCCGGCAAGGGCCGCATGACGGTGACCGGCAACCTGCGCGACGTGATGAAGGAATCGATCTCGGCGGCGGCCTCCTATGTCCGCTCAAGAGCGCTCGATTTCGGCGTCGAGCCGCCGCTGTTCGACAAGCGCGACATCCACGTCCACTTGCCGGAAGGCGCCACGCCGAAGGACGGCCCGTCTGCAGGTGCGGCCATGGCCACGGCCATCGTCTCGGTCCTGACGGGCATTCCGGTCCGGGCCGATGTGGCGATGACCGGTGAGATAACGCTGCGCGGCCGCATCTTGCCGATCGGCGGTCTGAAGGAGAAGCTGCTTGCCGCATTGCGCGGCGGCATCAAGAAGGTGCTGATCCCGGAAGAGAACGTCAAGGATCTGGCGGAGATTCCGGACAATGTGAAGAACGGCATGGAGATCGTTCCGGTGTCGCGGGTCGGCGAAGTGCTTGCGCACGCGCTGGTCAGGATGCCGGAGCCGATCGAGTGGGTCGAGCCGGTGAATCCGCCGGTCGGCGTGGATGCCGGCGACGATGCCGGCAAGTCGCTCGCACATTAGTATCTTCTAACATTGCGATGCACAAAGAGAGAGCCGGGCTTCCAGCCCGGCTTTTTCATGTGAAAAAAGCTCCGAAAAATGGAAAAAAGCCCGGAATTCCGCGGTTTTCGGCTTGGGTTCCGGAACGCTTCTTTCTAAAGTCCGTTTCCTGCCGGATGAGTCGTAGTTCCGGTTTTCTCATGGAAGGGAATTTTGATGAACAAGAACGAACTGGTGTCCGCTGTCGCCGACTCCGCAAGCATTTCGAAGGCTGATGCGCAATCCGCCGTCGATGCGGTGTTCTCCGTGATCACTGGCGAACTGAAGAAGGGCGGCGATGTCCGGCTTGTCGGCTTCGGAAATTTCACCGTGTCAAAACGCGCTGCTTCGACCGGCCGCAACCCGCAGACCGGCGCGGAAGTGAAGATTCCGGCGCGCACCGTGCCGAAGTTCTCGGCCGGCAAGGGCCTCAAGGACGCGGTCAACTAAGACCTTTTCTTTTTAAGATCAGATGAGCCGGGCTTGCCCGGCTCTTCTTTTTTGTGCCCCGCGGCAGCGGCACATGTGCGACTCAGGCCGTCGGCGCGTCGGCGCGCATCAGACCTTCCTGCTTGAGATCCGCCCACAGGGCCGCCGGGATCTTGACGTCGAGCAGCGCACGGTTGCTTTCGACCTCGGCCGGCCGTTGACCGCCGGGGATCACCGACATCACGCAAGGGTGCCGCAGCGGGAACTGCAACGCCGCCTCGATCAGCCGCACGCCATGGCGCTTGCAGACCGCCTCGATGCGCGCCACGCGGTCGAGCACGTCCTTTGGCGCCTCGGTGTAGTTGTAGAAGGCGCCGGGCTTCGGGCCTGTCGCCAGAATGCCGGAATTGTAGGGGCCGCCGAGAATGATGCCGATGCCGCGCTTCTCGCAGAGCGGCAGGAAGGTGGCCAGTGCTTCCTGCTCGAGCAGCGTGTAGCGGCCGGCGAGCAGGAAGAGATCGAAATCGCCGCGCTCGGCGAGCGTCTGGCAGACCTGCCATTCGTTGATACCGCCGCCGAAGGCCTTGATCACACCCTGGTCGCGCAGCGAGAGCAGCGCATAATAGCCCGAGGACATGAATTCCTCGATGCGCCGGTCGGAAGCCTCCTTGCTGCCATGGGTGAAGATATCGACATCGTGCACATAGAGGATGTCGATGCGGTCGACACCGAGACGCTCCAGCGACGCCTCGAAGGACCGCATCACGCCGTCATAGCTGTAATCGTAGACTTCCTTGCGCGAAGGCGTGTCGAAGAATTTGCCGATGCCGGTGCGCTGGTCGGGCGCAGAGACGCGCATGAGCCGGCCGACCTTGCTCGACAGCACATAATCGTCGCGCTTCCTGGAGCGCAGGAAAGGGTTGAGCCGGGTTTCGGAGAGGCCAAGGCCATAGAGGGGAGCGGTGTCGAAGTAACGGCAGCCGGTCTTCCATGCTGCCTCCAGCGTTGCATTGGCATCCTCATCGGAGACGGCGTGATAGAGATTACCGAGCGGCGCGGTGCCGAAGCCGAGCTCGGTGAAGGTGATGCCGCCATGGCCGATGCGGTCGAAATGCCGTGTCTTCATATCCTCGAATGTCCCGGATCGATTTGTCTGACATGACACTATCACGCCGGTGGCACAGCAAAAGCGCCGAGGCTCGTTGGACATGAATTTTCGCGGTGATAGCATGAACAAAAACAACTGTTTCGCGCGAAACGCGAACGCAAAGCCGCATGCCCATTCAGGCTTGGGCCGACAGGATGAACAGCCATGACGCAAGCCGGGCCGGAGATGCAGATCGCGATGGACGAGCTCGGCGCCGTGGTGCGGCGCATCGATGACGGCCGGGTCGACACCGCCTGCGCAATGCTTGCCGGCGCCGGCAAGATCGTCGTCTATGGCTGCGGCCGCGAAGCATTGCAGGTCAAAGGCTTCGCCATGCGGCTCTTCCATCTCGGCCTGCCTGTCGCGGTGGTCGGCGACATGACCACGCCGCCGCTAGGGAAGGGCGATGTCTTCCTGGCAAGCTCCGGACCAGGCGAGACCACCACGGTGCTGACCCTGATGCGGGTCGCGCGCGACGCCGGCGCCAAGGTGGTGCTGCTCACGGCCGAACCGGCCGGCAGCGCCGCGAAGCTTGCCGATTTCACGCTGCTCGTCCCGGCCCAGACCATGGCCAGCGACCAGGGTGCCGCCAAAACCTCGGTGCTGCCGATGGGCTCGCTGTTCGAGGGGGCGCTTTTCCTGGTGTTCGAGGTGATGGTGCTGAAGCTTAAGGCGCTAACCGGCGCAACGCCGGAGGCGATGCGCGCTCGGCACACCAATATGGAGTAGGGACATGCGCTACGAACTGATGCTGCCGCACCAGATCCGCAAGGCGATCGAGGAGAACTGGCCGGTCGCGCTGCCGCTCGGCGTGCTCGAATACCATGGCGAGCACATGGCGGTCGGCATGGATACGCTCGCCGTCATCAAGACGCTGGAACTCTTCGAGAAGGAGAGGGACATCGTCATCCTGCCGCCCTTCTACTACGGTGCGGCGAGCTATGCCGTGGCGCCGCCGGAAGGCAGCGGCTCGGTGCAGGTCGGCGGCCCGGTGCTGGCGCCTTTCGCGGAAGAGCTGTTCTACGGCCTGCTGCGCATCGGCTTCCGCAATATCCACGCCATCATCCATCACCAGACCGAGAATTTCGTCGCCGGCATGCCGACCGATCTCGCCTTCAAGGCCGCCGGCCGGCAGGCGATCTTCCGTTTCCTGGAAAAGGAGCGCGGCGAGGGCTGGTGGGGCTCCGACAAGATGGCCGACTATTATGCCGGCCATGCCCAGGGTGAGAACGTCTTCAACTGGGTGCAGGTGCATCCACTGATGCCGGCCGCGATGAACGGCAAGTACCCGTTCGACCATGCCGGCATCGGCGAGACATCGCTGATGCTGGCGCTGTGTCCCGAGGCGGTGGACGCCGATCATCTCGCGGACAATACGGGCTGGTACACGAAAAGCGCGCCGGAGGCTTCGGCCGAGCTGGGGCAAAAGGGTGTCGCGATGGTCCTCGACCATTTGCGGGCGACGCTCAGGGGTTAGCTTTGTTGCCTTTCGGGCGAAGAGGCTTTCGTCTATATATTAGCAAGTGCGAATAATATAAAATAGTTCCGACTACGCCGTTGGCCGTGGGAGCCGTTCGGTGCGCGCTGTAGCAAAACCACGCATGGCAAGCTTGGCAGGTGTGATCGCCACGGCTGCAGCGCTCCAGGATGTTTCTGCGTTTGCGCACGGCGCCAGTAGCGGCTGGACCTATCCGCCGGCCTGCTGTCACGGCGATTCAATGACAGGCGAATGCAGTAGCATCCCAGGCACAACTGTTACGCCGACGCCGGATGGCTACGTGATCATCTTGCGGCCGGGAGATCATCGGAGGGTCACTCACCAAGACCGCTATTTTGTCCCCTACGACAGTGTCATTCCGTCCGGTGACGATAATTTTCACATTTGCTTGCATCCCACCGAGGAGCACGAAAACTGCTTCTTTGCGCCGGCAGAGACGATGTAGTGACAGACTTGGGGCAAAGCGACGCGGACGTTGCGTGCGGTACTTGTAGTTACTTCACCGAGCCGGCCGTCATGCCCATGATCAGATAGCGTTCGAGCACGATGCCGATGATCGCCAGCGGCGCGATCGCGGCGGTGGCAAGCGCTGCCATCGACCACCAGTTGATGCCTTGCGAGCCGGTCTGGCTCGCCACCATGACAGGGATGGTCTTGGCATCCGTCGAGGTGAGCAGGGCGGCGAAGAAATACTCGTTCCAGCACAGCACCATCGCCAGGATGAAGGCGGCGACCATGCCCGGAAGCGCGATCGGCATGACGATGCGGAAGAAGGCGCCCCAGATCGACAGGCCATCGACGAGCGCCGCCTCCTCGAGCTCGACGGGGATGGAGTTGAACTGGTCGCGCATGATCCAGATGACGATCGGCAGCACCATCAGCGTGTAGAGGAGGACAAGCCCAATGCGCGTGTCGAGCAGGGCCACTTCCCGGTAGAGCACCAGGAAAGGCAGCGCCAGCACGACTGGCGGCAGGATCAACTGCGACAGAAAGAAGAAGGAGATGTCCTCGTTCTTGAACCAGGCGAAGTGATAGCGATAGCGCGTCAGGCCGTAGGCGGCGAGGCTGCCGATGACGATGGCGAGGCTCGACGCACCGACCGAGGTGATGACCGAATTCATGAAGCGCTTCAGGAACTCGTCGCGCACGGTCGAGGTCTGGAAGATCGAATCCGGCGACAGGCCGAGCGAGCGCCAACCCTTCCAGTCCGGCTGGTAGTCGACAAACGGGATGAGGTGGCCTTGCGTGACGTCGACCGCCGATTTGAACGAGGTGGTTATCGTCCAGTAGATCGGGAACAGGCAGACGAAGGACCAGAACACCAGCGCGCCATAGATGAAGACGCGGCTGGTGATGAAGGCCGCCGGCGAGCGGATCTCGGAAACGGTGTATTCTGTGGTCTGGACGCTCATGATGCGACTCAGTTGACGTTGCGCACGAAGCGGCTGGCTATCTTCAGCAGCCAGGTGACGAACACGATGATGATGATGAGGTAGATCATGGCGAGCATGGTGCCGTAGCCGACATTCGAGCGGTCGCGATACTCGCGGTAAATGAAGCTCGAAACGGAATCGGTAGCGCCGCCAGGGCCGCCGGACGTCACCGTGATGATGATGTCGGCGAGCTTCAGCTTGAAGATGATGCGCAGGATCACCGCCGTCACCGACACCGGCAGCATCAGCGGGAAGGTGACCTGCCAGAAGGTCTGCCATGTGGTTGCGCCGTCGACGCGCGCCGCCTCGATCACCTCGCGCGACATCGCCTGTAGCCCGGCGAGCAGCATGATCATCATGAACGGGATGAAAGTCCAGGCGTCGAGCACCATGATCGAAATGCGGGCGGCAAGCGGGTCCGAGAAGAAGGCGGGATTATCCCAGCCGAGATGACGCGCCAGCGTGGCCGCCGGCCCGAAGCGGTACTCCATCAGCGACTTGCCGATCATCCACGACACGGCGACCGGGGACAGCATCAGCGGCAACAGGAAGACTACCCGGAAAAATTTCCGGGCGCGGATCTGGGCATTAAGCAGCAGCGCCAGGCCGAACGCGATGGCATATTCCACCAGCACCGCGAGAACATAGAATACCATGTTGACCAGCGCGTTGCGGTAGTAGGGGTCGCCCAGCATCTGCCAGAAATTGTCGAGCCCATTGAACCTGCGGCCGGCGAAGGAGCTGAGGTTCCAGTCGGTCAGCGCAATGTAGAAGCCGAACAGCGTCGGGAAGATCACCATGGCGATGGTGAAGAGCAGCGCCGGCAAGAGGAACAGCGCGCGCTGGCCGTCCTCGCCGCGCGTCAACACCTGCCAGGCGCCGAGCGCCACGCCCCACAGCACATAGGCGTAGACCACGGGACGCCAGGTGTAGAAGCCGACCGTGTCGACTTCGGTCTTATAGAGGATCTGCATCACGATCGTCGCGAGCAGCGCGAGCGTCGCGGCAATCATCAGGACCCAGCCGAGGCGCTTGCGGCCGGGCGGGATCAGATCGCTCGCCGTGGAATTTGCCGGCCATGCATTCGCGGTCGAAGTCTGCTCAGCCACGCCTCTCGCCTCTTTGTCCGAATGACCGGCCAGAGCCGGTCAAGATACGGCCCGGCGACGAGGTGTCGCCGGGCCGCGACTTCTCCTGAAACAGCCTACATGCCGAGCGAGGCTTTGTAGAGCTTGATCTGGTTCTCGCGTCCGATCTGGTCGGTCAGCTTTTCCCAGGCGGCGGCGATGGCATCGGCGCCCTCCTGCGCCTTCATCTTGCCGGCGAAGGTGTTGGCCAAAATGTCCTCGGCGGCGCTGTAGTACTGGAAGATGCCGGGGATGCGTGGCTCGATCGCCGCGTTCGGATGGTTGTAGCTGTCGGCCTCCGACTTCAGGTAGGAGCTAATGAATGCTTCGTCATAGCCGGCCGCCACCCATTCCGGAATGTTGAAATGGGAGTTGCGGTAAGGCTGGAAGCCGGACGGATAGGCCGCGCACCACAGCGACAGATCCTTGCCGCCGAGATGGGCCGCCGCCGACCACGCGGCTTTCTTCTTCTTCTCGTCGCTGTCGACGCGGGCCATGACATAGACGCCCCAGCCCAGATAGGCGCAGTTCGGCGCATAGTTCGGGCCGCTGGCCAGCTTGTCCCACTTGCCGGTCTTGGAATTGTAGACATCGTCGGAGCCGGGCAGGATCGAGAAGCCGGTAACGTCGCCAACCACCGAGGAGTCGTTGGTCTTGACGTTGGAACCGACGTCGCCCCACCAGGCCACCATCGAACCCGTGCCGCCGAGAAACTGACTGAACGCAGTCTGATTCGGGTCGGCGTTGATTTGATCTTGCGGCTCGGAAGGCAGTGCATCGATCACGTCCTGGATCGCTCGCACCCAGGCCGGGTTGTTGATGCGCGGTTTCATCGTATCCGGATCGAATAGCCAGGCCTTGTCGTCGGGGTGCTTGGCATAGGCGCTGGCACGGCTGCCGAGGAAATAGAAGCCGAAACCGCCCCAAGGCTTGGGCGCGTCGAGATAGCCATAGACGTCCTGGCCCTTCACCTGCTTGCCTTTGAGGAACTTGGTCACGACCTGCACCTGCTGCCAGGTCTTCGGCACGCCCCATTCCGTCAGGCCTGCCTTGTCGCCGCTGTCAGCTTTCCAGGCTGCCGCCAGATCGGAGTCGGAGAACACGTCGGTGCGGTAGTTGAAGTTGTGTGTATCGCCGTCAACGGTCACGCGATACTGCTTGCCGTTCCAAGTGCCGACCGGAGGCTTCAGATAGGCCACCAGGTCATCCATATCGATCTGCTTCCTGACCCAGTCCGGCATTTCGGAAGTAAGGCCCTTGCCGCAGACGTCGCCTTCGAACGGTGCACCCATCTCGACGATATCAAAATCGATCGTATTGGTCGCAATCGCCTGCTGCAGGCGCGGATTGTAGTCGGCCTGGGCAAGATCGATCCAGTTGATCTTGGCGCCGGTATAGGCCTCCCATGGCTTCAGGAAGCCGCGGAACAGCACGTTGTGCAGGTTCTGGTTGTTGAGGCCCATGAAGGTGAGCTCAACGCCGGCGAACTCGCCTTCCTTGACGTTGGCCTTGGTCGCTTCCAGGCAAAGCTCGCCGACCTTCTGGAAGTCGGCGTCCGTCGGCTGGCCTTTGCCGACGCCTGGAATCTGCAGGATTTTCGCGCGCAGATCATCTGCGGCGGCGGCCGGTTTGGTCAGCGCGCCGAGCCCGGCGCCTGAGGCCGCCGCGAGTGCTGCCATGCTGGCAGCGCCCTTCAGCAATTCGCGGCGGGTCGCCCCGGCGCGCACCAGTTTTTCGTAAAGATCGACTCTCATCGCAAGGTTCCTCCCAGAACTTCAGTCGTGAATTGATTTTGCCAATCTCTCGGACGTCGAAACGTCTGCGGTTCTCCTATACCATAGGGGGACGTGGGACCCCACCCTGCGTCGCCTGGAGTTCCGATTTTCCGGGACAAGGACCGGGTGTCGGATTGGCACTCGCTACTATTCGCGTAATCGATTACCTTGTCAACAAGAATGGCTTTTTATCTATAAGATACCGACTTGCCCTTGCCGTTGGCAATGGCTAGCTTCACCGAAAAAGATAGGGGAGACGATGGCTCAAGTCGCAATCGCCAATGTGGCCAAGGCATTCGGAACCGTCAAGGTTCTGCACGAGGTCAGCGTCGATATCGCCGACGGCCAGTTCGTCGTGCTGGTCGGCCCCTCGGGATGCGGCAAGTCCACGCTGCTGAGGATGGTGGCGGGGCTGGAAACGGTGTCCGGCGGAACGATCTCGATCGGCGACCGTATCGTCAACAATCTGCCGCCCGCCAAGCGCGACATCGCCATGGTGTTCCAGAACTACGCGCTCTATCCGCACAAGACGGTCGAGCAGAACATGGCTTTTGCGCTGAAGCTGCGCGGCACCGACCAGGCCGTCGTTGCCGAGCGGGTGAAGCGGGCGGCCGACATCCTCGACCTCAATCCCTATCTCAAGCGCTATCCGCGCCAGCTTTCCGGCGGCCAGCGCCAGCGCGTCGCCATGGGCCGCGCCATCGTGCGCAATCCGCAAGTGTTCCTGTTCGACGAACCGCTCTCCAACCTCGACGCCAAGTTACGCGTGCAGATGCGCACGGAGATCAAGGAACTGCACCAGCGGCTGAAGACCACCACCATCTACGTCACCCACGACCAGATCGAGGCCATGACCATGGCCGACAAGATCGTGGTGATGCGTGACGGCCGCATCGAGCAGGTCGGCGCGCCGCTGGAACTGTTCGACCGACCGGCCAACCTGTTTGTCGCCGGCTTCATCGGCTCGCCGGCGATGAACCTGCTCAAGGGTACGGTGAGGAAGGGTGAAAGGCCGGTGGTCGACATAGCGGGCTCAGCTTTTCCGGTGCCTGCCGGCATCGCGACCGAGGACGGACAGGCCGTCGTCTATGGCGTGCGCCCAGAGCATCTGGAAATCCATCCCGAAGGTGTGGCGTCAACGATTTCGGTGGTCGAGCCGACGGGCTCGGAGACGCTTGTGTTCGTACGCTTCGGCGAGGGCGAGATGGTGGCGCTGTTCCGCGAGCGTCACGACTTCAAGCCGGGCGATACGCTGAAGCTCAGGCCGCGCCTCGAACACGTCCATCTCTTCGACGCAGGGACCGGCAAGCGTCTCTGACCGTAAACAGACTTCCAAGAGGAAATCATGCTCAAAGGGATCAATCCGCTGCTCAATGCCGATGTGCTCCAGGCGCTGCGGGCCATGGGCCACGGCGATGACCTGATCATCGCCGACACCAATTTCCCATCCGATTCCGTCGCGAAGCAGACGGTGCTCGGCAAGCTGCTGCGCATCGATGCGCCGGCAGCCGATGTGGTGAAGGCCGTGCTGTCGCTCTATCCGCTGGACAGCTTCGTCGACGACGCGGCCGCGCGCATGGAGATCGTCGGCAAGCCGAACGAGATTCCGCCGGTGCAGGAGGAAGTGCAGAAGGAAATCGACGCAGCCGAGGGCAAGTCCTGGCCGATGATCTCGATCGAGCGCTACGCCTTCTACGAGCGCGCCAAGAAGGCCTATTGCGTCATCCAGACCGGCGAGCGCCGCTTCTATGGTTGCTTCGCCTTCCGCAAGGGCGTCATTCCGCCGGATGCGGAGTAGAAAGATGGCAGCCGGCAAGCCCGTCGTCATGAAGCCTGTTGTGATCTTGGGCGTCTTCGTCGCCGACACCGCCTATCGCGCCGATCGCCAGCCGCGCCTGGGCGAGACGATCCTCGGCAACTCGTTCAAGCTCGGACCGGGCGGCAAGGGTTCGAACCAGGCGGTCGCCGCCGGCAAGCTTGGCGCCGATATCACCTTTCTGACCCGGCTCGGCGTCGATGCCTTTGCCGACATGGCCAAGCAGACCTGGACGAGTGCGGGCGTGAAAAGCGCCGTGATCGACACGCCGGACAGCTATACCGGAGCGGCCTACATCTTCGTGGAAGAGGGCAGCGGCAACAACGCCATCATCGTCAGCCCGGGTGCCGCGATGCTGATCTCGCCCGCCGACATCGAGGCTCATGCCGACCTGATCAGCTCGGCCGGCGTCTTCGTCACCCAGCTGGAGCAGCCGATCGAGGCGGCGCTGAAGGCGCTGAAGATCGCCCGCGAGGCTGGGGTGACGACCATCCTCAACCCGGCGCCCGCAGCTGCGCTGCCGGATGGCATCTACGCGCTCTGCGACTATGTCACGCCCAACGAGTCCGAGGCCGAAGGGCTGACCGGTATCACCGTTTCTTCGGTCGATGATGCCCGCCGCGCCGCCGACGCCTTGCTGGCGAAGGGTGTCGGCGCCGTCATCGTGACGCTCGGCGAGAAGGGCGCGCTGCTGCACACCAGGGACCGCTCCGACCATGTCGGCGCCGTCAATGCCGGCGCTGTGGTCGAAACGACGGGTGCGGGCGACGCCTTCAATGGCGGTCTGGCGGCAGCGCTTGCCAAGGGCGTCGAGCCGCTGGAGGCGGTGCGCTTTGCCTGCGCCGTCGCCGGCATTTCGGTGACCCGCCCGGGCACGGCGCCGTCCATGCCGACGCTCCAGGAAGTCGAGGCGTTGCTGGCGAAGGGTTGAAGTCGCCAGCGTCGCGCACAACCTCGCTGGCGCTACCCGCATAGCGCCCGACCGGCGCCTGCCACAACCCTTATAATTCGGTGCCTTGCGACCACACGGTGGCATATTAGCCACGGTTAATATTATTCGGCGCCGACGCCTTGCATCAACAGCGTAGGTGTCCCGTAATGGGTCACTGTGCCTGGCATCGCAATTGCACTGTCAGCAATGCCGGGGGCGGACCGTGCCCCGATAGCCGGGGGGCAGATTTGGGGCCCCCGCCGCTCCGCGAATGGGGCGGCGGGGCTCTTCAACAGTTGAGTCGAGGGCCGCCTGAACAAAGCCTGGGGTGCCATGCCGATGTATTTTCCTCAATTTCTGGTGGGCATGTTCGCGACATCGTTCATCATCGCAATCTGGGCTGAGCTGGAGACCGGCTCTGTGTGGAAGGCGCTCGGCTGGGCCATCCTTGCGATGATCATTCTTCAGGTTGGATACGTCGGACTGGTGGTCCGGCTGGCCCTCAAACGGGGATCGGAAGATACCGAGGCAGACTTGGTATCGGCAAATTCCACAACACCGGTCCATCGAGCGCGTCCGCGCTAGTCGGTTCGAGGCGCAAAAACCGCCTCTCACTGAAATTGCCGGGATTTTCGCGACGCAGCGCTGTCGCAATTTCGTGCAATGGCAATCCCGCGCGCCATGGCCGGCCGAGTCCAGGTCTCAGTCCGCCGTTCGGAACGCAACCGAAGCGCGCGCGTTCACTGTCTTGACCGAACACAAGGCAGCCCGGTTCCGGAACGGCGCGATGAAAAAGCCCTATGAAAAGCCAACGCTTGTAAAGCGCGAGAAGCTCACCGCGCGAACCGCCCAGATTGTCGCCTCCGGTGTGGTATTGGGCGACTGAATGCCGCTAGAGCGGTTCAGCTTTTCACAGAAATCGCTGATCCGCTCTATGTTTTTTCCGCAATTCCGGACGGAAAAGCGTTCCAGACTTTCCTGGAATTGTTAAAGAATCTTGCTGGTCAGTTCCAGTTTCGTCGCAGCACCTTGCTCGCTGCCGGGCATATGCACGACGCGCAGGACGCGGAGGTCCATATTGGACCCTTCGATCGGCATGGACACGCTTTCACCCACCCGCGGCAATTCCTGGAAAGCGAGTTCCTCCACATCCCTGGCGTCGTCAATCGAAACGCGACATCTCACAGTCATCTGTCTCTCCCGTTTTCGGCCCTTTCGCGGAACGAGGCAGCTACGGAATGGTTCCGGGAATAGCCCGGCCTGCTTTGGCGGATGAGATCGGCACATAGCAGCAAGCCGGGCTGTGCACCGGCGTTGGGGGGCGGGGTAGCCGGCGCAGGGGGAAAGTGTTCGTTCGCCCGCGATTCGGCAATTGCAACAGAGGTCTGATGCCGGGCGCAATGGTCTTAGAGAGCAGGGCCCGGTCGGATGGCGCTTCCGTCGGAAAAGCGCGACAGGCGGAACCGGCTGAGATCGTGCCCGATCTCGTTTCCCTGAATCAGATCGGAGACGACGCGACCGATTCCCGGCCCGATGCCGAAGCCGTGACCGCTCATGCCCGTTGCGACGACAAGGCCGATGATCGCCTGCACGCGATCAACCACGGGGACGACGTCCGGCATTGCGTCAATCATGCCTGCCCAGCTTGCCTTCAGGCGGACCGACTCGAGCTGCGGGAACAGGCGCCTGAAATTGCGTTCGATCGAACGGACACGGGAACGTTCGGGAGCCGGATCGAGCACCCGCATTCTTTCGAAAGGACTTTGGGACTCCGGCGTCCACTGACGCGGCGTCGACCAGCCGTCCGGGTAGCCTGCGGGTGCGGCCGGCGAATAGCGTGATCCGAACGGATCGGCCATGAGGGCGGGAAGATATTTCGTGGCGTGGCGGAATGCGTCGGGGCCCAAGTGGAGCAAATGACTGCCTCCCGGGGCGAGCGTGTATCCGCCATCCTGCCTGCGTCTGAAAGCGATATGCTCTCCTGCCGCGGCACCTGCATGGATCTCAGGCAGCGGCTCCGTTGCCGCGGCGGTCGACCTGACGCTGAGCTGGGGAATGGAAACCCCATGTCTTCTCAGGAACAGGGAAGACCACGCACCGCCCGCCAGCAGAACGCTGGACGTCTCGATGTAACCCGCCTCGGTCCACACGCCGCTGACCCTGCCGGCCGAGATCTCCAGGGTTCGCGCCGCGCAATTCTCCACGATCTTGACGCCTTTGCGGGCCGCCAGCCGAGCGAGCGCCGGCACCGCCACCCAAGGCTCGGCCCGCATGTCGGAAGGTGTCGTCATCGCGCCTTTGAAGCTGCGTGACATGCCTTTGATGAGATCCGCGGTTTCCCGTGCGTTCAGAAGGCGAGTATCGATCTTATGGGCGGCAGCGACCTTCATGAATTTTTCGAAGCCGGCCATTTTGTCATCCGTGCTTGCCAGGTAGGTCACGCCTGTCTGCTGCAAGCCGATGTCTTCGCCGCATTCCTCAGCCAGCTGCCGCCAGTGACGGGACGCCTCGATCACGATCGGCAGCTCGTCCGCATCGCGGCCCTGCTTGCGGATCCATCCCCAATTTCGGGAGGACTGTTCGGCTGCAATCCGTCCCTTTTCCACCATCGTCACGGAGATGTTGCGCCGCGCAAGAAAAAGCGCCGTCGTCACGCCGATGACGCCGCCGCCGATAATCACCACGTCAGAACTTTTCGGCGGCGGACCGGGATATTGAATCGGGGTCGCTTCGGAGAACGGGAACTTGGGCAAATGAGGCATCCTGAAGAAAGCTGTGACAGCTATGGGCTATCGGTAGCCAGCTTTCTTGAGGCAGTTCCGGGGAAGAGGGAGCACAGGCTGCCGACGAGCGAGGCTGATCTTCGCCCAGAGAGGGCATAGCCAGCACGTGCAGCCACGATTCAACGATCGATCACATCGGATAACGTTTCGTTCCACTTCCGTTTCAATGGAGGGTCATCCAGATAGCACTTTGCCGAAAATATTTCGCTGCAGCGTAGCGCTATATGTCCCGTCGTTCGCAAACCGGTCCCAGAGAGCGAAACAGGTTGTGAGTGCGGCCAGAGCCAGAATTGTGCGCATTAAAAACTCCCACAAGCGCCTGAAAAACGCTTGATGGTAGGTCCGTCTCTGTATGGAAGCCTATTGCTAATATAGTAGGTAGCTCAGCGCGATACCTACGCCAATCGCAAGACCAAAAGCGGTATGTTCTGGCAAGCGGTCAGTTGAGGTAGGCCTTGCCGAGGAAGCTAACCGGCGATCGCCAGCCCAATGCCGATGCCAACGCCAATAGCAATGCCCAGGAAGAGCTTGCCGGCGAGGTTTAGGGCATAAGCGCGGACAGTAGCAGATACATCTATACGGGGCTCTCTGAGGGCCGCCGCGAGTTCATCGAACATCGCTTCCATGGTTGCCACCTGCGATTTCTTCGAGCGGGAAGACTAGATCAGTTCTGGTGAGATGTGAATCCCTCCGGTCCATCAAAGTCTAACGATCAGGAAAGCGCGTTGGTAGGCACGTGTGGTAACGGTTGGTTCAACCATTGCTGGTATATATCAAAGGCAGGTGGCGGCCCCGACAGCGGGCGGGGGTGCGCTGGGTCTGCCGGAGCCGCCTGCGCGGTAGTGGGCACTGACCCGCGCTGTCCCAGAATAGGACAGCGCGGGTCTATAATTAGTTAAAGCTAATTGATGTCCCCGCCTTTTAAGTCGGCTTGTCGACGAGGGCCTTCTTCCTCGAAGGCGGCTTGTAGGCTGTTACCAGTCTCAGAGTGTCCGCATTCACTGTAACCGGGACGCCCCGGTCCACCGTGACCCACTCACCATCGATATGGGTGACGTCGCCGACAAGCTCTATCTGCTGGCCCTTTTTTACCTTGGCTGAGGCCGGAAACTTTGAACCAGTCAGTGCGCGAAGCCAAACTTCGTCAACAGTTGCGAGGGGCAATCCGCAACCGGTTGCGCATCAACCTCGTAAGCGTTTGACCCTGCGTACTGGCGTGCTGCAGCTCCATCACAGACGTATCCTTTCCCACCGGGTAAGGCGCAAACAAAGCTTTGCCCAAACCATGGAGGTGAGACGAAAGCTCTATGCTCTTGGTGAAGCCAGGCCCGAGTATTGCCCGAACATCGAAACTGGCTGGTTCAAGATGGGAGCCATGGGTTACTAGCTTGGGTCCCTGCCTCGCGAAAATCCTGCAGCTCGCTGAACTTCTCAATGGGCTGATCAGCTAGTCACCTGAATCTGAAGTTCGGTTCATTGTCTTCTGGCAGAAACGCTTGACCGATGCGAGGATCTGGTCG